>NZ_JACYVM010000001.1:0-777420 GCF_014842355.1 Sphingomonas sp. CFBP 13706
CAGCGGCACCACGCCGTTCACGCAAGGGTCGACCGTCAACTATATGAGCGGCAGCCTGTTGGCGGTGCAGGGCGGTGGAAGCAGTTTCACGACGCCGTTGTTCGCGCGTTTGACGGCGGCTCCCAATGTGGCCGCCGGGACGTATAGCGACACACTGACGGTGCAATGGGACTATAGCGTCTGCAACGGGGTGAATGTGCTCGGTGTCGTCTGTACGGGCTATGATAGCGGGAAGGTCGTCGTAACGCTTCAGGTGACGCTGGTGGTCGGCAACGACTGCAAGATCACCGCGCCCGACCTGTCCTTCGGCAGTGCGGCGCTCGTTACGCAGTTCGGGCCGGTGACCTCGGCCGTCCAGATCGATTGCACCCGCGACGCCGTCTACCGGATCGGTTTCACACCCGGCGGCGCCGGCACGGGCGCGGCGTGGCGGCAGATGACCAGCGGCGCGGGCGCGACGTTGCAGTATCAGATCTATCATGCGGATGGCGTCACCGTCTGGAACGAAGCCAACCCGCTTACCGGCGCAAGCCCCGGAACGGGCAGCCTGACCCCGGTCAGAACCTATCCCTATGTCGCCAGGATCAATCAGGCGCAGGTCACGCCAACGGCGGGAAGCTACCAGGATACCGTCAGTGTGGTCGTGACATTCTGATCGATCGGCCACTGACCTTTGGCGGCAATCCTGCGATCGCGGCATCGCGCATCACGCGGGGCGGATGATGTCGCCGACACGAACGTCAGACAGGCCGAGCCATTGCGCCATCCGCTCCAACTCGACCTGCAGGCGCGGCAGCGTGTCGTCGGGCGCCCCCGGTTCGAACGTTATGCGCTTCGCCAGCAGCGCGCCCGCTTGCCGGTCCGCCTTGAGATCGACCCGCGCGACCAACGCCTCGTCCATCAGGAAGGGCAGCACATAATAGCCGTGGGTGCGTTGCGCCTGCGGCACATAGATCTCGATACGGTACCGGAAGCCGAACAGGCGTTCGGTGCGGCCGCGTTCCCAGATCAGCGGATCGAAGGGTGCCAGCAAGGCCGCCCCGCGCACCCGGCGGGGCACCGCGGCGTCGCGGTGGAGCCAGACCTTCTGGCTGCAGCCGTCCACGCGGACGGGCACCAACACCTGATCCTCGACCAGATCGGCAATGGCATGATCCGCCTCGACGGGCTTCAGCCGGAAATAATCACGCAACTCGGCAGCGGTCGCGATGCCGAGCGCGCGGGCGCTCCGCTCGATCAGCGCCCGCTGCGCCTCGGCAACGCTCGGCGTGGGCATGGCGAGCACGGCAGGGGGCAGCACCCGCTCGGGCAGGTCATAGACCCGCGCGAAACTGCCGCGCCGCGTCGCCGTCGTGATCCGGCCCGACCAGAACAGCCATTCTAGCGCGTGTTTGACGTCGCTCCATTCCCACCAGCCGCTGCGGCTCGTCCCGTTTTCGAAATCGGCGGCGGTCAGGGGGCCCTCGGCTGCGATGCGCGCCAGCACGGCGTCGGCTTCGCTGCGATGCTCTGTCGCAAAGCGGCGAAGCGCGGCGTAGCCGATCTCGCCTCGTTCAGCGCGGGCCATCCGCCATCGCAGCAGCGGATGAAGCTCGAGCGGCAGCAGCGACGCCTCATGCGCCCAATATTCGAAGAACCGGCGATGCGGCTTCGGGCCCCAGGCGGCGCGCTCGAGCAGCGCCCGGTCGTAGCCGCCAAGCCGGGAAAACAGTGGCAGGTAATGCGCACGGGCCAGCACGTTGACGCTGTCGATCTGGAAAAGGCCCGTCCGATCGGCGACCTTGCGGACATGCGCCGCCGTGACCCGAGACGGCAGTGGACGGTCGAACCCCTGGGCTGCAAGGGCAATGCGGCGCGCATCGGCCTGCGAGATGATCATGTGGTGATGATGGTCGCAAATGATAGCGACGGTCAATGTCACCGCGGTTGCCCCCGCCGGGCTACGGCGTAGTCCGTGTGATCCGGAAGACGCGGGGCGTACAGGCAATCGCGGAACGCCGCGAGCGCCTTTGTCGCTACTGGTCGGCGACCTTGATCTCGGTGATTTCCGCGTTTGAAAGACCTGGTTTTTCCGTGCGGAGATAGTGGAGGAGTTCGCCGATCTCCCGCGCATCGAAGCGGAGGTCGAGAGCGTCCATATGGATGGCGACGGAACGCTGCCGCGCCTCCGACAGGCCAGCGACGATATCGACGCACGCCTCGAGCGTTCCGCGTCCGACTTCCGTCGGTGTCGCGCCGGCGGACGATGCGTCAGCGAAGATCCGGGCCGGCTCGCTCAAGGGGTAGGTGGTCATGACTGTCGCGTCCGTCGTCTACGGGGCAGGACATCGCCCGCCGGGGTGAGCCGGCGGGCGATCGTTTCAGGCGTCTTCCGCGTCGATGTTGACGCTCGTCTCGGCGAGCTTCGTCATATATTCGTCGCCACCGTAAATGTCCTTGGTGGCCGCGTTCAGCGCCTTGTGATCATTCTTGAGACCCAGCGCCTTGGCATAGGCTGCGGCCGTGCCGAAACCGGCGATCCCGTAATGCGTCATCCGCTGATATTGGGCGATGATCATGACATCGAGCAGCGGACCCTTTGACGGACCCTCTTCGACGACATGCTTGGTGGCTTCGGCAACCAGCCCTTCCATGCCCTTGCAATGCTCCTTTGAGACCTTCTCGTCGTTCGACGCGATCAGCTCCTTGAGGAGATCGGTATGCTTCTCGATATCCGCCTGCGACTTGGTCAGCATGTCCTTCAGCGCGGCATCGCTGGCCTTCGACGTGATCTTCTTCAGGACCTTCTTCATCTGGTCGTTCGCCGACCACAGGTCCTTCAGCTCGTCGGTGTAGATGTCTTTCAGATCTTCAGGTGCAGACATGGGATGGTCCTTGCTGGACCACCAGACGAAATGTCCGGTGGCGTGGTTGACGTTGAATAAGGGGGTAGCGTGCCGTCCTGGCGTCAGCCGGCGCCGGGCTTTGCCTGTTCGTGCTCATAGCGTGCATCGGTGCCGACCTTGCCCGTCGCCTCGGCCTCGGCGATACCGGACGTCTCGACGACCTTGATCGTGCCATGCTCGGCCGCGATCGAGTGCGGGGTCCGATCGGCATCGGGGTCGGCCGCGATCGTCGTGCCGCCGCCGCCGCTGGAGCCGGCGACGGCGTTGCCGGCGCTGCCCCCGTCTTCACCCGCCTGACCGCCGCCATGATAGGCGATGTCCGTCTGGCCGCCCTGCGACGCGGGGCTGGTATCGGCGTCGATCTTGCCTTCGTGCGGGTTGGGATAGGCGCCGCCCGCGCTCTCACCGCCGTCGCTGCGACCGTGAACGCGGCCGTCGGTATCGCTGCGAGGCGACTCCGAGACGCCATCCGGCGCGCCCTTGCTCGCGGGATTGCCCGGGACGGGGGTATGAACCTTGTCGCTCATGGAAACTCCTCGTGACGGTCGTGGATAGGAAGCGGCCACCCCGATCGGCATGCCGAGCGGACCGGGGTGGGGCAGGGTTACGGCCGCAGCACGACCTTGATGACGCCGTCCTGCTTGTCGCGGAACTTCTGATACATTTCGGGCGCATCCTCGAGGCTCGCCGGGTGCGTCACGACAAAGCTCGGGTCGATGTCGCCGGCTTCGATGCGCGCCAGCAGCGGCTTCGTGTAAGCCTGGACATGCGTCTGGCCGGTCTTGATCGTCAGCCCCTTGTTCATCATCGCGCCGATCGGGATCTTGTCCCCCATCCCGACATAGACGCCGGGGATCGAGACCGTGCCACCCATCCGGCAGCTCATGATCGCCTCGCGCAGGACATGCACGCGGTCGGTAGCGAGGAACGTCGCCGCCTTCACCTTGTCGATCACGGCATCCATCGCGCCATGACCCGAAGCCTCTGCACCGACGGCGTCGATGCAGCTGTCCGGGCCGCGGCCCTTGGTGCGGAACTGGAGTTCGTCATAGACGCTGTCGACCTCGGCGAAGTTGATCGTCTCCGCACCGCCGGCCTCGGCCATCGCCAGACGCTCGGGCACCTCGTCGATCGCGATCACGCGGCCTGCGCCGAGCATCAGCGCCGATCGGATCGCGAACTGGCCGACCGGACCGCAGCCCCAGATCGCCACGGTGTCGCCTTCTTCGATGTTCGCATTCTCGGCGGCCATATAGCCCGTCGGGAAGATATCGGAGAGGAACAGCGCCTGATCGTCGGTGACGTTGTCGGGCACCTTGATCGGGCCGATATCGGCCATCGGCACGCGCAGATACTCTGCCTGGCCACCGCAATAGCCGCCGAGCATATGGCTGAAGCCAAATAGGCCGGCAGGCGAATGGCCCATCGCCTTGATCGCCATTTCGGCATTCGGGTTGGTACGCTCGCACGCCGAGAACAGGCCCTTGCGGCAGAAGAAGCAGTCCCCGCAGCTGATCGTGAACGGCACGACGACGCGGTCGCCGATCTTCAGGTTGGTGACCTCGGAGCCGAGTGCGACGACGACGCCCATATTCTCATGGCCAAGAATGTCCCCGGCCTGCATCGTCGGCTGATAGCCATCGAGCAGATGAAGATCGGAACCGCAGATCGCGCACGACGATACCTTGATGATCGCGTCGCGCGGATGCTTGATCTCTGGGTCCGCGACAGTATCGACCCGAACATCACCTTTTCCATGCCAAACCAGTGCGCGCATCAGAAAGTCTCCGTCTTGTAAGTGGCGTGCTGTACTTTCGAAATTACAATTCGCCTTAAGAAATCATCAGTCATCAGGCCATCTTGACGAAGCATATTAAGCAGAAACAACAACGAGATCGCCGGGCGGCGTCATCGCCTCATGTGTCCTACCGTCAAGCCACGCGTCAGGCCCCGGATATTGATGGAGACATAGCGATCTGGATGTCCTCATCGTTCCTGACGATCTTGAATATTCGTCGGGAATATTTCGTATTGATCCTCATCAGTGTGGCTAAACGCCGGGGATCATTGGCAAACTGCCGAAAATGGCCGTCAGGTTGGGCTTCTCGCCGGCGAAAAATCACACCTTCAACCGTTTCGCAGAGGATGCGCGCCCCGCCATGCTTGCCGTCGCCGGGGCCAATTCGGACAGCGGACCGTTGGAATGTCAGCAACCTTCGCCGACGCTCACCGGCGCACCGGCGCGACGCTGGCATGCCGGCTGGCAAACGCGACTTCGATTCGGGAGTTAGATATGCAGATCAAGGCCATCCTCTTCGACATCGACGGCACGCTGGTCGATACCAATGACATGCATGTGCTAGCCTGGGAGGAGGCCTTTGCAGGCGTCGGGGCGTCCTTCGACCGGCAGGTAATCCACGATCAGATCGGCAAGGGGACCGACATGCTCGTGCCCACCCTGTTGCCCGGTGCCGACGCGGAGGAGCAGGAGAAACTCGGCGATACGCACGGCGAGATCTTCAAGGCAAAATATCTCGAGACTGCCAAGCCGTTCGCGCGCGCGCATGATCTGCTGGCGCACGCGCATGGTCTTGGGCAGCAGGTCGTGCTCGCCTCGTCGGCGTCGGGATCGGAGCTCGATCATTACATCGCGCTGCTCGAGGCGCGCGATCTGATCGGCGCGACGACGAGCAGCGACGACGTCGAGCGGACCAAACCCGCCCCGGACATTTTCGCCACCGCGCTGAAGGCGCTGCCGGGGATCGATCCTGCAGAGGTGATCGTCGTCGGCGATACGCCCTATGACATCGAGGCAGCGGCCAAATGCGGGATCGCCGCGGTTGGTGTCCGATCGGGCAAGTTCAGTGACGAGCGGCTGAATGCCGCGGGCGCGGTCGCGATCTATGACGATGTCGCGGCCCTGCTCGCCGGTTACGCCCAGTCGCCGCTGGGGCGCTGATCGCCATGGCCATCACGCTGAAACCCCTTCGCGACCAGGTCATCGTTGTCACTGGCGCTACCAGCGGCAACGGGCTCGCGACCGTCGAGGCTGCCGTGCGCCGCGGGGCCGCCGTCGTAGCGACCGCGCGGAACGAAACCGCGCTCGAGGCCCTCCGCGCCCGTCTGTCGGCCGATGGCGGACGCATCGCGGTGTGCGCTGCCGACGTCAGCGACATGGCTGCGGTCGAGCGTGTCACCGCCGTTGCAGTCGCGGCGTTCGGCGGCTTCGACAGCTGGGTCAACAATGCCGCGACAGGCACGTACGGCACACTCGATCAGGTGCCGATCGCCGATCACCGGCGCGTGTTCGACGTCAACTATTTCGGCATGCTGCACGGATCGCTGGTCGCGGCCCGCCATCTGCGCGGGCGAGGCGGCGCGATCGTAAATATCGGCTCGATCCTTAGCGACCGCGCGATCGTCGAGCAGGGGCCCTATGGCGCGACCAAGCATGCGGTGCAGGCGCTGACGGACACGTTGCGGATGGAGCTCGAGCAGGAGGGGGCCGGCATCTCGGTCACGCTGATCAAGCCCGGCGCGATCGACACGCCATTCCCCGAACATGCGCGCAATTTCATGGATCAGCCACCGCGCCTGCCACCGCCGCTCTACACCCCCTCGGTCGTCGCCGACGCGGTGCTGTTCGCGTGCGAGACGCCGCGGCGGACGCTGTATGCGGGGGGCGGGGGGCTGCTCGCCTCGCTTCTCTCGCGCACCGCGCCGCGGTTGAGCGACCGGATCATGGAACTGGTCGGCACGTTCGCGCAGCAGAAGCCCGGGGATCCCGGTGATCCGGCACGCCGCGACAATCTCTATGATCCGCGGACCGATGCGCTGCGCGGGACCCAGCATGTCCGCGCGCGCACGTCGAGTAGCGTGCTGCAGGTGCAAAAGCTTCACCCCGCGGTTGTGATGCTCGGTGTTGTCGGCGCTGGTATCGTCGTCGCGCTCGGCCGACCAAAGGGTGCCCGCCGATAATATCAGGCACGGAAAGGGCAGGGTGCGTTCGCGGCGTCGACAAGTGCGCGTCCTTCCGCGCCATCTTGGCAGTCTATATCAACCGGACGCCGGCTGCGCGGAACTGCGCTTCCGCCACGTCTACCGTCGTTCCGTCGCCGACCGGCATTGCGATCGCTCGGGTGTAGTCCGTCAGGATAGACGCGTCGAAGCCCTCGCGCCGCGCATCGAGTGCCGACCAGGCGACGCAGAAATCATAGGCCAACCCAACGAACACGCACCGCCGAACCTGCTTGTCCCGCAAATACCCGGCCAGCCCGGTTCTCGTCGTCTTGTCGTTCTCGAAAAAGGCCGAATAGGAATCAATGTCCGGATTATACCCCTTACGAACGATGACGTGAGCGCGGCGGATGGTGCCCTGCACGTCGGGATGGAACTCGGCACTGGCGGTTCCCTGGACGCAGTGATCGGGCCAAAGAACCTGCTCGCCATATGGCATCGGCACGGTATCGAACGGCTGCCGACCAGGGTGGCTGCTCGAGAAGGACAGGTGCCCGGCCGGATGCCAGTCCTGCGTTAAAACGACATGCCGGAATCGCGGAGCGAGCCGTTCGATCCCGGCCATGATCTCGTTCCCGCCCGCAACCGCCAGCCGGCCGCCGGGGCAGAAGTCGATCTGCGGGTCGACGACGATCAAGGCGTCCGACTCCGTGATCGCTGCGTCGCCGGTGAACTGCTCGATACCCAATGTCATCTCCTGCAAAGCCGACAGGTCGCGTCAAAGGCGGCCGATGACAAGAATGATCCTATTGCCGAGATCCTATTTGCGAACACTGGTCGACGGCTGGGCCAGGTCCGGGAAGCGATCGAGGATCGCGCTAGTCACGCCGTTGGTCCAGCCGAACCCGTCCTGCACCGGATATTCGCCGCCTCCGCCCGGTATGCGCTGTTCGATATTATACTTTTCGAGCATCTTGCCGGTATCGGCATAGGCCGCGCCGACCGTTCCGAGCCAGCGTCTGGCGATGTCTTTGGCCAACGCCGGTTCGCCGTTTCGCTCGAGCCCTGCGATCGCGACCCATTGTAGCGGTGCCCAGCCATTGGGTTCGTCCCATTGCTGCCCGGTATTGAGCGTCGTCGTGCGCAGGCCGCCCTCGGCCACCAGCGATTTGCGCACCGTCGCGGCGACGGCCTTCGCCTGCGCCGGCGACGCAAGCCCGACGAACAGCGGGTGCAGCATCGCCGCATTGATGCTGGTCGTTGGCATGCGCGTCGACAGGTCCCAGTCGGCATAGCGCGCGGTCGCCACCTGCCAGAGATAGCGGTCGATCGCGGTCTTGCGCTTGGTCGCCAGGGTCGTGAATTCGGTCACGCAGGGGGTGTCGCCGGCGGTCTGGCAGCGCGCGGCGATGCGGCGTTCCATCGCCCAGATCAGGCTGTTGAGATCGACGGGCACGATGTCGGTGGTGTGGATTGTGGCGAGCGACCGCGGATCGCGGAGCCAGCGCGAGCTGAAGTCCCAACCGCTCTCGGCGCCCGCGCGCAGGTTGCGCTGCGTATCGGCGGCGGCGCGGGGTGCTGCCCTGGCCGCGGTCTCGACGTCCTCGGCGTAGGATTCGTCACGCGGCGTATCGCGGTCGTCATAATAGCGGTTGAGCACGCTGCCGTCGGGCATCCGCACGACGCGGAGACAGGCCGGCTTGTCGTCGAGGCAGGTCCCGCCCTTCATCCAGAAGGCGTGCTCGGCGCGCAGTGCCGCCAGACGACGCTTTGCGACAGCGGGATCGGTGTTGGTCGAGAGATCGAGCATCGGCGCGTAATAAGGCGGCTGCGACCGGCTGAGATAATAAGTCCGCGTCCCGTTCGGGATATGCCCGTAGCGCTCGATCAGGCTGGTGAAATCGTCGAGCATCGATTCGACGAGCGGCTGCTGGCCGTCGACCTTCAGCCCGAGCATCGTGAAATAGCTGTCCCAGTAATAGATTTCGCGGAAGCGCCCGCCCGGCACGACATAGGGCGCCGGCAGCGGCAGGGCGGAGCTGCCTGCGACGGGGGCGACCGGCTGACGGACGAGTTGTGGCCACAAGGCCCGGACATGCGACCTGAGATCGCCCGAGCCCCGGTCGTTCTCGCCGGGCACCACGAAATTGGCGAGCACGAACGCCTTCAGCGCCGGGCCGGCGGGTCTGGTCCGCGCATAGTCCGCCATGATCGCCGCGGCCGCGCGCTTGGGGACGGCATCGACGAACGTCTTGCCGTCCGCGAAGACGTGACCCTGCTGCACGGCCTGGAACAGCGGGCCATAGATATCGGCGGGCGACTGAGCCTTCGCGGCAGAGGGTGCGGGAGAGGCGGCCGGTCGGGACGGAGCGGTCTGGGCAGGCGCCATCGCGGCGACCGAGGCCAGGGCGGCAAAACGGCAAAGGGTTTTCATGAAGATCGCAACCATTTTGCCAGGGTGATCGATCCCCCCACGTGGCGGGATCGATCACCCTGGCCTGTGTCAGAACTTGAACGCGGCGGCGAAGCGGATCGAGCGACCGACGATCGGCCGTGCGAGAATCGTGCCGCTGCCCTGCGATCCGAGCGTGCGCGGATTGCCCTCGGTCAGCCCGATTTCGTCGGTCAGATTGTCACCGATGACCTGGAACTGCACCTGCCGGTTCAGATCGAGAGTGATGCCTGCGTCGAGCTTGTAAAAGCTCGGCAGCACCTGCGCGTTCTGGACGTCGGAGAAGCGGTCGCCGATATAGCCGATCGTCGCATAGACTCCCGCCTTCGCATCGCCGCCGAGCTCGAGATCATAGGCGGGGGTCACGCGCCACTGCCATTTCGGCTGGCGCTGAACCCGATTGCCGGTGAGATCGGTCCGGCCGCCATCGGTGAAGAAGTCGCGGTAGCTGGCGTCGAGATAGGTCGCCGAGCCGCTGAGCGTGAAGCCGCCGAACGGCCGCAACTGCCCCTCGAACTCGACGCCGGTCGCCTTGGCGCCACCGACCGACGCGATCGGGGCGCCGCTGGTGATGACCGTCGTCGCAAGGCCGTCGAACGTGTTGTGGAACAGCGTCGCGTACAGGTTGGCGATACCGGTCGAGACCTTCACGCCGCCTTCATAGCTGTCGACCTGCGGTGCGACGTCGATCCCGTCGCGCAGATTGTCGAAGAACGGAAAGCTGTTGCCGCGGCTGTAGCGGACGAACGCACCGATCTGCCGGGTCAGGTCGTAATTGACGCCGCCGGTCCACGACCAGGCATCGCCGCGATAGCGGATCGTGCGGAAGGTGCCGTTCAGCTGCGCATCGCCATTGTCGTAGAGCGTCAGCGGATTGCCGTCCGTACCCGCCGCCGGGACCGTCGCCGCGAGGTTTTCGAGCGTGCCGTCGACCGAGTGATGCTGCCACCGGATGCCGCCGTCGATCCGCAGCTGGTCGGTGATCTGCAATTCGTCCACGGCATAGCCCGCGACGTCTTCGCCGGTGTAGCGCGCGTTGACCTTGAACGTCGACCCGCCCGAGAAGCCGTCGCGCGTGACGATCCGGCCATCCGCGAATGTAAGGTTCAGCCGCCGCGCATTGGGTTCGGCGGTGAGCAGCATGCTGTTGCCGAGATTCCACCGGTCGCGCGACTTGTACCGCGTGTAATAGACGCCACCGGTCAACGTGTTGCTGCCCGTTTTCCATTCCAGCGCGAAATCGTTGACGAAGGCCTGGATGTGCTTCTCGACGCTCCACAGCCCGGCCTCGACGACCGCCTGGTTGGGCGAGGCTGCCGCACCGCCGGTCGCGAAGGTGAGCGATCCGATCGTTCCGCCCCGGCCGGCGGCATAGGCTGCGGCGGTGACCGGCGCAGCGCCGCCGGGGACGAGACCGATCGTGTCGGCATCGCCCTCCATCCAGCTGCCGCGATCGCGCACCGTGATGCCGCTGCCGAGTTCGTAATCGAAATTGCCGCCCAGATTGTAGATCTTCGCGCTGCGGCCATCCGCCAGATCGACCCGGCTGCCGTCGTTGCGCACGCCGATCCGCGTGTCGCGCCCGACGAGCGTTCCGGTGCCTGCATCGAAGCCGGGATATTCGCGGATCTTGTCGCCGTCCTGGACGACCGGGATGGGCAGCAGCCACTGGCCGCGATCGTCGAGATAGCGGCCGAAGACCAAGATCGAGCCCTTGTCGAAGTCATGGCGGATATTGCCGGTGATCTGACCACCGCGTTCCGCCTCGAACTGCGCGTCGCGGATCCCGCGCGAGGTCGAGTAATAGCCGCCGAGCATATAGGTGGTGCTACCGTCGATCGGCCCCGAGACATAGCTGTCGACGCGGAACTCGCCGAAATCGGTGCCGCTGAGTTTCAGCAATCCGGCGGGCGTTTGCTTGCCCTCGCGCTGGACGAGGTTGACGGTCAGCCCGGGCTGGCCGTTCGAGAACAGCGCGCCGGTGCCGCCGCGCACCGCTTCGACGCGCTGGATCGTCTCGTCGATGCGGATCAGCTGTGTGTTTTCGAGGAACGACAGCGTCGGCGGCGGGAAGAAGGGCACGCCCTGCGTCTGGAAGGTGACATATTCCGCGTCGCCACCCGATGGATAGCCGCGCACGAAAATGTTGGCGCCGGTCTTGCCGCCCGAGCTTTCGGTGCTGACCCCCGGCACCGCGCGGAGGACTTCGGCAGTGCTGGCAGTGCCGAGCCGCTGCGCCATGCTGCTGTCGATCGTGGTGACCGCGAACGCCGCATCCTGGCGCCGGGTGCCTGCGCCCGCCGTGCCGATCACGACGATATCGGGGGCGGTTTCCTCGGGCACCTGCGTCGCAGCCGGATCGGCTGCCGCCTGCGCCGGGGCGACCTGAACCGCCGCTGGCGTGGCTTCGGCCGCCTGAGCATGCGTGTCGATGATCAGATAGGCCCCGCCCGGCGTCAGCCGGTGGCCGAGACCGGAGCCTTTCAGGATCGTCGTCAGCGCCGCGCCGACGTCCATCCGGCCGGCCACCGCGCGCGCGGTCTTGCCGCGGACGAGTGTGGGGGAGAACAGGATCTGCCTGCCACTCTGGCGCGAGAAGGTGAGCAACGCGGTGCTCATGTCCTGCCGCGCGATGCGGATGCCGATAGCGGCCTGCGCGGTGACGCCGATCGGGATCCCACCTGCGCCGAGCGCCAATGCGGTCAACATCACGCCGCGTATCAGCACGGCCCTGCCTGTGGATGTCATGCAACCCTCCCTGTTCGTGCGATCCCTCTGCCGGGGTCGATCTGACACTAAAGACGCGGCACGTTGGAAAACCCGAACCGGGTTTTGCCCTAGGGTCGATTATTTTTTCGACGCGATCGTGATGCTGCCGTTAGGGTGGCGATCGACGCTGACGGGAAAGCCTAGTTCGAGCGCGTCGAGGAACGGCTGGACATCGCCCGTCCGAAACGCGCCGCTGATCCGGACCCGGCCCGCAGCGGCGTCGGCGATCGCGATCTGCTGCACGCTGTAGCGATTTATCTCGGCGACGGCCTGACTTAATGCCTCGTCCTCGAACACGAGCCGCCCTTCGCTCCAGCTTGCCAGCCGCTGCGCGCTGCCGGGCATGTGGCGAACCGACACGCCGCTGGCCGATGCGGTCAGGACGTCGTCCGGCACCATCGCGACAGGCTTGCCGTGCGCGCCCTTGCCGGCGACGCTGACCAGCCCTTCGAGCAGCGCTACGCGCACCGTGCTGGTCTCGAGCCGCACGTCGAACGCGGTGCCGTGCGCGGTCACCGCCTGCGCGCCGGCAGTGACGACGAACGGCCGGGTCTGGTGCTTGGCGACCTCGAACAAGGCCTGTCCGCGTTCCAGCACCAATCGACCCTCGGTGCGCGTATAGGCCATCCGGACCCGCGTGTCGGTATCGAGAGTCAGCCGCGACCCGTCGGACAGCGTGACCATGAGGCGCTGGCCCGTCGCCGTGCGGTACACGGGGGTTTCGGCTACCCTCACGGCGGGCGCGTCATCGGCGAAGCGCCACAGCGCCAGCGGCGCGACCACCGTGGCACAGGCGGCAGCGGCCAGTATCCACGGCGCGACCCGTCGCGGCTCGCGGCGCAGCGCAGCGCGCGCCACGGCCGCGTGCCGCAACGCCAGCAGGTCGGGATGGTCCGCCAGCGACGCGCTCGCAGCCCGTGCTTGGGCTATCACCGCCCAGGCTGCAGCGTGGTCCGGTCGCGCATGCCAGTCTTTAAACCGCGCACGCATTGCGGTACTCGGGTCGCGGTCCAGCCGTTCGGCCCATTCCGCGGCTTCGATCATCACGGGATCGCTCACCGATGCCAGTCCTTCAGGCGTTCCGCGACATGCGCGAGCGCGCGCGCCTGGTGCTTCTCGGCGGCGCGCGTCGAGATCGCCATGGCATGCGCGACATCGGCCATCTTCAATCCCTCCAGCATCCTGAGCACGAACACGTCACGTGTCCGTTCGGGCAGTTCGGCAAGCGCACGACGCAACGCGTCCGCGATGTACTTACTCGCCAAGACGCGGTCGGGCGCGAAATCCGAACCTTCAAGCGAAAGATCGTCGATCGGATCCGACAATCCCGCGCCCCGCGCCTGATTGCGCCGCGCCTGATCCTTCAGGACATTGGCCGCGGTGACGAAGATGAAGCTGTCGTGCTGGCGAATGCCGTTCGGGTCTTCCAGCCGACTTAGCCGCAGGAAAACCTCCTGGACCAGGTCGGGGACGTCGTGTGGCGCGGAGACGCGCCGCGTGAAGTACCGGCTGAGCGGCCGGGTATAGGTCTCGACCAGCGTGCGAAGGATCGTTGTCCTTTCGCCAAGGCCGGACACTTGCTCCCCCTCCATAGCCATGACCGGTTTTTAATAGCCGGGTCTGTTACGTCAATGAGTCTCGCTGGTCGGTATTTAACGCGGTCAATCTTGCGGCATTCGAAGTCTATATTGATGCAGGCGAACGCGCGCCGTGTTTTAAAAGCCGTGAACACCGTTTTCTGGGTCGGTCCACGAGGCGTAGCTCGTTAGCGTTGCTTCTTTGTCGTCGTCGCGGTGAAATCAGGATCCTTTTTGGCGACCCAATCCACGAATTTCCGGACCGTGGGATCGGCGAGCAGCGCGTCGACATTCATGCCGTGGCGTTGCAGTTCGGAATTGGTGAAATTCGCCATCAAGCTCTGCTGGCAGATCGGATGCATCGGCACGACATCGCGACCGCCCCGGCTCTTTGGCACGGGATGATGCCAGACGATGGTCTTGCCGAGTACGCGTCCGCAGAGCCAGCACGGCGCGACCGGTGCCGGGCCTTCCTCGTCTTCGCGATCGGGCTCCTCATAAGGGGCGTGTTTCGAATGCTTGCGGGCCATGTCGCTGCGTAATCTCTCAGTGGGTGTCTGCACGCCATAGCGGCGCGCCCGGCACTACTACACCTGCGACACGCAGGATGACCACAGTAACGGATGCCGGGACTGGGTCTGGTCGGTCTTGAATGCCACGGCGGCGGAGAATGGCTCGCCGGGTTCGACGACCGGTTCATGCTGTCGCGCTGGCCGCGAGCATCGCGGTCGCGACGGTCTCGGGCCAGACGCTTCGCGTCGCACGGAGCGAAACCGCACGCGCTTTCAGATATCGTTGAGTTCGTCGAGCGGCAGATCGACCTTGGGAAGCCTGAGAAACCGTTCGTTTAAACTTCCTGGCTAAGACGACGCGATGCCGACGTCCTCCCCAGCGCCCGTAACGGCACCATCCGACCATGGGCATAATGCACTGGCGCGTGCCGTCCGGGGGTGTCGACGGCATCTGGTCTTCGCCGGTCTGTTCTCCGGGCTGGTGAACATCCTGTACCTCGTGCCGTCAATCTTCATGCTGCAGGTGTATGATCGCGTCGTGCCCACGCGGGGCGGGATGACGTTGCTGCTGCTGACGCTGATCCTGGTGCTCGCGCTGGTCGTGTTCGCGATCCTCGACGCCGTGCGCATGCGGTTGCTGTTGCGCGCCAGCATGCGGCTGGAGCGTCAGGCGGCGCCTGGCATCCTGCTCCGGATCCTTGGCACCGATGGCGCGACGACCGGCCAGCGCAGCCAGGCGATGCGCGATTTCGACACGGTGCGCGGGACCCTGACCGGGCCGACGATCATCGCGCTGTTCGATGCGCCCTGGGCGCCGATCTATATCGGCATCGCGTTCCTGCTTCACGTCTGGATCGGCGTGCTTGCGCTGGTGAGTGCGCTGCTGCTCGGCGGGATCGCGATCCTCAGCGACCGCGTGACCGCGGGGGCCGCGCGCGACACGCAGGCCCGGGCGGTTCTCGCGACGCGCGAACAGGATGTGTCGATCCACGGATCGGAGGTCGCGCGGGTGATGGGGATGCGCAACGCGCTGATCACCCGGCACTTGCTGGAGCGCGCCGAGCTCGTCCGCCGCCAGGCCGCGCTCGCCGGCACGTCGGGGCAGTTTCTCGCGATCACCAAGTTCCTCCGCCTGCTGCTCCAGTCCCTCGCGCTCGCGCTCGGCGCGCTGCTGGCGATCCGGCAGGATATTTCGGGCGGCGCCATCTTCGCGGCGTCGCTGCTGCTGGGGCGGGCACTTCAGCCGGTCGAGCAGATCCTCGGGGCGATGAAGCCGCTCGCTGCCGCGCGCAACGCCTTTCGCGATCTCGATGCGTTCTGCCGGATGCCGGGGCCCGCGATCGACGCGACGACGCTGCCCGTGCCGACCGGCCGGATCGACGTCCGCGGTATCACGGTGCGCGCGGAAGGCAGCGACCGCGCCTTGCTGTCGGACATAAGTTTCGCCGTCGCGCCCGGCGAGATCGTCGCGCTGGTCGGCCCGAGCGGTGCGGGCAAGTCGACGTTGCTGCGCGTATTGTCGGGTGCGCTGTCGCCGGACGCGGGCGAGGTGCGGATCGACGATGCGAGTCTCGCGGACTGGAACCGCGAACAGCTCGGCCGGTACGTCGGCTACATGCCGCAATCCCCGTCGCTGTTCCCGACCACGGTGCACACTAATATCTCACGGTTCCAGTCGGTGCTGGCGGGTGAGAGCGAGCAGCTCGACGCCGCGGTGGTCGAGGCGGCACAGGCGGCGGGTGCGCATGAGGTGATCCTCGGCCTGCCCAATGGCTATGCGACGATGCTGAGCATGGCGGACGGGTCGGGGCTGTCGGCGGGGCAGAACCAGTCGGTCGCGCTGGCGCGCGCGCTGTTCGGTACGCCGACGATCCTGTTCCTCGACGAGCCCAACGCGCATCTCGACAGCGATGGAGAAGCGCGGCTGGTGACGACGCTCTCGACCCTCCGTGCGCGTGGCGCGACAGTGATCGTGTCGACGCATCGGACCGGGCTTTTGCAGGCGGTCGACAAGATCATGGTGCTGCGTAACGGCACGATCCAGCTGTTCGACGACCGCGCCAAGGTGTTGCGCCCGGCCAGCGCGGGGCCCGTCGCCGCGACCGGAGGCACCCGATGATCCCCGCCGAACTGGCCAGCCCGGTCCCCGCCGCCGGCGGCCCAAGCCTCGCGGATCGCCTCCGTCTCGACGATTCCCCGCGGCATGCGATCCTGATCGGCGGGCTGGTCGCGATCCTGTTCTTCGTCGTGGGGCTCGGTTGGGCGGCGTTCGCGCGGCTCGATGCCGCGGCGGCAGGCGAGGGGCAGGTGGTCGTCGCGGGCAATCGCCAGACCGTCCAGCACCGCGAGGGCGGGATCGTCGCGGCGATGGCGGTGCGCGACGGCCAGCACGTCCGTGCAGGCGACGTCCTGTTCCGGCTCGAAGGCGCCGAAGTCACCGCGAGCGAGCGTGCGCTGGCCGCCAGCGTCATCGACCTCCAGGCGCAACGGGCCCGGCTCGAAGCGGACGTTCGCGGCGGCGCGATCGTCTGGCCCGCGGATTTCGCGTCCGCGCAGGGCGACGACCTCCGTCTCGTCGAGCGGGCGAAGTCGCTCCAGCTTGCGCAGCGGTCGGCACGCTCGGCCGCGCTCGCCGCCAATGGCGCGGTCCTCCGCCAGCAGGAGGCGACCGTCGCGCAGCAGACGACCGGCTTCAACGCGCAGGCGCAGGCGACCGCCCGCCAGCGCGCCTCGCTCCGGCAGCAGCTCGACAGCACGCGGGCGCTTGCCGACCAGGGCTATGTGTCGCGCAACACGGTCCGTGCGATCGAACGCTCGATCCAGCAGCTCGAAGGGACCGATGCCGACTATGTCTCACGCTCGGCGGCCGCGCGTGAGCAGATCGGCCAGACCCGCGCGGAAGGCGTTCAGACCCGCCGCAAATATGTCGAGGAAAGCGCGACTTTGCTGCGCGACACGCAGTTCCAGTTGAACGAGGTCTTGCCCAAGCTGGCCGCGGCCCGCGAACAGCTGGCTCGCACGATCATCCGTGCGCCGGTGGCGGGCCGCGTGGTCGGCTTGCGCGTCTTCTCCGTGGGGGGCGTGATCCAGCCGGGCCAGGCGATCCTCGACATCGTCCCCGACGCCGCGCCGCTTGTGGTGCGCGCAAATTTCTCGCCGGGCGACATCGACGGGGTGTTTGCCGGGCGCGAGGCGGAGGTGAAATTCCTGTCGCTGCACGAACGCGACCTGCCGATCCTGCTCGGCACGGTCCGCACCGTTTCCGCGGATTCGCTCCGCGACGAGCAGACCGGTCGCAGCTATTTCAGTGCGGAAATTACCGTGCCGCGCGCTCAGATCGCCAAGATCGAGGCGGTGCGCGGTCGCGATACGGGGATCCGCGCGGGCGTACCGGTTACCGTCCTCGTCAAGCTGCGGTCGCGGACTGCGCTCGACTATCTTCTCGACCCGTTGACCGAGGCCTTTTCACGGTCGCTTCATGAACGCTGAGAGGATCTGCCTCGCCGTCGCCATGCTGCTGGTGCCGGCCATGCCCGCGCTCGCGCAGACGGCACAGGAGGCAGCAACCGCAGCGCCCGAAACGCTGGGACAGGCGATCGCCGACGCCTATCGCAGCAATCCGTCGCTCGAGGGACAGCGCGCCCAGCTTCGCGCGCTCGACGAGCAGATCGTTCAGGCGGGGGCCGCGTATCGGCTGACCGCGGGCATCAACATGACGCTGCAATATCAGTCGCAGGATCAGCGCGGGCTGCTCGGCGATTTCGATACGGCGCGGGGGCGGACCCTGGGGGCGTCGCTGACCGCATCGCAGATTCTGCTTAACGGCGGGCGAACCGCGGCGCAGGTGTCGGCGGCCGAGGCGACCGTGCTTGCCGGGCGAGAGCGCCTGCGCGAGGCGGAAAATGCGATACTGCTCGAAGTCGTCGATGCGTTCGTCTCGGTGCGGCGCGACCAGGCGCTGGTGGCGATCCAGCAGCGCTCGCTCGACTCCTATGGGCGGCAGGTGACCCAGGCGATCGCACGCGAACGGGGTGGCGACCTGACCCGCACCGACATCGCACAGGCCGAGGCGCAGCGCGAGATCATCCGCGCGCAGCTGGCGCAGGCGACGGTCAATCTCCAGGCAAGCCGCGGGCGGTTCGCGGCGGTCGTCGGGCGTAATCCGGGGACGTTGCTCGTGCCGCCGACGCTGCCCGGCCTGCCGCGCTCGCTCGATGCCGCGTTCGCCGTGGTGGAGAAGGAGAGCCCGAGCCTGTGGCAGGCGATCCTCGCCACCAAGGCGGGGGACGCGCGGATCGCGGCGCAGCGCGCCGAACGTGCACCGATCGTCGCGCTGTCGGGAAGCTATGGCTATGGAAGCCCCTATTCCTACCGCCTGCGCGATGCTGGTGCGCAGGCGACCGGCGGGGTCACGGTGACGATGCCGCTGTTGACCGGCGGCGTGATCGGCTCGCGCGTCCGCGCCGCGGTCGCCGAACGCCAGCAACTCGGGTTCGAGGTCGAGACCGCGCGGCGTGCCGCACTCGCCAATGCCCAGAACGCCTGGAACCAGGCGGTGGCGGGTAGCGAACAGATGGCGGCGGGGCAGCGCGCGACCGAGGCAGCGGAGTCGGCGCTCACCGGGGTTCAGCGCGGCTTCGCGGAAGGATTTCGCTCGAATTTCGAGGTGCTGGATTCGGAACAGCGCCTGCTGACCGCGCAACTCGTCTTCGTCAACGCGACCTATGGCGCCTATGCCGCAGAGGCGCGGCTTTTGGCCACGCTCGGGCGACTGCAGGCGGCGGCGATCGATCAGGCGGTGCCGACCTATGATCCGGCGCAGAACACGCGGGTGGTGCGGGCCAAGACATTCGGGCCGTTCGATCCGGTGCTCGCGCCGATCGACCGTGCGCAGAAGCCCGCTGGCACCGCCCCGGCTGCACCCGTAATGGCGCCTGCCACCGACGCGCGGATCAGGCCGGCCGCCGTCAAGACCTTGCCAGGGCCGATCGGCAATGTGCTGCCGATCGCGCCGGTTCCGGTGCTTGCGGGCCCGGTCGCGGCCGATCTGAACGATGCGGTAGTCACCGGCGGGAGATGATCCGATCCGGCGTTCGCGCGTAGGCTATCGCTGGATCAGGGTTGCGTAGAGTTCCGCATAGGCCCCGATGATCGTGTCGTGATCATAGTCGCGGCGGACGCGTTCGCGCATGGTTTCGCCCATTGCCGATCGCATCGCCGGATCGCCCGCGATCGCGAGGATCCCCGCCGCGGTCGCTGCCGGATTGACCAGCGGGGTGATGATACCGCCATGGCCTGAGTCCGCCCCGCCGCGTCCTTCGATCATCTCGCGGCAGCTGCCGACGTCGGGCGCGACGACCGGGATCCCGCAGGCGCCGCCTTCCAGGATCACCAGCGGCTGCGCTTCGGACAGGCTGGTGAGCACGAGCAGATCGATCTTCGCCATCCAGTCCTCGATCCGCACGCGCCCGGCGAAGCGGAAGACCGGCGACAGATCCAGATCCTCGACCAGCCGCGAGCATTCGGCAGCATATTCCGGGTCCTCATCCTCGGGGCCGAGCACGACGAAGCGGATGTCGGAGCGTTCGGCGTGCGCGATCGCGGCGGCGCGGATGAACGTCTTCACGTCCTTGATCGGGACCACGCGGCCGAGCAGCGCGACCAGCGGGTGTGCCGGATCGCGCTGGTCCGGGAGCGCTGCGAACCGCTTCGAATCGATCCCGTTGGGAATGACGCGGACCCGGTCGGCAGCGGCACCCAGCCGGCGCTGGACCGCCGTATTCTCGCCGTACAGCGCAACGATCGGATCGCAGCTGTCATAGCAGGCGGTCGCATAGCTGGTGAAGGCACGGACCCAGAGGTCGCGCAGATCGCGCACGCTGCGTTCGAGCTC
This sequence comes from Sphingomonas sp. CFBP 13706, assembly GCF_014842355.1. NCBI lineage: Bacteria > Pseudomonadati > Pseudomonadota > Alphaproteobacteria > Sphingomonadales > Sphingomonadaceae > Sphingomonas > Sphingomonas sp. CFBP 13706. The sequence goes on from NZ_JACYVM010000001.1 coordinate 20,046, forward strand.
GAGCCCGGTGTCGACCTGATCGCCGATCCAGTCCGCCATCATCACCTCGATCTGGCGTTCGAGCAGATAGATGCCGTGTTCGGTGATGAACGCCGGGCGCCCGGTCTCGCGCGCGGCGCGGGCGGCGAGCAGGCCTGCGAAGCCGGTCGAGATCGTGTGATAGGCCTTGGCGCGCGGCAGGGGCGCGGTCAGCACCGCGAGCAACCCGCCGAGCAGCACGCGCATCGCCCAGAAATAATGGTGGAACGAGGCCTTGGGCAGCATCGCCTGATAATGGCGCCTGAGCCGTGCGAAGACGGCCGGGTGCGACAGGATGTCACCGGGGGCAAGCGGTCGCGCGATCCCGCCGATCACGTCGATCAGCGTCGCCAGCCGCTCCGCGCCACCGGTCGCGACGAACGCGACCAGCGCGTCGGCGATCGGCACCGCGATCCGATCCGGGATCGCGCGCGGCATCGCCGGCGCGGGCGCCAGGCCGATTTCGACCACCGCGACGACGTTGGGCGGCGGGGCGAGCTGGAACGCGAGCAGCCCCGCACCCGGCTTGATCGCGGCGATCACGAACCGGACGTCGGGCAGATGCGTGATCAGATCCTGCAGCCAGCCGGATACGCCGCCGATCACATAGGGATAGGCGCCCTCGACGATCAGGCAGATGTCGGCGTCCGGCACGTCGAGCGGCGCGTGCCGGGACGTTTCGGTCAGGGCGGACAGCGGGATCATGCCACCGCGCCCGTCAGCCACCAGTTTGCCAGCGTCGATGCGCCGCGGTCGTTCACGCCGATCGGAGCATCGGTCCGGTCCACCGACGGCTGGATCGCGGTCGCCATCCGGTCGATTGCGTCATAATCGCCAGCAGCCCAGAACGCCTCGATCATCAACGCATCGCGCGTGTCCGCATGCCGGTCGTCCGCCCCGTCAGATACCGCAGCGGCCATTGTCGCAACCGCGTCCTCGCGCAGGTGGAGGCGCTGTGAATCGGACAGCAGCACGTCCGAACGCGCGTGATCCCCGAGCAGCCGTGCCAGGTTCGTCGCGGCATCGGGATCGGCGTCGTCCGCAAGACGAGCCGAGAGCCGCGCACGGGCGAGCACCAGATTTTCCGCGACGCGCGCCGACGCGGCCGCCGCAAGCGCGCGGATCGTCTGGTCGCTGTCGGTCAGCGCCAGCGCGATGAGCGGCGACAGCGCGGGCTCGAAGGACCGCACCACGGTCTCCAGTGCCCGGCGCCGCTCGGCGACCGCGCCGTGACGCATGATCGTGACGAGCGAGCTCAGCGTATCGGGGGTGGCATGATGAACCCGCCCGTCGAGCATGCGGGCCACCGCGAGACGCGCGCCACGCTGTGCGGAACGCCCGGCAACAGGGCCGAACATCTCGTCGTCGCTCCGGTAGGCGGCGGGTCTGACGAAGCGAGCAAGGGGCAGGGCAACAAGCAGGCCAAGCGGGCCCATCACACTGAGCATCGCCGCCGCAAAACCAGCCACCGCACCGCTGCGGAGCCACAAAGTGAGCCCAATTCCGCTAGCCACGGCATGGACTGCGAGCGCCCAGCCGGCCGCAAGTTCGGAAAGCCAGCACGCCGTCAGGACGACCATCTCCAGCAGCGCGAGCGCAGTGAGGCGGCGGATCACGCGACCAGCCCGGCGGCCCTGACCGGCCGCTGGGTCGCGTGCAGCGTATCGGCGAGCAGCGGCGTCAGCCAGGCGGCGATCTCGGTCAGTTCGGCGGTACGGCTGGCGTTCAGCGTCTCGAACGGCAGCGCGTGGAGGACCAGGCACCCGACAAGCTTGCCGGTCTTCGGATCGGGCAGGGCGATCGCGGCGACGCCGATACCATCGAGCACGATCCTATCGGTGCGCCTCGCGACGTGCAGCATCCCCTGCGACCGTGCCATCCGCTCCATCAACGTCGCTGGCAGGGTGTCGCGCCGTCCCGCGGTAACCGGTCCGCGGATCCATGCGCGCGCCTTGTCACCGGTCATGCGGTAACAGGTGAAGTCGGGGGTCCGCGCGGCAAGTGCGATCAATTCGCCGATCGCGCCACGTCGTTCGGCCAGGTCCTGCGAACAGAGTCGCGCGGCCGTCTCGATCGCATGGCCGACGGTATGCGCCTCGGTCGCGATCTGCACCTGCAACAGCCGGTTGGTCCGCGACAGCGCCGCAAACGCCTCGGTCAGCCGTGCCAGATTCCGCGCCGCGACCCCGCCGCGCTTTTCCAGCCGATCGTGCCGCGCGGTCCGCATGATCGTCACTTCGCCGATGACTCCGGCAGCGACGAACCACATTAATGGCTGGAGCGACAGATGGAACAGATGGTCGAGATAGTCGCGCGCGCCCGTGTCGTCGTGGACATGCGCGAGCCATAGCCCCGACGCGATGGCCGCGGCGAGGACGCCGGGGCCGGTGCCATAGGCGAGCGCCATCACCAGCACCGGCAGCCAATAGGGGTTGGGCTGGACGCGCGTAAAGCCAGTTTCGCCCGTCAGCCACCAGTCGAACGCAGCCAGCACGGCGAAGGTGAGGGTGATCTCCAGCGCGATGCGCACGGGGCGTCGCCACCGGGTTTGCCATTTTGGCGCAGAGTCGTCGTGCGTCACTGCGTATCCCCGAGGCTGCGTGTCAGCAGCGCGCGCGCATAAAACTGGCGGCCCGCAAACCCCTGTCGCGCGATCGACGTGATGCCGCCGCTGCCCTCGACCCGCCACGCGACCGCGATCGGGGCGGCGAGACCCAGGCTGGCGGTGGGGCCATCGCCGCCGAACCGATCGACGGTCCAGCCCGCGAGCGCGGTCATCTGCACCGCGCCGACCGCGCCGCTGGCAAGGCCCTGGATGGTGTGGTTCTCGCGGGTTGCCAGCGGGATGACGGCAAGGCGGTCTGCGCCGATCTGCATGCGCTGAACATATTCCGCGTCGAAGCGGTAGGTCAGCCCGAGCGCCGGGAACTGGCGGCGAATGAGATAATCCACGCCGGCGCTCGCGACGATGGTGTCGCTTGCACCGCTACCGGTTGCGAGGCCGTACCGGTAGGCGCCGATATCTCCTTGCGCGACCACGCCCGGCGTCAGGCGGTAGGTGACGCCGATCAGCGCGCGCGAGAGATATCCTCCCGCAAGCACCTGCGCCGGGGTCGAATAATCCGGCATGTGGCGGCTCAAGGTCGCGCGGAACTGCGCGTCGGCGGCCCCTGCCGTGATTCTGGCACCGCCACCCGTCACCGCGTCGTCGAGCGCGGCGGAGGCAAAGAGCTGGATGCGGACCGCGCCGTCGAACGCCGCGGCCAGCGAGGCGTCGACGACGGTGTCACCGGATCGCAGGGTTGGCGCGGCGGTGGCGACGCTGCTGACGAGCTGTCGAACGCCGCTCCCCACATCGAGCGTGTCGCCGACCGCTGCGTCGATCCGCGCAGCGAATTCGGTCTGTGCGAGGTCGCTGCCGTCGCGCGCGGTGACGCCGATGCTGGCGGTCCCCGCCGCGGCAACGATCGTACGCCGTGCGGTCAGGTCGTCCGCCGCGAGCGCGCGGTACTCGCGGGCGGCGCCGCGGACGTCGCCTTGGGCGAGACGCGTGTCGGCGAGCAGGCGGGCGGCGCGTCGGTCGGTCGGATAGCGATGTGCGAGCCTGGTCGCCGCGCGCAGGGCCGATCCCGGATAGCCGGCGGCCACGTCCGCCTCGATTGCGGCCAGTGCGGCGTCGGACGCGCTGTCGTCGGCGGCTTCGAGCAGCGCGCCGTCCGCGGGCGGTGAGAAGGCGAGCGCGACGACCGGGCCCGTCTGCCGCCAGCGCATCGTCCAGCCCGCCGCAGGACGAAGGACCAGGCTGTCGTCGTTCCAGCGCAGATCGCCGATCGCGTCGCCCGCCGCCTCACGGAACGCGGCGAGCCGTGCGGGCGCGATCGGTCGATCGAACCGCGCGACCAGTTCTCCGTCATGATCCTCGATCCGGACGAGGGCGTCGTCGGGCCAGGCGAGCCGGGACTCGGGCGTGACGATCCGGCCATCCGCAAAGACGGTCCGGGGGACGACCAGCACCGGCGCATCCGCGAGGCAGAGAAACAGGCTGATCATTGCACCAACACCGCCCGCGCAAGGCCCGGCTTGCCTTCAGTGATCAGCAGCCGGGCATGCAGCGCGGCAAGCGATCGGTCCTGCGGCGTTTCGGATCGCAGCGTCTCGACCAATCTTATCGCCTCGTCCCGCCGACCGAGCTTCTCGAGCACTTCCGCGCGCGCCCTGCTGTCGGCAGGCGTCTGGGCGAGCGCGCGTTCGAGCCAGGGGCGTGACCCCCGCACGCCATTGATCCGCGCCTGCACGTCGGCCATCAAGCGCAGCGCGGGCAGATCGGTCGGGGTGGTCGCAAGATGCGCGTCGAGCCATTGTCCCGCAGCCTTCGCATCGCCCGCGTTCCACGCTGCCCAGGCGAGATCGAGCTGATCGCGCGGCGCAGCAATCCCGGCCGCGACACGGCGTTTCGTGATCGTCGCCGCCTGTGCCGGATCAATCCGCGCGGGCGCCGCAGCGGACACGGCGCGGACCTGATCGGGGGATAGCGCGCGGCCGTCGAGCAACGCGGTCAGCACCGTTCGACCGGCGGCGTCATTGCCAGTCGTGCGCGCCAGCGACAGCCGCATCAGCATCACATCGGTCTCGTCCGCGAGCGGATGCCGGGACAGGAACACCAGCGCAGCGCCCGGTTGATCGCGTTCGGCATAGCAGGCTAGCCAGCTGCGCTGCCGGGTCGCGCTGCCTTGCAGGCTCTGCTGTTTCAGCCAGGCGAGATCGTCGGATCCGGGACGCGGACCCATCAGATAGAGCAGGCGCTGTGCGGCCGGCGCTGGCGGTGCCAGCCCGGCCGCGGCACGCCGCAGCACCGCCGTCGCATCCCCGCGATACCCGGCCGCTACCAGCCGCTCCGCAATCTGCTCGAGCGGCACACCGGGCGCGGCCGCATGTGCGAGCAACTCGGTCCGCAGACCGGCACGGTCGCCCGCTTCGGTCAGGATGGCCTCGCGCGCCGCCTGGCGTTGCTCGACGGCGAGGTAGCCGGCCGCCCGCAAGCCTGCCGCGGTATCCCTTGAACGCGCCGCCACCCGGATGGCGAGCCAAGGGTCTGCGGCGCGCCAGTTCGCGGTCGTCGTGGTGTCGAGCAACGCGATCAGATCGCGCCGCCCGGCCGTGTCGGCACGCCGCGCGAGATCCAGCGCCAGCGCGGTATCGGGCGGCGGGATGACGTGGTTCGCCGCCGCCACGATCACCAAGTCGGGCCGATCGATCGCATAGGCCGCCGCGACGATATCCGCAGCGGGCAGGGCGCCTCGCTTCTCCACCGCCCGCGCGACCAGCGCGGCAGCGTTCGCGGCGCGTCCGGTCCGGTGAAGAAGATCGATGCGGAGGCGCCACGTTGCTGCGGTCGCACCATCGGGCCGGGCCGCCAGATAATCGAGCGCAACCGCCGGTCGCTTCGCAGCGACCAGATCATAGGCGACCTGCAGCGTGGACACCGGCTGGCCCTCTGCGATCAGCCGCGTCGTGAGCGCGGCGAGCGTCGCTGCGTCCGCGGTCGCGATCTGCGCCGTGATCGACGGATGCGCAGGCGGCAGCACCGGTGATGCTGGCGCGGGCATCGAACTGCGCGCAGTCGAAAACGGCACCGGCTGCGCCCGACGAACGGCGGGGAGGATTTCACGCTCCTTCGGCAACAGCATCAACCCGCCCGCGAGCAGACCGATCCCGGTCAGCGCGGGCAGCAGGAGCGCAAGCCGTGCGCGGTCGCGGTCGATCCTCACCCCGCCGGCTCCGGCATGAGCTGGTCGAGCGCCAGGGTCGCGACATAGGGGCTGAACCCCGCCGCACGCTCTCGCGCATACAGCGCCGCGACCTGTTTCGTATCCGCCGGATCCCAGTAATCCAGCGTCATCAGCGCCAGCGCCGGGTTCCGCGCCTGTGCGGTGCGCAGGCGACCCGCTTGCCAGGCCCAGTCCGAATCGCTCAGCAACTCATAGTCTTTGGCCGCAAAATTCCACCGCGACGCCATCGCCTCGCCGAGCAGATAGTCGATCTTCGGCGCGACATCGGGCAGCAGCGCATAGCCGCGGTTGAGCATGATGCGGATCTTGGGGAAGCGGGCGCGCACGGCGGCGATCAGCGATACGCCTGCCGCTACCATGCCCTTGTTGGCCACCGGATCCTGCTGTTCCATCGCCTCGGCATTATCCATCGTATCGATGAAGATTCCGTCATAGCCGAGCGCGAGGATCGCGGGGACGAGCCGGTCGACCACCGCTGCCCGCCACGCCGGATGACGCAGGTCGGCGAGCCGCGCGTCGGGCCAGTTGGGGTTGGCGGCCTTGAGCGCGCCGGCCTTGTCCAGCCCGGCGAAATAGGGTCGGTTGCGTTCGACTTCCCCGAAGCTGACATAGCCGAGCAGCGTGCTGCCCGGACCGCGAAGCGGCGCGATCGGCCGCGCATGATGCGGCTCGAGGACCAGCAGCGCGCAGCCGCGTGCCAGCACGGGATCAGTCGCGGCACCGTAATCGACGCCCCAGCGCACCGCAGCGTTCGCGGACGGTCCGGGCGCAGCGTCCGACTGGTGGCGGCCGCCCAATGCCCAGCCGGCCGCGCCGAGCGCGAGCAGCCTCTGGACTACCCCGCGGCGGCGCATATCCGTAAATCCCGTCACAACAGACGTCCTCCATGCCCCACGACGGAGGGATTGTTGCCGACGAACAGCAGATAGGTGAGGTTGACCGTGGCTTCAGCGACCAGCGCGAGGCCGACTGACGCCCCGACGACGGCGCCGGCCATATAGCCCCAGCCGAACGCGGCGAACCCCGTGTCCCATTGGAGAAGTGTCGCAAGTCCGCTGCCAATCGCGAAAGCGGTCCAGGTCACGAGGATCCGCCCGAACAGGTCATAATAGGCCAGCACGACCGTGGCCGCGATCACCACGAGGTGAAAGACGGTGCCGAGCGCGGTCTGGCGAAACGCGAAGACCGCGCGTGCGTCCGCGCCGATCAGCTCGAACAGCGGCACCGCGAACACCCAGGCGAGCGCCGCGACGAGCGCCTGTACCAGCAGCATGATCCGCAGCCCGTCGAACATTGTCCGCGCGAGGTCGCTGCGCGCCTCCTCGATACGCTGCAGCGTCGAGGTGCCGGTACACCGGACGATCATGTCGCCGAATGCGCGATCGAACCGCGTCTCGGCGACGATCAGCAACAGCGTCAGGCCCGGCACCATCGTCAGCAGCCCCAGAAAACTGCCCTGATCGTTGATCGGGTTCAGGCGGAGCAGTCCGATCGCGCGAATGCTCTGCGGCCCCGTCCACAGGAGCCATTTGTCGACCCAGATCGCCGCGACTCCGGCAATGCCCGCCGCGGCAACGATAAGTGCGAGGCGTGGCGCCATCGCGTCCCGCGTCGGCAGGACGGGCGATGCGGAGAAATGTCGGCGGATCACCGCCATGATCGCGGCGAGCGTCAAGCCGACGCCCCCGGCAATGACCGCGAGAACGGTGGAGACGTCGGGCCTTGGCAGGAGCGCCAAGAGCAGCATCGCGACGCCGATGCCGAGCAGATAGGCGAGGGGTATCGCTCGGTACCGGCGCAGCGCGGTAAGCAGGGGCGCGGCGATCCAGACCTGCGTCAGCCAGGCAAGGATCAGCGTCGCAAGCGCGGCCTCGCCAATTGGAAGTCCGGCAAGGGTTCCGAACACGATCGCCCCGATCGCCAGCGCGATCCCGCCGCCGGCCGCGAGCGCGACCAGCATGATGCCCGATACGCCGCCTGCGTCCCGCGCGAAGATCCGATCTGCGGCCATCCGTGTCGCGAGAATGCCGACCGGCGCCGCAGCGAGCGCGGACAGGCTGAACGCATAGACGAGGATCGTCTGGACGGTCCGCGCGCCGCGTGCGCCGAGATGCGTGCCCAACCAATGGGTGAGCAACGCCATCGCGACCGCGGTGATCAACCACGGTCCCGCGCTGATCACCGCACCGAATGCGGCGGCGCCGACGATCCCGCCGACACCGCCCTCGCGCGCGGTTTTCGCTAACTGGAAGCCTATGCCCGCCATAACTTCGCCGGCCTATGGCGCAGCTTACATGAAGAAATCGTTCGCGGTCAGCACGTGTTGACCGGCCAACGCGATCGAGAAATCGGCGCCCGCACCGCTGTCGATATTGCCCTCGACGACGGTGAATTCCTTCCCGCCGATCATCTGGTAGCTGTAGCGCAGCTGCCCCGGCGCGGTGAAACGCGCGCTCGTGCCGATGAAGCTGAACGCCTGATCGCCGCGTGCAAACAGCGACGTGTTGGCGTCGATCATTGACAGGTCGATCTTGTCCTGCCCGACCGTGAAGTCGGTAATCACGTCGCGCGACGCCGATGCGAGGCTGTCGCCCCTGGCCTCGAACCGGAAGATGTCCGCGCCGGCACCGCCGGTCATCATGTCCAAGTCGTCGCCACCGATCAGGATGTCGTTGCCGTCGCCGCCGCTCAGGATATCCCTGCCATTGCCGCCGATCAGCGTGTCGTTGCCCGCGCCGCCGTTGAGCGTGTCGTTGCCGAGCCCACCAATGAGCCGGTCGTTGCCGCCGAGCCCGTTGAGCACGTCATTACCCCAGCTGCCGTCGAGCACATCCTGCTCGCTGGTGCCGTTGATCGTCTCAGAAAATATCGTCCCGGTCTTCGTGATGCCGACCACGTCCGTCACGCCGATCGTCAGCGTCTGCGTGTCGATCGCGCCGCGTGCGTCGGTCGCGACCACCGTCACGCCGTATATATTGTCGCGGTTGGCATCGGTGGGCGCCTCGAAATCGGGCGCGGTGACGAACTTGAGCACACCCGTCGTCGCGTCGATCGAGAAATTCGCGCCGTCGCCGCCCGCACCGATCGAATATTTGATCGAATCGCCCCAGACGATGTTGGCGTCGGTCGCGGTGATCGTCGTCAGTGCCGTGCCGTTCTCAGCGATCGACAGCGATCCCGTCGTGCCGCCCGCGAACGACGTCAGCACCGGATCGACATTGGCCTGATGACCGATCTTCACATCGTGAACGCCGATCGCGCCGAGGTCGATGGTCAGGATCTCGCCGATCTGGCTGGCGATCGTCCCGCCGCTCACCGTCGTCCAGTCGGTGCCGGGCGCCTTCAGATCGACGGTGACTTTGCCCTCGCCCTCGACCGTGAACGCCAGGTCGCGTCCGTCGCCGCTCAGTGTCGTCAGCGTCGCGCGCATCGGCAGCGCGGTGATGTGAGTCACGTCGTCCGCCACCGCGCCCATCGTGATCGCATAGGTCCCGCCCGCCTTGGGCAGGAACACGGTGTCCGCGTCATAGGCGTACCAGCCCGCGACACCCTTGATCACTTGGCCGCTGCTCTGGCCGTCGACGTCGAGCGAGAAGCTGCCCGTCGTCGCGCCGACCGTCGCGGTGATCGTGTTGCCGACGACGGTCGAGGTGATCGTCGCATTCTGGAACGCGCTGACCCGGCCTGCCAGATCGGCAAGCGTCACGAACTCCACCCCCGCCGCGGCGGCCTGCGCGATGAACGTGGTGAACATCTGCTTGGTGTACGGGCTGGTCGCGCCGTCGCTCGCCCACATGGTCGGGCCGTAATCATGCCACGGCCACACCACGACCGGCGCATCGCCACCGGCGGTCAGCGCGGCGAACTCCTTGGCCCAGATGGCGCTGGCTTCGGCAACGGTCTTCTTCTGGAACTCGATCAGCGAGAAGTCGAACGACGTGTTCGGTGCAATATACACCTTGTCGTCCGCGGCGTTCTGCGGGGTCATGTACCCGACCGCGTTGGGATAACCCGCACCGACGCCCGAATAACCGCCGCTGAGATAGGTCACGTATTTCAGGATTTCCTGGCTCGTCGCGATCTGCTCAGGCGCGCCCGGTACCGCGGCACCGCCGACCGTCACGGTCTTGCCAAGATACGCGCTCAGCTGCTTTTCCAGCTCGGCACGCGACTGGCCGAACTCGAACGCGATCTGCGCATCGGTCAGCAGATTGGTGTTCTCGGGATGCGTGTAGCTGTGCGAGCCGACCTCGTTGCCGGCATCGAGCAGTGCCTTGTAAACGGGTAGCGAGACCGCCCAGTCGGTCGACTGACCGTTCGCGGCATCGTTGCCGACATTGACGTAATAGCTGCCGACGAAATTATAGTCGGTCTTCCATTCGGTGAGGATCGGCAGCAGCTTGTCGTAGATGCCGGGCGCGGTACCCGCCGGATTGACCTCTTCGCGCTCCTGGCTCTGATCCATATCGACGCGCGACGCGAACAGGCCGCTCTGCCGCGTCATCTGCAACCCGACCGACAGGCCGTTGCCATGGACCGAATAATCGATCGCCTTCTGGAGCAGATTGTCGTCGGCCATCACCGCTTCGCTCGAGAACAGCACGTTGCGCCCGCCGGTCTGCGTCGCGATCGCCGCCGCATAGGTCTGGCCGTTGACCGTCTCGGTCGCGATCGTCGTGCCGGTTCCGCTGACGCTGGTGAACGCATTCCAGCCGATGCCGGTATATTGGCGGATGACCTGCCCGTCGGCATAGCCGTCGAGCACCAGCTGTGACGTATCGCTCGCCTTGACCGTCACGTCGGCCGGAAAGCCGCCGGTCACGCGCGTCGCGTCGAACAACAGCTTCATCCGCGAATAGGAGTCACCGGCCAGCGCGGCATTGTCCGCGCCGTTGGTCATGAACTCGCCCGCCGCGACCAGGCCGATGCCGAATTGCGTGGTCGCCTGTTCCAGCGTCTGCGCGATCTGGTCGGCCTTGCCCGCCTCGACGTTGCGGAACGACGGGAAGACGATCGTGTCGTATTTCGCGAGCGTCGCCAGGTTGGTAAGATCGCCTTCGGTCAGGATGTCGAACGGCACGCCCGCCTGCATCGCCTGGCTCTGCGCCGCCATGAACAGCTGCGAATAAGCGGTCTTGCTGAAATAGGCGTTGGCGGTCGTATCGGACCAGACGATCGCGATGCGGTGCGAGGGATCGGCAACCACGTCGGTGTCGTTGAACACGGTGAACGCGGGGTTCGAATAGCTGCCGGGCAGGAATGCGGTGTCGTTGACGTCGTATATCGTGTCGATCGCGTTCGGATTGCCGATCGCCGCCTTTGGGACCTTGAATTCGACGGTGGTGCGATCCGCCGACCACGCCGCCTGCAGGCCGCTGGCGATCAGCGTCTGCCCCGCCGCGCCGCTGTACAGCGAGACCGTGCCGTCGGCGGCGAAATTGACGTTGAATTCGGCACCGCCTGCGAACCCGAACACCTGATAGCCGGTGGCGGCGTTGCGATCGGTGTTGAGCCACGCGGTGGTGTTTGCGCCGATCGCGGTCGGCGCGGTCATCGCAAAGGCAAAATCCGCGCCGTCGCTGCGGGCATAGATCGCGTAGCCCGCACCGAGGCCACGGTCGATCCGGTCGCCGGCGGTCCAGTCGTTCAGAGTGCCATCAACGGTCACCGGAGTTGCGTTCGCCATTCTTTGTCCCCGCTTCGGTCACGGGCTTCATGCGAGGGCCAGGCCGCTCGTCATCAAGCTCGAGCGTCAACTAGCGAAGACCGTCGGTCTTTCGAACAACTTAGATGAATGGTTAACGTCGAACTTGTATCACGATGGTACGCGATTACTGGTGGTATACCGGAGCGTCGGGGCGGCGGTGTCATGCGGGCGAAACCGGAAGAATGGCAAAGCGGTGTCAATGGTAACGAACATTGATCACGTGCGCCTATCGGGTCAGGTTAACCCAGTTTAGTCGAGGTGAACTCAATCCGCTGCATGCGAATGACTGGCCACGCCTTGTCGGCCTTGTCCTTGGCCGGTGCGTATCGATAATGCTTTATCATCGAAGAACAGGCGCCGGTATCGAATGGCGCAGAGCCGCTCGACGTTATAACCGAACAGCGTCGGATCGCGCCGTCTTCCCCGACCAGATAGGCCAGGGTGACAGCAACGGACCTCTGCCCCGCCGGCAGCTTCGCGACTTCCAGCACGATGTCTGCCGGCACCTTGGGTGTAGGGGTAGAAGCATCGAAGAAGAGCTCCATGTGCCACCGAACCCGCATCCGGTAGACACCGTACATGGGCGACCCGGTCTCGTCCGTAGCGGGCGCATATTTACCCCGCAGCACCCCGGCTGCACACGCCTTCAGGTCCAGATCCTTGGATCCGCTGGTCGAGACAAGGCCGCACGTCTGAGGTTTTCCAGTCGGATCGATCAGGATCTCGACCACCGTGTAGCCGCTCTTGCCCGTACCGACTGCGCGCGAGACGTAATCGTCGGACGTGAGCATCTCACTCGCGTTGCGGACGATCACGGGCGTCAGCGTGCCCTGTCCCCCCAGCACGAGCATCACCAGCCAGAACATTCGCCTCTCCCCGTTGCGGATAGTGCTTCTTTGTAGCTGGAACCCCGGGCTGTTGACGCTTGCCTCGCTGGTAGGGTCGCCCACCCGACCCGATGCCCGCAGGTGATATTCTTCCCGGCATCGCACCCAACGGCGATCAGGGTTCCGGCAACTGAAGCATGATCATCTGACCCTGCCGCGACCCCGTGGCTCCGCCGGACGAACCGATCGCATTCAAAGGGGGGCCCGTCAGGCGCGGGCGGCATGGTGCGGCGTCCCGTAGCGGCGGAAGACATGGCTCTGTGCGACCCGAGACCGGCGGCTACAGACGCCCCGCTATTGGCGTTTAGGCCCAACGGCACGTCATGGGGCCGGATGACCGTGCGCCATCATGACGTCGAGCTTGCTCTTGGGCATATTGATCAAGAGCCCGTTCTTGTTTTTTGCAAAGGACGGAAAGTCCACCTCGACGCTGCCGATTGCGCTCGACACGACCGCAAAGCCTTTACCGACGGTCTCGATCTTGCCGACGACGAGTCCCTTTGCGTCATGAACTTCCAGCCCCTGCATGATGTCCTTGGGTCCGGCCGGGACCGGCCGCATCGTCAATCGATTGGTGTCGGTAACGCTGACTGCGAAATCCCGGAAATTTTGCTGACGGTTGAATTCCCCCGTACCGCTGTCGTTCGCCCCGACTCCCTGCGCCGAAGGAAATTGTTGCCCCTGGGCTCCGGTTGCCGATGCGAGAATTGATGCGATCATGCCAAGCAAAAGCCCCCGCATTTCATCCCCCCATTATCTTATGGCGCCAACATATCCTGATTTCATACCGAGGACAATGCATCGCGTCAGCTTGGTAGTAATAAGCGGTAGGTAATTAAATACAAAACAACTGGCAAACTAAACTGCCAATCAACCATTGGATAGGGTTGGAGCGGCGAAGTATTTGAACTGGCAACCAAACCGGGAATTGCCGAGACGACCTGGTAGCTGCCGACCTTTGGATTAGCGCCGGTGGCGGGAGAAGAACGCCCACATTGCCTCATTGTCGACGACCGACCAGCTATGCTGCCCGCCGCGTGTCACACGCGCCGCGACGCTCGTGCCGTGCTGACAGCGGGCATAGCCCTGTTCGTAAACCGTCGCGCCGAGGTTGCTGGCATAGGGATCCGAGCAGCCGTTCCGCACGGCCCAGCGTTGCAGCGCGGTGGCCTGTGAATATTGCCAATAGGGCGCGCCGCCGCCGGTGATTGGGTTGGTGGTGTCGGCATCGCCGGCGAAGGCGAGGAGGGGCAGCGGCGCTGTCGAGCGACACGTCGCGGGATCGGCGCGTGACACATCGGATGCGAGGGGGCGTCCGGCACGCAGTCCGACCACCGGCGCGATCGCGGCGAAACGTCGTGCGGCGACGCAGCCGAGCCAGGACGTCATCCGTCCACCACCCGACAAGCCGGTCGCGTATACCCGCGTGCCGTCGACGCAGCCTGTTGCGACGAGCCGGTCGATCAGACCCGTCAGATAATGGACATCGTCGCGTGCATCGCGTGCCGGCATGCTGCCCGTGACGGTCGGGACGCCGGGGATGTTCCAGACAAAGCCACGATCCGCGGCGATACCGCCATCGGGCGCCGCGACGACGAAGCCGTGGCGATCCGCCGTCTCGGCGAGGTGGCTGTCGCGCAGCATCTCCGCCCCCGTGCCGGTGCTGCCGTGGAGCAGGATCACGAGCGGTACGGGCCCGGTCATGCCCGCGGCAGGAAGGTGAAGCATCGCGCGTTCAGGCAGGGCGTCGATGCTGCCAGGACGGCACTCGGCGCGCGCGACACCCGCAATGAAGCAGAGGGCAAAGGTAATAAGCAGACGAAAAACCACCATGTGTCCAATCTCCGACATCAGCCATCCGCGCCGAAAAGTCCCTGTAATAGCAAGGGACGCGTGTCCAACGCGCATCACCTCCTGCGTCGTCGGTGGAGCGAGACCCCAGCGCTAGGATTGCGGCAAATTGGCGAGGCGGCGTTCCACGCCGCTCCAGAACCGCTCGAGCCGATCGAGCGCGTGTCGCTTGATCCGGTTGACCTCGTCGTCGGTCATGACCTGTACCCCGGTTGCCTGCAGGCTGCCGAAATCCTCCAGCATGCGATGCGCCGTAGCCTGACAGGCCCTGACCGGATCAGCGTCGCTGGCGAACAGCAAGGCATACAGGTTTTCCAGCACGAAGCCCTGTGCAGCCAGCGCGCCGGCCACGGCTTCGGCAAATTCATCGTCCACTGGGTATCTCCGTCCGCCGTGCCGCGGTGTGTAGCGAAGCGCTAAGCGTTCGGAAACCGCGCTTATCGAGCGTGTTGCAGCGATGACGTCGTCGTCACGACCGCCGCGGATGATCAGGTGGCTGATGTGGGCGGTGGCAAAGGGCAGGGGGGCCTCCTCAGATCGGGCGTTCACGTGACATCGCGCCGCTAATCATCACCCGCGCGGTTGACCAGCATCCGGCAGAGTGGCTCGACCGTGCGCACGACCAGCGCCACGGGTTCGTCGCACCCCCGCGCTACCCAGTCGCGCGCCACCGCGAGCAGCCCGTGCATGGCGCCGGCACGGCACAGCGGCTCGATCGAGCCGGGGACATGGGCCGGCACCAGCGTGCCGGCGATCAGGTCGGCGAAGCTGGCCATCGAGCGTTCGAACAGCTCGTCGACGTGCGGGTCGATGCCGGACAATTCCGACAGGAAGACGCGCGCGCTGGCCGGCTCGTCGCGCAGCAGGTCGTAATAGGCGGTCAGGAGCGCGATCAGCCGATCCTCCGGCGTCCCTCCCGCCGCATCGGCGGCCGCGGCGACCCGCTGCGTCACGAACTGCGTGACCTCCCCGAACGTCGCGAGAAGCAGCGCTTCGCTATTGGCGAAGGCTTCGTAGAAATAGCGCGGGGTCAGCCCGGCCGCGCGGCAGACCGCGGTCACCGTCGTGTGACGATAGCCCTGCTCACCATAGAGCGCGATCGCGGCGCGGATCAGCCGGCTGCGCCGCTCGACGCGGCGCTCGCTCGCCGATGCACCGCCATAGCGCCGTCCGTCCTGGCTTGCCGCCCCTGATTTCAAGTGATAACTCCTGTTTCCAGATAACGGCGATTGCTGTCGCATCCTTCTATCGGAGCACTCCGGCATGGCAATTGAGACTGCGTCCATCCCCTCCGGCTCGGGCACCGCGGAAGAGCTCGACATCGTGATCGTCGGTGCGGGTCTGTCGGGGATCGACGCGGGCTATCGCTTTCAGACCGAATGCCCGGGCAAAAGCTACGCGATCCTCGAGGCGCGCGATGCGATCGGCGGCACCTGGGACCTGTTCCGCTACCCCGGCATCCGTTCGGATTCGGACATGTACACGCTGGGCTTCCCCTTCCGCCCCTGGCCGAGCGACCAGGCGATCGCCGGCGGCGACGCGATCCGCGACTATATCGCCGACACCGCGCGCGAATTTGGGATCGATGCGCATATCCGCTTCGGCCGCCGCGTCGTTCGCGCCGCTTGGTCGTCCGCCGATGCGCGCTGGACGGTCGAGATCGAGCGGGGCGGTACCGCGTCGGAGCGGATCATCTGCCGGTTCCTGTACATGGGCAGCGGCTATTATGATTATGCCGCCGGCTTCACGCCCCCTTTCGAGGGGGTCGAGGACTTCGCAGGGCAGCTCGTCCATCCGCAGCACTGGCCCGCCGACCTCGACTGGACCGGCAAGCGCGTGGTGGTGATCGGCAGCGGTGCGACCGCGGTGACGCTGGTGCCGTCGCTCGCCGAAAAGGCCGCGCACGTCACGATGCTGCAGCGCTCGCCGACCTATATCGTCTCTCGCCCGTCTCAGGACGGCTTTGCGCGGTGGACGCACCGCGTGCTGCCCAGGACGCTCGCCGACAGCGCGACCAAATGGAAGAGCGTCGGACTCGGCATCGCCACCTACGCCTATGCGCGCAAACGTCCCGATCACATGAAGGCGCTGATCCTGAAGGGCGTCCGTGCGCAGTTGCCCGAGAATTACGAGGTCGAGCGCGATTTCGAACCGCGCTACGATCCGTGGGACCAGCGCATCTGCCTCGTCCCCGATGCCGACCTGTTCGAGGCGATGCGCGGCGGCAAGGCGGAGATCGTGACCGATCACGTCGCCCGCTTCACACCGACCGGCATCGCGCTGCGATCCGGCCGCGAACTGCGCGCCGACATCGTCGTCACCGCCACGGGCCTCGTCCTGCGCCTGCTGGGCGGTGTCGAGCTCCTCGTCGACGGGCAGGTCGTGAACCCCGCCGACCGGCTGATCTACAAGGGCATGATGGTGAGCGACGTGCCCAACCTGGCGCTCGCCTTCGGCTATACCAATGCATCTTGGACGCTGAAATGCGATCTGTCGGCCCGCTACGCCTGTCGCCTGCTGCGGCACATGGACGCGAACGGCTATGATATGTGCACGCCCACGCACGACGATCCGTCGGTGACACCCGAGCCGATGCTCGGCTTCACCTCGGGATATGTCCAGCGCGCCAACGCCATCCTGCCACATCAGGGGTCCAAGGCGCCGTGGAAGGTGCATCAGAACTATGCGCTGGATCTCGCCGCGCTGAAATTCGGCAAACTGGAGGACGGAACGATGCGGTTCGACAAGGCGCGCGGTGCCACCACTCCGGCGCCGGTCGAATCACCGCGCTCTGCCGTTTCGATCGGCGCGGTGACGGCCGCGGCGGCGATCGCAGCAGTCGGCGGTCTTGCGCTGTTCGCGAAGCTGAGCCAGCGGCGGACCGAGCGGATGATACCCGCCGACGGCGCCTTCATCGACGTCGATGGCCGCCGGATGCACTATCTCGACCGCGGCACCGGACCGACGATCGTGATGATCCATGGCCTTGCCGGGCAGATGCGCAACTTCAGCTATGCGCTGCTCGACCGCCTCGCGACCGACTACCGCGTGATCCTGATCGACCGGCCCGGCTCCGGCTATTCGGCGCCCGGCGAGACCGCGAATATCCGCGCGCAAGCCGCCCAGATCGCGCGCTTCATCGCGGCGCTGGAACTCGAGAAGCCACTGGTTGTCGGCCATTCGCTTGGCGGCGCGGTGGCGCTCGCGCTGGCGATCGATCACCCGGAAGCGGTCGGTGGCTTGGCGCTGATTGCGCCGCTCACCCAGCCGCAGGACAGCGCGCCGAGCGCGTTCGCGGCTCTCGCGATCGTCTCCCCCGCCGCGCGCAAGGCGGTGGCCTGGACGATCGCAACCCCCGCCGCGATCCTGGCGGGCGAGAAGGGCGCGGTGGCGGCGTTCGCGCCCGAGCCCGTACCCGCCGATTTCGCGACGCGCGGCGGCGGGGCGCTGGTGTCGCGGCCGGCAAATTTCGAGGCAGCCTCTGCCGATCTCGTCGCTGCCAATGACGACCTGCCCGATATGGTCGCGCGCTATCACGGCCTCTGGCTCCCGATCGCGATCCTCTACGGCCGCGACGACCAGATTCTCGATCCCGAGGTACACGGCGCCCGCTTCGCCGACATGGTGCCGCACGCCGCGCTGACGCTGATCGATGGCGGCCACATGATTCCGGTGACGCGGCCCGACGAGACCGCGGCGTGGATCAGGACTCAGGCCGATCGTCTCGGCTGATCGAACCAGTCGAGGACTCGCCGCGACCTCAGAACAGACCGTCGCAGTCGTCGTCTTCCTCTGACATCGCAGCGACCTCGGCTTCGGGCTGGTCCTGGGATGGCGAAAAGCGGGCGTGCACCTGGCGTTCGCGTGCCATCGTGTAGAGTGCGTTGATCGCGTGAAAAAGCTGCTCGCCGGTGGCCGAGATGCTCTGGCTCGCTTCGACCAGCGGCATTGCCAGTGCATCGAGTTTCGCGTTGATGCGCGCCAGCGGCTCGGCAAACGCGGTTTCACAGTCCAGCGTGCTGGTCATCGCCGCGACGATGTCGTGGATCGCACCCGCATCACGGTCGAGGCCGGACATGCCCTGACGCGTGAGCAACGCCCCCGCGCGAATGACCGCGAGCGCCTCGGGCAGCGACCCTGCCGTCGCTTCGTCGCCATCGGGGGGCGACCCGATCGCGTCGGCGGCGTCGCTCAACTGTTCGAAGGCGCTGGCGATCGACGCCGAGACAGCCTCCAGGGTGTTGACGGCACAGCGGATCTCGGTCGCGATACGGGCCAGCCCGTCGCCCTCGCGGCCCATGCGGAACGAGCGCAGATCGGAATTCCACGCCATGATCCGCACGCCGCTCGTGACCCGGTGGATCGTCGTCAGCCGTTCGCCCAGGCGTCTGACGGTGGAGGAGGCTTCCGATCCCAATTGCGTCGACCGCATGTCGGCGTCGCGCAACTGCGCGGTGACCGCATCGACATCGGCGACGCTCTGCTCAAGCAGCTGCAGGAACGCGCCATCGCTCGTCCGCTCGACGCCGCTCGATTCATGCGGTGCCACCATCGTCGCGACCTGCGTTGCGATCGCGCGGAAATTGCCGCCCAACAGACGCGATTCCTTCTGGAGATCCGCAGCCGCGTCAGCGACCTGGGCCGCGAGCATCGCCATCACCTGGCCTTCGAGCGCGCTGGCGGCAGCCGGATCGCCCGCGCGATTGAGCTCGTCGACTGCCGTACCGAGCAGGCTGCAGGCCTGAGCGACATGTTCGAGCCGCTGCCGGGTGATGTCGCCGATCTGCAACGCGCCGTGCGCCGCAGACAGCTTGCTGCGAATGTCCCGGGCAATCGTCGCGATCGTCTCGGCACGCCGCGCAGCCTCGATCTGGTTCTGCTGGAGTCCGATCGCGTCTGCGGCGAGCTTGTCGGGAACATGCGGGCACAGGCGCGCGCATTCGGACGCCAGCACGCGGTTTACCTCGACGACACAGGGAACCGTCGATGCGAGCTGCCCGACCTCCTTGCTGATCTCGTGGATCTCGCGTTCGCTGACGTCCAGTTCGGCGACCATCGCGTCGGCGAACTCGGCGAAACCGTGCGCGCCGGCGGCCGCGACTTTCAGATACTGCCCGCAGATCTTCAGCAGATCGAGTGTGCGGTCGACCCGCCCGATCTCCGTCTGTACCGTTCCGCTCGCCTGCTGAAGAATGTCGAGCGAATGCTGCCGCGTCTTCTGTCGCGCGGGCAGGCTGGCGAGCTGGTCGGCATTGGCCTGCATCGTCGCAACCGCGCGGTCGGCGGCGTCCCGATCGAGCGCATTGGTGACGCTTTCGAGGCTGCCGATCAGGTTTCCGACCGTGTCATAGGCGCGTTCCAGCGAGCGCCCGGCATCGACGAAGCGCTGGTCGAGCCCGCTCGCCACGCTCTCGAGCTCGGTTGCCAGCACGCTCCAGGCCGGCATTTCGTCGCCGTCCCGATCGGACTCGACAGCCTTGTGTTCGACCCGTGTCATCGTCCTAGCCCCTATTGTGCCGTTGCGTGCAAGACGTCGCGGGCGATGTGATGCAACGGGACGACCCGATCGACGCCGCCCAGCGCGATCGCTTCCTTGGGCATGCCGAAGACGATCGACGTCGCCTCGTCCTGCGCGAAGGTGCGGCCGCCCGCCTGTTTCATCTCGAGCATCCCGCGGGCGCCATCGTCGCCCATGCCGGTCATGATGACGCCGATCGCGTTCGTCCCCGCAGCGGTCGCCGCCGAGCGGAACAGGACATGGACCGATGGCCGGTGGCGCGAGACCAGCGGCCCGTCGCGGACCGCGACGAAATAGCGCGTCCCGCGTCGCTCGATCATCATGTGTTTGCCGCCGGGTGCGATCAGGACCGTGCCGGGCAGGACGGGATCGCCGTCTTCGGCTTCCTTGACGGTAACGACGCACAGCGTGTTCAGCCGGTTGGCAAAAGCGCGCGTGAAGTTTTCCGGCATGTGCTGGACCACGACGACACCGGGCGTCGTTGCGGGCAGCGCCATGAGGACTTCGCGCAAGGCTTCGGTTCCCCCGGTCGATGCGCCGAGGCACACCACGCGCTCGGTCGCGCGGTTCATCACGCGACCGCTCGGGGGCGGCAGGACGGCGTCCGCGGTGAGCTTCTGCTCGAGCCGACCCGGCCGGCTGCCATTGGACGACCGCAGCGAGACCCGCACGCGCGCCGCCGCCTTGATCACGTCGCGAATCTGGAGATTGTGATCGGCGAGATGCTCGGCGAGACCAGCACGGGGCTTCACGATGACGTCGACCGCGCCCGCTTCCAATGCCTGCAGCATCGCGTCGGAGCCCTTTTCCGTGACCGACGAGCACATCACCACGGGAAGCGGGCATTGTGCCATCAGCTTCTTCAGGAACGTGATGCCGTCCATGCGCGGCATCTCGACGTCGAGCATCATCACGTCGGGCACTTCGTCCTGGATGCGGCGGGCCGCGCTGAACGGGTCGGCGGC
The DNA here is from genome assembly GCF_014842355.1 of Sphingomonas sp. CFBP 13706. Taxonomy (NCBI): domain Bacteria; kingdom Pseudomonadati; phylum Pseudomonadota; class Alphaproteobacteria; order Sphingomonadales; family Sphingomonadaceae; genus Sphingomonas; species Sphingomonas sp. CFBP 13706. The sequence goes on from NZ_JACYVM010000001.1 coordinate 40,781, forward strand.
GGTGCCCATGACGGTGATCTCTGGATCCTCCTCGAGGATCGCCGCAAGGGCATGGCGCGCGACCGCGGAATCGTCGACGATGAGCACACGGATTTTTCCGGAGATGGCCATGGATCAGCTCCGCTGGAAAACGGTGTGTGCGACGGGCACGAGCGGCAGGTCGTGCCCCGTGATTGATTCCGAATGCCCCAGAAACAGGTAGCCACCCGGCGCGAGCCTGCTGACGAGCTTCGTGACGACCTCATGCTGGGTCTGCTTGTCGAAATAGATGAGGACGTTGCGGCAGAAGATCAGGTGCATCGGCTCGCCGACCGGATAGACCTCGTCCATCAGGTTCAGCCGGGCGAACGCGATCGCCCGGCGCAACTCGGGTTTCACGCGGACTTCGCGACGCGCCGGATCACGCGATTCCATCAGATATCTGCGCCGCAGCGCGGCCGGAACGGGCTCGACGAGATCGGCGGGATAGATGCCGCGCCGGGCGATCTCGAGCACCTCGGTGTCCAGATCGGTCGCCAATATGCTGTAGGCGATCCCGCGGCGCGTGGCGGCAAACTGGTCGAGCAGCATCGCGATGGTGTAGGGCTCGGGCCCCGTCGAGCAGGCGACGCTCCAGGCACGGATCGTCCGCAGATAGGTCGCTTCCAGGCCGGGGAGGGCGACGTCGCGCAGAAAGTCGAAATGGACCGGTTCGCGGAAGAAGTCCGTCTTGTTGGTCGTCACCGCATTGATCAGGTGGATGCCTTCCTGATCGAGATTATTGTCCGTCAGGACATGGCGACAATAGGCCTCGAGCGTATCGAATCCCAGCGCGCGTTGCCGACGCCGCAACCGCCCTTCGAGCATCGTCCGCTTGCTCGCCGGCATCCGGATCCCGGCATAGTCGAAGATATAGTCGGCGAGCTGCGCGAACTCGCGCGGGCCGATCTGGTCCGAGGCGCTCGGCGTAGATTTGACGATCGGGGAGATGAAGGACACGGGAGCCAGCTCCAGAAATGACGAGGGACCGTTCGAGGCGGCACCATGAGGATTGGGTGTCAGGGATCGCGACGCGACCCCGTCATGCGGCGCTGGCGTGCAGCGCGTTGACCTCGGCGCTGGAGAAGATCTGCGCGACATCGACCAGCACGACGAACCCCTCGGTTCGCTTGACCACCCCCGCAATATAGCGCGACGGCCAGCGGACGCCGATATCGGGCGCCGCGCCGATCTGGCCGCGATCGAAGGTGCTGACCTCCAGCACCCGGTCGACGACGAGCCCTAGGACCAGGTTGCGCCCGTCGACGGGGACATCGATCACGAGGATCCGCGTGCTCGGCGTCGGCGCGACCGGCGGCAGGCCGAGGCGGCGTCGCAGGTCGATCGTCGTCACGCCCTCGCCGCGCAGATCGGTCAGCCCCAGCAGATAATCGGGGCCGTTCGGAATGTGGAAGGTCTCGCTCCAGTCGAGAATCTCGCGGACCAGCGTGACGGGCACCGCAAAGGTTTCGGCACCCAGCCCGAAGGTCACGGCCTGCAGCTCTCCGGCGACGCTCATGCTGCGCACCCAGCACAGGCTGCGGAGTGGGGGCGTGCCGCACCACCTGGCCGGGACCTGCGGGACCGATCAGTGGCCGTCGCCGAGCATCGTTCGATTGACCCGTACATGTCGGTCCTTCCAGCGTCAGAGGAGTGCCGGCGCGAGCACGGCGGGGGTGGCGCGGCCACCGAGCAGCGGGTCGAAGATCCGCGCGATATTGGCGAGGACGATGACGCCCTGCGGCGTACGCACCAGCTCGCGGATGAAATCGCGACGCCAGCGCAGGCCGACCGTGGGCGGGGTCTCGCTGGCGTCGCGGTGCAGGGTCGCCACCTCGTGCACCTTGTCGGTGCGGATTCCGATCTGGGTCGGGACACCGTCGACGTCGAGCTCGACCACCACGATCCGGCTGTCCATGGTCGATTCCGCCGAGGGCAGGCCGAACGCCAGGCGCAGGTCGGCGATCGGGATGATCTTGCCGCGGAAGTTCGCGACGCTCGCGACCAGCCGGTCCGCACCCGGCACGACCGTTTCGGGCAGCAGGTCGAGGATCTCCCGGACTAGGACTGCCTCGACCGCGAACTTCTCGGCTTGCAAATCGAACGTCAGCACCTCGAGCCGGCCGTCTTCGTCCCACTGGGTTTCCGTCGTGTCTTCCATGGTCATGCAACGGCGCGAAGCCGCTCCTCCTGATGCTGGCCCAGTGCGACGAGCTGGACGACGTCGAGGATCAGCGCGACGCCGCCATCGCCGAGGATCGTCGCGCCCGCGAAGGTCGGGACGTTGCAATGCACCGCCGACATCGGCTTGATCACGGTCTGGTGGCTGCCGATGATCTGGTCGACCACCAGCCCGACCCGCTCGGTGCCGGTCGCGATGATGACGATCTTCTGGTGGACGCTGGGCTTCGTCCCCGTCGCGAACATCTCACGCAGCCGGACGAACGGAACGAGCCGGTCGCGCAACGTGATGAAGCTGCGCCCCCGCGAACGCAGGTCTTCCTCGAGGCTGAGTTCGATGCATTCCTCGACCACGGCGAGGGGGATGACGTAGCGACCGTCGCCGACCCGGATCAGCAGCCCGTCGATGATCGCGAGCGTCAGCGGGATCCGCAGCGACATCGCCGATCCCTGGCCCGATACGCTCGCGACCTCGATCGAGCCGCGCAGGCTCTCGATCGTGCGCTTGACCACGTCCATCCCGACGCCGCGGCCCGACAGGCTGGTGATCTGCGGCGCGGTCGAGAAGCCGGGATGGAAGATCATCTGGAGCAACTCCTGGTCGCTCACGACCTGTCCCGGCTGGAGCAGCCCGTGTGCCTCGGCCTTGGCGCGCACGCGATCGCGGTCGATCCCGTGGCCGTCGTCGCGGATCGTGATGACGACCTCGCCGCCTTCCTGACGCGCGGACAGCCGGACCTGCCCGACTTCGGGCTTTCCTGCGGCAAGGCGGCGCTCGGGCGGTTCGATCCCGTGATCGCAGGCGTTGCGGATCAGGTGGATCAACGGATCGGCGAGCCGTTCGATCACCGTCTTGTCGACTTCGGTCGTCTCACCGTCGGTCGACAGCTCGATCGTCTTGCCGGTATCGCGCGCGATGTCGTGGACGAGGCGGCGGAAGCGGCCGAACAGCGTGGCGACGGGCACCATGCGGAGCACCATCACCGTGTCGCGCAATTCGCTCGCCAGCCGCTCGATCTCTTCGGATATGGAGCGAAGCGCAACGTCCGTCGCATTGCTGCCGCTGCTATGCGCGAGCTGCGACAGCCGGCTCTGGACGATGACGAGTTCGCCCACCCGGTCCATCAGCAGGTCGAGGCGTTCGGCGGGTACCCGGACGCTTTCGCCGGTCTTCGGCGCGCCGCGGCCGTTCGGGGTGGTGGCCGGGTCGCGATCCTGCACCGGTGGTATCGTGTCGACCCGTGCGGGCGGGAGCGCAGACGGCGTCGTCCCCGCGCCAGGCGGCGGCGCGGTATCCTCCACGTCGTCGCACGACGTGTCGCCGATCGCCTCGATCTGAAGATCCAGGTCGTCGAGTACGAATATGAAGACGTCCTCGAGGTCATCCCGCGACACCGCGCCGCGCACTTCGATATCCCAGCCGATATGGCATTCGGTCGGCACCAGCTCGGCAAGCGGCGGCACCTGGTCGGTCCGCGCGACGATCCGGCAGTCGCCGAGCGTGCGCAATTCATCGAGCAGCGCGAGCGGGTTGATGCCATTCTGCATCGCTTCGGGGGGCAGGCGGAGCGACAGCCGCCACCCCTGCACGACGGGCGGTGCCTCCGGCGTCGGCGCGGGCGCGCCGTCGAGCGCCGCCTGCAGCTTCGCCAGGATCGCGTCGCCTTCCGCCTTGCGGTCGGTCGCGTCGCCCTCGATCAGCGCGCGCATGTGGTCCTGCGCGGACAGGATGACCGCGATCAGCTGCGGCGTGGCGGGGGTCAGGTTCTTGCGGACGCGGTCGAAGGCGGTTTCGCAGTGATGCGTGAAGCTGGCCAGCGCGTCGAAGCCGAACATCGCGCCCGAGCCCTTGAGCGTGTGCAGTCCGCGGAACACCGCGTCGATCAGCTCGTGATCGTCCAGCCGGTGACCCAGATCGAGCAAGCCCTGCTCGACCTGTTCGAGGACTTCACCCGCCTCGACGCGGAATGCGGCGACGGGGTCGTTCTGGCTCACCGTCCGAGGACCTTGCGCACGACCCGGATCAGCTGTTCGGGAACGAACGGCTTGACCAGCCAGCCCGTCGCGCCGGCGGCCTTGGCCTGCTGCTTCATCGCATCCTCGGATTCGGTGGTGAGGAACAGGATCGGGGTACCGCATTGCGCGGGGTTCTTGCGCAGCGCGCGGATCATCGACAGCCCGTCCATGTTGGGCATGTTGAGATCGGTGATGATCATGTCGAAGCGGCTGCCACTGGCCTTGCTCAGGCCCTGCGCGCCGTCGGCGGCCTCGCTGACGGTGTAGCCAGCCCCGGTCAGCGCCATACGGATGGCGACGCGTATGCTGGTGGAATCATCGACGATAAGGATGGATGCGCTCATCGCGGCAAATCTCCGTGAAACCAGAAATTCTGATCGGCTGATGGGATATCGGTGAGGAAGCCCGCACGCTCGAGCAGCGCCGCCAGCGCGTCATGCACCGGCATTGCAAGGCGCAGGGACTTGCCGTCGCGTTCGGCCTGACGGCGCGCCGCGCAGATGAGCTGCAACAGGCTGACATCGGCTTCGGCAACGGCGGAGAGATCGAGTTCGATCGCGTCATGCTGCTCGAGCTGTGAGGCGAGGTCCGCGGCGAAGGGCACCACCGAGCTGGTCGTGACGGTGGCCGGTACAAGGATGATTTGCGCCATGCGTTCCCCCATTCTCTCCAGCCGGCAGCGTCGCGCGGCCGGGTCCGCTGGTTCATTATAGACGGCGGTAAAGAGGTCCGTTCCGGACCCATCGCTTATTTTCGATCAGGTCGTCATTAACGCCGCAAGGCGATCGCGCCCGACGGCACGATCGCCTCACCACAGCGTCAGCGGGTCAGCAGACCGCCTCCGCGATCCGCGCTCAGGCCGCCTGCGCGCCGAAAGCATCGTCGTCGGCGTCGGTGCCACCTTTGATCAGATCGAGCGCAAAGCCGTTAACGCGGGCCTGCTGGTCGGCGATCGAGTTGGGCTTCGGTCGCTTGGCCTTGGCGCTCGGCCGGGCGGCGATCGGGCTGCGCGCGCTCACCTTGCGCTGCACGGTCGGGGCCGGCCGCCGATGGCCGAGGTCCGGCCCGCCGCCGGTCCGAAAATAGGCGATGCTGGCCTGGAGTTCCTCGGCCTGCGAGGCGAGCTCTTCCGACGTCGCGGTGATCTGTTCGGACGCACCGGCATTCTGCTGGCTGATCAGGTCGAGCTGCTGGATCGCCTCGTTGATCTGTGCCGCGCCGATATCCTGTTCACGGCATGCCGCGCTGATCTCGGCGACGAGTTCGGCGGTGCGGCTGATATCGGGCACCAGCTTGGTCAGCATGTCGCCGGCTTCGGTCGCCGCGGCGACGGTCTGCGAGGACACCGATCCGATCTCTGCCGCCGCGACCTGGCTGCGTTCCGCGAGCTTGCGGACCTCCGAGGCGACGACGGCGAAGCCACGGCCATGTTCGCCCGCACGCGCAGCCTCGACCGCGGCGTTCAGCGCTAGCAGATCGGTCTGCCGGGCAATCTCCTGGACGATGCCGATCTTCTCGGCGATCGTGCGCATAGCGTTGACCGCGCGCTGGACCGCGATCCCGCTGAGTTCCGCGTCCTTCGCGGACTGGCGGGCGATCTTTTCGGTCTGCGCGGCATTGTCCGCGCTCTGCTTGATGTTGGCGGCAATCTCTTCCATCGCCGAAGACGCTTCTTCGGCAGCCGCCGCCTGCTCGGTCGCGCCTTGCGAGACCTGCTCGGAACTTGCCGACAGCTCCTGGCTTCCGGCCGAGACGTTGTCGGCGGCGCCGCTGGCCTTGCCGACGACGTTGCGCAATTGCTCGATCATCCGCACCAGCGCCTGGCCAAGGACATCCTTGTCGGACATGGGCTGGTGCGACACGGCCAGATCGCCATCGGCAATCTTGTCGGCCAGATCGGCGCTCACCCGCAGATTGTCGACCATCCGCACGATCGCCTGTCCAAGCGTATCCTGGTCGGACAATGGCTGATGTGCAAAGCTCAGATCACCGTCGGCGATCTTGTCGGCGAGACTGGCGCTTACCCGCAGATTGTCGACCAGCGCGTTGATCGAATCCTTCATGCGGCGGTGGTCGCCCTGGCAGGGGATCTCGACCATCTCGCGCAGGTCGCCGACGCTGGCGAGGTTCAGGACGCGATTGCCCTCCTCGATCGGCAGCAGCGTCGCGTCGAGCATCGCATTGATCCCGCAGACCAGTCCGGCGAAATCCCCGACGAAGCGCGTCTCGTCACCGCGCTGGCCGAGCTCGCCCGCCGTCGATGCCTTGATCAGCCGTTCCACCTCGCCGATGATGTCGCGCAGGTTGCGCCGCAGCGTCTCGACGGTGTCGTTGATGAACGCCTTCTTGCCGGGAAAGGCTTCGAGCGGTGCGTCGAAATTGCCTTCGCCAAACGCCTTGATGCAGGCCATCGCCTTCTTTTTCACGGCGATGTGGTTGGCGACCATGGTGTTGACGCCGCGTGCCATGGTGCCGAAGTCGCCCTTGAACCGGTCGGCCGCGACGATGACGTCGATGTCGCCCTTGTCGTGCTCGGAGGACATGTGGTTCAGTTCGCTGATCAGGCCCTGCAGATTTGCGCGCAGCGTCTCGATCGTCTCGTTGATGAACGCCTTCTTGCCGGGGAAACGCTCTAGCGGGGCGGCGAAATTGCCCTCGCTGAATTCCCTGACGCAGGCCATCGCGGTTCTTTTGACCGCGATGTGGCTGCCGACCAGAAGGTTGAGCCGCTTGGCCATGACCGCGAACGTCCCGTGAAACTCGTCGACCGGCAGGACGGCGTCGATATCGCCCTTGTCATGCGCGGCGCTCCAGTCGTCGATCCGGGCGCTCAACTGGCCAACCGGGCGCAGCGCGCGATCGAGCATCTGGTTGATCGCGCAAAGCACCGTCTGGGTCTGGCCGTTGGCGAGCGACGTATTCGCCCGCTGTGAAAAGTCACCATCGGCAAACATGCTCTCGAGGCGCGCCAATTCGGACGTGAGGACGTCTGACGAGACGCCGCCGAGGATCTTTGCCAACATCAACGGATTCCTTTGTGCTGCATCATATAAATCAATAGCTCAAACAAGATGGCGGCCATTTGCCGTCGTCTGAATCTCACATGTCACGCCGATCCGGGCGCCAGCCGCGGAATCGGGGGACCGCCCATCAACGTCAGCTTGATTATAGAGTGGTCAGGGCAGGGACGGTTTGAAGCGCACGACAATTTTCGAGATTGCGATCCGGTGCGCCGGGTGTCTGCCACCCGCATGTCGACGCGTGCCTGATCATGGGCGTGGTCTGCGCCTGTAAATCCTGACCGGTTCTGCTAGTGGACGGCGATGCTCAAAATACGAACCAAGCGCCAGGGGATGGTAACGGCGCGCGCGCTCGATCGCCTCGTGGCCGTCGAGGCCTCGGTGAATGCTCTTGGCGACGAGGATCTGCTCGACCTCGCGGACATCTTCGCTGCGGGCGAGGCGACCCCGCTGCGCGAGATGGCGCAGGCCGAGATGCGCCGCCGCGCGCTCAGCCTGTGAAGCGATTCCCTTCACGCTTCCGGCGCCTCGATGGCGCGCTCGCCGATCTCGCCGTCGAGGAACCCATGTTGCTCACCGAGCTCGACGGCTTCCTCACCGGGCTGCTGATCTCCCCGGAGGCGATCGCGCCGAGCGAGTGGATGACGGTGATCTGGGGAAGCGAGTCCGACGGCACGCCGCCCTTTGAGGATCCGCTCGACGTGCAATGGTTCGCCGATGCGGTGGCGGCACGGCGTGATGAGATCGCGCGCGACCTTGCCCGCGGCAAGCTTCAACCGATCTTCGACGTCGATGAGCGCGACGGTGAAGTTCTGTGGGAATATTGGATCGACGGCCTGACCGATGCGGTCGCGCTGCGCCCCGAGGCCTGGGATGCGCTGGCCGACGACCCCGCAAGGGCGGCCCCGTGGTCGCAGCTGGCAACGCTGATCGCGGTCGCGGGCAATGAGAGCGACCTCGACAGCGTTGAGATCAACGCGCTTCAGGACCGGGCGCCGGCCGAACTGAGTGACGCCGTCCAGCGCCTGTACGCCGCGCAGGTGGGTGTTACCGGCGCGAAGTCGCCTGATGCGCAGGTGACGACGGCATCGAAAGTCGGCCGCAACGATCCGTGCCCTTGCGGGTCGGGGAAAAAGCACAAGCGCTGCTGTGGCTGATCGGGGACGAGGGCGGCACGGTGTGTGCCTGCCCCACGTCCCCTCGGCTACCTCAGACGCTCTGCCGTATTACGAGAGCTCGATCTTCCCGTTCATGCCGGGCCAGTCCGAATAGCCGACGGCGCCGCCGCCATACCAATATTGCTTCGGCGCGTCGGCCAGCGGCGCGCCGGTGCGCAGCCGGTCGACGAGATCGGGATTGGCGAGGAAGGGGCGACCAAAGCTGAACAGGTCGGCATTGCCTTCCGCTAGTGTCTTCTCGGCGAGCTCCAGCGTATACTGGTTGTTGGCGATATACGCGCCCGAGAACCGCTTGCGCAGCGCCTGAAAGTCGACGCCGTCCGGCACGTCGCGCGTCTGCTGGGTCACGCCTTCGATATCATGGATGTACAGCAGCCCGATCTCCGACAGGGCATCGACGAACGTGTCGAAGGTCCGCCCGACCTGGCTGTCGAGCGGGGTCTTGCCCGGCTCGGTCGTTGCGGGCGAGATGCGGATCCCGACGCGGTTTGCGCCCCAGACATCGACCACGGCGCGAACGACCTCGAGCGGGAAGCGCAGCCGGTTCTCGATCGAACCGCCATAGACGTCGTTGCGCTGGTTGGTGCTGTCGCGGATGAACTGTTCGAGCAGATAGTTGTTCGCGGCATGGACCTCGACGCCGTCAAAGCCGGCGGCCTTCGCCTGTTCGGCAGCGCGGCGGTAATCCTCGACGATCGCGGGGATCTCGTCCGTCTCCAGCGCGCGCGGGGTGACGAAATCCTTCATCCCGTCGTTCGTGAAGGCCTGGCCCTCCGCCTTGATCGCGGACGGCGCGACGGGGAGGGCACCGTCGTGGAGATCGGGATGCGAGATGCGGCCGGTGTGCCACAGCTGGAGGAAGATTGCCCCGCCACGCCGGTGGACGGCCTCGACGATCGGCGTCCATGCGGCGACCTGCGCGTCCGACCAGATGCCGGGCGTCATCGCATAGCCGCGCGCCTGCGACGAGATGTTGGTCGCTTCGCTGATGATGAGGCCGGCATCGGCACGCTGCGCATAATAGTCGGCGGCAAAGTCGGGCGGTACACCCTCGTCGCTCGAGCGGCTGCGCGTCAGCGGCGCCATGACGATACGGTTCTGCAGTCGCAGTTCGCCGATCGTGACGGGCTGAAGGACGGGGCTGTCGGTCTGGTCGGACATGATATGGTCTTCCGTTGGCGTGGGGAGAAGGGGGGCAGCAAGCTGTAACGCGCGAGCAGCCGCTAGATCCCGGCACGGCGGTAAGGGGAGGTGTCATCGCGACAGAATATGACGACGTTCCGAATCCGGTAGCGAGACACGGGCGCGGGCGATCCATGCACCCGTCGCCGGTGCGCCGTTGTTCGCACGGGGGCGTTCGGCGCCGCAAACGGTTCGAAACGCGGCGGCGGGACCGCACAGCGCCGGTCGGCGATTGCCCGACCGGCGCGTGTCGCGCTTCCCCTAAAGGGCCACCCTATAGCAGCTTGTCGAGCGTGATCGGCAGATCGCGGACGCGCTTGCCAGTGGCGTTGTAGACCGCATTGGCGACCGCCGCCGCGACGCCGGTGATGCCGATCTCGCCGATTCCATGCGCACCCATCGGCGTGTGGGGATCGGCGATATCGGTCCAGATGACGTCGATTTCCGGAACGTCGAGGTGCACGGGGATGTGATATTCGGCAAGGCTCGGGTTCATGATCCGGCCATTGCGTTCGTCGAACTGCGTTTCCTCCATCAGCGCCATGCCGAGCCCCATGATGATCCCGCCGCGGAACTGACTCTTCGCCGTCTTGGGGTTGAGGATGCGGCCGCAATCGAACGATCCGAGGATGCGGCTGACGCGCGTCTCCCCAGTGACCACATTGACCCGTACCTCGCAGAAGATCGCGCTGTGCGAGTGCATCGACCAGTGCATCAGTTCGAGCGGCTGCGACGCCGCGGCGGTGACGGTGACGCTGTCGCGCTGCGCACGCGTCAGGATCGAGGCGTAGCTTTCCCGCTGCGACGGGTCGTCGATCTTTGCCAGCCCGGCATCCTCGCTGCCGACCGTATCCGCCGACAGCCCCGCTAGCGGCGAGTCGTTGCCGGCGAGCTTGAGCAGCTCGGCGACCAGCGCGTTATGCGCCGCGATGACGGCCGCACCGATCGCCGCGGTCTGCTGCGATCCCCCCGCCATGATCGCGCCCGGGATCGAGGAGTCGCCGTAGCCGACCGCGACGTGTTCGAGCGACAGACCGAGACGCTCCGCGCCGACGATCGCGGTGGTGGTCGAGGTCCCCATGCCCATTTCCGCCGCCGCGACCTCGATCAACGCGCGCACGGCATCGCCGTCCCGCGTGAGGGTGATACGCGCCTGTGCGCCGGGCATCCGGTAATAGGGATAGGTCCCGGTCGCGCAGCCCATGCCGATCTGCCATTCGCCATCGCGGCGCGTGGCCGGTTCAGCATTGCGATCCGCCCAGCCGAAATGATCCGCACCGTTACGCCACGCCTCGACGATATGGCGCGATGAGAAGGCAAGCCCCGACGTCGGGTCCTTGTCCGGCTCGTTGCGGATTCGCAGCTCGACCGGGTCCATGCCCAGGTCGACCGCCAGCTCGTCGACCGCGCATTCCAGCGCGAAGGTACCGACCGCCTCGCCCGGTGCGCGCATGAAGGTATTGGCCAGCATGTTCATCCGCGCGATATCGACCTGCAGGCTGATATTGGGGCAGGCATAGGCGGCACGCGTGCCGAGGATGAACGGCTCGGGCATGTTGTTGTGCGGCGTCATGATCGACAGACCGGTGTGGACCAGCGCATCGAAGCGGCCCTCCGCGGTCGCGCCGATCGCCACCCGCTGCTCGGTGAGGGATCGCCCGCCGACGACCCGGTACACGCCCTCGCGCGACAGCGTGATCCGCACCGGGCGGCCTGCCAGCTTCGCCGCGGCGGCACCGATGATCTGGTGATCCCACAAGCCTTTGCAGCCAAAACCCCCGCCGACATAGGGCGAGGTCAACCGGACCTTGTCGGGCTTGAGATCGAAGACCTCGCCGATCGTCTGCGCCTGTGCGGTGACCATCTGGCTCGCGTCGTGAATCACCAGCGCGCCGTCGATCCATGCGATCGTCGCGGCATGCGGTTCGATCGGGTTGTGGTTGTGGCGCGGGGTGCGATAGATCTGATCGACGACATGCGGCGCGGTGGCGAGCGCGGCGTCGGCATCGCCGATCCGGTTGTGCAGCGGCTGGCCCATGAACAGGCCCGGTTCGCGACCGTTCGCTTTCGCGTCCTCGAGGCTGGTCGTCGATGGCTCCGCGGCATAGGTGAAGCCGAGCAGCGAGGCGGCATGGTCGGCCTGTTCCTGAGTCTCCGCTAGGACGCAGGCAATCGGCTGCCCGTTCCAGTGGATACGGTCGTCCTGCAGGATCGGCAGGTCGGCGGGGCCCACCGCGGTCGGGGACGATCCGAACACCCCCGGCGTGTTCATCCGTGGCGCGTTGAGGTGGGTCATCACCAGGACGACACCCGGCGCGGCTTCCGCGGCCGCGCTGTCAATCGCGGTGATCCGGCCGCGCGGGATCGTCGCATAGGCGAGTGCCGCATAGGCCATGTCGTCGAAGCGGAACTCCGCTGCGAAGCCTGCCTCGCCCTTGACCTTCAGCGCGCCGTCAAGCCGCGATACCGGCGTGCCGATCAGCCCGTGCTTGTGCGCGATCAGCGGATCGGGCCGGCCGCCGGGGATCCAGCTGTCGGGTGCCAGCGGAACGAGCTTCTCCATCGCGCCCTGCGTCAGACCCTGCGCCGCCTGCTTTGCGGTATCGATGATGCTCATGCGACGTCTCCCTTCGCCAGCTCGGCCAGCACCGCGGCCAGCGTTCGCGTCGCCAGTTCGGGTTTGAACGCATTGTCGCGAAGCGGCCGCGCATCGGCGAACTCCGCGGCTGCAGCCGCCCGGAAGGCGGCCTCGCTGGCCAGTTCGCCGTGCAGCGCGGCCTCTGCCTTGGTCGCGCGCCATGGCTTGTGCGCGACGCCGCCGAACGCGATTCGGACGTCGGCGATCCGGTCGCCGTCCATCTCGATCGCCGCGGCGACCGAGATCAGCGCGAAGGCATAGCTCGCCCGGTCGCGCACCTTGCGATAGGTCGATCGGGCCGCAAAGCCGAGCGGCGGCAGTTCGATCGCCGTGATCAGCTCGCCCGCCGCCAGCACGGTGTCGAGGTCGGGTCGATCGCCCGGCAGGCGGTGGAGCTCGCCAAAGGGCAGCGTCCGCGCGCCGTCGCGTCCTTCGATATGCACGACAGCGTCGAGCGCGGTCAGTGGAACGCACATGTCGGAGGGATGCGTCGCGACGCAGGCATCGGATGTGCCGAGAATCGCGTGGATTCGGTTGAACCCGTCGCGGGCATCGCACCCCGTACCGGGCGCGCGCTTGTTGCAGTGCGATCCGTCGGTGTCATAGAAATAGGTACAGCGCGTACGCTGCAGCAGGTTGCCGCCGACCGTCGCCATGTTGCGGATCTGCGCAGACGCCCCCGCCAGGATCGCGCGCGACAGCATCGGATAACGCGTCCGCACGCCGTGATGCTCGGCGACCGCGGTGTTGGTGGCGGCCGCGCCGATCAGCAGTCCGCCCTCTGCCGTCTCGGTAACCGCGGCGGACAGGCGGGTCACGTCGACCAATGTCTCGTGGCGGGCGACGGTCTCGCGCATCAGGTCGACGATATTGGTGCCGCCGCCGAGAAAGGCCGCGGTCTCGCCCGCACCCAGTCGCACGGCGTCATTCACGGTATCGGCGCGCAGGTAGGTGAAGGGGGTCATGCCGCCATCTCCGCGCTCGTCGCGGCTGTCGCCTGTGGCGCCATCGTCGCCTGGATCGCATCGATGATGCCGTTATGCGCGCCGCAGCGGCACAGATTGCCGCTCATCCGTTCCTGGATCTCGTCGCGGGTCAGGACCACGTCGGCGGCGAGGTCGGCGCTGACATGGCTCGGCACGCCGCGGCGGGCCTCCGAGGCCATGCCGATCGCGGAACAGATCTGCCCGGGTGTGCAATAGCCGCATTGGAACCCGTCATGCTCGATGAACGCCGCCTGCAACGGGTGAAGCGCCGCGGTCTCGGCCAGGCCCTCGACCGTCGTGATCTCACGTCCGTCATACTGGACCGCCAGCGCGAGGCAGGACAGGATCCGCTCGCCATCGACCAGCACCGTGCAGGCCCCGCACGCACCCTGATTGCAACCCTTTTTGGTGCCCGTCAGGTGAAGCGTCTCCCGGAGGTGATCAAGCAGCGAAACACGGGGATCCGCCGGTTCCGGGACGGCGTTTCCGTTGACAACGAACGACATGGCGATCTCTCCTGTGGCGCACCGCGCCGAGGGGCAGCGTACACCAGTTTATGTGTCGTGCAGATGTCTTTCAGGGGCCGGGGTGCAGCGCAAATCTAAAAAGATCAAACAGCGTGCTCGTCCCTCGGGTGCGGTGGCGGCCAAGAGAGTTGCCGCTCGATAACCTTGGTCGAGATCGGCTGCTACGTCATCGTGGCGCCGTGCCGCGTGCGTCCCCGATCTCCAGCCAATAGCCGTCGGGATCCTGCGCATAGATCTGGCGGACGCCGTCGAACCGGAGCTGCATCGTGTGCGGTGTGCCCGCAAGATCGGTCCAGACGCGTCCGTGCTGGTCGAGCCAGGCAATGACGGTGGCCAGATCGTCGACGTGCAGCGCCAGATGCTCGTTCCGGTTCGAGGGTTTCGGCGTCGTACGGCCGTCGAGGATGTGGAGCGCAAGGCCGTTGCCCAGATCGAGCCAGCGGCGGTTTTTGAGCGGCGTCGGGATGATCCGCAAGCCGAAGGCCTCGTGGTAGAAAGCCGCGCTGCGATCGATGTCCGCGGCCTGGATCGCGACATGCTCGGCGGTCGCCGCGGGCGCCGCGGTCGTTTGCAATGCTGCAAGCGCGAGTAGAATGGATGGCACGATCATGAGGCCCGGTCTCTGAAATATGTGGTCAGCGCGAGTGTGACGATGAAGGCCCGGACCCATGCGGCGCGCCGTCGGCACCGTCGTCAAAGAAAGAACCGGGTGCGCTGCACGTCACGTGCGGCGCACCCGGAGATCGGGTCGACATCGGCAGGGGCGCGCGCCGATATCGACCAGAACCATGAAGTCCTCAGAACTGGAAATTGACCGCGAGCGCGTAGGTGCGACCGAAATAGGACGTGTAGAGCGGGTCCTGACGCACTGTGTCGACGGTCAGGCGATTGGTTTCGTCAGTGATGTTCGATACTTCGGCGATCAACTTGATATGCTCGTTGAGGTTGTACGAGGCCGAGGCGTCGACGAAGATCGAACTCGCATTGGCGGTCGAATCCGCGTCGACCGAGCCGCTGGGGACGGCGGTCAGGAAGGCCGCGCGATAGTTGACCGTCGAGCGGATGCTGAACTTGTCGTCTTCGTAATAGAGCGTCCCGCTTGCCGTTTCGGGCGACAGCCCGACCAGCGGCGCGGTCCGGGACAATGTCGGCGAGATGACGTAGTTGATGTTCGACCGGACCCGCGTGAAGTTGCCAAGCGCGCCGAAATTGCGCAGCACGCCGGGCAGGAAGGTGAAGGGCAGCTGGACGTTGACCTCGAACCCGCGCAGCGGCCCGCCCTCCGTGTTGTTGCTCCGCTGGACGGTGAACACGTCGGTCGGGCGCAACTGCGTTCCGTTCAGCAGCGTCAGCGGCAGGCCGATATCCTGGAACGCGACCGCCTGGCTGGTCGTCTGGATATAGCTTTCGATATTCTTGTAGAAATACGCAACCGAGATCAGCGAGCCCTTGGCGAAATACCATTCGAGCGCCGCGTCGAACGTGTTGGCACGGATCGGTTCGAGGAAGGGATTGCTGAAGGTTGCGGTCTGGATCACGAGGTTTGCAGAGCCTGCGGGGATCAGCTGGCCATAGGCTGGCCGTGACATCACGCGCGCGACAGCGGCGCGCGCGATCAGCTCGGGCGTGATGTCGAGCGCGAGGTTCGCTGACGGCAGCCAGTCGTCATAACTGCGGCCGACCTCCGATATCACGAACCGCGAGGGATAGAGCGACCCGGCAGGCGCGGCCGAGGTGATCGGGCCATAGGTGTCGAGCTTGGTATGGACGTACCGTACGCCCGCATCGCCCCGCAGTGCGAAGGGCAGCGAATTGGCGGTGTTGAACTTCACCATCGCATAGCCCGAGGCATATTTCTCATCGACGCCGCCATACGTGCCCTTGGCGCATTCGAGGCTGCAATAGACATAGTTGTCGAGCCCGACCGCGTCGCGGAACTTCTCGGGATCGATCGAGACGAAATCCTGCAACAGCCCGTCCAGGTTGCTGCCGATGCCAGTCGTCACGGTGGTGAGGCTGGCGAGCGTCACGCCCGACGGCAAGGCAAGCGGCGTGTTGGTGGCGAGCTGCCGCTCACGCGCGGTATATTTGTTGGTGCGATACTGGCCGCCGATCTGCAGCGTGAAGTCGGGTGCGGCCTCCCATTCGCCGTTGAGTTCGAAGGTCTTGCTCGTGATCGTGTTGCGACGGATAAAATTCGACAGCTGGCCGCGCTGGTCGCCATTGGCGAGCGGCGGACCATATTGGAAGAGCGCGGGATTAGTCGTGTCGATACCGTAGCCGATCTTCGGAATGTCGGGATTGTCGCGGAAGTCGATCGAGAAGTCGCGCGTGTCATTGGCATCGATCGCGACCTGCAGGCGGTCGACGTCGAGCCGCGACTGGTTGATGCCGGCCAGACCATAGACCCGGACGGTGTCGGAGAAGCGGTGGTCGAGGTTCAGATTGACCTGGCGATAGGTCGAGGTGAACTTCTCCTGCTGCATCTCCGACCGCAGATCGACGCCGTCGAACAGCCCGTGGATCAGCGACCCATTGTCATCGACTTCGATCTCGCGGACCGACGTCAGCGGCTGGCCGTTGTTCGAGATCGCGCGCCCGAACGAGCGTGCATCGAAATAGGTGTCGAGCCGATCCACCTTGAACCGCGAATACAGGCCGTCGAGCGAGATGTCGGTATTGTCGCCAGGCTTCCATTGCAGCGTCAGCGTGCCCGCGAGACGCTGCTGTTCCTGGTCGCTTTTCGCGGGTCGCGGCAGACGGGGGAGATAGACGCCGCCGCCCGGACGACCATTCACCCCGGTCCGGCTCATGACATAATCATAGGCCGCCGCCGTGCTCGTGCGCGGATTTCCGGTGCTGCAATTATTGGCGTCCGCGCCGATCGGCGTGCCGTTCGGCTGGGCGTAGCCGGCGGTCGGACTGTTCGTCGCGGCCCCGCGAAAGCTGTAGCCGACCGGTGTGCAGAAGGGGAAGATCACGCCGGCGTTCGCGGTGCCCGCAGGCTGCGCCTGGCCATAGACCGTGGTCGGCACGACATCGGCGGCCGAATAGGCATATTCGGCGATATGTCGCTTCGAATAGGCGATGCTTCCAAGGATGCCGAACGTGTCGCCGAACTGCTTGGAGACCAGCGCGGATAGGCGCGGATCGGCCTTCTTGCTGATGTCGTTGTAGATGCCGCGCGCAGTCCCGGTGAGCACGAAGCTCTTCTTCTGGTCGAACGGCTTGGGCGCGCGCAGGTCGACCGTCGCACCCAGCGAACCTTCCTCGACATCGGCCGACAGCGTCTTGCGGACCGACAGTGCCGAGAAGATTTCGGTCGGGAAGGTCACGAAGTCGAACGAACGGCCGGTCGCGACGCCGCCGCGAATGTCGGTGCCGCTGACCTGCGACACGCCTTCCATTCCGTTGATGCGCACGCGCGTGAACTGCGCGCCGAGGCCGCGGACCGAGATATTGCGGCCCTCGCCGCCGTCACCGCGCGAGAGCGCGACGCCGGGGATGCGCTGCATAGACTCGGCGAGGTTGGAGTCGGGGAACTTGCCGATATCCTCTGCGACGATGCTGTCGATCGCGGCGGTCTCGTTACGCTTCTGGTTCAGTGCGTTGTTCAGCGAGGCGCGGAACCCGGTCACGACGATATCGGCGTTTTCCGGCTCGGACGTCTGGGTTGGGTCGACAGGATCGGGTGAACTCGTCTGGCTGTCGGCTGGTTGCGGCACCTGGCTGCCCGCGGTTCGCTGGGCCATGGCCGGCGCGGCGATCAACAGACCAATGACGCTCGTCGAGATAAGCAGCATGCGCTTATCGAAGCTCTTGTGGCTCAAGGACCCTCTCCCGATAGGCCGGTCGCGCTGAGTCGGCGCGGCTCGACATTTTGCCGCCCCAGTTTTCTAGGGTCGACGTAGGTCGTCAGGTATCAGGGCCACAGAAATATGACAATATGGAATCATTTGGTCAGACAATTAGTTTGACCAATATTTTGAGGCGCATCCGTAGCCGCGATTTGACAGCGTGCACCTTTAGACGCGGGGGCGGGTCAGACCGAGCGGCGCGCCAGGGCGCGGCGGCGCTGGACGGTCGCGGCCCGCGCGCGTTCGACCGCTTCGGTCTCGGTGACGTCGAGCAGGTGGTCGATCACACGCGCGAGGTGATCGCGCATCGCGTTGCGCGCGTCGACCGGCGAGCGGGCCTCCAGCGCGGTCAGAATCCGGCCGTGCTCGGCCATCCGGTTCTCCGTGCCGAGGCTTCCCGCCTTCGCGAGAACCTCGCGCGCGAGCGGCGAGCGGAAGCGCATGTCCCAGAAATCAGCCACCGCGGAGATGATCACCGCATTGCCGGTCGCCTCGGCGATCGCGATGTGGAACCGGCGATCCGCGTCCTCTGCCGCGATCGTGTCGTCCTGATCCATCTGCGCCAGCAGACCGCGTAGCTCGACGAGCTGCTCCTCGGTGATCTCGGTCGCGGCGACCGCAGCGACTTCGCCTTCGAGCAGGCGACGCGCCTCGGTGATCTCGAACGCGCCGATATCGAGTTCCTGCTCCGAGTCGTTCGATGACGATGCCAGCACGAACACGCCCGAGCCCTTGCGGGCCTCGACCATGCCCTTCATCTCGAGTGCGATCATCGCCTCGCGGATCGTCGGGCGACTGACCTGAAACCGCTCCGTCAGATCGCGTTCGGCGGGCAGGCGACCGCCGACCTGGAATACCCCGTCCGCGATGTCCGTCATGATCGCCTGCACGATCTTGCGGTAGAGTTTACCGCCGCCTTCAGCGTCCTGCATTGCATTCCTCGTTCGATAGACGGCAGCCTGAACGTCGGCGCCGTCCCCTACATCGCGCGGACACCGGGATCGTCAAGTCCGGTAAGCCCCGAACCAGCGGAAACATCGATAAAATGCCTTACAATCTGTTTGCATGTGGCCCGACCACAAATTAGGGTTGGTTTTGGAGAGACGTACGGCAGCGACATGTCGGCGGTGGAACGATGCGAGACGACCGGACCTGTCCGGATAGGGCTGCCCAGCCCGTGTTCGCAGAAAAGAGAAAAGGGCAGGCGAATGGTTCGAGCACTCGCAATTCTGACCTTGGCGGCCGCACCGTTGCTGCTGCAGGCGTCGGTCGACGCGGCCCCTGCGTCTCAATCCTCCACAGATCAGGCAAAAGCGCCGTGGCGCGACGTGACCCCGCGCGCGGGGCTGGCCGGCTGGCGCGCGACCGGGGGCAACGCGACCTATGCGTTCGAGAATGGCGAGCTGATCGGGCGCGCGGAGCCCGGCAAGACGAATAGCTGGCTCGTGTCCAAGGCGCAGTATGGCGACTTCATCGTCGAATTCGACGCGAAGACCGATCCTGCGCTCAATTCGGGGATGATGATCCGCGGACAGAGCCGGCCCGATTATCGCAATGGCGTCGTGCACGGCTATCAGGTCGAGATCGATCCGTCGGCGCGCGCCTGGAGCGCGGGCATGTACGACGAACAGCGCCGGCAATGGCTGTACACGCTCGGCCGCAACGCGCCCGCGCGGCAGACCTTCCGCTCGGGCGACTGGAACCACTACCGTGTCGAGGCGATCGGCACGCGACTGCGCAGCTGGATCAACGGCGTGCCCGCGACCGATACCGTCGACGATGTCGATGCGCGCGGGTTCATCGCGTTCCAGGTGCATGCGATCCCCGACGCGGACGCTGCGCGGCATCCCGAAGTGCGGTTCCGCAACGTCCGCGTCATCACCGATACGCCGGCGCGCTACGCGATGCCCGCGACCGCGCTGCCGCAACAGGGCTGGCTGAGCAATCGGCTGTCCGCAGAGGAGCAGCGCGAAGGCTGGAAGCTGTTGTGGGACGGCAAGACCGGTGCCGGCTGGCGCAGCGCGAAGGGCACGGCGTTTCCGACGACGGGCTGGACGATGGCCGGGGGCGTGCTGCGCGTGGACGGCGGCGGCGGCGACATCGTCACGACGCGCGAATATCGCGATTTCGAGCTGTCGGTCGATTTCAAGCTGGCACCCGGCGCGAACAGCGGGATCAAGTATTTCGTCGATGCCGGCCTGCTGAAGCGCAAGGGCGACGCGCTGGGGCTGGAATATCAGCTGCTCGACGATGCGCGGCATCCCGATGCGAAGATGGGCCGCGACGGCAACCGGACGCTCGGCTCGCTCTACGACCTGATCGCGGCGAAGAACCTGTCCGACCCGGCAAGCCCGGGCAAGCGGATCAATCCGCCGGGCGAATGGAACCGGGCGGTGATCGTGGTGCGCGGCGCGCGTGTCGAGCACTGGCTGAACGGCTTCAAGATGGTCGAATATGACCGCGGGTCGCCGGCGTTCCGCGCGCTGGTGGCACAAAGCAAATATGCCGGGATCGCCGGGTTCGGCGACGCCGTGCAGGGGCCGATCCTGCTGCAGGATCATGGCGACCGGGTCGAGTTCCAGTCGATCAAGCTGCGTACACTCTAAGGGGGATCAAGCGATGGACCGTCGGACGATGATAAAGGGCGCGGGCGCGACGCTCGGCATGGCGATGACCGCGCGCAGCTATGCACGCATCAAGGGCGCGAACGACCGGCTCAGCGTCGCGATCGTCGGCGTGAACAGCCGCGGCCAGGCGCATATGAGCGCGTTCACCAAGGTCCCGAACGTCGAGGTCACGCATTTCTGCGACGTCGACTCGGCGGTACTGGCGAAGCGCGCGGCGGCCTTTGCCGCGAAGGGCCATGCCGCGCCGCGGACCGAAGGCGATTATCGAAAGCTGCTCGACAACAAGGCGATCGACATCATCACCGTCGCAACGCCCGATCACTGGCACGCCAAGCTGGCGGTCGACGGGATGAAGTCGGGCCATCACGTCTATTGCGAGAAGCCGATCGGCATCGCGCCGGCCGAGGGCGAGGCGATGATCGCCGCGCAGAAGAGCACCGGGCGCCAGCTCCAGGTCGGCAACCAGCAGCGCTCGAGCCCCGAGACGCGGCAGCTGCTCGCACTGGTTCAGGCGGGCGAGCTGGGCGACGTGTACGAGGCGCAGACCTGGTACGCCAATAATCGCGGATCGATCGGCAAGGGGCAGCAGGTCGCACCACCCGCGACGCTCGACTGGGACATGTGGCAGGGCCCGCGCCCGCGCGCGGCGTACCGGTCGAACCTGGTGCCGTATAACTGGCACTGGTTCTGGCAATATGGGACGGGCGAGCTGTGCAACAACGCGATGCACGAACTCGACATCGCACGCTGGCTGATGGGGGTGACCTATCCGACGCAGGTCGAGGCGAAGGGGGCCAAGCGCTTCCACGCAGGCGACGACTGGGAGATGTACGACTCGCTGTCGCTCGACCTCAACTACGACAAGGACCGGGTGATCCGTTGGAACGGGCAGAGCTGCAACGCGATGCAGACCTATGGCCGCGGCCGCGGCGTGCTGCTGCTCGGCACCAAGGGGTCGGCCGTGGTCGATCGCAACGGGTTCGAACTCTATGATCTGGCGGGCAAGTCGATCCGGCAGGTAATGGCCAAGGCAACCTCGGAAACGACCGGCACGGTCGGCGAGGGTGTGCTCGACGTCTATCACGCGAACAATTTCGTCGATGTGATCCGCGGCAAGGCCACCACGCTCAACTCGCCGATCACCGAGGGGCATATCAGCACGACGCTCTGCCATCTCGGCAACATGGCCTATCGCACCAACAGCGTGCTGACCGTCGATCCCGCGACCGGCAGGCCGAGCAGTGCCGAGGCGATGAAGCTGTGGTCGGTCGCGTACGAACCCGGCTGGGAGGTCAAGGCCTGACGTGGGTATCGCCGCGCGGGTCGAGCGCTTCGTCGCGATGGGGACGCGGATCGAGCTTCACGTCTTCGGTGCAGGGTCTGAGGCTGCGATGGTCGCGGCACGTCGTGCGATCGAAAGCGTCGACGACGCGCTGACGATCCACCGGCCGTCGCCGACGACCGTGCTCAACGACGAACTGCTCGCCGGGCACGGCGTCGTGATCGACGATCCGGTATTGATCGACGCGCTGGTCGCGATCGACGAGGCGCATGTGCTGACCCTGGGCCTGTTCGATCCGGCCGCCGATCGGCGGTTCGCCGGGGCGGTCTGGGGCGATCTCGTGTTCGACCGCAGCACCGCAAGGATCGCCGCGACCCGGCCGCTCGCGCTCGATTTCGGCGGCTTCGGCAAGGGCTTCGCACTCGACCGCGCGAGCGCCGCGCTGCGCGATGCGGGGGTCGTCTGCGCGTGCCTGTCCGCGGGTGAAAGCTCGATCGCGGTGATCGGGGAGCATCCGCTGGGCGGCGGGTGGCCGTTCGCGATTCCCAATCCGTCGTGCACCGACGCGGTACTGGTCGAGGTCGAGCTGGTCGACGAGGCGCTGTCGATCTCGACGACGGTTGGCGCGGGCACGCAGGCCCCCGAGCGCGCGGCTATGATCCGCCCCACCGATGGCGGGATCGTGACCGCGGCGCGCTGTACCGTGGCGATCGATCGCCACGGCGGCGCTGCGGAGGCGATGAGCACCGCGCTGCTCGTCGCCGATGCGGCGCGCGCGCGACGCCTGCTCGACGCGGCGCCGGCGCGGCGGTTCCTGTACGATCTTTCCAAGGCCGCGGCGCGGACCGACGACACAGCAAGGATGCAAGCGGCATGACCGACAAGGATTTCAACCTTTCACGACGATCGTTCATCGATCGCGTGCTGACGGCGACGGCGGGCGCGGGGATGGCGACGGCCGCACCCTGGGCGGTGTCCGCGGCCTCCGCGGCGGCGGGCGCCGAGCCGGTCAAGTCGAACCCGGTGCGGCTTGGCGTGATCGGCACGGGCGACCGCGGCCGCGCGCTGATCCAGAACATCGCCAAGTCGCGCAACTGCACGGTCGTCGCGATCTGCGACAGCTATGCGCCGAACCTCGTCAAGGCGCAGCAATGGGCGCCGACCGCGCGGCGCTTTGCCGATCACCGCGCGATGCTCGATGCGCGCGGGATCGACGCGGTGGTCATCGCGACGCCGCTCGACACGCATGCGAAGCTCTGCTTCGACGCGTTCGACGCCGGGCTGCACGTCTGGTGCGAAAAGGCGATGGCGCGGACGATCGCCGATTGCGGCGCGATGATCACGCACGCCAAGGCGGCGGGCAAGATCCTTCAGATCGGGCATCAGCGGATGTTCCACCCGACCTACCTCAACGCACTGAAGCGCGCGCGCGCGGGCGAGATCGGCACGCTGACACAGATCCGCGCGAGCTGGCACCGCAACAATGCCTGGCGCCGCGCGGTGCCTGCCGATGCGAACGACCGGCAGATCAACTGGCGGGTGTACCGCGACCGGTCGGCAGGGCTGATGACCGAGCTCGCGACGCATCAGCTTCAGGTCGGTAACTGGTTTCTCGACGCGGTGCCGACGCGGGTGATCGGGTCGGGCAGCATCTGTTTCTGGAAGGACGGCCGCGAGGTCTATGACCATGTCGCGCTGATCTACGAATATAGCGGCGGGCGGAAGCTGATCTACACCTCGCTGCTCAACAATGCGCGCTATGGCTGCGAGGAGCAGATCCAGGGCAGCAAGGGGACGATCGAGCCGGAGCTGGGACGCATCTATCAGGAAGTGCCCGCCAAGGTGCTGGCGTTGCAACGGATGCACAAGGACGTCGCGCGCGGGCACAAGCGCACCGTGCCGATCGGCGGCGCGACCTGGTTCCCCGAACTGCCCGTGACGACACCCGGCGAGTCGCTCGGCTGGGGCGAATATGACGAGACGATGCTGCAGTTCGAGGGCTTTGGCGAGGCGGTGCGCGCGGGCAAGCCGCTGCCCGGCCTGTTGCGGCAGGCCTATCATGCGAGCGTCGCGTCGCTGCTCGGCGAGCAGGCGATGGACCGCAACCAAGCAATGACCTGGCCGACGAACCTGGTCGCGATCTGAAAGGGGATAGAGCTGTGAGCGACACCAACCGCCGGGGACTTCTCGGGCTCGGACTGACCGCAGGACTGGCCGCGGGCTTCGCCGCCGACGCGTTCGCGCAATCCGCCACGCGCGGCGATGCGCCGACCGAGGGGGCGGTGGCCAGGCCCGCGCCCGAAGCCAAATACCGCGTGCCGTTCGCGGTCATCGGGATGGACCACAACCATATCTATGGCATCACCGACGCGGTGATCCGCGGCGGCGGCGTCCTGACCGCCTTCTACGCAACCGATCCCAAGCAGATCGTAATGTTCCGCAAGCGCTATGGCGACATCAAGCTGGCGCGGTCCGAGCAGGAGATCCTCGACGACCGCGCGATAAAGCTGGTGTGCAGCGCGGCGATCCCCGTACTGCGCGCGCCGCTGGGCATCCGCGTGATGCGCGCGGGCAAGGATTATCTGAGCGACAAGGCCGCGGTCGTGACGCTGAAGCAACTCGCCGATGTCCGCCGCGCGATCCGTGAGACGGGACGCAAGTTCGCGATCATGTATTCCGAGCGGCTCGAGGTGCCCGCCGCGGTGATGGCGGGGCAGCTCGTCCATGACGGTGCGATCGGGCGCGTGATCCAGACGATCAACCTCGCGCCGCACCGCCTGTCCGCGCCGAGCCGCCCCGACTGGTTCTGGGACCCGGCGCGCAACGGCGGCATCCTGACCGATGTCGGCAGCCACCAGGCGGACCAGTTCGTCTATCTGACGGGCACCAAGCGCGCGCAGGTGCTCGCGTCGCAGACGGGCAATTTCGGCAATCCCGCGCATCCCAAGTTCGAGGATTTCGGCGACATGATGCTGAGCGGTGATGGCGGGGCGGGCTATGTCCGCGTCGACTGGTTTACGCCCGACGGCCTGTCGACCTGGGGCGACGGCCGCCTCTTCATCCTCGGCACCGAGGGCTATATCGAGCTGCGCAAATATGTGGACATCGCGGGACGCCCGGGCGGCAACCACCTGCTGATCGCGGACAAGAAGGGGACGCGCTATCTCGATTGTTCGAAGGTGCCGCTGCCGTTCGGGCCGCAGTTCGTGACCGACCTGGTCGAACGCACGTCGGTGGCGCAGGATCAGGAGGGCGCGCTGCTCGCGGCCGAACTCGTGCTGACCGCGGAGGCGCGTGCGACTCCGGCGAAGCGATGACGGCGGGGCGCGGCGCGGCGGCCTGCACGGTGCTGCATGTCATCGGGGTCGGCCTGGCGCTCGCGGCGGCCGCACCAGCGGAAGCGGGGCCGGGTCGCGATCCGCTGCCGCTCAGCGACTATGTCGATCCCCTGATCGGTACCGGGGACGATGATCAGGGCGACACGATCCCGGGGCCGACGCTGCCCGCAGGCTCGATCCACCCCAGCCCGAACACGATCACCGCGGCGACCAGCAATGCGGGCTATGACCGCGCCGCGCCGCTGAGCGGGTTCGCGCAACTGCATACGCAGGGGTCGGGCGGGGTGCCGAGTTATGGCACGTTCCTCGTCTCGCCGCAGACGGGGCCGCTCGCGACGCGCGAGGCGGAGCATCTCTCGCCCAAGCGCGACGAGCGCGCGCGGGCGGACAGCTACCGCGTGACGCTCGCGCGCTATGGCACCGATGTCGAGATCGCGGCCGCGCATCACGCCGCGCTGTACCGCTTCACCTTTCCGAACAGCGGCGACGCGCATCTGCTGTTCGACGTGACGCGCAAGATCATGGGCGAGCTCGGCACTGCGGGATCCGAGGTGACGCTGTTTCCCGAGCAGGGCAAGATCGTCGGTCGCGTCCGCACCCGGCATTACTGGTCGCCCGCGGAAGTCGACATCTGGTTCGTCGCCAGGGTCGATGCAAAGCCGACCGCATGGGGAATCGAACGTGCGAACGTCCGCGCACCCGGCGCGACCCGCGCAAGCGCCCCCGCCGACCAGCCGCTGCGCGCCTGGTGGACGTTCGGCAGCGCGGGTCGCGGGCCCGTCACGATGAAGATCGCGGTCTCCTTCGCCAGCGCGGCGCGCGCCGAAGCGCTGCTCGCACAGGATCTGCCCGGCTGGGATATGGCCGCCGTCCGCAGCGCGGCGGGAAAGGCGTGGAACGACGCGCTGGGACGGATCACGATCGACGGGGTCGGCGCGGCGGACCGGCGGCGCTTCTACACCGCGCTTTACCACAGCGTCATCCAGCCACGCGACCGGACGCAGGATCAGGCCGACAGCGAGCGCGCGTCGCCGCTCTATGACGATCATTATACGCTCTGGGACACGTATCACACGCTCTATCCGCTGATGTCGCTGATCCGGCCCAAGGCCTATGCCGGGGTGATCGGATCGTTCGTGCGGACGTGGGAACGCTATGGCGCGGCGGATACCGCGTTCATCGCCGGGCGCAACTTCCATGTCGGCCAGGCGGGCGACGAGGTCGACAATGTGATCGGCGAGGGGTTCCTGCGCGGTGTCCCCGGCGTCGACTGGCAGAAGGCGGCGAACGTCGTCCTGTTCAACGCGTTCGAACGGCGCCGGCCGCGCTATCTGGTCGACGGCTATTTCGCGGTCGACGATCGCAGCCCCGAGGGGACGCCGCAGCGATCGCGCTCGGGGTCGGCGACGTTGGGTATGGCGCTCAACGATTATTACGCGGCGAAGGTCGCGGCAGGCACGGGGCATGCGGCCGAGGCAGCGCTGCTCAGGACGCGTGCGGGCAACTGGCGCAACGTCTGGGATCCGCGCGCGGCGAGCGACGGCTATACCGGGTTCGTGGGGCCACGCTTTGCCGACGGGCGGTTCCAGCCGAACGACCCCAAGCGCGGCTGGGACGGCAAGACGCACGCCAATTTCGGCTTTTACGAGGGGACCGGCTGGATCTACTCCTATGCTGCGGTCCACGACGTTCCGGGCATGGTCGCGATCATGGGTGGGCGCGCGGCGTTCACGCGCCGGTTGCAGCATGCGTTCGATGCGGGGCTGATCGACTTCACCAACGAGCCGTCCTTCTCGACGCCCTGGCTGTTCAGCGAGGTCGGCCGGCCCGATCTGGCGAGCAAATATGCCGATATCGTCTTCCGTCGGTTTACCGCGAACGCCTATCCCGGCGACGAGGACAGCGGCGCGATGAGTTCGCATTATGTGTTCAACCGCCTCGGTCTGTTCCCGAAGCTCGGCAGCGACCTCTATTATCTCCACGCGCCGCACCAGCCGCGGAGCCGGATCACGCTCGCGAGCGGGCGAACCTTCACGATCGTCGCGCGCGGGCAGGGAGCGGGGACGCGCTACATCCGCGCGGCGCGGCTCAACGGGCAACCGCTCGACACGCCGTTCGTGTCGCAGGCCGCGATCCAGCAGGGCGGGACGCTCGAGCTCGATCTGGGTCGTACGCCGAACGACTGGGGTCGCGCGGCGTCGTTACTGCCCTGAGACCCGATCGGCGTCAGCGCCGGTATGCGCCGGGAACCACGGTCTTTGGTGCCGCGCTCAGCCGGCGGATCAGGTCGGTCTCCGCC
Source organism: Sphingomonas sp. CFBP 13706 (assembly GCF_014842355.1). Taxonomy (NCBI): domain Bacteria; kingdom Pseudomonadati; phylum Pseudomonadota; class Alphaproteobacteria; order Sphingomonadales; family Sphingomonadaceae; genus Sphingomonas; species Sphingomonas sp. CFBP 13706. Next base: position 67,930 of record NZ_JACYVM010000001.1, read on the forward strand.
TTGCGATACGGTGTGCCGTCGGTGCGGAAGACCTCGTGGAACCAGATCGTCGGCTCCTCCATCACATAGGGCTTCTTCCAGCTGTCCCAGGGCAGTCGCGTCTGCGTCTTTCCATCGACGAACCCCCAGTTCATCATCGCGACATTGTAGCGTTTGGCGATCGGCAGCGAGCCGTCGAACGTCGATCCGTTGCCGCGCGCCATATATTCGGTGCACAGGATCGGCCGGTTGTACGGCAGCAACTGGCGCACGCGCGCCTCGAACGTCTCGGGCCAGCTGTAATCGTGGAAGCTGATGACGTCGGACTGGCCCAGCTGGAGCGTCTCCATCGGCGACAGCTTGCCACCGGTCGGGGTCCAGTCGTCATGCTGCCACACGCCCGACGTCAGCGGCTGTGACGGGTCGGCGTTACGCGCCCAGTCGAACGCCTGCGCGAGAAGCGCGCGGACGAGCGGCTCCTTGCCGTCCTGGTCCCTATACTGGTCGGCGCCATTGTCGGGTTCGTTCCAGACGTCCCAGCCAAGGATGCGATCGTCTTTGGCGAACGCCCCGACGATCCCCTGCACATAAGCCTTGTACGCGGGGTAGCGGCTCCGGTCGCGCAATCCCGGCAGGCCCGGACCCTGCACCCAGCCCGAATTGTGGACGCCGGGGATCGGCGGATGCTGGGGCCCGAGCTTCGGATCGGGATCCCAGCAGCTGTCGAACAGCACGAACAGCGGGCGGATGCCGTGCGCGTGCGCGATCGTCAGGAACGCGTCGATGCGGCGCTTGAAGCCTTCGGGATCCTGGACCCAGAGCTGGTCGTGGAGGAACACGCGCATCGTGTTCATCCCGATCCCTTGGGCGAGGCCCAGCTCGTGATCGATCCGCTTGGGATCCCAGGTCGTCGCCTGCCACATTTCGAGCTGGTTGATCGCGGAGGCGGGGGTGTAGTTCGCGCCCACCAGCCAGGGCTGCCTCGCGTACCAGGCCCTGGCCTGCGCCTCGGTCCAGCGCGGGCGGGCATCGGCGGTGCCGACGCCTAGCACACTCGTCGTCGCCGCGAGCGCGGCCAGCAATAGCTTGCCCATGTCTTCCTCCCCTGTCGGTCATTCTCGTTGCAGATCAGGTACGTCAGGCCGAATTGAACGTGGGCCAGGCCGGTCCATTGCGAGAACAGCGAGGCAATTGCTTCTTCGTCGCACATAATTATAGGATTAGTAATAGGCGTCGCGCGGATCAGCGTCGGCTGCGAACGGGAGCCCGGTTCTGGAAAAGCGTTTGATTTCGCCCGATCGGGTGATCGCAACGGGTTCGCCATTCGCCCTCAGCCACCTCAGGCGCGGTCGATGAGCTATACCGTCGCTGGCGACTGGGGCACGAGCAACCTGCGGCTCTACCGGATCGAGGACGGTGCGGTCGTCGATCGCGCGGCGGGGCCCGGTATCGGGGACCTTGGCGACCAGACACCCGAACAGGTGTTGCGCGGCGCGCTCGCAGGCTGGCGCGAAACATCGGAGCCGCGCGTGATCCAGCTCTGCGGCATGGTCGGATCGCGCAACGGCTGGGTCGAGATTCCCTATGTCGACTGTCCTGCCGATCCGGCAATCTGGACGGCAGGATCGGCGCGCGCGATGGTCGACCGGATCCCCGTCACGATCGGCGCGGGGCTTGCCTGCACGCGCGGGTCGGGCGCACCCGATGTGATGCGCGGCGAGGAAACGCAGATCTTCGGTGCGATGGCGCTTGTGCCCGAGCTTGCATCCGGGCGTCATCTGATCGCGCTACCCGGTACGCACAGCAAATGGGCGAGTGTCGAGGACGGCCGGGTGACCGGGTTCCAGACGTTCGTGACGGGCGAGCTGTTCGCGCTGCTGCGGCGGCATTCGACGTTGACGCGTGCGGCGGCGGATGATGGCGCGCCCGAGGATGACGCCGTCGGTTTCGACGCGGGCCTCGATCGCATCTCGGAGGGCGGGCATCTGCTCGGCGCGCTGTTCGAGACGCGGGCAGCGCAACTGCGCACGGGCGCCAGCGGCCGCTGGGCGCTGGGGTTCCTGTCCGGGCTGGTCATTGGTGCCGAGATCGCCGAGATCCTGCCCGCGGCCACCGGCACCATCACGCTGATCGGTGATCCGGCGCTCGCCGACCGCTACAACCGGGCGCTCGCGGCACGCGGCCTTGGCGCTACCGTTCATACCGGCGAAGCCTGTGCGCTTGCCGGCCTTGCCTTGCTGGAGACACCATGACCGTCGATGATCTGCTCGCATCGGGCACTGCGCCCATCGTCGCCATCCTGCGCGGCGTCGCACCCGACGAGGTGCTGGCGATCGGCGAGGCGCTGGTCGAGGCCGGTATCCGCCTGATCGAGGTACCGTTCAACTCGCCAGACCCGGCGACGAGCATCCGCATACTGCAGCAGGCGTTCGGCGATCGGGCCGCGATCGGTGGGGGGACGGTGCTCGACATCGCTTCGGTCGAGGCGCTGGCTGCGACCGGCGGTACGATCATGGTGACGCCCAACACGAACCCCGCCGTCATCGCCCGCGGCGTCGAACTCGGGCTCGAGCCCATGCCCGGGTTCGCCACGCCGACCGAGGCGTTCCAGGCGATCGCCGCGGGTGCACGACGCCTGAAGCTGTTCCCCGCGGTCGCGTTCGGGCCCGCTTATCTCAAGGCTGTGCGCGAGATCCTGCCGAAGACCGTCCGTGTCTGGGCAGTCGGCGGCACCGGGGCGGACAATCTGGCCGATTGGCTGGCGGCTGGGGCCGAGGGGATCGGCGTCGGTGGCGCGCTCTACAAGCCTGGCGACACCGCCGCCACCGTCGGCACGCGCGCCCGCGCACTCGTCGCAGCCTGGCAGGCGGCGCGGTCCGCGTAACGCGTGGCTTGGGTAACGCGGTCGTCCGCGCTCCTAGGCCAGGATGGTCCGATCGATATCGGCGATCCGGCGGACGCCCGTCAGCGCCATCGCGACGCGCATCTCGCGTTCGATCAGCGTCAAGAGCAGGTCGACCCCGGCCTCGCCCCGAGCGGCCAGTGCATAAACCCAGGCGCGGCCGAGCAGCACGCCCTCCGCGCCCAGTGCCAGCATCCGCACCACGTCGAGGCCTGACCTCACGCCGGAGTCCGCCAGCACCGTGACCTGGCCGCGGACCGCATCCGCGATCGCCGGCAGTGCGCGTGCGGTCGACAGCACGCCGTCGAGCTGCCGGCCGCCATGGTTCGAGACGATAATGCCGTCCGCGCCGATCTTCACCGCCTCGCGCGCATCCTCGACGTCGAGGATTCCCTTGATAATCAGCGGTCCATCCCAGGCCGAGCGGATCCATTCGAGATCGGCCCAGCCGATCGACGGATCGAAGTTCGCGCCGAGCCAGCCCATATAGTCGTTGAGCCCGCTATTGCTGCCGAGCACGGGTTCGAGATTGCCGAGCTTGTGCGGCCGCCCGCGCAGCCCGACGTCCCACGCCCAGCCGGGCCGGCCCATCGCCTGCAGGACGCGCTTCAAGGGGGCGCCCGCGCCGGACATGCCGGAATGCGCGTCGCGGTACCGCGCGCCCGGGACCGGCATGTCGACGGTGAAGACGAGTGCTTCCGCACCGATCTGTTTCGCCGTGGCGATCAGGTCGCGCATGAACGCCCGGTCGCGGATCACGTAGAGCTGGAACCACAGCGCGCCCGTGCCGCTCGCCTGCTTGACCTCCGACAAGGGACAGATCGAGACCGTCGACAGGCAGAAGGGCACGCTCGCGGTGGTCGCAGCGCGGGCGGCCTGCGTCTCGCCGCGCCGATGATACATGCCACTGATCCCGACAGGACCCAGCGCGACGGGCAGCGCCATCGTCCGCCCGAACAGCGACGTCGTCAGATCGATGTCGGCGACATCGCGCAGCACGCGCTGGCGCAGCGCAATGTCGGCAAGGTCGTCGACATTGCGCCGCAGCGTCTGCTCCGCATAGGCGCCGCCATCCGCATAATCGAACAGGAAGCGCGGCAGCCGCCGTCGGGCGGCTTCGCGGAAGTCGTGCGTCGAGGCGATGATCATGACGCGATCAGTATCGCACTTCCGCCGATACCGCATAACGTTCGAGCGATGCGGGCTTCATCTCGATCGAATAGCCCGGCCGCGTCGGCGGCATATAGGCAGCGTCGCGGATGACGCAGGGATCGACGAAATGCTCATGCAGATGATCGACATATTCGATCACCCGACCCTCGCGCGTGCCCGAAAAGCACAGATAGTCGATCATCGACAGGTGCTGGACATATTCGCACAGCCCCACGCCACCGGCATGCGGACAGACCGGCAGGTCGTGCTTGGCCGCCATCAGCAGGACCGCGAGCACTTCGTTGACGCCGCCGAGACGGCACGCGTCGATCTGCACGACGTCGATCGCGCCCGCGTCCATGAACTGTTTGAACAGGATGCGGTTCTGGCACATCTCACCGGTCGCGACCTTGACCGATCCGATCCCGCGGCGGATCTTGGCATGGCCCAGCACGTCGTCGGGGCTGGTCGGCTCCTCGATGAACCACGGGTTCGCGAAGGCGAGCGCGTTGACCCACGCGATCGCCTGATCGACCTCCCAGATCTGGTTGGCATCGATCATCAGCTTGGCATCGGGACCGATCGCCTCGCGCGCGATCCGCAAGCGGCGGATATCGTCGTCGAGATCGCGCCCGACCTTCAGCTTGATATGATCGAACCCGGCATCGACCGCCTCGCGCGCCAGCCGGTAGAGCTTCTCGTCCGAATAGCCGAGCCAGCCCGCTGACGTCGTGTAGCAGGGAAATCCCTCGGCCTTCAGCGTGGCCATGCGCTCCGCCTTGCCCTCGGCGCGCTTGGTCAGCAGTGCGAGCGCCTCGTCGGGCGTGATGCAGTCGGTGATGTAGCGGAAGTCGATCGTGCGGACGAGTTCCTCGGGCGTCATGTCCGCGACCAGCTGCCAGACCGGCTTGCCGACGCTTTTCGCCCACAAATCCCACACCGCGTTGACGACGGCGCCGGTCGCTAGGTGGATCGCGCCCTTGTCGGGGCCGATCCAGCGCAGTTGGCTGTCATTGGTGACGTGGCGCCAGAACCGCCCGGCATCCGCCGCGATCCAGTCGAGGTCGAGCCCGATCACCCGCTCGCGCAGTGCGCCGATCGCGGCGACGCAAATCTCGTTGCCGCGCCCGATCGTGAAGGTCAGGCCGTGCCCTTCGAGCCCGGCCGTGTCGGTTTCCAGCACGACATAGGCGGCCGAGTAATCGGGGTCGGGGTTCATCGCGTCCGAGCCGTCGAGCGAAAGGCTGGTCGGGAAGCGGACGTCGCGAATGCGCAGCCCGGTGATCGTCGTCATGCGCGCGATTCCACGACGCGCTGGGTCTGCTCGCCAAGGCCATCGATCCCGAGCCGCATGACATTGCCCACCGCCAGATATTTGGGCGGCTTCTGGCCGAGGCCGACGCCGGGGGGCGTGCCGGTCGAGATCACGTCGCCCGACTGGAAGCTCATGAAGCGGCTGAGATAGGACACGATCTCGGCCACCCCGAACACCATCGTCGCGGTCGTGCCGTCCTGATACTTGTGACCATCGACCTCTAACCACAGCCGCAGCGCCTGCGGATCGGGCACCTCGTCGGCCGTGACCAGCCACGGGCCGATCGGGCCGAACGTGTCGCAACCCTTTCCCTTGTCCCAGGTGCCGCCACGCTCGAGCTGGTATTCGCGTTCGCTGACGTCGTTGATGACGCAATAGCCCGCGACGTGCGCCATCGCATCGGCTTCGTCGATATAGCGCCCGGGCTTGCCGATCACGACGCCAAGTTCGACTTCCCAGTCGAGCTTGGTCGAGCCGCGGGGCATTTCGACCGCGTCGTCGGGGCCGCAGATCGCGCTCGTCCATTTGTTGAAGATGACCGGCTCCTTGGGCACGTCCATCCCGCTTTCGGCGGCGTGATCGCTGTAGTTGAGGCCGATGCAGATGAACTTGCCGACCGCGCCGACGCAGGCGCCGTAGCGCGGCGTGCTGTCGACGAGTGGCAGCGTCGTCGGGTCGATCGCGGCCAGCGTCGCGATCCCCTCGGGCGTCAGCGTGTCGCCGGCAATGTCGCCCACGACCCCCGACAGATCGCGGATCGCACCATCGGCATCGAGCATGCCGGGCTTTTCATGGCCGATCGGGCCGTAGCGTAACAGTTTCATGGAGCGAACGTCCTCTGGTTCTAGGTCGTGGGAAGGGGGTGGTTAGTTGACCCAGCCGCCGTCGATGACATGGGTCGTGCCGGTGGTGAATGCACTCTCGTCGGACGCGAGGTACAACGCGAGGGCTGCGATCTCCTCGGGGCGGCCGAGGCGGCCGACGGGCTGGCGCGCGACGAAGGCGGCGGTCGCCTCCTCGAGCGGAATACCGGCCGCGCTCGCCTGCTCGGCGACGCGCTGGCGCAGCGACGGGGAATCGATCGTGCCCGGGCAGATCGCGTTGCAGCGGACGCCGCGCAGGACATAATCCGCCGCGATCGCCTTGGTCAGGCCGATCACCGCGGCCTTGGTCGTGCCATAGGCGAAGCGGTTGGGAATGCCCTTCACGCTCGATGCGATCGAGGCGAGGTTGACGATCGATCCGCTGCCCTGCGCGAGCATGCCCGGCAGAAAGGCACGGCACAGCCGGTACATCGACGTGACGTTCAGGGTCATCGAAAAGGCGAAGGCGTCCTCGTCGCAGGCCAGGATATCGCCTGCATGGACATAGCCTGCGCCGTTGACGAGGATGTCGATGTCGCCGATCTGCGCCGGCAGCGCCGCGACCGCCGCCGCATCGGTGACGTCGAGCATGATGGGCGTGACGCCCGGGACGGTCGCGAGCAGTTCGCTATTCACGTCGGCGGCGTAGACCGTCGCGCCCTGTGCGACGAACGCCTCCGCGATCGATCGGCCGATGCCCTGTGCCGCAGCGGTCACCAGCGCGCGTTTACCGTTCAGTCTCAATGGATCGTCCTCATGGTAGGGGAAAGGGGGGCGTCGGTCGCGCCGCGCGCGAACAGTGCGACGACCGCGAAACAGATCAGCGGCAATGCCATCGCGACGTGCAGGCCACCCGCTGCGCCCGCGATCAGGCCCATCACCGGCGGCACGAGCGCACCACCGATGATCGCCATGATGATCAGCGAGGAGCCGATCGTCGCGCGCGGCCCGAGATCGCGGACGCCGAGCGCGAAGATCGTCGGGAACATGATCGACATGAAGAAGCTGGTCAGGCCTAGCGCACCGACCGCGATCCAGCCGCCCGACAGCATCGCCACCGCGCAGAGCGCGATGTTGGCGACCGCGCACGCGAACAGCAACCGGGTCGCCGGCAGCCTGTGCATCAGCGCGGCGCCGATGAACCGCCCCGCCATGAACAGCACGAGGCTGAGCGACAGGAGATAGGCGGCCGACCGCTCGGGCGTGGCGGGCAGGCTGTCCTTCACGAAATCAACGAAGAAGCTCCAGATGCCGACCTGTGCGCCGACATAGAAGAACTGTGCGACCACCGCGCGCCACAGCCCCGGCGCGCGCAGGACCGTAAACAGCCCGTCATGCGCGCTGTTGTCGGTCTTGGTGTCGAGCGCGGGAAGGCGGACCAGTGCGATGGCGACGCCGACCAGCACAACGATGATCGCCAGCAGCAGATACGGCACCTGCACCATGCGCGCCTCGGCGACGCGATAGGCAACCAGCTGCGCCTGCGGCATGGTCGTCAGCGTCGCCGCGTCATGCTCGACGCCTGAGAAGATGAACAGACCGCCGATCGTCGGGGCGAGCACCGCGCCGAAGCCGTTGAACGCCTGGGCGAGGTTCAGACGCTGCGAGGCGCGCGCCGGATCGCCGAACGCGACGATATAGGGGTTGGCGGCGGTTTCCAGGAAAGCAGCACCCGACGCCAGCACGAACAGCGCGCCGAGAAAGGCCGCATATTCGCGGACTTCGGCGGCGGGCCAGAACAGCAAAGCGCCGATCGCGTACAGCGCCAGCCCGGTCAATATGCCTGCGCGGTATCCGAAGCGGCGCATGACCAGCCCCGCGGGCAGCGCCATCACGAAATAGCCGACATAGAAGACGAACTGGATCAGGCCGGCCTGCGCGCGGTTGAGGTCGAGCGCCTTCTGGAACTGGCGAATCAGGATGTCGTTGAAGTTGTTGGCAAGCGCCCAAAGGAAGAACAGGCTGGTGACGAGGATGAAGCCCGTCCGAAATCCCGGCCGGATGAAACGCCCGGTGCTCGTCGCGGTGTCAGCTATGTCGGCCATGTGGCTCGAGCCCTTCGCAGCGTGTGCCATGACATCCTCTCTTCGTCGCCTCTGGTGCGATTGCCGCCATCATAGGCCTTGAGAGAGGTTTGCATATATAAAAAATCATGTCACAGGTGAGCAGCAAGTGAAGGGATGCAAAAGCCCGATGGTGAAGAGGATCGATGCGCACCAGCATTTCTGGCGCTATCGCACGGCGGAGTATGACTGGATCCAGCCCGGCAGTGCGCTTGCGCGCGACCGGCTGCCGGTCGACGTCCGGCCCGCGCTGGAGGCCGCCGCGTTCGACGGCTGCATCGCGGTGCAGGCCTGCCACAGCGCGGCGGAGACCGACTGGCTGCTCGCGCTCGCGGACGCGACTCCCTGGATCATGGGTGTCGTTGGCTGGGTCGACCTGACCGCGCCCGACGTCGCAGCCCGGCTCGACCGTCACGCATCGCGGTCGCTTGTGGGTATACGGCACATCGCGCAGGACGAACCCGATCCGCGCTACCTGCTGCGCGAGGATGTCCTGCGCGGCGTGCGGACGATCCTGGGGCGTGGTCTCGCCTATGACATACTCGTCCGCGGGCCGGCACAGCTCGCATGTGTTCCCGACCTGCTCGAAGCGGCCGGGGCGGGGTCGCTCATACTCGATCATGGCGGCAAGCCCGACATCGCGGGTGGCGAATGGGGCGCATGGGCCCGGACGATCGCAGCCATCGCCGCCTTTCCAGACGTCACCTGCAAACTGTCGGGGCTGGTGACCGAGGCCGATCACGCCGCCTGGTCGCCGACCGATATCGCGCGGTATCTCGACCATCTGCTCGCCTGCTTCGGACCGGACCGGCTGATCTTCGGATCCGACTGGCCGGTGTGCCTGCTTGCCGCCGAGCATGCGGCGGTGGTCGACCTGATCGAAACCTTCGTCGCGCGCGCCTGCCCGGCGCACCGCGATGCGATCTTTGGCGGCACGGCGGCGCGCGTCTACCGCTTATCAGCTATCGAGGATGGACTATCATGAAGCTCGGACTCGACGGTAAACTGGTGATCGTCACCGGCGGTGGCGCCGGGATCGGCGGCGCGATCTCGACGCTGCTCGCGGAGGAGGGCGCGATCCCCGCGATCCTCGGGCGCAGCGCGCTCGACCCTGCGTTCGAGGCGAATATCCGTGCGCTTCAGCCCGCGACGATGTTCATCCGTACCGAGATGACCGACGACGCCGCCTGCGCGTCCGCGGTCGCACGGATCGTCGCGGCGGGGCACGGCATCCACGGCCTGGTCAACAATGCGGGCGCCAATGACGGGATCGGGCTGGAAGCGGGAACAGCGGCGTTCATTGCCTCGCTGGTCGCCAATGTCGGCCATTATTACGGCATGGCGCACCATTGCCTGCCGCACCTGAAGGCCAGCCGCGGCGCCATCGTCAACATCTCGTCGAAGACCGCGCTGACCGGGCAGGGTCAGACCAGCGGCTATGTCGCCGCCAAGGCCGCCCAGCTCGGCCTGACGCGCGAATGGGCGGCGGCGCTGGTCGGCGACGGCGTCCGCGTCAACGCGGTGCTCCCTGCCGAGGTGATGACGCCGCTCTACCGCGCGTGGATCGACACGTTCGACGATCCGCAGGCCAAGCTCGACGAGATCGCGGGCAACATCCCGCTCGGGCGCCGGCTGACGACCGATCGCGAGATCGCCGATACCGTGGTGTTCCTGCTGTCGGCGCGGTCATCGCACACGACCGGACAGTGGATCATCCCCGACGGCGGCTACACGCATCTCGACCGTACGCTGACCTGACCGGTCAGCCCTGCTCGTCGAGCGCGAAGATCCGTTCGGCGGGCAGCCATTTCTCGCCTGGCTGCGCGCTCGGCAACGGACGCTGGAGGCGCGACATCGCCGCTTCCCACGCGACCACGGCGGGATCGGACGCGTCGGCCGCGGCCTTTGCCTCGGGGTCGAAATCGGGGCCGGTCCGCATCATCATCACCAGCCGGTCATCGCGCTGATAGATGTCCATCGCCTCGATCCCCGCCGCTCGGATCGAGGCGAGCACGGCCGGCGGCACCGCGCGGTGGCGATCGCGATACGCCGCGATCAGCGCGGCATCGTCGTGAAGGTCGAGCAGAAGGCAATGCCACATGATATGGTGTTCCATCGTAAGTAGGGAGTAGGCGACGCGCTTGCAGCGTTCAGCCGTCGGATCCAGCGTCCGACACGCCATGGTCGACGACCCGCTGATACAGCCCGTCGCGCACTTCGGGGGACAGTTGCTCGGCGATCGTCGCGGCGGCGTGGCGCAGCACAGCCTGCGACGCGTCCAGCGTCACGCGCGCGCCCGGGCCATCGACGAACGGCACGGTCAACGCCGCCCGCGCGGACCCCATCACCAGAATGGGCACCGACATGTCGGTGATCGCATTCAGGACCGGACTTGGGGTGGTGTGCAGACCCTTCGCCGCGATCGCGTCCAGCTCCGCCGCCAGCGCCGCCGCATCGAACGCAGCGCCCGCCACACGCACGTCGTCGAGCATGGCCTGGCGCACATCCGCCGACTGGAACGCCAGCAGGACCCGTCCCGACGCCGAGCGATGCAGTGGTCGGCGATAGCCCACGCGGATGGCAAAGCCCGACAGGCTAGGGGCCTCGACGCCGACGATCACGACCATCTCGGCACCCGACGCCACCGCCATGTGACAGCTCTGCCCGGTCCGCCGCGCGACCTCGCTCATCACCGGGAGCGCGATGCCGACGAGGTTGCGGACCGGTGGCTGGCTCATGCCGAGCGCGAACAGCCGGTTGGTCAGCCGATAGCCGTCATCGCCCCGCGCGATATAGCGGTGTTCCTCGAGCACCTGCAGCATGCGGAAGATCTCGCTGACCGACCGGCCGAGCGCGGTCGAGATATCCGACATGTTGAGGGGCGCGGTGGCGGCGGCCAGCAGCTCGAGGATCTCGAGCCCCTTTTTGAGCGCGGGCGCCTGATAGCGCGATTTCGTCGTCATGGCTCCCCCGGTACGCTTTTGGCGGCTTCTACGATCACCCACGCCAAGAACATAGCGGCTCCGTCGCAGGCTGGTAATTCAGGCCCCGCTATGGCGTGCGATCGGACGCATGGCATGCCGTGACAGACCTGCTAAGGCGGCGGCATGTCGAAAAATCTCAGCACTTCCGGTACCATCGACGTCGATGGCACCACCTATGACTGGCGCCTCCAGAGCGAGCCGCAATGGTCGGACGACGACGGGTGGAAGGGGATGGTCCTTTCGCTGCTCGAAAAGGACTGCCAGCGCGAAGCGATGCTCGAATTTCCCGCCCCCAAGCGCCTGCTGAAGGGGTTGCCGCGCGGGCGGCTCCAGATCGACGATCCGACCATTTCGCGCGGTATCCGGGCGGCGTTGGGCGCAGGCTGGGAGCCGATGTCGCGCGGCAAGCCCGTCGTATTCGTCGTCGACGCCGAGGGCAATTAAGCGCGCCTCCGCGCTACTCCTTCGGTGGGGGCGACACCTGATCGAGGACGTAGCGCGTGAAGCGGGGGAGCGGGCAGGGGTCGCCGCAGCCGGGGACCGGGATCGCGACGGTTTCGGGCGGAGTCTGCGCCGACAGCGGGATGCGGTAGCGCATCTGGTCGAGCCCCTGCGCGACATAGCGGACCTGTACGACGCTCTTGCCGGTCGCGCCACGACGCCACAGCTCGAACACCAGCCCGCCGCCAGGGGCGGCTTCGCCAGCGCCATAATCGCGCAGCGTCCAGTCGAGACCAAGCAGCCCGGCGAGCATCGTCACCGTGCCGTCATGGCCGCTGACGACGACGATCTTCTCCGCGTCGCCGATCGGGTCGGCCAGCGCGGTCGCGCCTGCACCGCGCTGGAGCGTCGCGAGCAGCCGCATCGCGAGATAGCTGCTGGTCTGGCGGCCGACTTCCGGGGTGCGCGTGCGCAGGTCGATGCCGGCCCCATGGACGGCGAGCGCCTTGCCGATCGTCGCTGCGTCGATCCCGCTCCAGCCGGGGAAGGCGAGCCCGTCCGCATAGGCCATGACGAGGCTCTCGGCGATCCCGGCGACCTGCAGACTGGGCGAGGTGAGATCGGGCTTGCCCGTCGCGTCGATCCGCATCGCGATCGGGGTATCGCCCAGCCGGCGCTGGACCTTTGCGCGCTCGGCGGACGAGCAGGGGATGCGGCGGCATTGCAGCATCAGCGCCTCGAACCGATCGCGGCCGGGAGTCTGGCGCACGTCCCACGCCGCCAGATCGCCGTCGACCCGCGCGGAGATCGCCGCGAGCATCCGCGGGGCGTCGAGCGGCGCGAGCGGGGTCTGCGGCGCCTCGAACAGCGGATCGGGCGCGGCCGCCGACTGGTGAATCGGCGCCGCGCACCCTGGGGTCAGGCCGGCGGCGAGCGCGGTCGCGGTCGCCTCGGTGCGCTGCGTGTGGTTCGCCCAATAATAGACCGCGCAGTCGCTCGCGCCGAGCAGGCCCAGCTGCCGGTACTGCGCCGCGTACCAGCCGCCGAGCATCGTCACGAGCGTCGCGCCATTCGCGGTCAGGTGCCCCGCCGGCACCGCGAAGCCCGGCCAGGCGCGGCGGCTGTAGCGCCCGAGCTCCTCCGGGCTCGACATCGCGCTGCGGACGCCGTGGCGCATGACGATGACGACGCGTTCGAGTTTGTCCTCTCGCGGCGGGCACGTTTGTGCCGGCGCGAGGGACGAGGCGACCAGCGCGAGGCCGGCCGCCAGCGAGGCGATCCGCATCAGAACTTCGCCCTGACGCCGGCCATGAACGTCCGCCCGTAATCGGTGTAGCCCGCGAACTGGTTGTCGCGGACATATTGCCACTGGACGCCGCCGGCCATGTTGATCCCCTGCACGACTAAGGTCACGTTCGGCGTCATCTTGTACGACATGTCGAAATCGAGGCTTCCGAACGCGCTGTCATTGTTCGCGGCGAGCCCCGCGCCACCGACGTCGCGCAGCACGTTGCCGCGCCAGCTGTAGCTCACCCGCGCACCGACCCGCTCCTTCTCGTAGAAGGCGGTCAGGTTGAAGCTGTCCTTGGCGACGTCGACCAGCGCATCGCGGAAAATGCCGCCGGTCGCCAGTGCATAGGTGCCGCCGGTCTTGGTGTGCGTGTAGTTGGCCTGCGCGCCGAGGCCGTCGAACGGCGCGGGGAGCATCTTGAACAGCTGCTGATACGCGATCTCGACGCCGGCGACATAGGCGTCGCCGCCGTTCTTTGGCGCGGTCAGGCGATAGGTCTGGCCGTCGAGGACGAAGTCGCGCGTCTGCTGGAACACGAAGGTCGTGATGTCCTTGTAGAACACACCGCCCACCAGCGCGCTGCCCGGCGCGAAATACCATTCGACCGTGCCGTCATATTGCCACGCCTCGAAGGGTTTCAGCTCGGGATTGCCGCCGACCGCGGTGAGGACGGTCGGGCTCGAATTGATCGTGAGGCGCGGCGCCAGGTCGGCGAGCGACGGCCGGGTGATGACCTTCGACGCGGCGAAGCGCATCTGCAGATCGGGCGAGACCTCGGCGACCAGATTGAGCGAGGGCAGGATGTTGTCATAGGTCTTGTCGTAGCTGACGGGCAGCGCGACCTTGCCGTCATCGGCATAGCCCGACGAGGTCTGGCGCGTCCGGGCATAGCGCACGCCGATATCGCCGCGCACTGCGAGGCCGCCAAGCGGGAACGCGAAATCGGCCATGCCGTAGCCTGCGAGGATCTCCTCGCCGATCGCATAGCTGTTGCGCAGATCGCCGCGCGCAAGCGGCGCGGCGAGCAGCGCCTCCTTGCCGGTGGCGGCGGCGAGGAACCTGGCGGGATCGGGCATCGCCCAGCTGGTCGGCAGGGTGCCGTTCGCGCTCTTCAGGAAATCATCGACCGGGAACGGGACGAAATAGCTCGCGTCGAAATATTTGCCCGCGATGCCGCTGGTGAAATTGATGTCGCGGCGATCATAGGCGCGTGTTCTTTTCTGATACTTCACCCCCGCACGCAGCGCGCTCACCACGCCGGTCAGGTCGCGCGTGACGTCGAGCTTCGCGGCGCGTTCGCGGTCCTTCGAATCGTTGACGCGGTATTCGATCCGCCGTCCGGGCAGCAGCGCCGGGTTCGACAGGTCGGCGCTTAACAGCGTCACGTTGGGCAGCCGATCGCCCGCCTTGCCGAAATCGAACGTCGTCGCGCCCACCGTGCCGAGCAGGCGCGTGCGGTAGATCGGCTCGGGCGTGTTCGAATAGGCCTGGCCGATGCTGCCGTCCGCGGCGATCGTCCAGCCGCCCGCCTGCCAGCGCGCGTTGGTGCCGACCAGCCAGTTCTTGTACTGGAGCACCGACGTCTCGCGACCGATCTGCGTGGTCGAGGCGGTCGTGGTCGCACCGGTCAGCACGCCGTTCTCGATCACCGCGCTGCCCGGCACGATCCCGCGCGGCAGGTTGGAGCCATCCGCCGCGGAATAGGTCAACTCGTCATAGGCGACGTTCAGCCGGCTCCACAGCCCGTCGACGTTCAGCTCGAACCGGTCGTCGGGCTTCCACTGCACCGCGCCGTTGATGCCGATCCGGTCGCGGTTCTCGCGCTCGAGTGTCGGGCGGATCGCGGTCGGGATCAGGATCGTGGCACTGTCGAGCGAGCCGTTGCCGTCGGTGTCGATCTTGCCGTCCGCCCAGCCGACGCCGGTGATCCGGTCCTGCCGCGTGGTGCGCTCGTCATAGACGCCCGCGATCAGCGCGCCGAACTTGCCGTCCGGGCTCGCCCAGCTCGCCATACCCGACAGTCGCGGATCGACCGCGTCGGCGAGGCGCGGCGAACTGGCCGTGGCGGATAGCGAGAGCACCGGCTTCTTCAGGTCGAGCGGCCGGAAGGTGCGCAGGTTGATCGTGCCGCCGATGCCGCCTTCGTCGAGGCTCGCGCGCGGGCTCTTGATCACCTCGACCGCGGACATGAGCTCGGACGGCAGCGTGTCGAACCGGAACTGGCGCCCGCTCTGGCCGCTGTCGCGAACATTCTCGTTCACCGCGACCGAGCGATCGTTGAGCATGACCACCTGGAAATTGGCGCCAAGCCCGCGGATGCGGACGAACACGCCCTCGCCGCGATCGCGGACGATCGAGACGCCGGGCACGCGCTGGAGCGCCTCGGCGATGTTCTGCGCGGGAAACTTGCCGATATCCTCGGCCTTGACGACGTCGATGACGTTGGTCGCCTTGCGCTTCTGCGCCAGCGCGCCGGTCAGGCTGCTCGCATAGCCCGTCACGACGATCTCGCGGGTCTCGTCGTCCGGCTTGGTTGCTGCGGTCTGCGGCGCTGCGGTCTCGACCGTTGCGGCGACGATCAGCGCACCATTGGGCTGCTGGCGGACCATCAGCCCGGTGCCGGCGATCAGCCGCTCGACCGCGGCGTGCGCTGCCATCGTGCCGTCGATCGCGGGTGCGGTCCGACCGGCAACCGCAGCGGGCGTGAACAGGATGTCGATGCCGCTCTGGCGGGCGAGCGCCTCGAGCGATCGGCCGAGCGGCTGGACGCCGAGATGCACGCGGACGACATTGGTCTGCGCAATCGCCGCGGCGGGTGCAAAGGCGGTCGACAGCGCGGCGCAGGCTGCGCCCATCACGAACGAACGGCGCAGGCGCCGGCGATTGGTCGTCACGGTGTTCATCCCCCCAAGGAAGGCGGCGATACTGCCGCACCTCCTCGACGGGCGAGCCGCGATCTACCCCACCCCGCTGACGCGAGTTTTTATCGGCCGAGCAGGACGGCACCGTCCATCGTTCGCAACCGCAAACTCAGCAGCGTCGCGAGCGCACGCCCCAGCGCGACATTGTCGCCCATCCGGTACATGCCGCTGACCTGCAGCCCAGCGACCGCCGGGTCGGCGATCACCAACCGCGTCGCGCTGTACCGGTTCGCTTCCTCGGCAACCGTCGCGAGCGTATCGTCGTGGAACGCGGCACGACCACTGGTCCAGGCCCGTGTCGCCGCGAGGTCGGGACGATCGATCACCCCGTTCCGCAGCCGCGACCCGTTGGTCAGGAGTTGCGCAGCGCCAGTCGACGTCGTGGCGGCGATCGTCGCCCGCCCTTCGATCGCAGTAAAGGCCACCCCGTCGCGCGCGTCGCAGCGCAGGTCGAAGCGGCCCGCGCCGGCGGTCATCGCCCGGTCGGCCGCGGTGATCGTGAACGGGGTCGCGAATGGCGCCACCGTCAGGTCGATGCGGCCTTGCGTCAGCCAGAGCCGCCGCCGCCGCTCGGTCGCGACCACGTGCAGCCGGGTGACCGCGTCGAGCAGCAGGGCCGAGCCGTCGGGCAGCACGATCCGTCGCTGCTCGCCGATTCCCGTCCGATACGGCGTCGCGGCATAGGCTGCCTGGAACACGCCGGTCCCGGCGACCGCGGTGACCGCGAGTGCCGCGACCCCGCCCAGCGCGCGGCGGCGCGTCACCACCGGCGCGCGCGACGGTGCGGTTCCCGGGACCATGTCCCACAGGTCGGTCGCGCGCTCGAACCGTTCGGCCTGCTCGGGGTTCGCGGTCAGCCACTGTCGAAAGACCGCCGCGTCCCGTGCGCTGACGTCGTCCGCGTTGAGCCGCGCGATCCATTCCGCTGCGGTGCGTTCGGGCGCCGCCTTGTCCGAAAACATCCGGTCTAGGGATTTGCGGCCATGCATTGCGTGCTCACCAATCCTCCGTCCAATCGACCAGGAAGGTCATCGCCTTGGCCATGTGCTTTTCGACTGCACTCTGGCTGATTCCCAGACGCGCAGCAATCTCGCGATATTTATACCCGTCGAGCCGCTGCATCAGGAAGATCTCGCGGGTCCGCGGGCTGAGACGATCGAGGCCCTCGCGCACCCGGTCGAGCCGCGCCTTCGCGATCAGCACCTCGTCCTGGATCGGCGAACAGTCGCGCAGCCATTCGATCGTCCCCGCGTCTTCGCTCGCACCGCGAACCGCCTCGCGCCGGAACGCATCGCGCCCGCGATTGACCGCCGCATGGACGAGGAACGCCTCGCCGTTGCGCGGCGCCGCGGGCAGCGTCGCCAGGCTGACATAGGCGTCATGCAGCAGATCCTCGCCATCCGCCCGCCGCGTCAGCCGTTCGACCTGCGCGCGCAGACGCGACCAGCCCGCCCAGAGGCGACCCGCCCCGGTATCGACCACGCTGAGTTCGGACGTCCCCATCGGCCCAGGCGGTATGCGCCTGCCGGTACAGTTTGATGACGTGCCGGCGACGGATCAGTGACACGCAACGATCCCGCGCCGGTGTCAGCCAGCAGGGCGGCGCGGCGGCTGCCATCCCCCGCCAAGTGCACGGAACAGGTCGACCTGTGCCCCCGCGATGCGGGCGTCCGCTGCGGCAAGCTCGGTATCGGTATCCGCCAGCGTCCGCTCGGCATCGAGGACGTCGAGAAAGTCGATCTGGCCCTCACGCTGGCGCGCGCGGGTGATGCGCGCGGCGGTGGCGGCGTTGTCATGCGCGGATTGCAATTGCGTGCGGCGATCGAGCTCGCGCGCATAGTTGGACAGCGCGGTCTCGGTTTCCTCCAGCGCGGTCAGCACGCTGCCGTCGAAGCTGGCGAGCGCACCGCGCGTGTCGGCCTCGGCACCGGCGATGCGCGCGCGCGCCGCCGATTGATTGACCGACCAGTTGAGCAGCGGGCCGAGCAACCAGCGGATCGGGCCGCCGGTGAACACGTCGCCGACGCTGAGCGCGGTCGAACCGATCGACCCGCCGAGCGCAATCTGCGGATAGAGCTGCGACGTCTGCACCCCGATCCGTGCGGTCGCGGCGGCAAGCCGGCGTTCGGCGGCGTGGACGTCGGGGCGGCGCGCGAGCAGACTCGCGCCGTCGCCGATCGGGATCGGCCGGTCGAGCCGCGGCGTGGTCGTGCGCGCGCCGGCGCTGGCGGGCAGCTCCTGCGGCGTGCGGCCGGTGAGCGTGGCGAGCCGGAAGAGCGCGGCCTGGCGCTCGGCCTCGATCTGCGGGATGTTCGCGGCGCGCTGGTCGCGCAGGGCAGCGATCCGGACCTGATCGAGACGCGCGGCGCGACCCGCATCGACCCGCTTGCCGGTCAGCGTGTTCGATTTCTCGAGCAGGTCGACGATCCGCCGGGCGACCGCGAGGCGTTCGGCGGACGAGGCGGCGTCGACATAGGCGCGGGTGGTGGCGGCGACGATCGAGACCCGGACCGCGTCGGCATCGGCCTGCGCCGCGCCGACGTCGCCGCGCGCGGCCTCGACGTTGCGGCGGACGCGGCCGGCCAGATCGACCTCGTAGCTGACGTCGAGCCCGACATCGTAGGTGGCGCGCTCGCGGTCGAAGCCGGGCAGGTTCTGAAGCTGCGAGGTGCGGGCGTAATTGCCGCTGCCGCTGGCGTTCACCTGCGGCTCGCGATCGGTCTTGGCGCCGCGCAACGACGCGCGGGCGCTGTCGAGCCGCGCTACCGCAACGCGCAGGTCGGTGTTCGCCGCCAGCGCGTCCGCGACCAGCCCGTCGAGGACCGGGTCGCGGTACATCCGCCACCAGTCGTTATCGGGCGCGGTCGTGATCGTCGCGGCGTTCGCGGTAGCGAACGATGCGGCGGCCTTGGGCGGGGCGATCGGCACGACATAGTCGGGACCGGCGGCGCACGCGGCGAGCGTCAGCGCCGAGAGGCTCGCGAGAAGCAGGGACTTCATGAGGCTGGTCCTATTCGGCTGGCTGAAGCGTGGGCTGGGCAGCGGCTGGCTTGCGGCGTTCGAACCGCATCGCCAGCGCCCGTGCGACGACATAGAAGGTAGGGGTGAAGAGCAGCCCGAAGCCGGTCACGCCGATCATCCCGAAGAACACCGCGGTGCCGAGCGCCTGGCGCAGTTCGGCGCCAGCCCCTTCGGCGATCACCAGCGGCACCGCGCCGAGGATGAAGGCGAAGCTCGTCATCAGGATCGGCCGCAATCGGTCCTTCGCCGCGCGCACCGCCGCCTCGACCGGGGACAGGCCATCCTGCTCCTCGGCCTGCTTGGCGAACTCGACCATGAGGATCGCGTTCTTGGCGGCGAGCGCGATCAGCACGACCAGCCCAATCTGCGTGAGGACATTGTTGTCCATCCCCCGCAAATTTACCCCGGTCATCGCCGCGAGCAGGCACATCGGCACGATCAGGATGATCGCGAGCGGTAGCGTCAGGCTCTCATATTGCGCGGCGAGCACGAGGAAGACGAACAGCACGGCCATCCCGAAGACCAAGGCGGCGGTACTGCCGGCCGCCTTTTGCTGGTAGGCGATGCCGGTCCATTCATGCGCATAGCCCGCGGGCAGCGACGCATCGGCGAGCTTCTCCATCGCCACCAGCGACTGGCCCGAGGAATAGCCCTTGGCGGTGTCGCCATCGACCTCGACCGCGGGGAAGAGGTTGTAGCGCACCACGCGGTACGGGCCGGTCTTGTCGCGGAACGTCGAGACCGAGCCGACCGGGACCATCTGGCCCGAATTGGAGCGCGTCTTGAGGTTGGCGATGTCCGCGGTGGTGTTGCGGAACGGTGCGTCGGCCTGGGCGGTGACGCGGTAGGTGCGCCCCAGCAGGTTGAAGTCGTTGACGAACGCCGAGCCGAGATAGACCTGCAACGCCTCGAACACGCGCTCCGGGGGGACGCCGAGGAGGTTGGCCTTGGCGCGGTCGACATCGGCGAAGATGCGCGGCGTGGCGGTGTCGAAGAAGGTGTAGACTTGCGCCAGGCCCTTGGTCTGGTTCGCCTTGCCGATCAGGTCGTAGCTCGTCTTGCCGAGGTCGCCATAGCCGTGACCGCCCTGGTCCTGAACCATCAGGCGATAGCCGCCGGCCGAGCCGATGCCCTGGATCAGCGGCGGCGGGACGATCAGCAGCCGCGCTTCGGTGATGTCGCCGGTCGCCTTCTGCGATTCCGCCATGATGCTGGCGAGCGTGACGCCGAGCTTCTTGCGCTCGGCAAAGCTCTTGAGCGGGATATAGGCGGCGGCCGAGTTCGGGGCGAGGGTCTGCGACGGGCCGTCAAACCCTGCGAGCATGACCGCGCCCTTGACGCCGGCGAGCGGCAGGATGCGTTTGGCGACCTTCTGCATCACCGCATCGGTACGCTCGACCGACGAGCCGGGCGGAAGCTGAATGACGGTCAGGAAATAGCCCTGGTCCTGCGCAGGGACGAACCCCGACGGGGTGACCATGAAGACGCCGACCGTGACCGCGATCAGCGCGGCATAGGCGACCATCATCCGCTTCGGCGCGGCGACGAGGCGCGCGGTGAGGCGGCCATAGCTTTCGCTCATCCGCTCGAACCCGCGGTTGAACGCATCGCCGGCGCGGCGCAGCGTGCGCGTCACGCGGTTGCCCGAGCCCGCCGGCGCAGTCGGCTTGAGCAGCATCGCGGCGAGCGCCGGCGACAGCGTCAGCGAGATGAGCAGCGAGATGATCGTCGCGGTCGAGATCGTCACTGCGAACTGGCGATAGAATGCGCCCGACAGCCCGGTTAGGAACACCGTCGGGATGAACACCGCGCACAGCACGAGCACGATCGCGACGAGCGCACCCGACACCTCGTCCATCGACGTGCGTGCGGCCTCCAGCGGCGAGAGTCCGTGTTCGAGGTTGCGCTCGACATTCTCGACCACGACGATCGCGTCGTCGACGACGATCCCGATCGCGAGGACGAGGCCGAACAGCGACAGGTTGTTGAGGCTGTAGCCGAATGCGGCGAGCACCGCGAAGGTGCCGATCAGCGAGACCGGGATCGCCACGATCGGGATGATCGCCGCGCGCCATTTCTGCAGGAAGACGAGGATCACCAGAACGACGAGGATCATCGCCTCGAACAACGTATGCTTCACCGCGTCGATCGACTGCGCGATGAACTCGGTCGGGTTGTAGATGACCTTGTATTCGAGGCCCTTGGGAAAGCGCTTCGACATGCTTTCCATTTCGGCGGTGACGGCCTGCGCCGCGCCGAGCGCGTTCGAGCCGGGACGCTGGAAGACCGCGGCGATGACGGTGGGCTTGCCGCTGAGATAGGTGTTGGCGCCGTAATCCTGCGCGCCGAGCTCGACGCGCGCCACGTCCGAGACGCGGACCTGGCGGCCCTGCGCATCGGTGCGGATGACGACGTCGGCGAACTGCTTGGGATCGGTCAGGCGCCCCTGCGTCTCGACGTTGAGCTGGAACGCGCTGTTGCCCTTGTCATAAGGCGGCTGGCCGAGCGTGCCGGCGGCGACCTGGACGTTCTGTGCGCGGAGCGCTGCGACGATCTCGCCCGCGGTGAGGTCAAGCGCGGCCGCGCGGCCGGGGTCGATCCAGACGCGCATCGAATAGTCGCGCGCGCCGAACAGCTGCACGTCGCCGACGCCGTCGATGCGGCTGAGGCGATCGCGGACCTGCGTCAGCGCGTAGTTGGAGATGTAGCCGCGATCAAGCGAGTTGTCGGGCGAGACGAGGTTCACGACCATCAGGAAGTCGGGCGAGGTTTTCCGCGTCACGACGCCAAGCCGTTGGACGTCCTCGGGCAGGCGCGGCACCGCGACCGCGACGCGGTTCTGGACGAGCACCTGTGCGGCATCGAGGTCGGTGCCGATCTTGAAGGTGACGGTGATCGTCACCTTGCCGTCGCCGGTCGATTGCGACGACTGGTAGAGCATGTTGTCGACGCCGTTGATCTCCTGCTCGATCGGCGCGGCGACGGTTTCGGCGACCGTCTCGGCCGATGCGCCCGGATAGGTCGCGCTGACGGTGACGGTGGGGGGGACGATGTCGGGATATTGCGACACCGGCAGCGACATATAGGCGATCGCGCCGACGATCGTGATGATCACCGCGATCACGCCCGCAAAGATCGGCCGGGTGATGAAGAAGCGCGAGAAGCGCATGGTTTGTGTCCTCGAAGAAGAGCGACGCGCACGCCCCAACACCACCCCGGCGAAGGCCGGGGCCCAGTTGGGCGAACCGCAGTGATTAGGTCGAAACGCTATCCCACCTGGGCCCCGGCCTTCGCCGGGGTGGATAGTTATTTCGCGAGCGTGGCCTCACCCGAAATCGGCTGGACCGACGCCGGAGCAGGCGCACCGGTCGCGACCGCGATCCGGCCCGCCTTCGGCGCAACCGTGGCACCCGGCATCGCCATCTGCGTCCCCTGGATGATCACCCGGTCGTTCGCCCTGATCCCCGAGCGGACGATCCGGAGGCCATCGACCACCGGCCCCAATTCGACCGGTTTCTGGCTCACGACGTTCTTCGCATCGATCGTCAGCAGCACTTTCCGCGCCTGATCGGTCTGCACCGCGTCGTCGGGCACCAGCAGAGCCTGCCGCGTCCCCGCACTCGCGAGGCGCATGTTGCCGAACATCCCCGGCGTCAGGAAATAGCCGGGGTTGGCGATCACCGCGCGGCCGTGGATCGTGCCCGAGCGCTGGTCGAGCCCGTTGTCGGTGAAGTCGAGCTTGCCCTTCCAGCGATGCTCGGTCTCGTCCTGCAACTGGATCTCGACCGCCGCCGGCGCCGCACCGGGCTGCCGCGCGCGTTGCGTCTTGAGGTAGAGCGCCTCCGACCCGTCGAAGGTGAAGTAGATCGGGTCGAGCGCGTTGATCGTCGTCAGCACGGTGCCGCCGGTGCCTTCGCCGCCCGCGACCTGGTTGCCCGCATCGACGCGGCGATCGGAGATGCGACCGCCGATCGGCGCGCGCACCTGCGTGAACCCGACGTCGAGTGCGCGGGCACGTTCGCGCGCCTGCGCGGCGGCGAGTGCGGCGCTGGCGGCTTCGAGCTTGCCACGCAGCGCGTCGACCTCACCCGCCGAGACGGCTTCGTCCGCGACCAGCCGCTGCGCACGGCCGAGGTCGGTCCGCGCAAGCGACAAGGCGCTCTTGGCGCTCGCGACGTTGGCGTGCGCCTCGGCCAGCGCGGCGGCGAACGGGCGCGAGTCGATCGTGAAGAGCAGCTGTCCCTTGCGGACGATATCGCCGTCATGGAAGTGGACGCCGGTGACTTCGCCCGCGACGCGCGGCCTTATCTCGACGCTGCGGCTCGGCGCGAACCGGCCGACATAATCGTCCCATTCGCTGACCTGTCGCACCAGCGGCGACGCCACCGTGACCGAGGCGGGCGGGGGCGCCGCCATCGCCGCATCGGGCTGATCGAGCAGCCGGACGCCGATCGCGCCCACCAGCGCCACGGGCACGAGCAGCATCGCGCCGCGCTGCCACACGGGTCTGCGTCGGGGGGCAGGGGCCTCCACCGGCGTGGCGTCGGCCGCCTTGATCGGGGTGAACACGGTCATGCCGCATCGCTCCGTGATCGATCGGCTGACGTGCATGTGAATCTGGGATATGCCATGGGATTGCCCCCCGTTGTAATGGACATGCGTCACCGATCGTCGGTGCGCGCGGCATCGACAGTCCAGATGACAAGCGTGGACGATATCCGGTCGCCGGCATTACGCCGTAACCGGTCTGAAAACTGCGGAATTCTTGGCGTTCGACTAGGACAGTGTCGGCAACTTCGCTGGCCATAAGACGATTGACGGACGACAATTTGACCGACCATCGGCCGGGACTGTTTGTCTACCGGCTGGTATATAAAGCGCCGCGGAAACCTGTCAACCAGATTAACATACCGGCTGGTAGTTTAATCGCGACGGCCGGGGATCGGCTATTGGTCGACAAACGCCCAGCGTAATGTTCTCGCCAGATTGCGTGTGCCCGACGTGACGACGGGCCGCATCAAGGCCGGCGACCCCGCCAGCCCATGCATTCGCCGCGCCCATGCGGGCAGCAGATCGACCGCGGCCTGCATCACGATACGCTGGACGGGCAGGGCGAGCGGGTTCGCGGGCGTCTGCTCCAGTACGAACCGTTCAACCTCGCGCGTCCGGGCATCCGCGACGAGCTGCGGGCGCATGGTCTGCAGATAACGGTCCGTTCCCGCCCAATCCCGTGGCAGCGATGCGGCACCAAGCAGTTCGCCGACCTCGGCGAACGCTGCATAATAGGCGTCCTGCTCGGCCATGCCGAGCCGGTGGTCGCCGAAACGCTGCCACGCGGCGAGGAAGCACCAGGCCTCCGAGACATGGACCCAGGCGAGCAGTGCGGGATCGTCCGCGCGGTAGGGCGTGCCGTTAGGGAGCGTACCGGCGATGTGCGCGTGCACCGCGCGGACACGCGCGATCACCGCCTCCGCATCGGTGCGCTCGCCATAGGTCGTGACCGCGATGAACCGCGCGGTGCGCCGGAGCCTGCCGAGCATGTCTGTGCGGAAGTTCGAATGATCCCAGACGCCCGCCAGAACCGCCGGGTGCAGCATCTGCAGCAGCAGTGCTGCGACGCCGCCGACCATCATGCTGACCACGTCGCCATGCACTGTGCCGATCACCGCATCGGGCGCGAACATCGCCGCAGCGCTGCGCTCGACCGGCGCCTCGCCGCGCGCCTGGTCGTTGAACAGCGCACGCACCTGCCCGACGATCCGGGCCTTGGCGCCGGATCTGGCCCGCTCGCGCAGCAGAGTAGGAAGGTCTTTCATCATGGCATGAACGCGCGATCGGCAATTTCGCGCCTGACGACGAAGGCCATGCAATTGGCGGTCCGTGATTGCGCTGACGGGATCCGCGCGCGACAAGCACGCATTCGACAGGAGAATGTAATGCGTCTTGCCTTTGCCCTATTGCTGCTGCCCACCGTGCCGATCGTCCTCGCCGCCGCCCCGGCGCCGGTGGAGACCCAGCGCGTCGCGGCGCAGGATGCGGCACTGCTCGCATTCCTTGACAAGGCCTATGACGAACAGCTTGATCTCAGCCCGGAATCGCTGACGCAGCTCGGGCTGAAGACGCATTATGACCGGCTCGACGACTATACCGACGCCGCCGCGGTCCGCGCGCAGGCCCTGTCGGAGCGGCAGCTGAAGGCCATGCGGTCGCGGTTCCGTCCCGACGATCTGGGCGAGAGTGCGCGGGTCAGTTACCGGCTGTTCGAATATGAGGTCGACCGCGGGCGGCAGTCGCTGCGCTTCCGCAAGCTGCGCTTCCCCGTCACGACCAACGGCAGCCCCGCGGGCGACATCCCGGTGTTGCTGATCAACAACCACAAGGTCGATACGCTCGCCGACGCGCAGGCCTATATCGCACGGCTGCGCGATACCGAGCGGGTCATGCGCGAGGTCACGACGACGATGCGCGAGCAGGCGGCGGCCGGGATCATCCCCAATGCGGTGAACTTCGTACCCGCCCGCGCCGATGCACGCGCCGTGCTGGTCGGTGCCCCGTTCGACGCTGGCGCGGATTCGACGGTCATGGCCGATTTCCGCAAGAAGGTGACCGCGCTGGCAGTGCCCGCGGCGACCAAGACGGCGTTGCTAGAGCAGGCGCGCGCGGCGCTCACGGGGCCGTTCCGTGCCGGCTATGACCAGCTGTTCGCGACGCTGGACGCCATCGAGCCGCAATCGAAGGGCAATTTCGGCGCCTGGAATCTGCCCGATGGCGCGGCCTATTATGCCGACCGGCTGAAGACCTCGACCACGACCGCGCTGACCGCCGACCAGATCCACGATCTGGGCCTGAAACAGGTAGCCGCGATCCGGCAGGAGATGGAGGCGATCAAGCGCGAGGTCGGCTTCACCGGCACGCTCGAACAGTTCTTCGACAAGATCCGCACCGATCCCCAGTTCAAATATCCCAACACCAGCGCGGGGCGCGAACAATATCTCGGCGACGCGCGCGCCGTGATCGCATCGGTGATGGCGGCAGCCCCCCGCTATTTCCGGACCCTGCCCAAGGCGCCGCTCGAGGTGCGCGCGGTCGAGAAATGGCGGGAGGGCACGGCGTCCACCGCCTTCTACAATCCACCGTCGGCGGACGGATCGCGGCCCGGCATCTATTACGTCAACCTGGTCGACATGAACCAGACGCAGAAGGTCCAGGTCGCCGGCATCGCTGCGCACGAGGGCGCGCCGGGGCATCATTTCCAGATCGCGCGCCAGCAGGAGCTGACCGGCATCCCCAAATTCCGCAAGTTCGGCGGCTATGGCGCCTATATCGAGGGCTGGGGGCTGTATTCGGAGCGGCTCGCGAACGAGATGGGGGTCTATAAGGACCCCTATGCGCGGTTCGGCATGCTGTCGCTCCAGGTGTGGCGCGCGATCCGGCTGGTACTCGACACGGGCATCCATGCCAAGCGCTGGAACCGCGACCAGGCGATCGCCTATTTCAAGGCGAACAGCTCGGTCTCCGACAAGGACATCGCGCGCGAGGTGGACCGGTATTTCAACTGGCCGGGGCAGGCGACCAGCTACATGGTCGGTCAACTCAAGATCGCCGAACTGCGCGCGCGCGCCGAACGCGAACTGGGGTCGCGGTTCGACATTCGCGATTTCCACGAAGCCGTGCTCGACCAGGGCGCGCTGCCGCTCGACGTGCTCGACGAACAGGTCGGTCGCTACATCGCCGCGCACCGGCAATAAGGGGCGTGACGATGCATCCGGACACGCCGCGCGAAGCGGACCGCCGCGCCCTGTTGAAGGGCGCGCTCGCACTCCCGGCGATCGGCTGGCCGGGCATGGCGCAGGCGGCCGTCGCCGCCGATCCGCTGACCGGGCCGGGCATATCGCTCGCACTGGCGCAGCGGCGGGCGGCGCAGATCGCGCGGGTCCGCTACGCCATCTCGCTCGACGTCACCGCCGCCGACCGTGCGGTCGGGTCGGTCGTGATCCGGTTCGACCGGGTCAGGGACAGCGGCGACCTCGTCCTCGATTTCCGCGGAACGATGCTCACCGGGCTGGAGGCGAACGGTGTGGCGGTCCCGGCCACCGCGCGACGCGATGGTCATCTCGTGCTGCCCGCGTCCGTGCTCAAGACCGGTGCCAACAGCGTGTCGGCGCGCTTCGAGACCCCGATCGCCAGCGCAGGCGCCGCGATCATCCGTTTCAAGGACTCGGCCGACGGGCGGACCTATCTCTACACATTGCTGGTGCCGTCGGACGCCAATCTGCTGTTTCCGTGCTTCGATCAGCCCGACCTGAAGGCCCGCATCCGCTGGGACGTGGTCGCGCCCGCGGGCTGGACGGTGATCGCCAACGGACCGGTCGCCGCGAAGATTCCGACAGGCGCTGCGACCCGCTGGCGGTTCGCGGAGACTGTGCCGATCTCCACCTATCTCGCCGCCTTTGCCGCTGGGCCCTGGGTCGGCACGACATCGGCCCCCGCCGGGGGGCAGCCGATCACGCTCTACGCCCGCCATTCGCGCGCCGCCGAGGTCGATGCCGAGACACAGCTCGCGACCAATCGCGCGGCGGTACGCTGGCTCGCCGACTGGTTCGGCATCGCCTTTCCCTTCGCCAAGCTCGACCTCGTACTCGCGCCGGCCTTTCCCTTCGGCGGCATGGAGCATGTCGGCGCGGTCTTCTACAATGAGGACCGCTTCGTCTTTCGCGAACCGCCGACGCTGCCGCAGCGGCTGGCGCGCGATCAGACCATCTATCACGAGATCAGCCACCAGTGGTTCGGCGACCTCGTCACGATGCGCTGGTTCGACGATCTGTGGCTGAAGGAAGGGTTCTCGACCTTCATGGCCGCGCGGATCCAGGCGGACCTGCAGCCGGACAGCAACGCCTGGACGACGTTCCTGCTGTCGATCAAGACGCCCGCCTATCGCGCCGACGCGACCAGCGGCACGGCACCGCTCTGGCAATCGCTCGACAATCTCGACGCGGCCAAGAGCAATTACGGGCCGATCGTCTACAACAAGGCGCCGGCGGTCATCAAGCAGTTGGCGTTCTTCGTCGGCGAGGACGGGTTCCGGCGCGGCCTGCACCTGTTCCTCACCCGGCATGGCTATGCCAATGCGACCTGGCAGGACCTGCTCGGTGCGGTGGGTGAGGCGTCGGGCATCGATCTGGGCGCGTTCGGTCGCAACTATGTCCTGCGCGCAGGGCTGCCGCGGATCGAGACCGCGCTGACGCTCTTGCAGGGGCGTATCGACGCGCTCGTGCTGAAACAGCGACCGGAGAGCAGGCTGCCGGGTGATCCGGGCGGCGCCTGGCCGATGAAGGTGCGCGTCCGCCTCGGCTATCACGACCGCGACGACGTCGTGCTCGACGCACGCTTCGAGGGGGCGGTCGCGACCGTTGACAAGGCCGCTGGCCTGCCCGCGCCCGACTATGTCTGGGCGAATGACGACGACCAGGGTTACGGCCTGTTCATGCCCGACGACCGGACCGTCGCGTGGATCGCCGCGCGGATCGGTAGCGTGACCGACAGCCTGTTGCGCGCGATGCTGTGGAGCGCGCTCTGGGATGTGGTCCGCGACCGCCGGCTGCCGCCCGAACGCTATCTTGCGGTGCTGTTGCGCGAGCTTCCCGCCGAGCGCGACGAACAGATATCGCGCGCGATCCTGTCGCGCGGCGCAGCGGCGCTCGACGTCTATCTCACCGAGACACGCGGCGCGGGGCTCCGGGCGGGCTGGGAGACCGCGCTGCTCGCGCGGATCGACGATGCGGCGATCGGCTATGGACTGCGCAAGGACGCGCTCGATCGTTTGATCGCGACCGCACGGACGCCGCTCGCGCTCGACCGCCTCCGCGCCCTGCTCGACGGCAGCGCGCGACTAGCCGGCGAGCCGATCCGCCAGCCGACACGCTGGGCGATCGTCCGGCGGCTGATCACGATCGACGCACCCGACGCGGGCACGCACTTCACCGCCGAGCGCACGCGCGATACCTCGACCGAAGCCGCCAAGGATGCCTTCGTCGCAGAGGCGGCATCCCCGCGGGCCGCGGTGAAGACCGCCTATTTCAAGCGCTATTTCGACGATGCCGCGCTCAACGAGGCATGGGCGAGCGAAAGCCTCAGCGCGTTCAATGCGGACGGGCAGGCGGCGCTGACGATCGGCTTCCTGCGACCGGCGCTCGATCGCCTGCTGTGGATCCGGCAGAATCGCCGCATCTTCTTCCTGCCCGCCTGGATCGACGCGTTCATCGGCGGGCAGGTGAGCCAGGAGGCGCTGCGGATCGTCGACGATTTTCTTGGCGAGCAGCGGTCGTTGCCGGTCGACGTGCGCCGCAAGATCCTGCTGGCGCGCGACGAACTGGCGCGCATCGTCGCCATTCGGAAGACCTAGCCGCCGGGGTGGTATTCTCGCGCGACATGCCCCTTGAGCTCGTCGGGATGGAAATAGACCGGGCGCAGCGTGCCGCCGGCGTAGCGCGCGGTCTGGTCGGCGAAGTGCGGGGATGTGATATCGCCGCTCTGGCCGCCGACCATCACCGCCGTCGCCTTCACCCGCGGTCCGAATTCGACGACCGCGACGAAGCTGTTGCCGCTGGTCCCGTAATAGCGCTTCGTCCCCGGCCAGCGCTTGGCGCCGAACGATGCGAGGCTGCCCCATTGCGCGGACGTGAAGGGGATCGGCGTCGACGCGCGCGCATCGTCGAAATGCGGCTGGATCGCGTCGTCGAGCCGCTGGAAGCGGTTGATCGCCTGCCACGGCGTTCGCCAGTCGCCAAAGTCGCGGGTCAGCTGATCGACCGCGGCCGACAGCGCGGCGAGCTTGGCCTCCGGCGTGACGCGCGTCGCGATGTAGTCGGGCACGTTCATCCGCTCGGCCTGTGCGAACCCGCCAACCTCGCGCCACAGCTGATCGCCCCAGAACACCGCAAGGCTGGTCGCGACCGAGTTATAGCCCCAGCGGTGATCCCAGCGATCGAGCAGCGCGATCGGCGCCGCGAGCTTTGCCCGCCGCGGATCGCTGGCCGGCAGCGCTCGCCAGGCGTCGACCAGACCGGGGAGAAGCCGTGCGAAGGCGGGGAGGTAGGAATCATAGGCGGCGGCACGCAGCGTCTCCGCGGTCCAGCCGCGTTTCCCGGTCAGCAACAGATCGGCATGGACGCCGCGCGCATTGCCGCCGACCTGATCCATGTAGCGCGGATAGTCCGCCGCCCGCGGACTATCGGGTCCGGCCGCGCTCCAGGGCCAGTCATTGGTGTTGTGCACCCAGCCGGTGCGCGGGTTCGCAACGCTCGGCAGCGTGGCGAGCCCGTGCAGCCCGCGCCAGTCGCTCGCCGGGTCACTGCCGTCGACGGGCCGGGTATAGTCGAACCGGTCACTTCTGATCGGCATGAACTGCGGCATCAGGAACGCGATCTCGCCCTTGGCGTCGGCGAACAGCGTGTCGTTTGACGAATTCGCCTTGCGCTGTGCAACCGCCATATAGCCTGCCAGGTCGGTCGCCTTGGTCCGCAGATAGCTTTGCTCGAGCGCAGGCACGGGCTTCCACATCAGCGCGGTCGCGATCCAGCGCCCCGCCTTGCTCGCGACGATCGGGCCGTGATGCGTGCGATAGGTCGTGAAGCGGCGCGTGCCCGACGTCCCGTCGGCGTTGCGGACGCGCAAGGTGACGACCTTCGTGGTGACCGGCCGCAGCGCCTTGCCGTAGCGATAGCGGTAGCCCGTGTCGCCGCGGACGACCCGTTCGGCAAAGTCATCGACATTGTCGACCGTCGACGAGGTGTGCATCCAGCCCGCAGACGGGTTGAACCCCTGATAGACGAAGAATTGGCCCCAGGTACTTGCGCCATAGGCGTTGAGCCCCTGGTCGCTCGTCATCTGCGCCTCGGAGCGGAAATAGAAGCTGGTGTGCGGGTTGATCAGCAGCAGCGCATGACCGTTCGCGGTCAGGCGCGGTGCGATCGCGATCCCGTTCGACCCCGACGGTTCGCGCGGCACCATGCCCAGCTCTTCGGGGCTGGGCGGCGTCGGCGTACCGTAGAAGGTCTTGAGGTCGCTCAGCGATATCCGCTCGATATCGCCGCCGATGCTGCCCTCGGTAAAGCTTAGCGCCATCCACGGCTCGAACCGGGTGAGGACCCGTGGCTTCACCTGCGGATGGGTTGCCAGATAATAGTTCAGCCCGTCGGCCCAGGCCTGCATGAGCGTCCGCAGCCAGCCGGGGCTCGCCGCATAGTCGCGCTGGAGTTCGGCCGGGTCGACGAACAGCCGCTGTCGCAAATCGGCCCAGACCGCGTCCTCGCCGTCCGCCTCCGCGCTCCTGCCGAGCGCGGTCAGGTAATTCGCCTCGATCCGCGCAAAGTCGTCCTCGGCCTGTGCGTAGATCAGCCCGAACACCGCGTCCGCGTCGGACCGACCGCGGACATGCGGGATCCCCCAGTCGTCGCGGGTGATCGTCACGCGTCCCGCCTGCGCCTCCCACCGGGCCCACTCGGTCGGTGGCGCACTGGGCGCCGTCGTCAGCATCGCCAACAGGATCATCGGCGTGCGGGCGTGTCGAAGGATCATGGCCATCGCGGCAGCCTAAGCCGCAAACCGGGGAATGACCATGCGTCGCCCCCGCCGTCACGACGGGGTCGACACGGTACCCCGCGGTCAGGCGGCCTGGGCGGCCATCCGCGCGGCGAGCTTCTCTTCCTCGGTCCACACCTTGCGCTCGCGTGGCGGCTTGGGCGCCTTGACCTGCTTGACCGGGCCGCCGCCCAGCACCGGCGCGCGCTTGGTCGAGTGACGCGCGACTTCGCAATGCCATTCGTGATCGTCGTGCACGGTCAGCGTGCGCCCGATCTCGCGCTCGACGTCGTGGAGCCATGCGCGCTGCTCGGCGTCGCACAGCGTGACCGCGAAGCCGCTGCGGCCTGCACGCCCGGTCCGGCCGATCCGGTGGACATAGCTTTCGGGCAGGCTCGGCAGGTCGTGGTTGAAGACGTGGGTCACCGTGTCGACGTCGATCCCGCGTGCCGCGATGTCGGTCGCGACCAGCACCTGGACGGTGCCGGCACGGAACGCGTCGAGCGCACGCTCGCGCTGGCCCTGCGATTTGTTGCCGTGCAGCGCTTCGGCGGTGATCCCCGCTTCGCCGATGAACGCGCAAACGTCGTTGGCGATGTTCTTCTGCAGCGTGAACACGACCGCCTGGCCGATGTCGGGCGTGCGCAGCAGCGCGAGCAGCGCATCCTTCTTGTTCGCGGCGTCGAGGAACATCACCGATTGCTCGATCCGGTCGACCGTGGTCGAGGGCGGGGCGATCTCGACCTTCGCCGGATCGCGCAACAGGCTGTCGGCCAGCGTCGCGATCGACTTTGGCATGGTTGCCGAGAACAGCAGCGTGTGCCGGTCCGCGGGCAGGGTCGCGACGATCCGCTCGATCGGCTTGGCAAAACCCATGTCGAGCATCTGGTCCGCCTCGTCGAGCACCAGCGCCTCGAGCGCCGACAGGTCGCAAAGCCCCTGCTCGACCAAATCGAGCAGGCGACCCGGCGCCGCGACGATGATGTCGACGCCGGCCTCGAGCGCCTTGACCTGGTGGAACTGGCTGACGCCGCCGAAGATCGTCATCACGCTCGGCTTCAGATGACGGCCGAAGCTCTCGAACCCGGCAGCGATCTGCGACACGAGCTCGCGCGTCGGCGCGAGGACGAGGATGCGCGCGCCGCCCTTGGGGGCAGGGCGGGGATCGGCGGCGAGCCGGTGGAGCAGCGGGAGCGCGAACGCGGCGGTCTTGCCCGTGCCGGTCTGCGCCATGCCGAGCATGTCGCGGCCCTGCAGCAGCTGCGGGATCGATTGCGCCTGGATCGGGGTCGGGTGGGCATAGCCCTGTTCGGCGAGCGCCTCGAGCAGGAAGGGCGCCAAAGCGAGGTCGGCGAAGGTCGTGGTCATGGTAAAGCGGCGCCTCCGGCGCTGGGCAAGGCCGCGCCTGGTCGGGCTTAGCATTTCGGGAGCGCGCGCTGGTAGGTTTTATGCTGCACTGCGTCAATCTGGAATAGCGGCAACGTGCCAAGGGCATTCGCTTACCGGCGGCAGCGGGCAACCCTTGAGACCAAAATGCGCCACGGACCGCCCCGATCGGACGTCCTCACGGCCCGCAGAAAGGGCCTAAGGGATTGGCCAAACCAAAACCGGCTTGACTCGCTAACCAATCATGGCGAGATACCGGTAACATCAGACTGCGTCAGACGGTTTCATGAGGGATAGGATGAGTGACCATGAAAGTGTCCGGCCAATGTCGCGGCCGCCAGATCGGCCGGCGGATGCCCGCGCCGGATGTCGCGCCGGCGCGCTTCCCCCTGAATCAGCTCGGCGAGCCCTGATAGCCTGACCGGCCTACCGAATACGCACATAGCATCACATTTTTAGCCAAACCGGGACCCGCTTTCCGCGCCCCAGTACCGACTTCGTATGCCGCAACGAACGGCGACGACCCCACAGAGAGGACCCTGATCATGAAGGCATTTCAACAGCCGCGTCTGACGCGTGCAGCCTTGTTGTGCGCTACCACCCTGGCCGTGTTGGCGCCGTCGATCGCGCTGGCGCAGACGGTGCCGCCGCCGCAGGAGCAGGTGCCGGACAATGGCCAGGATCCCGCCCCGGCAACGCCGCCCGCGCCGCAGACCGAGGACACGCAGGGCACGCCCAGCGAGGACATCGTCGTCACCGGCTACCGGTCGAGCCTCGCCAAGTCGACCGACGCCAAGCGCGCGTCGACCGGCTTCACCGATTCGATCTTTGCCGAGGATATCGGCAAGTTTCCCGACACCAACATCGCCGAATCCTTCAACCGCATTCCCGGCATCACGATCACGCGCGACGTGACGGGCGAGGGGACCAACGTCGCGATCCGCGGGCTCGGATCGAACTTCACCAACGTGACGCTCAACGGCGCGACGATCGCGGTCGCGTCGTCGGGTGCGACCGACGCGCAGGGCACGGATCGCTCGGTCGACCTGAGCTTCTTCCCGACCGAATTGTTCACCAAGCTGACCGTCAACAAGAGCTATACGGCCGACCTGCTCGAGGGCGGCGCGGCGGGCAATATCGATCTGCGCTCGGCACGTCCGCTCGACCGCGCGACCGGATTCCTGAACTATAACGTCCAGGGTACGCGCCAGTCGCCCGAGGACCGGATCGGCGCGCGCGGCGCGCTGATCGGCAGCTGGCGGACCGACACGTTCGGAATCCTGGCCGGCGTGTCGGCACAAAGGCTGTTCACCGATACGCGCGGGTTCGAGACGATTGGCTATACCAATCCGGCGCTGACCGCGGCGCAGTGCAGCGCCACGTCGGGCTGCAACACGACCGGCGGCGGCAACTGGACGATCCCGGCGGTGGTGCCCGCCGGCGCCGGCGCCGGGCTGGTCGCGGGGACGCCGATCGACCGGGCGTTTCTGCTTGCGAACAACCCCGGCGCGACGATCCAGCAGATCGACAATGCGCTGCTCCCGCGGCTCGGTCGCACGACCAGCATCCGCGGCCCGCGCGACCGGATCAACGCGATCGTCAGCACCGAATGGCAGCCGACCGACGCGCTGCATTTCTACATCGACGGTTTGTACGGCTACAAGAAGAACGAACTCACCCGCGAGAACATGGCCTGGATCGTCCGCAACGGCGCGATCATCCCGACCAACCTGACCTTCGACAATCCCGATTGCACGATCGGATGCGTCGTGACCGGCGGGACGTTTGCGAACGCGCAGTTCTTCAACGAATTCCGCCCCTATACCGAGACGACCAAGCTGGTCAGTATCAACCCGGGCGGCGAATGGGAGATCTCGCCGACGCTCAAGGCCTCGCTGCAGGGCAATTATGCGCGGTCGACCTTCCACCGCGAGAGCCCGACCGTGGGCCTCACCACCCCGCTCGGCGTCGGCAATACGGTCACCTACAGCAACACCGGCGGAATCCCGACGATCCAGAGCGGGCTCGACCTGAACGATCCCGCGAATTTCGGCTGGAACGCGGGCAGCCGGGTCGGCATCCAGGACGAGCGGCGTCTCAACAAGAGCAAGGGCGCGCGTGGCGATCTGACCTGGGGCGGCAAGGCGCTCAACCTGAAGATCGGCGGCGCATTCGACGACGTGTCGCGGCGGATCCGCGGGTTCGACAACAGCCAGGCGTGGCAGAATGCGGTCTGCGGGAACAATCCCAACGTGTTCGTCGCATCGCCCAACACCCAGCCGCCCTGCGCAGGCCTCGACGCCCCCGGCGCCGCGCCGGCGGGCTATCCCAGCTATCCGGGCTATGGCACGGGCGCGACCACCGGCCTGGCGGGGCCGGTCAGCTATGGCGGCTCGCTGGTCCCCAATGCGGCGGTGCCCGGCTATCTGAAGCCTGGTCCGGCAGGGTTCGTCACCGTCGACTGGCCGGCCTTTGCCGCCGCCACCAACTATGACAGCTTCCACGACGCGGCGCCCGAGACGGGTGCGGCCAACACCGGCGCCAGCGGCGGTGCGATCCGCGAGGTCGTAAAATCCGCCTTCGCCACGCTCAACGGCGCGCAGCAGATCGGCGACAACACGCTGCGGTTCAATGTCGGTGTACGCTACGTCAACACGATCCAGACGATCACGGGCCGCGTCTCGCTGCCGGATCCGCGCAACACGACCAGCACGGGCGCGAGCTTGCCCGACGGCAGCCGCTACGTGAATATCGTCAGCGAGGTGTCGACGCGAAACGTCTATTCGAAATGGCTGCCCGCCGCGACCTTCGCCTATGACCTTGGCGACCAGGCGGTGGTGCGTGTCGCCGGCTCGCGTACGATGACGCGTCCGGATCCCTCGGCGCAGCTTCCCGGGGTCAACTTCGGTGCGCCGTCGGCGGATCAGGCGAACATCGGCAACCCGGCGCTCAAGCCCTATATGTCGACCAACCTCGACCTCGGTTTCGAATATTATACCGGCCGTGAAGGCGTCGTCAGCTTCAACGCGTTCCGCAAGTCGATCGAGGGGTTCACCAACACCGCGATCAACACCGTGCCGTTCGCGGCGCTGGCGCAATACGGCATCACCTTCGACACGCTCAACGCCAACCAGCAGTTCGCGATCCAGTCGCGCGGCGGCCCCGGCGTCGCGCAGGTTCAGGTCACGTCGCAGGTCAACGTGCCCAACAAGCTGACGATCAACGGCCTCGAATTCCAGTGGGTCCAGCCGCTCGACTTCCTGACCCGGATGATCGGCGTCACGGGCTTCGGCTTCA
This sequence comes from Sphingomonas sp. CFBP 13706, assembly GCF_014842355.1. Lineage (NCBI taxonomy): Bacteria > Pseudomonadati > Pseudomonadota > Alphaproteobacteria > Sphingomonadales > Sphingomonadaceae > Sphingomonas > Sphingomonas sp. CFBP 13706. Next base: position 104,124 of record NZ_JACYVM010000001.1, read on the forward strand.
ATGCCAATGCGACGATCGTCGATCAGCGCAGCGATGGCCCGGCAACGGCGTTCGGCGTGTCGCCCTTCACCTACAACATCACCGGCTTCTACGAGAAGAACGGCGTGATGCTCCGGGTGGCGACGACCTCGCGTCAGGGCGCACAGAATAGCGGCGCGGCGCAGAACGGTATCCCGGCGGCGGCGCTGTTCGGGACGGACTATACGACCTACGACTTCTCGTCGTCGTTCGATCTCGACAAGATCTTCGGCCTGGCGGGCGCACCGCAGCTGACGGTCAACGTGTCGAACTTCACCGACGCGACGCTGCGGTCCTATTTCCAGTTCGAGAATGCGACCTTCACGCAGTATAAGCCGGGTCGTCAGTTCCTGATCGGCCTGCGCGGCACCTTCTAGGACCGACGGTCGGGACGGTCGCCACTGCGCGATCGTCCCGGCAGCCGCCGAAGGACACGAACGACGCAGTTTTGGTACCGCCGCCCGCCCCGGACAAAGGATTCCCCCTCATGCGCATCCTCACCCTCGCTCTCATTGCGCTCGCCGGCACCAGCGTCGCGCAGGGCGGTCCGGCGCAGACCGCCGCCGCGCCGTCCGACGCATCGCCCCGGTTCAGCCGGTTCAGTTATGAGGGGCGGTCGCCCGGTGCGGCACCGTTGCAGCGCAACCAGTATCGCAACCCGATCCTGTCGGGCTATTATCCCGACCCGTCGGTCACGCGGGTCGGCGAGGACTATTATCTCGTCAATTCGTCGTTCGCGCATTTTCCCGGACTGCCGGTCTTCCATTCGCGCGACCTGGTGAACTGGACTCAGATCGGCAACGCGATCGACCGCCCCGATCAGCTCGACTTCACCGGCATGCGGACGTCGCAGGCGGTCTTTGCGCCCGACATCTCCCATCACGACGGCGTCTTCTACATCGTCAACACCTGCGTCGAGTGCAAAGGCAATTTCGTCATCACCGCGCGCAATCCGGCCGGCCCCTGGTCCGCGCCGATCTGGCTGCCGTTCGAGGGCATCGACCCCTCGATCTTCTGGGAAGGCGACAAGGCCTATATCGTCAACAACCGCGCCCCCGCCGAACCGCCGCGCTATGACGGGCACCGCGCGATCTGGATCCAGGAATATGACTGGCGCAAGGGGCAGATGGTCGGCGAGAGCACGCAGCTCGTCAATGGCGGCGTCGACCTGTCGAAAAAGCCGGTCTGGATCGAAGGGCCGCACATCTTCCGCAAGGATGGCTGGTATTATCTGACCGCCGCGGAGGGCGGCACGAGCGTCAATCATTCTCAGGTCGTGCTCCGGTCGCGGACTTTGCGCGGCCGCTATGAGCCCTATGCCGGCAACCCCATACTGACGCAGCGTGATCTCGACCCCGCGAGGTCGCGGCCGATCACATCGGCGGGGCATGCCGAACTGGTCCAGACTCAGACGGGCGAGTGGTGGGCGACCTTCCTCGCGGTCCGGCCCTATTCAGGCGACTATTACAATATCGGTCGCGAGACGTTCCTGCTCCCCGTGACCTGGAAGGACGGCTGGCCGATCATCCTGCCCAAGGGGCAGCGCGTCCCCGAAGTCGCGGCGTCGCCCAGACTGCCTGCGCAACGCCCGGGGCCAGTGCCGACGGCCGGCGCCTTTTCCTATGTCGACGAGTTCGACGGCGATCGTCTAGCGATGCAATGGGTCGGTGTCCGCACCCCCAAGGCACCCTTTTATCGCCTGACCGGTGGAGAGCTCGTGCTCGGCCGGGGAGCACCCATGGGCGATCTCGCGGGCGTTCCCGCCTTTGTCGGCCGGCGCCAGCAGCATCACGACGCGACGATCTCGACCACGCTGCGATTCTCGCCAAAGACCGGCGATCGTGCCGGCCTCGTCGCGATGCAGAGCGACAAGGCGCATCTCTTCTTCGGGCTGACGCGGATAGCGGAGAAGCCCGTCGTGGCTCTCTATACGACGCAGGATGGCAAAGAGCAGCTCGTGGCCAGCGCGCCGGTCGATCCGGCAGGCCCGGTCACGCTGACGATCGACGCATCCGGGGGTACGATGCGCTTTAGCTACACGACCGGCGCAACGCCGCGCACGCTCGCATCAGATGTCGACGTCCGGTTCCTGAGCACCCGGATGGCGGGCGGCTTCGTCGGGACGCTCGTCGGCCCCCATGCCTGGACGCGCTGATCTCGCGTGGCACCGCTGCGTGTCATCGCTGCGGGCGCGATGCCGAATTAAGAAAAAGGCGCGGGCCGGCGGACGTGTCGGCCCGCGCCTGAACCTCAGGCCTTCTTGCGCGCGCGCTTCGGGCTTGCGGCTGCTGCGACGTCCTCTTCCTCGTCCGGGCTGTCCTCGCCCGCCTCGGTCAGCGCCTCGCCGAGCGCGCGCAGCTTGTCCTGCGACGTGTCAGCCTTTTCCGCGATCTTGGTCGTCGCGGCACCAAGCCGGTGCAGCAGCGCATGGACGCGGTCGGCGTCCGGCGCGTCCTTCTCGAGCTGCTTGCGCAGCGATGCCAGGTCGCGAAGAATGCCCTTGGCGCCGGGTGTCTCGATATCGGCGAGTGCGGCTTCCCAATCCTCGACCATGTCGGCGCCCTTGGCGGGCTTCGTCGCGTCGAGACCGCGATTGATCGCGTTCATCGTTCCTGCAAATTTGACGGCCATGTCTGCTCTCTCCTAGCCGGTATCGGCGAGCATCAACGCGGTCGGGCGGCGCGAATGTCCCGCCATTCCTATCAACCTGCATCAACATGATCGCATTTTGTTCGCGGACCCGCCGCGCGCGTCAGCGCAACCAGTTGCGCAGCAGGGCGGTGACCTCGCCCGGCCGTTCGAGCGGGGCGAGATGGCCGCAGCCCCGCAATTCGTGAAACCGCGCGCCCTCGATCAGCGTGGCCAGCGCACGCGCATCGTCGGGCGTGCAGATCCGGTCGCGATCGCCCACCGCGACGAGCGTCGGCACGTGGATCGCGGCGATCGCATCGCTGATGTCGGGCCGTTCGAGCAGCGCACGTTGCTGGCGTTCGAAGACCGCCTTGCCGACCCGGTCCGCCATCGCCTGCACTGGGCCCGCCACGATCGCGGTCAGCCGCGGATCGGCATGCGGCGCGGTCGCGAGCAGCCCCTGGCCGTCGACCGTCCGCGGACGCATCGTCATCGACGCGCGCGTGCCGAACAGCGCGACACGCAGGACCCGGTCGGGCGCCTGCCGCACCATCTCCATCGCGACATAGCCCCCCAGGCTGACCCCTGACACCGCGAAGCGCGGCGGCGCCTTGGCGAGCACGCGCGCGGCCATCGCCGACAGCGTGTCGTCCTGCGACAGGTCATGAAACTCGGGCTCGGCGAGCGCGGCAAGATCCATGATCTGCCGTGCCCAGAGTCGCCCGTCACACCCCATGGCAGGCAGCAGCACGAGCGGGATCGGCGAACGGGTCATGCGGTGTCTCCGGTGGCGGGAAGCAAGGGGCGGATGGCGGGGGGCATCATCGGGCGGCCGGACCGATCAGGCGACGAACGGGAAGGCGAGCGCGATCATGCCCACCACCGTCATCACCGCGCAGACCAGGATCGCCGGCACCAGCGTGAACCGCTGATGATCCGCCAGATCGATCCCGACCAGGCTGACGAGCAGATAGGTCGACGGCACCAGCGGGCTGAGCAGATGGACCGGCTGGCCCATCAGCGACGCGCGCGCGATCGCCTCGGGTGCGACGCCGTAATGCGCGCCCGCCTCGGCGAGGATCGGCAGCATCCCGAAATAGAAGGCGTCGTTCGAGATGAAGAAGGTGAAGGGCAGGCTGAGCGCGGCGGTGATCGGCGCCATATAGGGGCCCATCGCCGGCGGGATCACGCCGACCACCGCCTTGCTCATCGCCTCGACCATCCCGGTGCCGCCGAGGATCCCGGTGAAGATGCCCGCCGCGAAGATCAGCGACACGACTGCCAGCACGTTGCCGGCATGCGCGGAGATGCGTTCCTTCTGGTCGGCGACGCCGGGATAGTTGACGATCATCGCGATCGCGAAGGCGAGCATCATCAGCACCGACAGCGGCAGGATGCCCCAGACCAGCAGCGTCAGCAGCGTGACGACGAGGGCTGCGTTGAACCAGATCAGCTTGGGCCGGCGCGCTTCGGGATATTGCGACACCGCCATGCCGGTGAACGTGTCGGTCGCGGTGATGCCCGCTTCGCCCATGCGCGCGCGCTCCTTGCGGCCAAAATACACCGCCAGCCCGACGAGGAAGGCGAGCCCTGCAATCATGCCGGGAATGAGCGGCAGGAACAGCGTCGCAGGATCGAGCTTCAGCGCGCTTGCCGCGCGTGCGGTCGGCCCGCCCCACGGCGTCAGGTTCATGATCCCGCTCGTCGTCATCAGCAGGCAGACGAGATACAGGCGGTTCATGTCATAGCGCTTGTACAGCGGCAGCAGCGCGGCGATCGTGATGATGTAGGTGGTCGAGCCGTCACCATCAAGGCTGACGAGCGCGCACAGCACGACCGTGCCGATCAGGATCCGCATCGGGTCGCCGTGCACCATCCGGATCAGCCGTCCGACCAGCGGATCGAACAGGCCGGTATCGGTCATCGTCGAGAAGAACAGGATCGCGAACAGCAGCATCACGCCGGTCGGCGCGAGGTTCTTGATCCCGTCGATCATCATCGGGCCGAGACCCGCGGCCTCGCCGGCAAAGACGCCGAAGATCGAGGGGATCACGATCAGCGCGACCAGCGGCGTCATCTTCTTGGTCATGATCAACGTCATGAACGTGGCGACCATCAGGAAGCCAAGCAGGGCAAGGTTCATCGCATCGTCCTAGAAAAGGGCGTGAAAAAGGGGGGTGGGGGCAAAACCCNACGGCGCGCCGCATCAGAACGTCACACCGACGCGCGCGCTGACCGTCTGGCCGCTGTCGTTGCCGACATAATCGCCCGCACGATTGTCGGTGTTCCACTGGATCGCGTTGACCTGGAACCGGGTGAAGCTGTTGAGATACCAGTTCACCCCGACCGTCGCGGCCCAGCCGTCGCCGCCGGTCAGCAGGTCGCTGTAATCGAGGCTCTCGTACCGCGCGGTCAGTTCGATCGCGCCGACGCCGCCATCGAAGGTGGGTTTGAGCACCTTGGGCTGGCCGAAGCTGCCGAGCCGCGGGTTATAGGGCGGCAGGTCGCCGGTGAGGAAGAGACCACCCGACACGCTCCACGCCTTGCTGACGAAATCGGGCCGTCCACCGTCGAGCCGCGCATTGCGCTGGCCGGCTTCGCCCATCACCCACAGTGGCCCGCGATAGCCGCCGAGCTCGACGCCGTAACCCGTCGTCCCGGTCCCGCCCGTCAGCGGTCCGCTCGACACGCGCAACGCGCCGTTGAAGCGTCCGCCGATCACCGTGTTGCGGGTCAGCGTGCCCGCGACGGACGACAGCGATTCGTCGAAACCCCAGAGCCCGAGATGGAGCACGCCAGTGTCGGACTTGATCGGATTCCAGTGCGCGCGGCCGAGCACGGTGCGGCTGTCGCCGACCGTCTGCGTGCCGTCGATCCGGTCGCCGGTGACGGTGACCGACGCGTGGCCAGTCTTCCAGAAGATCCGCGGCATGACGCCGATGCCGTAGAAGCCACGCTGCGGGATGATCGCGGTGGCGACCGTCGTGCGCTCGAGGAACGGGGTGGAGTCCGACCCGGTCGATCCCTCGAAGCTGCGGTCGTTGAACAGATGGCCTGCGCGCACGTCGTAATCGAGACCCGGCGTGATCCGGTTGCGCCAGCCGACGAACGCGGTGACGACGTCGACCTCGTTTTCGGAAAAGTCGCTTTCGAACTGATAGAAGAAATGCGTGCCGACGCCGCCTTCGAGACCGAGGCGCAGCGCGCGCATCCCCGTCGTCGTGATGTTGCGGCCGTCATATTTCGACCCGAAGCTCGAACTCACATCCGTCAGGATCCGGCCGCGCGGCTTGAAGGTATAGACGCCGTCCGCGGAGTGGAAGACCGGCAGGCCCGCGCCCCATTCGGTCGTCAGGCCCGATGGATTGTCGCGTGCCGCCACGGCCTGTGCGACGCTACGGTCGGCGGGGCCGGGGGGCGCGAGCTGCGGTGCGAACGGCACGGTCCGCCGGGGCTCGCCCGTCTGCGCGAGCTGCGGCTGCGGCGCGGCGGCGGTCGGCTGGACGGGGGCCGCGGGCGCAGCCGCCTGTGCGACGACCGCATTGGTCTCGAGCCGGTCGAGCCGGAACTTGAGCGTGGCGATCTCGGCCGCCTGCGCGCGGACCAGTGCGGCGAGGTCGGCGTCGCTGGGCGCCGGTGCCCCGGTCTGGGCGAGCGCGGGTGTCGCGATGATCAGCGCGACGAGAGCGCAGCCGGTACGAAATGGGGTCATCGGGAAGAGGCTCCGTTGGCAAGAAGGGCGGTCCAGTCGCGCAGGAAGCGCTGGCGCTTGAGATGATCGAGCGTGACGAGAAGCTGCGGTCCGACCCGGATCGGCCGGGCCTGCGCGGCGGGAAGGCGGCGCGCGGGGACGTCGGTGCGGACCGGCCAGAGGCTGCGCTTTGCGAGCAGCGACTGGCCTTCGCGCGACAGCAGGAAGTCGAGGAACAGCTTGGCCGCGGCGGGATGCGCGGCCTCGCGGGCGATGAACGCGATCCGCGACGTGACGATCGTATAGTCCTTGAGGAACGCCACGCCGATCCGCGGATCGGTGCTCGCGCGCTCGAGCGCATAGGAGCCGATGACGTTGTAGGCGATCGCCTGCCGGCCCTCGGCGACGCCGCGCAGCATCGGCTCGCTGGTCCGCGACAGGACCGGCTTGGTCGCCGCGATCGCCTCCAGCAACGACCGCGTGTCGCGCGTGATCGCCATGTCCTCCGACAGATAGAGATAGCCGACATTCGAGCGTGACGGATCGAAGGTCGTCACGCGCCCGGTCAGCGCGGTGCGCTGCGTCCGCAGCAGCGCCTCCAGCGCGGCATGCGTCCGCGGCACGCGCGCCGGCGGCAGCAGCCGCTTGTTGTAGACGATCCCGATCGGCTCGGCGGTGACGCCGAAGCCCATGTTTTTCCAGACCGAGACGGCGGGCAGCGCGGGTTTTTCGGGGCTGGCATAGCTTTGCGCGAAGCCGTCGTTGATCAGCTTGACCTGCAGATCCATCGCCGACGACCAGACCAGATCGGCGGACAGGCGCCGCGCGCGCGTCTCGGCGACGAATCGGCGATACATCTCGGTCGACCCGAGATCGGCATAGAGGACGGTGATGCCGGGATAGCGTTTGCGAAAGGCGGCGACTACCGGCAGCAGCTCGGCGCGATCGGCATTGCCATAGATCCGGACCTGCCGCTCGGCGCGTGCGCTTTCGATCAGCGTGTCATAGGAGCGGGGATAGCCCGCCGGACGCTGCGCCGACACCGCGGTCGCCGCGAACCCGGTCAGCGTGGCCAGCAATCCGATCGTGAAAACCATTCGTGCCATCGTCACCTCTCCTCGCCTTCCGTCTCTGTGTTCGGATAGGCAGTAGCGGTGGAATACGAATCGAAGCTGTCACCAACCTTTCACGCCCTTTTGAATCAACGAGGTAAGCCGATTTGCGCATTCTGCTGATCGAGGACGACGCCGCCCTCGCGCGCAGCATCGCGGCATTGCTGCGGGCGGGCGGCAATGCGGTCGATCATGTTGCGAGCGGCGAGGAGGCGCTCGGCATCGTCGCGGGCGAGCCCTATGCGCTGGTCATCCTCGATGTCGGGCTGCCCGGGATCGACGGTTTCGCGGTGCTCGAGACGCTGCGGCGACGCGGCGAGCGTGTGCCCGTGCTGATGCTGACCGCACGCGATGCGCTGGACGACCGCGTGCGCGGGCTCGATCTCGGCGCCGACGACTATCTGCGCAAGCCGTTCGATCCCGAGGAGCTCGAGGCGCGGGTCCGCGCGCTGGGACGGCGACGCGGCGGCGATCCGCTCCCGGTGCTGAGCGTGGGGAGCTTGACGATGAACCGCTCGACGGGCGATGCGGATATCGCCGGCCGGGTGCTCGAGCTGCGCCGTCGCGAACGCGCGGTGCTCGAGGCGCTGGCGATGCGCGCGGGCCGCGTCGTGCCGCGCGAGCTGCTGATCGGCGAGGTGTTCGGGTTCGACGAACCCGTCGGCGGCAACGCGATCGAGGTCCATGTCACGCGGTTGCGGACCAAACTCGCCCCCGACGGTCCAGGTATCCGCACCGTCCGCGGCGTCGGTTATATGCTCGATGCGGGCTGAGGCGCGTGCCCCCGCGCTGCGGACGCGCCTGCTGGTCGCGGTGCTCGGTCCGCTGCTCGCCGCGGCGATCCTGATCGGCGTGGTGGGCGCGACGCTGATCACCGACGTCGTCCGGCGCACCAGCGACCGCGTGCTCGGGGGCGCGCTCGGGGCGATCGCGGAGACCGTGCAGGTCGAGCGCGGCGAGGTCACGCTCGACCTGCCCGCCGCCGCGTTCGGGATGCTCGAGAACGCCGAACGCGACAATGTCTATTACCGCATCGCGGTCGGCGGGGACCTGCTCACCGGTTATGCCGACCTGCCCGCACCCGATCCCGCCGGGCTCGCGGTCGATGTGCCCGCCTACCGCTTTGCGCGTTATCGCGGTCAGCGGATCCGCATCGCCGAGGTCCGTCGCGACCTGCCGCGGATCAACCGGCCGGTGATCGTGCAGATCGCCGAGACGATCGACAATCGGTCAGCCCTGACCCGCCGTCTGATGATCGCGCTGCTCATCGGCGAGTGCGTCCTGGTCGGTGGTGCCGCGCTGCTGCTCCGCCCGGCGCTGGGGTGGAGCCTGCGCCCGCTGGCCCGGCTGCGCGGCGCGATCGAGGCGCGCGACAAGCGGGCGCGGCCCGACTTCTCGCCGCTCGACACGGGGCCGCTGCCGCGCGAGCTCCGCCCGCTTGCCGGCGCGTTCGACCGACTGCTCGCGCAGCTCGATACCGCGACGGTCGGCGTGCGCCGCTTCACCGCCGACGCGTCTCACCAGATGCGCACGCCGCTCTCGGTCCTCAAGGTTCAGGTGGCGCTCGCGCGGCGCGGTTCGGGCGCCGAACGGCACGAGGCGCTCGACGAGATCGGCGATGCCGTGACGCGGCTCGAACGGCTCGTCACCCAGTTGCTGGCGCTGGCACGGGCGGAGGAGGCGGGGGTGTCCGCCCCGCTCGAAACCGTCGACCTGCGCGAGGTGGCCGCTGCGGTCATCACCCGCCAGATCAACCAGGCGATCGAGGCGGGGATCGACCTCACGCTCGAAACCGACCCGGTCGAAACCTACCAGGTACCCGGCCACCGGACGCTGATCTTCGAAATCCTGTCGAACCTCGTCGACAACGGCATCCGCTATAACCGGCGCGGCGGCACGGTCACGGTCAGCCTCCAGACGTCGCGCGGGGAGACCGCGATCGCGGTGATCGACGACGGCCCGGGCATCGCCGACAGCCAGCGCGAGGTGGCGTTCGATCGCTTCGTCCGTCTCGGCGCACCGGGCAGCCCGGAAGGCAGTGGCCTAGGGCTCGCGATCGTCCGCTCCGCCGTCGCGCGGTTGAACGCGACCGTCGGCTTCGGCGCAGCGGACCGCGGCACGACGATCGTCGTCCGCTTCCCCGGCACCGCCGCGGCCGGCTGACGCCGCGCCCGTCAGCCGCGCAGCTTGCCCGGTGCGAAGGATTTCGGCGCCACCGCCGGGGCCGCATCCCCGGCGCCGCGATCGAACAGATGGTCGAGCATCGCCGCCATCGCCTTGTAGCCGGTATCGGTCAGGCTGACATGCACCCGCCGGTGATCCGCGGGATCGACATGGCGTCGCAGCAGCTCGGCCTGTTGCAGCCGATCGATCCGCCGCATCGTCCCCGCTGCACTGCCCCCCGACATCAGCGTCAGATCCTTCACGCAGAGCGTCTCGCCGGTGGCGGCCGCAATGAACAGGTCGATCATCATGTCCCAGGCCGGATCGACCAGCAGGTCCTGCGGCAGGAACGCGCTCATCGTCGCGCGCAGCTGGCGGGCCTGGCGCGCGCGGGCGAGCAAGGCGGGGGCGATCGGTCTCGGGGCGCCGGCGCCGGGTGCGCGCAGGTTGCGGCGTGCGACATCGGTCATCGTTCGCGCAGCGCCTCCCGCGCCCGGTTGAGGGGTTTGACGAGATACTGGAGCACGGTCTTGCTGCCGGTATGGATATCGACCGTCGCGACCATGCCGGGGGTGATCGCGAACCGCGCGCCGGCCTTGTTCGTCAGCGAATCCGCCTTGGTCCGCACGAACACGCGGTAATAGAGGATGTCGGGCTTCACCTCGTCGCGGATCGTGTCGGGCGAGATGCTGACCACGCTGCCCGTCAGGCCGCCATAGATCGAATAGTCATAGGCGGTCACCTTGACGCTCGCGGACTGGCCGGGGCGGATGAAGGCGATGTCGCGCGGCTGGATCCGCGCCTCGATCAGCAGCCGGTCGTCGAGCGGGACGATCTCCATCAGCTTGCCGTTGGGCGGCACGACGCCGCCGATCGTCGACACCTCGATATTCTTGACGACCCCGCGCACCGGCGAGCGCAGTGTGAGGCGCGAGAGCGTGTCGGACCGCCCCCGAACCACCGGTGCGAGCGAATCGACCTGTTCGGTGACCTTAGCCAGATCCTGCCGCGCCTCGACCATATATTGCGATCGCAGATCGGCCTTTTTGAGCTCGAGCTCGGCCCGCTGGCGTTGCAGCCGCAACACCTCGACATTGCTCGCCGCGCCGACCGCGATCAGCGATTCCCCGATCCGCACCTCGCGTCCGATCAGCGCCAGGCTCTGGTCGATCAGCTGGATCGACGATTGCAGGCTGCGTCGCCGGGTGTCGTGGAGCCGCGTCTCGGCGGCCTTCAACTCGGGATAGCGGTCGAGTTCGGACGCGAACGTCAGCGGCGTGCCGTTCGCCTCCGCCTGAAGCCGCGCGACGCTGGCCAGCGCGGCGCGATATTTGGCGGCGGTCTCGTCGACGGTCGACCCCGCCTGCGTCGGATCGAGCTGTGCGAGCAGCTGCCCCGGGGTGACGATATCGTCCTGACGCACCGGAAGCTTGGTCAGGATCCCGCCCTCGAGCGACTGGATCACCTGTTCGCGGCTGGTCGGCACGACGCGCGCTTCACCGGTCGCGACCTCGTCGAGGGCCGCGAACCACGCCCAGCCGAGCGCCGCCACGAACAGCGCGGCAAGAATCCAGACGAGCCGCGTCGCGGTCGCGAGCCGGACGCTGCCTTCGCCGCCGAAGAGGTGGTCGTCGTCGATCGCCCGCGCGCTCATGCCGCCGCACTCCGCGTCCCGCGCATCTGCGCGAGGATCTGGTCCTTGGGGCCGTCGAGGACGATGGTGCCGTTGTCGATCACGATGATCCGGTCGACGATCTCGAGCATCCGCATGCGGTGGGTCGCGACGATCAGCGTACGCGTACGGCTCCACGCCCCGAGCCGCGCGATGAAGTGTCGCTCGGTACCCTCGTCCATTGCCGCGGTCGGCTCGTCGAGCAGCGCGACGCTCGGCTGGCGGAGCAGCAGCCGCGCAAGCAGCAGCCCCTGGATCTGCCCACCCGACAGGCCTCTGCCCCCCTCCTGCACGACATGGCCGAGCCCGTCGCGCAGCCGGCGGACCATAGTGTCTGCGCCGACCATCGCGAGCATCTCGCTAATCTCCCGGTCCGACGCCATCGGCGCGCCGAGCGTCAAATTCTCGCGCAGCGTCCCGTGAAACAGCCGCGAGGTCTGGGTCAGCAGGCCGATGTCGCGGCGGACATCGGCGGGATCGACCTGATGCAGCGCGAGGCCGTCGAGCAGCACCTCGCCCGACACCGGCTGCAGCATCCCCGACAGGCCCTGAAGCAGCGTCGACTTGCCCGCGCCGTTGCGCCCCAGCAACGCGATCCGCTCGCCCGCCGCGATGTCGAGCGTCTGGACCGTCAGGGCAGGGGGGGCGTTGGGGTCGGCATAGGTGAAGACCGCGGACCGCAGCGCGAAGTCGCCCTGGACGACGGGCAGCGGGATGCGGTGATCCGCGTCGGCGGTGTCGACGGGCAGCGCCATGATCTGGTTGAGGCTGCCCATCGCCACCTTGGCGTGCTGGAACCGGCTGAGCAGCTGCGTGACCTGGGCCATCGGCGCCATCATCCGCGAGCCGAGGATCGAGGTCGCGACCAGCACGCCGGTGGTGATGTCGCCCGCGATCACGAGCGGCGCGCCGACGAAGATGATCGCGGCATAGACGCCGTTCTGGACGCTCTGGGTCCACACCGACAGGCCGTTGGTCAGCCCGCGCAGCCTGAGCTGCGCCTCGCCCGCGACCGCGGTATAGTGGTTCCACTGGTGGTGGAACCGGTCCTCCGCCTGCAGCGCCTTGATGTCCTCGATGCCCTGCACCGATTCGACCAGCATCGCGTTGCGCAGCGAGGATTCGCGCATCGATTCGGTCGCGTACATCCGCAGCCGGCGTTGCGCGAGCAGCCCCGGCAGCAGCAGCAGGACCAGCGCCGCGAGCGGCACCAGCGCCAGCGCGCCGCCGACATACCAGAGCACGCCGAGGAACAGCAGGAAGAAGGGCATGTCCGCGACCGTCGCGACGGTCGTCGAGGTCAGCATGTCGCGCACCTGGTCGAGGTCGCGCAGCTGCGAGATGAAGGTCCCGGTCGAGGTCGGGCGCGCGCGGTTGCGGACCCGCAGCGCGTGACCGAAGACCCGGTCGGAGATCCGCAGGTCCGCGCGCTTGCCGAGTACGTCGACGATGTTCGTGCGGAGCCGTCGCAGCACGAAATCGAAGCCGATCGCGATCAGCACCCCGATAAACAGGATCGTCAGCGTCGGGATCGAGCCCGCCGGCACGACGCGGTCATAGACCTGCATCGAGAACAGGACGCCCGCGAGCCCCAGGCAGTTGGTCACGACCGACGCGACCATGACATGGCCGTAGGAGGGCGCGTCGGCCATCAGGATGTCGCGCAGCCAGTGATCCTGGAACGGTCGGATATAGGCGTCGATACGCGTGTCGGGCGCCGAGCGCGACGGTCGGGGAATGACATAGCCGGTCGCGCCGGCGGTCAGCTGGTCGAACGGCAGATGCGTCGCTCCACCCCGGTCGCCCGGCACGACCAGCCGGGCCTGGCCCTCCGCGTCGATCCCCTCGATCAGCGCGATCTCGCCGTCGCGCAGCCGGACGATCAGCGGCAGCCGCCAGCTCGTCAGCCGCATCCCCGCGGCGGGGACGAACTGCATGCCGAGCCCGGTCGCGCGCGCGAGCGTGCGGATGCGCGCCTCTTCGTCGTCCCCCAGCTCCCAATGGGCCGCGAGCCGCGCGCGCTGTTCGGACAGCGGCAGGCGATAGTGGCGGGCAACGCGGCCAAGCAGGTCGAGCCAGGCGTCGATACCGGCGCCCGGTCCGCCCGCCGCCGCCGCGATCGGCACCCGGTCGGCGGTCACAGCGTCACCCCGCGCACCGTCGCACCGGACAGCGCGAACGCGTCGCGCATCCGCCCCGACAGATACAGGCAATCCACCTGGAGGCTGCGCAGGGTCTGCGCGACGTTCACCGCCTCGAACCGCACCTGCTGGAATTCCTGTTCGGCGTTGAGCAGGTCGACGAGCGTGCGCGTGCCCATTTCCAGATACTGGATTCGGTACAGCCTTCCGGTCTCGCGCATGTTGGTCTGGCGCGACTGCAGCGTGGCGACGACCTGCGACAGGCTTTCGATCTGCTGGCGGGCCTCGGCCAGCCGCTGGCTGCTCTCGTTGCGGACCCGGCGCGTGGCCGCCTGCGCCGCCTCCAGCTCGAACGCCGCGCCCCGCGCACGTGCACGCGTAACCCCGCCCGCGAAGATGTTACTCGAGACGCGCAGGCCGACATTGTAGATGCTGCGATTGCCGAGCGGCGCGGTCACGTCGGTCGAGGCTTCGCCCCCGATCGACAGCGTCGGATAGCGGTCCGCGCGGCTGCGGCGCAGCGCGGCGGCGGCGCGGTCCGCCTGCGCCTCGGCGGCCATGACCAGCGGCACCGTCTCCCAGGCGGGCACCGGACCCGAACAGCTCCGCATCAGCCAGTCCGGAACGTCGGCGGACACCGCGGCGGGCGGGGCGTCGCGACCGAGCAGGAAAGCGAGATTGCTCGCCCAGCGGCGCTCCGCCGCCTCGACCGTCGCGAGGCTTGCCATCGCCGCCTCGACCCGCGCCTGCGCCTGCAGCGCGTCCGATCGCGTCGCGGCACCAAAGGCGGTGCGCTTGCCGACAAGCTCGCTGATCTCGCGGATCCGGTCCGCCTGTTCGGCCGCGATGATCCGCTGTGCAGATGCGCGCTGATATTCGATCACGGCATAGGCGGTGTCGCGGATCAGCGTGTCGACCGCGAGCAGCATCTCGGCACGCCCGAGCCGCGTCCCGGCGCGCGCGCCCGCGATCTCGCTCGACACCTTGCCGAAATCGAACAGCATCTGCGACGCGCCCAACTGGGGTTGCGGCCGCAGGGTGCCCGATACGCGACTGTCAAACCCGCTGCCGATCCCGGCGCTGACGGTGGGGAGATAGCCCGCGCGTGCCGCTTTCACCTCCTCGCCGCGCGCCGCAAGCGCACCCGCTGCCTCGGTCAACGACGGATGCCAGGCAACCGCTTCGCGTGCCGCGGTTTCGAGCGTCACCGGACCCGGCGTCGCGGGGCCAGGGGTGTCGACCGCTTGCCCGGCGTTGCACGGTACAGCCGCCAATAGGACGCCCGCGGCCAGCGATCGCATCGCGCTCATAGTGGAAGTGATCATCGCGTCCCTGTCCTCTGCTGGCACCAGCAAAGGACAGGGGTGCTTAACGAAACGTATAGAGTAAACGGTCTTTAAGTTGCTGAAATGGTTCTAGAAAAGACCAGTTTCGAATTCTTATACAACATGACTGGTGACTATTCCGTTCTGGTCCTGATCCGGGATAGTGGCGAGGTAGTCGAACGGATCGACGACGGTGGCGATTTCCGTGACGACGATCGGATCGAACGAAACCGTATCGGGCTCTTCTCCGATCGATGCTTGCGGTTCTGCTGCAAGATACTGTGACAGCACGTCCTCCAACTCGCCCTGACCCTCGAACAGATCATAGGTGGCGAGCCCGATCACCGGTCCGGCCGCCGCGAACGCGCCCGATTCGATGCTCTGTACCGTCAGCGCGTCGAGCGGGATGACGTCGAGGTCCCCGGCCTCCACCAGGGCGGTCAGCTCCGCGAAACCGCTCGCGTCCGATGCTACCGATGCGAAGCCCGCCGCAGCGGCAGGTCCGTCGCCGGGCACGTCGATCGTCACGGTCAGCGTCGCGGTGGACAGCACGCCATTGGGCTGGACGAGCTGATAGGTGAAGCTGTCGGTGAGATCGACCGCGGAGAAGCCGAGCGTCGCGCTGGGCTGATAGGCATAGCCCCCGGTCTCATCGATTTGCAGTGTGCCATATCGGCCGGTCAGCGTGACCGGGGTTTCGCCGATCTCGGCAAATCCGCTGCCGCGATCGACGCGGATCGCCGCGAAGCTGGTATTGGTCGTGTCATTGTCGAGCAGATTGCCCGTCGCGGTCTCGCGCGTCGCCAGCGTGTAGTCGTTGAGGAACAGGGTGCTCGAGCCCAGCGAGACCGTGGTGCCGAAATTCCCGACGCTTAGCGCCGCGTTGCTGCTGACCTGGTAGGAATAGCTGCCACTGGGCAGGTCGTCGAAGGTGAAGGTCGCGACGCCGCCGAGCCCCAGGTTCAACGCCGTATTAATGGTGCCGGTGCGAACGACGACTCCCTCGGCGTTGCGCACGCTGACGGTATAGGCCGGCAGTACGGAGAGCAGCCCGCCCGTTCGTGCGGCGACGATCGTGATATCCGACACCGCGGCGGGGGCGACGGTGAAACTGCCAGTGCCCGTGCCGGTGGCTTGCCCCGTCAGGATCGCCCCGGTCGACGTGAAGTCGAACGCCTGTGCGGGCGGCAGCGTGGTGACGACATTCTGGAACGTCACGTCGGCAAACGCCTGGTCGGCGACCGCAAGCGGTGCGCCGGTGATGTCCGGGCTGCCGATCGCGATCGTCAGCGTCGCGGTTTCACGCTCGCCATCGGTCGGGTCGACCAGCGTGTAGGTAAAGGTCTCGGTCCGCCCGATCGCGCCGGCATTCGCAACGGGGGTGTAGCTGTAGCTGCCGTCGGGGTTGATCCTCAGGCTGCCCCAGGCGCCGGTGACGCTGCTCCCGTCCGGTCCGACGTCGGTCGTCACGCCGTTGACCGTGACGCTGGCGACGCGGGTTCCGGGGCCCGTGACGTCGATCTCGCCACCCGGGCCCGCGTCGGTGATGACGTTGCCGGTCGCCGCGATCGGCGTTGCACCGGCAATGTCGGTAAAGTCCGAATCGATCCCGGCGACTGACAGATCGCCGAGCAGCCCGACACCCGCCGTCCCCTGGAAGGTCAGGAACGCCCGGTACACGCCCGGTCCCAGCGTCTCGGTCGCGCTGAGATTGCCGTTGAGCAGGCCGATCTCGAGCAGCGAGGCAGGCCCGCTGCCGGTGACCGCGACCCACTGCGTCCCCACCAGCCGCTGCACGACGACCGCATAGTCGCTGGCGACGCCGATCGACACCGCCGCGTCATAGGTGAACCTTGCATCCAGGCTGTGGCCCTCCGCCACCGAGAAGCGAACGTTGCGAACCGCAAGCACCTCGGCGTCGAGGTTGACGAGGCCCAGCGAGACAAGGGCAAGATAGCGGGCGCTGCCCAGATCGACCGGGGTCGTGGTCGGCAGGAGATCGAGTCCGGCGGCGTCGACATTGCCGAACGCGGCGATGTCGAACGGGGCGGCGATGCTGGCCGGGACCGAGACATTCCCCGTGGTATCGGCCTGGGTGACGCTCAGCGTCCCGCCCGCCGCCTGTGCCGGCGCCAGCGTGACCGTATAGCGGCCCTCGGCATCGACGGTCGCGACACCGATCAGCGTGGCATCGGGACCGCGAACCTCGACCCGTGCGCCGACCTCGCCCGTCCCGGTCAGCGTCGTGCCGTCGTTGGTGATCGCCGAAATGATCGGCGGCGGCGGGGCGGTGATGTCGGGCGCCGCGACGGTCGCGACGGCCGAGACATTGCCCGTGGGATCGGCCTGGCTCGCCGACAGCGTCTCACCATTGACCGGCGCAGGGCTCAGCTGCGCGGTGTAGCTGCCATCCGCGGCCACCTGCGCGGTGCCCAGGATGACGGCACCGAGACGGATCGTCACGGTCGCCCCGGGCTCGCCGATCCCGGTCGCCGTGCTGCCGTCCGGTGCGATCGTTACGACGGGCAGGGCGGGGGCGGTGTAATCGGGCGCAACCAGCGCGATCGGCGCCGAGACATTGCCCACAGCGTCAGCCTGTGTCGCGGCCAGCGTCTGGCCATCGGTCTGCGCGGGCGTCAGCGTCACCGCATAGGCGCCGTTCGCGCCGACGATCGCGGTGCCCAGACTGGTCGTGTCGGCCGCGCGGATCGTGATCGTCGCGCCCGGCTCGCCCGTGCCCGTGACGACGCTTCCCGTCAGATCGAGCATTGCCGTGGGGGCGGCGGGGGCGGTCAGGTCGGGCGCGACCGCGGTGGCGGGCGGCGAGACGTCGCCGTCCGCGTCGGTCTGCGTGACGCGGACCGTCTCGCCGTCGATCCGGGCGGGGACGAGCGCGACACGGTAGCTTCCGTCCGGACCGGCGACGCCGGTGCCGATGATCGTCCCGACCGCGTCATAGACGATGATCGCGGCACTGGCATTCGCCGTCCCCGCCACCGCAGCGCCATCCGGGTCGACCGCGGCGCTCGGCGCATCAGGCGTGGTGTCCGCGACGAGGTCCGGTGCGATCGCGTTCACGATGGGCGAGCCGTTTCCGGCAACGTCCCGCTGGTCGACCCCCAGCACTTCGCCGTTGGTTTGCGCCGGATCGAGCGGCACCGTATAGGTGCCGTCGCCCTGGACGACGGCCTGACCCACCACGCGGCCCAGCGGATCGCGGACGGTGACCGTCGCCCCCGCCTCGCCCGTACCGGTGAGCGTGAGTCCATCGGGCGCGACGGTGGCCAGCGGCGCGGCCGGCGCGGTCAGGTCGGGCGCGGTCAGCGTGGTCGCGGGCGACGGATTGCCCGCGGCATCGGCCTGCGACACGCTGAGTGTCTCGCGGTCGATCTGCGGGGTCGCGAGCGTGACGCTATAGTCGCCCTGCGCAGTGACGATCGCGGTTCCCAGCACCGTACCGGCGGCATCGCGGACCGTCAGCGTCGCGCCGGGCTCGCCGGTGCCCATGACGACCGAACCGCTCGCGTCGAGCATCGCGACGGGCGCAGGCGGCGCGGTGATGTCCGGGGCCGTCACGCCGGTCGACGCGGAGACATTGCCCGCCGCGTCGGCCTGCGTCACGCCGAGCCGTTCGCCATTGGCCTGCGCCGGGCTCAGCGCTGCGGCATAGCTCCGATCGCCTGCGACGATCGCGGTACCGATCACGATGCCCGCCGCGTTGGTGACGCTGATCGTCGCACCAGGCGCGCCGGTACCTGTCGCGAGACTGCCGTCGCCGCTGATCGTCGCGGTGGGGGCGTCCGGTGCGGTGGTGTCGGGGGCCAGCAGCCCCACCGGGGCCGAGACATTGCCCGCGCGGTCGGCCTGGACGACCGACAGCGCCTCGCCGTCGAACTGCGGGGGGACGAGGGCAACGGCATAGGCACCGTCCGCGGCGACGATGGCGGTCCCGAGCGTCGCGCCACCAGGCGCGGAGACCGTCACGGTGGCGCCGACCTGGCCTGATCCGGTGACGACCGAACCGTCCCCGCTGATCGTCGCGGTCGGCACGCCCGGCGCGGTGATGTCGGGGGCAATTGCGATCGCGGGTGCGGACACATTGCCCGCCGCATCGGTCAGCGTTACGCTCAACGTCTCGCCATCCGCCTGGACGGGGTCGAGCACGATACGGAAACCGCCATCGGCGGCGACGATCGCCGTGCCGATCACGGTGCCGATAGCATCGCGCACCGTGACGCTCGTACCGGCCTCGCCCGTGCCGACGAGCAGGCTGCCATCGCCCTCGACGGTCGCCGTGGGCGTTGCAGGGACGGTGATATCGGGCACCGCGACCAGCGCAGGCGCCGAGACATTGCCCGCGGCGTCCGCCTGCGTCACCGCAAGCGTCCCGCCATCGCGCTGCGCCGGATCAAGGATCACCGCAAAGGCGCCGGCGGCGTTCGCTGTCGCGGTGCCGATCACGGTGCCGTCGGCATCGCGCACCGTGATCGCCGCGCCGGCGTCGCCCGTCCCGGTCAGGGCCGTGCCCGTCTGGTCGAGCGCCGCGCTGGGGGCGTCGGGCGCGGTCAGGTCGGGCGCGATCGCGGTCGCGGGGGGTGAGACATTGCCGTCGCCGTCGGTCTGCGTCACGCGGATCGTCTCACCGTCACGCAGCGCAGGGACGAGCGCGATGGCATACTGCCCGTCGCCCGCGGCGAGTCCCGTCGCGATCACCACCCCATCGGCATCGAACAGCGTGACCGTCGCGCCCGCTACCGCGCTCCCCGTCACGGCGCTGCCGTCGATGGCGATCGTCGCGGTCGGTGCATCGGGGCCGAGATCGGCGACCAGATCGGGCGCGACAGCGGTCGCCTCGGGCGAGACATTGCCCGCGGCATCGACCTGCCGCACGCTGAGCGTCTCCCCGTCGATCTGTGACGGCGTCAGCGTTACCGTATAGCTGCCATCGCCCGCGACGATGATCGTGCCGATCACCGCGCCGACCGGGCTGCGTACCGTCAGCGTCGCACCCGCTTCTCCAGTTCCAGTCAGGCTCGCACCATCGGCGGCGACGGTCGCAGTCGGCGCGGCCGGCGCAGTCTGGTCGGGTGCGATCAGCGCGGTGGCGGGCGAGACATTGCCGGCGGCATCCGCCTGCACTACCGCGATAAGCTGGCTGTCGATCTGCGGCGGGACGAGCACGACATCGTAATCGCCGCGCGCATCGACGATCGCCACGCCGATTTCGGTATCGTTTGCGTCGCGGACCGAGATCCGGGCGCCGGGCTCGCCGGTGCCGCTCACGATCGTCCCTGTCGCATCGAGCGCGGCGGCCGGGGCCGCCGGCGCAGTCACGTCGGGGGCGATCAGCGACAGCGGGGATGCAGCATTGCCTGCGGCGTCCGTCTGGATCACGTTGAGCCGTTCGCCATTCGCCTGTGCCGGGTCGAGCAGCACACTATATTGCCCGTCGACCCCGACCTGCGCGATGCCGATCGTCGTGCCGGCAAGGTCGCGAACCACGATCTGCGCGCCAGGTTCGCCCGTCCCCGTCACCAGCGTCCCGTCCCCGTTGATCACGGCGACCGGCTGCGCCGGCGCGGTGAAGTCGGGCGCGATCGTGCTCGCCGTGCCCGACACGTTGCCCGCGGCGTCGCTCTGGACCGCCTCGACCCGTTCGCCATCGGTCTGCGCCGATCGCAACGTGATTTCATAGCGTCCGCCGGCGTCGACGCTTCCGCTTCCGAGCACAACGCCGTCCTCGCCGGTGATGGTGACGGTCGCACCCGGCTCGCCCGTTCCGGTCGCGATCGTGCCGGTGCCGTCGAGCGCGATCGTCGGTGCTGCCGGCGCGGTGAGGTCGGGCGCAACGACCCCGACCACGGGCGAGGCATTGCCCGCCGCATCCGCCTGGCTGACGCCCAGCGTCTCGCCATTGGTCTGCGCCGGCGACAGCGGCACCGCAAAGCCGCCGTCCGTCCCGGCGGTCGCGGTGCCGATCACCACGCCATTGGCGTCGGTCACCGTCACGGTCGCGCCCGGCTCTCCGGTCCCGCTGAGCAGCGTCCCGTCGCCGTTCACCGCAACGGCGGGGGTCACCGGCGCGGTGAGGTCGGGCGACGCGATCTGCACCGCAGCGGAGACATTACCCGCAGCGTCGGTCTGCGTGACGGCGAGGCTGCCGCCACTCGCCTGAGCGGGTGACAGCGGCGTCGTGAAGCTGCCGTCCGCCGCCACGACGACGCTGGCGATCACGATGCCCGCATCATCACGCACCGTGACGGTCGCACCCGCTTCGCCGCGCCCGGTGACGGTCGCACCACCGGCGTCGATCACCGCCTCGGGCGCGCCGGGTGCGGTGGTATCGGGCGCAACGACCTGCACGGCGGGGGAGACATTGCCCGCTGCATCGGTCTGCGTGATGGCGAGGCTGCCGCCATTGGACTGGGCGGGTGACAGCGGCGTCGTGAAGCTGCCGTCCGACGTCACGACGACGCTGGCGATCACCGTGCCCGCAGCATCACGCACCGTGACGGTCGCGCCCGCTTCGCCGCGCCCGGTGACGGTCGCACCACCAGCGTCGATCGCCGCCTCGGGCGCGCCGGGTGCAGTGGTATCGGACGCAGCGACTTGCACGGCGAGGGAGACATTGCCCGCTGCGTCGGTCTGCGTGACGGCAAGGCTGCCGCCATTCGCCTGCGCGGGCGACAGCGGCGTAGCGAAGCTGCCGTCCGCTGCCACGACGACGCTGGCGATCACATTGCCCGCAGCGTCGCGGACCGTGACGGTCGCGCCCGCTTCGCCGCGCCCGGTGACAGTCGCGCCACCAGCGTCTATCGCTGCCTCGGGCGCGCCGGGAGCTGTGGTATCGGGCGCTGTGATCTGCACGGCGGGGGATATGTTACCGGCAGCGTCGGTCTGCGTGACAGCGAGATTGCCACCATTGGCCTGCGCCGGCGACAGCGGTGCCGTGAAGCCGCCGTCCGCCGCGACGACGACACTGCTGATCACAATGCCCGCGGGATCACGCACGATGACGGTCGCGCCGGCCTCGCCGAGCCCGGTGACGGCCGTGCCGTCACCTGCGATCGTGACGCTCGGAGCGGCGGGGGGGGTCGTGTCGGGCGGGGTGATGACGGGCGGGGTCGTCACAGGGGGGGGCGTGACGGGCGGGGTGGCCGGATCGGGCTGGGTCGCGGGAGTATCCGAGCCGCCGCCGCCGCCCAGTGCCGCCGCCGCGCCGCCTGCCGCGACCACCCCGCCCAGCAGGGCAGCGGGCAGCGCGAGCGAGGCGCCACCGCCGCCGCCCGCCGCCGCGACCAGATCCTCGGGATCCTCAAGCGGGACGAAGCGCGGCGTGCCCGGCGCGACGCGCGCCTGCCACATGGTGCCGCCGGGTTCGTTCAGGACGAGATCATGCGGTGCGACCCCGGCATCTTCAGGATGGAAATTGGCGACCTCGACATGGTCGCCATTGGTCAACCGGACGATGAGCGCATTGCCCTCACGCTCGAACCCCGCGACCTCGGAGCGGGCAAGATCGAGCCGGATGACGCTTGGCGCATCAAGGCTGACGGCGTCTCCCGATACGCGCGTGACGGCCCCGGTTGCCTTCGAGATGACGTGTACGTCCATGCTTCATCCTCCTGTGCGGGTCAGCAGCGCGGCGGTGCCGACGGCCCCAGCGGGCACGTCGACGACCTTCGAAACTGCTGGCTTCTCGAGAGGGACAAAGCCCGGCGCGGTCGGGGGGCTGCAACTATTCCGCTATCGGAATCAATTCCGCGGCCAGGGTCATGGCACGGTGAGGCGCTGGCAAAAAAAAAGGCGCCGCCGGAGGATCCGGCAGCGCCCCAGTCAGGCTCGGCGGATCGCGATCAGATGCGGCGGCGCGTCGCGGCGGTCGCGCCGGCCCCTGCGGCGGCGGCACCGATCAGCAGCGCGATCACGACCATGAACGACGTGCCCGCAGCGGCGCCGGCGGCGGTGTCGGTCGCCGACTTGGCGGTCGCGATCGTCTCGTCCTTGGTCTTGACGAACTGTGCCTTGGCGCGCGTCACCTGAGCCTGGGCTTCGGGACGCGCGATCTTGCGCTGCGCGGCGACGATGTCGACGATGCGGCTCTCGGCACGCGCGCCGTCCGGCCCGCCGCGGGCGAGTGCGGGAAGCTGCTTGGCCACTTCCTTCTGCGCCTGTTCCGACGTCATCTGAGCAGGATCCGACGGTGCGTCCGACAGATAGGCGGCCGCCTCTTCGCGGACGTCGCCCGTATCGACGCCGGCGACGTCGGCGACCTTGGGCGCGGCGGCACCGATCCCGGTCCCCGCTGCGGTCGCGACCGAGCCGACAGTACGGAAGGCGCCGCCGATGATCCCGCCGACCGCCGAGGTCAGCAGGTACAGCGTCAGGATTAGCGTCACGCCCCAGACCACGAGGCCGTGGACGAGCCCGTCGAACCGGTCATGGACCCCGGCGACGCGTGCCGCGGCATAGCCGCCCGCGCCAAGCGCGATGATCGTCGTGACGAGCCAGTACAGTCCGGCACCGATGCCGAAGCCAGCCGCGCCCGGCGTGGTCCCCTCGACCGGGTCGACCAGCGTCAGGCCGATGCCCGTGCCGAGAATGCCCAGCACGAGCTGGACCGCGATCGCGAGGACGACGCCCGCAAAGATCGCCCCCCAGGATATGCGGCTGGGCGTCTTCGCAAGACGCAGGTCGTCGGCCGGCAGAACGCCGGGTGTCGTGGTGATCGTCATAGATGCTCCTGTTGAATAATGTGCCCGCGACGGCGTCAGTCGGTTCCGTCGCGGTCGATGGAATGATCCGCTTCATGCGGCTCGGCCTGAGCCTGCTTCGCGCCGGCCTTGCTTTCGCGGCGGCCGCTGCGTTCGACACCGGGGTCGCCGATGATCTTGCCGATCGCCTCCTGGACAGAGCCCTTGGCCTGGCGCGCGCGTCCGGTCTTGCTGCCGGCCTTGCCGCCTGGTGTCGTGTCGTCGGTCATGCTGCGACCTCCTTGTTTGCCGCATCGGCCGGATGACGCGCGGGCAGCGAGTCTCCGTCGAAGCCGCGCGCGCGCGCCCAGGCTGCGGCGGCGTTGCGGCGGTTGACCCCGATCTTCGAATAGATCCGCGCGACGTGATTGCGCACAGTGTTGCCCGAGACGTCGAGCGTCCGCGCAATCGACTTGTCGTCGAGCCCGCGACAGATCAGCGCCAGCACCTCGCGCTCGCGCGGGGTCAGCTCGTCGAGCCCGACGCCGACCGGATCGGCCTGCGGCGTCCGGATCCGCGCGAGCTTCTCCATGATCGACCGGCTGAGCCAACTCGTATCCTGCATCACCGCTTCGATCGCATGGACCAGCTCGCGCTCGGATGCCTTGCGCGTGCTGATGTCGCGCATCGCCCACAACATGCACGGTTCGCCGCCGAGCTGGATCGGCTCGCTCGAGACGATCCCGTCGATTACCTGACCCGATTTGAGCCGGAGCCGCAGTTCGCGGTCACGGATCGGCCGGTCGGCGGCGATCTCGCCCTCGATCTCGTGCTGGATCGCACCGGTCTCCCACAGATCGACGACCCCAAGCGGCTGGTCGACGATGTCCGCCGCCGTATAGCCGGTCAGCTCGGTGAACGCCTCGTTGACGTCGCACAGCCGGTGGCCGTCGCGCGTGCCGATCGCCAGCGCGACCGGCGCGAGCGAGAAGGTACGCGTGAACCGGTCCTCGCTGTGGCGCAGCGCTGTCTCCGCCTTGCGACGCGGCTCGAGGTCCGCGAAGGTGAACAGCATGCACGCCTGCTCGGCCAGATCGATCGGCTGGCCCGCGACGATCACCAGCTTGGTGCCGCCTTCGGGCAGGTCGAGTTCGGCCTCCATCTGCGGGATCGTCCGCCCCTCGCACAGCCGTTGCTTCGCCACGTCGCGCTTGTCGGCATGCGCGAGGATGTCGAGATCGTAGAGCGTGCGGGCGAGCACCCCGTCGCGCTCATGCCCGGTCATGTCGAGAAAGCCCTGGTTGACCTTCACGAACTTCAGATCGCACAGCCGGCAGATCACCGCGGGCACGGGGTTCGCGTTGAACGACTGCTCGAACCGATCTTCCGCCTCGAACTGCGCGGAGACGTCCTGAATGACCAGGACGAGGCATTCGGGCTCGTCCTGGTCGTCGGTCAGCACGAGGCTGCGGACCTGATGGACCCAGCGCGGGCTGTCCTCGCCCGCGACCGCCACCTCGACCACCACCTGCGAAAACGCCTCGCCCGACACGACGCGCTCGATCGGATAGTCATCGTCGCCCAGCCGGTGGTTGTTGCGATAGCGCAGCTGGAACTTCGCGCGATAGGCGTCGACCGTCGCACCCAGATCCTCAACCGCGTCGACCCCGTGCATCGCGAGCGCCGCGGCGTTCGCCCACAGGATCGACTGGTCCGGATCGATCAGGATCACGCCCTCGTCGAGCCCCGCGATGATCTGGCGCAGATGGCGCAAATCGGCGGAGTCGCGCAGCGACTTGAGGGCGGGGGCGGCGGTCATCCGATCAGTCGCGCTGGCCGTGGACGAGCCAGGCCAGGCCATAGCCGATCGCGGCGGCGCCGAGTGCCCAGAGCAACGGTGCGTCCTCGGCGGATTCCTGCACGGTCCGCGCGCCCTGGCGCGCCAGCTGGCCGGCGCGGTCGGCGGCCTCGCAGGCGTCGCTGCCGAGCTTGTCGGCGAGCTCCGGGGCGCCATCAACGGCATCGGCGACCGCGGACTTCGCGCGGCCGTAGAGATTCTGTGCGCCGCCCGCGACCTGATCGACGACGCCGTCGACCTGCCAGTCACTGCTGCTGACGGTATCGCCGATCGTCTTCTCGACCTTGCCGCCGACATAGCGTGCGCCGCCCTGGAATTCGTCCTTGTTCATCGTCTTGTCCTTCTCGAAAGTGGGGAAACGTCAATTCGGCTCAGGGCAGGACACGGCAGGCTGCCGCGGCCTTGCCGACCTCGAGCGCGATCGCCGGATCGCGCAGTTCGGAGGCGACACGGATCAGGTCGGACGGCGTCAGCGCCCCCGGCGTCGTGTCGTTCTGCCGATACGCCGCGGCCGCCTTGCCGAGCCGCTGGAGCTGCCCGAGCGACAGGCGCGACTGGAGCCGCTCGCCGACGCAATCCGCACGCGGCGCGTCGAGCCCGTAGCGTTGCAACCCCGAGGATATGCGTGTCGCCGGTGCCGCACAGCCGACGACTCCCGTCATCAGCACCAGCGAGGCGATCGTCGCAGACAGGCTTTTCATGATCGGGCTCCCGACATTCCAGGAGCGCAACTGCTCCCGGATCGGACGCATAAAGCGTGAAACAGGACGTAAGTTCCTGGTATTTATGCGCTAATCATGGGTACTCATATACTAGAGGATCGGCCGCCCGCGCCCGGTACAATCGCGCGAACCGGCGATGCAGCGTCATCGTGCTGGCATCGGTCGCCACGTTGGCGCGCCGCTCGTGCCAATCGGCGCGCGCGTGAAAATAGGCGGCCTCGCCGGCCCCCCCGGTCTGCGGCGGCCGGTCGTCGTCCTGATCCGTCATCGTCCTGCTTTTCTCTATGGTCGTCGCCGCGACCTTAGGCCGTCAGCATCGCCGCCGCGTGATCGGAAAGGACCAGTGCACTGGGTAGATATCCCAGTCGGCGCAGCATGCCTCCGGGGGGACTCATACGTGGCGGAACCCACCACGCCGGGCGATCATCCCGCCGGCTTGGCGTGCGCAGCGTCCTGGTGCGCGATATAGCTGTCGAGCGCGCTCGCGGCGTTGAGCATGTGCGCGCGCATCCGCCGCGCCGCCTCGTCGCCATCGCCCTCGGCGATCGCGCGCATCACCGCGTCATGTTCGGCGCGCGAGCTGGCGAGGCGGCGGTCCTGGCGCAGCTGCATCCGGCGGAAGGCGTTGAGCCGCGTCCGCACCGCGATCGCCTGGTCGGCGAGGAAGTCGTTGTGCGCCGCGCGGTAGATCGCCTCGTGGAACTCGCGGTTGAGCGCGTCATAGGCGTCGACATCGCCGGCCACGACCGCCGCCTCGCTCGCCTCATGCACCCGCAGCAGCCGGCTGCGCTCGAGCGGGGTGATCCGGTAGGTGGCGAGCCGGACGCACACCGCCTCGAGCTCCGCCATCGTCTCGAACATGTCCATCACCTCCTCGGCGGTGACATGGCGGACGATGACGCCGCGGCGCGGGCGGACCTCGACCATCCCGCTGGTCGCGAGCTGGCGCAGCGCCTCGCGGACCGGCGTGCGCGAGGCGCCGTAGCGGTCGGCAAGTTGCTGTTCGTCGAGCATCGTGCCCGGCGCGAGCTCGCCCGACGAGATCGAGTCGGTCAGCGCGTTGCGGATCCGGTCGGACAGCAGCCCCGTGTCTTCGCTCTCGATATCCGCCACGCTGTCAGCCCCCCACGATCGCGCGGACGATCAGATAGAGGATCGACGGCGCCACCAGGCACCCTAGCCCGGTATGGAAGGTCGCGGTCAAGGCGCCATAGGGCACGAGCCGGCGATCGGTCGCGGCAAGCCCGCCGGACACGCCGCTGACCGTCCCCATAAGCCCGCCGAACACCATCGCGCTGCGCGGGTTGTTGAGCCCGATCAGCCCGGCCACCAAGGGCGTGCCGACCATCACCATCACCGCCTTGAACACGCCCGTCGCGATCGACAGCGCGATGACGGGCGAACTCGCGCCGATCGCCGCACCCGTGACCGGCCCGACGATATAGGTGACCGCGCCTGCGCCGATCGTCGTCATCGACACCGCATCGGTATAGCCGAACGACGCCGCGACCAGCGCGCCGACGATGAACGGCAGGATCGTACCGAGCAGCAGCGCGACGACGCCGATCAGCCCCGCCTTCTTCGCCTGTTCGACATCGACCTCGCACGCGGTGGCGACGATCGCGAAGTCGCGCAGCATCGCGCCGCCCATCAGCCCGATTCCGGCGAGCATCGGCAGATCGGCGAGCCCCTTGTGCCCGCCGGTTGCGATCCCGCCCCAGAAGGCGAGTGCGAGGCCGATCAGAATCGCGATCGCCGAGCCGTGGACCCGGCCCATGGTCAGCTTGGCTGACAGGATGTTCGACAGCCACATGACGATGCCGACGACCGCGAACGCGGTGAGCAGCGCATTGGCGGTCAGGACCTTGGTGATCATTTCCATGCGTTCGGTTCTTAGCGCGGGGTGATCGGGGCGGGGGATCCGGCGGCGATCGCCATCTCGGCTTCACGCGTCTCGCGCGCCTCGATCTCGTCCATGGTCTCGGGCGTGCCCGACAGCCGGCTGATGATCGCGACCGCGCTGAAGCACAGCAGCAGCGCGCCGACGCCCGCGATCAGCACGATCGGGCCGCCCTCGACCGCGGCGACGACATCCTGCTGCGCCGCCATCGCGACGACGATCGGGATATAGAGCGCGCCCCAGAAGCCGATCCCGCGCGACACGCCTTCATTGTAGCGACCGCGCGTCTTCAGCCACATCCGCGCGGCAATCAGCAGGATCATCGCGATGCCGACTCCGCCGACATTGGCCTTCACGCCGAGCAGCACGCCGAGGCCTTCGCCGAGCAATTGCCCGATCAGCGTACAGATCGCGAGTAGTGCTACTCCGGCGATCATGCGCCGCGTCCCGCATATGTGGCGGCAAGGGGTAGGGACTCGCTCATGGCATATCCTCTCAATGTATTCGATCTGGCGTCTTATACGACGTCAAGTATGCACAGGCTTGCGTTTGGGGCAATAGCGAATACAAGAGGGCCAGAATAAGCGGCAGGAGGCGATGCGGTGCGGCAATGGAATACGCGCAAGCAGATGCGCGAGGAGCGGATCGCGGCGGGCCGGGGCTTTGCCACCGGCAAGCTGGTCGATCCCGAAACGCTCGTCGACTTTCTCGAAGCGGTGCTCAGGCCCGGTGACCGGGTCTGCTTGGAGGGCGACAACCAGAAACAGGCGGACGTGCTGGCCAAGGGGCTGGCGGCGATGGATCCCGAACGGATTCATGACCTGCACATGGTGCAATCAGGCGTCGTGCTGCCCGAGCATCTCGACGTCTTCGACAGCGGGATCGCAAAGCGGCTCGATTTCTCTTACTCCGGCCCGCAATCGGCACGGATCGCGAAAATGCTGTTCGGCGGCAAGATCGAGCTCGGCGCGATCCATACCTATCTCGAACTGTTCGCGCGCTATTTCGTCGATCTGACGCCGCAGGTCGCGCTGATCGCCGCGGTCAGCGCGGATCGTCACGGCAACCTGTATACCGGCCCCAATACCGAGGACACGCCGACCGTGGTCGAGGCGACGAGCTTCGGCAGCGGCCTCGTCATCGCGCAGGTCGGCGAGATCGTCGATACGCTGCCGCGCGTCGACATCCCGGGCGACCAGGTCCATTTCGTGCTCGATGCGGGCAAGCCCTTTTATGTCGAGCCGCTGTTCACGCGCGATCCCGCGGCGATGACCGAGACTCAGATCCTGACCGCGATGATGGCAATCAAGGGGCTTTATCAGCCCTACGGCGTGCGCCGGTTGAACCACGGCATCGGCTTCAACACCGCGGCGATCGAGCTCCTGCTGCCGACCTATGGCGAGAAGCTTGGGCTGAAGGGCAAGATCTGCACACACTGGGCGCTCAACCCGCATCCGACGCTGATCCCCGCGATCGAGGCGGGCTGGGTCGAGCAAGTCCATTGCTTCGGCTCCGAAGTCGGCATGGAGGATTATCTCGCCGCGCGGCCCGACATCTTCTTCACCGGGCCCGACGGCTCGCTGCGCTCGAACCGCGCGTTCAGCCAGACCGCGGGGCTGTATGCCTGCGACATGTTCATCGGCTCGACGCTGCAGATCGACCTTGCCGGCCATAGCTCGACGATCACCGCGAACCGCATCGCCGGCTTTGGCGGCGCGCCCAACATGGGGTCGGACGCGCGTGGCCGGCGCCATCCGAGCGATCCCTGGTTGCAGGCCGGCGCGGAGGCGGATCCCGATACCGCGGCACCGCTGCGGCGCGGCCGGAAGCTCGTCGTGCAGATCGGCGAGACGTTCGGCGAGGGCAATGCGCCGCTGTTCGTCGAAAAGCTCGGCGCGCTCGAACTCGCGGAAAAGCTTGATCTCGATCTCGCACCGATCATGGTCTATGCCGACGACACCACGCACATCGTCACCGAAGAGGGCATCGCCAACCTGCTGCTCTGCCGCAATGCGGACGAGCGCGAACAGGCGATCCGCGGCGTGGCGGGCTTTACCGAGATTGGCCGCGGCCGCGACAGGGCGATGGTCGAGCGGCTGCGCGAGCGGAAGATCATCCAGCGGCCCGAGGATCTCGGCATCGACCCGCTCGACGCGAACCGCAACATGCTGGCCGCGCGTTCGATCAAGGACCTGATGCTCGCCTCGGGCGGGCTCTACCGGCCGCCGAGCCGGTTCCGGAACTGGTAGGGGATAGAAGCATGGAAATCCTGCATTTCGATATCGCCGCGCCCGTGCCGGCGGGCGGCACGCGCGCAATGGCACTGGTCGGCGTGGTCGCGTCGGGCAATCTGGAAGTGCTGGTCGAGCGCGGCGACGCGGCCGATCGGTGCGCGATCGAGATCAGCACCGCGGCGCACGGCTTTCGCGACCTCTGGGACGCGGTCGTCGCCGATTTCGTTGGCCGGCGCGCCGCCGGCGGCCTGCGGATCGCGATCAACGATGGCGGCGCGCGCCCCGACACGGTGTCGCTGCGCCTCGCCCAGGCCGTCCGCATGATCGAGGAGCCCGAAGCATGAGCAACCTTCATCAGAGCTGGTACGAGGCAGGCGCGCGCGAGCGGATCGCGGCGCTGGTCGATACCGGCAGCTTCACCGAATATGTCGGCCCCGAGCGCCGCGAAACCAGCCCGCATCTCGGCATCTTCGACCTGCCCGCGCAGTTTGACGACGGCATCGTCGTCGGCGCTGCGACGGTCGACGGCACGCCGATCCTGATCGCCGCGCAGGAGGGCCGCTTCATGGGCGGCGCGTTCGGCGAGGTGCACGGCGCCAAGCTGGCCGGGCTGCTCCGCGCTGCCAAAGCCCTTAACCGCGACGTCGTGATCGCGTTCGACACCGGCGGCGTGCGGCTGCAAGAGGCGAATGCCGGCGAGATCGCGATCGCCGAGATCATGCGCGCGATCACCGAAGCACGGATCGCGGGCGTGCGCGTCGTCGGGCTGATTGGCGGCCGCGCGGGCTGCTATGGCGGCGGTGGGTTGATCGCTGGCTGCTGCTCGACGCTGATCATATCCGAACAGGGCCGGATCAGCGTCACCGGCCCCGAGGTGATCGAGACCAACAAGGGCGTCGAGGAGTTCGACTCCCGCGACCGCGCCCTGGTCTGGCGGACGATGGGCGGCAAGCACCGGACGCTGATCGGCGGCGCGGACCTGTTCGTCGACGACGACGCGGCGGCATTCCGTTCGGCGATGCTCGCGGCGCTCGGGCGACCAGCCAAGGCAGGTTCCGTTCCGAACGCCGCCCCCCTCCCGGTTGGGAGAGGGGAGCGACCCGGTCTCGATCTCGACACGCTGGCGGCCGAACAGGACCGCCTCGAACGCCGCATCGCCCGGTTCGGTGACGCCGCCGACGCCACCGACATCTGGCGCATGCTGGGCATCGACGACCCGCAGGCGATCCCCGACATGCCTTCCGCCGCCTTCGCGACCCTAGCCGCCCAGTATCGGGAGAGTGCCGATGACGCCCGCTGAGATCCTCGATTCGATGTTTCCGTCCGGCCATGATGTCACCGCGGAGGGCGACCTGCTGTTCGGCCGCGGCACATCGCCCGACGGACGGGTCGTGCATGTCATCGGCGCCACCGCGCGCGCGCCGATCGGCATCGACCAGGCGATCCGCCTGTCCGCCGCGGTGCTCGCGATCGCACGCAGCAACGACGACGCGCCGATCCTCTTCCTCGTCGACAGCGCGAGCCAGCGGATGAGCCGGCGCGACGAACTGCTCGGCCTCAGCGAATATCTCGCGCACCTCGCCAAGTCGCTGCTGCTCGCCGAGGCGCGCGGCCACCGTACGATCGGCCTGCTCTATGGCGGCAGCGCGGCCGGCGCGTTCATCGCCACCGCGCTCGCCTGCGACACGCTCGTCGCGCTGCCCGGCGCGCATCCCGAGGTGATGGACCTCGCCTCGATGGCGCGCGTCACCAAGCTGTCGATCGATCTGCTCGAGGACAAGGCGAAGACGACCCCGGTCTTCGCCCCCGGCCTCGACAATCTGGTCAGCGTCGGCGGGGTCGCCGAGGTCTGGGATCCGCAGCGCAGTCTGGCGGATCAGCTCGCGGTGCTGCTCGCCACGCCGCGCGATCACGATGTGCGTGCGACGCTCGGGGCCGAGCGCAAGGGCCGGCCCAAGGCCGCGGCGATCGCGGACGAGGTGGACGCGGCGGCGCAGCGCTGATGCGCTTCGACCGACACCGGCTGGTCTGGATCGACCCGCAGCGCTGGCCCGCCATCCTCGCCGCGCACGGGCTCGCCAACGCCCCGGCGCTGCTCGCCGATTGGGCCAAGGACGACCGCCCCCTAATCGCGCGGCGGCAGGTCGTCGGCGAACTGCCGTGCCTGGTCCCGCTCGGGTTGCCGCTGCCGCCCTCGATCGGCAAGCAGCGGCTCGCCTTCGCCGTGCCCCCCGATGCGATCCGGGCCGACGCCCCGCCGCCGCTGCTGCGCGATGCGGCGGCGGCGGCACCCCCCGCCTGGCAGGACAGCATCGCCGCGCTCGTCACGCTGGACCCGGACACGCGCTGTTTCGGCAGCCTCGCCTGGGCGCATCTGACCGGGCTGGCCTATCTGTCGCCGGGTTCGGATCTCGACCTGCTCTGGACGGTGGCGGATCAGCGCACCGCGACCGCACGTGCCCGCGCGCTTCTGACGATCGGAGCGATCGCACCGATGCGGATCGACGGCGAACTGCTCACCCCGCAAGGCCATGCGGTACAATGGCGCGAATGGGCGTCGGACGCGCCCGATCTGCTCGTCAAGGCGGCGCACGCGAACGGCGTGACCCCGCGCGCAGCGGTGTTCGCATGACCGCGCTCGTCGCTGCGACGCCCGCGGTCGACACCGACACGATCGGCCACGCCGCCGCTCTGTGCCTCAGGCGCGAGATCGCGACCTATCCCAAGCCCGGCCTCGTCAGCCCGGTCGATCCGGGCGCGCATGACGACATGGATGCGGCGATGATGAACCGCAGCGCCGACGCGCTCGCCCCCTATCTCGCCGCGCTGGCCCAGGCGGGCGCCGCGGGGGCAGGGATGGACCGGCTGCGCGCGATCGGGATCGCGGCGGAGGCGGCGATGATGGTCGCGACGGACGGGGTGAACACGCACCGCGGCGCGATCTTCGGCATGGGCCTGCTCTGCGCCGCTGCGGGGTTCCGCGCGCGCTATGGCATCGCCGCACCGCTCGGGACGATCGTCGCGCAGCATTGGGGCGCGGAGATCCTGCGCGGCCCCGTCGCGCTGCACAGCCATGGCACCACGGTCGCACGCCGCCATGCCGCGGGCGGTGCACGGGCCGAAGCCGCCGCCGGCTTTCCCGCGCTCTACGCCACCGCCTTGCCCGCGCTCGCCACCGCGCGGGCCCTGCGACCCGACGACCAAGACGCGCAGGCGGTGCAGGTCCTGATGGCGCTGATCGTCGGTGTCGCGGACACCAATCTCCTCTATCGCGGCGGCCCCGCCGGCCTGGCCTTCGCGCAAGACGAGGCCCGCGCCTTCCTCACAGCCGGGGGCATCGCCGCGCGGGACTGGCGCGCGCGCGCGATCGCGGTCCACCACCGCTTCGTCGCCCGGCGGCTCAGTCCGGGGGGCTGTGCGGACCTGCTGGCGATGACGTTCTTCGTCGCGGCGCACGACGCGTGACGCTCGCACTGCTCTGTTCGGGGCAGGGGCGGCAGGACCGCGCGATGTTCGACCTGTTCGTCGACCAGCCCGCCGCCGCACCGATCCTCGCCGAGGCCGCCGCGATCCTCGGACAGGATGTCCATCAGCTCGTCCGGACCGCTGCTGACGACCGGCTCCACGCCAATGCGAGGAGCCAGATCCTGTGCGTCGCGCGCGGACTGGCGGCGGCGGCGTGTCTCGAACCGATCGGTCCGGCGCTGGTCGCGGGCTATAGCGTCGGCGAGATGACCGCCTGGGGCATTGCCGGCCTGTGGTCGCCCGCCGCCACGCTGCGGCTCACCGCGGCGAGGGCGACGGCGATGGACGCGGCAGGCGGTGCGGAGGATGGCCTCGGCTTCGTCCGCGGCCTGCCGCGCGCGGCGGTCGAGGCGCTGGTCGCGCGGTTCGACTGCGGCATCGCGATCGTCAATCCCGGTCTGCTGTTCGTGATCGGCGGCACACGCGCGCAGGTCGCCGCCTGTTGCGACGCGGCGCTGTCGGAGGGCGCAGCGACCGCCCGCCCGATCGCGGTCCGCGTCGCGTCGCACACCCGCCGCCTCTCCGCCGCGGTCGCGCCGTTCCACGCCGCGCTGCTCGAAGCCCAGCCCGCACGGCCGATCCGGGGACGCACGCTGATCGGCGCGACCGACGCCACGATCGTCCGCGGCGCCGCCGGCATCGCAGGGCTCGCCGCACAGCTCGACACGACGATCGACTGGGCCGCCACGCTCGAGGCGCTGGTCGAACGCGGCGTCGACCGCCTGCTCGAACTCGGCCCCGGCACCGCGCTCGCCGACATGGTCCGCGCCGCCTATCCCACGCTCGACGTCCGCGCGGTCGATGACTTCCGCAGCCTCGCCGGAATCACCGCCTGGATCGCCCGCTGAACGTCGGGGGAGACAAGGGGAGGGTGCCGTTCGATAGGGCGGGCGGTGATGCCAACCCTTTGTTAGCTATTGCTTTATATCGTCACAGGCCGGGCAAACGGACGCTTAGGCTCCCTATCTGCTCGATTGGGCACATAGGGCTAGGATATGATATGTCGATCTCGTTCTACATCATGGCGGATAAGCCGGAAAATGAACGCGAGCGCGAAAGGGCCATTGCGACAAGCAATCTCATCGCCAGTCCGCATGTCGGCAGATTCCGGCCGATCTTGGATGCTGTCCGCGATACCCTGAAGGCGAAGTCCGCAGCCATCACCATCGTCTATCAGGACTCGACCTATGTATTGTCGGCAGCGGGTTTCGAGGCTGGCATCTATAAGAGGTCAACGTCCTTCTGTGCGCATGCCATTCTATCCCCCGACGAACTGACGATCGTTCCGGACGCAGGCGCAGACGAGCGTTTCGCCGGCAACCCCTTCGTCGACACGATCGAGGGCATTCAATTCTATATCGGTGCGCCTCTGTGCGACGAAGACGGCACCGTACTCGGCGCATTGTGCGTCTTCGATGAAAAACCAAGTGACTTCGTCACGGACGACGACAGGGCGCGGATCATCGCATTGAAGAAGGAAGCAGAGGCGATTGTCCACGCCATAAGCAGGCAGGCCGACGTCGATCGCGAAGGCGATAAGGAAGTCCAGTCTTCGATGCAACGCCAGCGACCGTAATGGCCACGTGTGCGCAACAACGCAGACTGCCCGGACGAGCCTCGAAATGAATATGTATCGCAAAATGGCGAGCGATATCTCGCCGGCGCTGATCGAACGTCGTTGCGCATCCCGGCATCTCGTCAACCTGGGGGCGCTTCTGATCACCCCTCTGGGCGAAATGATACCCGCGACCGTGACGGGCGTCTCCACGCGTGGTTTTCGGGTGAAAGCGGATTATGGCGTGACGATCGGCCGTTCCGTCGGCCTCGCCATTCCGGGCCTGCCGAGATATGTCGGGTGGGTCGCCTGGTCCTATCTTGGCGAATTCGGGCTGGAGGGTGCCCAGGAAATTACCGAGGACGCCGTCGAGCATATTGTCGCACTCGGCACCCCTTCGGCGATCATGTAGTCCAGCACGCTGCCTGATCCTCGACGCCCTTACTCTGGGGTAAGATATCAGACGAAGATGACGCTGGACTGAAAGGCCGCCGACCAATGAAGGGCGGCGGCTCTATATGGGATGAACTGTCATCGAGATCAGGCGTAAGCCGTACCTGTGACGACTTTACCGATGCGCCGGCGGAGCCCGAGGCCGACTCCCCCGAAGCCGACGAGCATCATGAGCCACGTTGCCGGCTCTGGAACCGCGCCGATCGAAACGGTCGCATTTTCAGGTGCAAAATCTGTAATCTGGTTGACGTTACCCACACCGTTTCGGGGCCAGAGATTAAACCCATATTGCGTCGGCCCAAAGCCCGTGCTCGGCAGCAAGGCGAGCGGAACCCGCGCTGTCAGCATGTTTCCCGCGATGGAAATACCAGCTGGGTCCAAGGCGTTTGGACCGACCGATCCGGTGCCGTTCTTCTGTATCACGATGGCCTGATTGAAGATCACATCGGGTTGACCGATCGAGGCAAAAGGCCTGGCGATGCCTGTACCGGTGTTGACGCCGAAAATGTACAGACCCGCCGTCTGCGGATCGATATCCCCGGCGAAAGTGGCGCCTAGCGTGAAGAATTGCGACATACTGTCGTAATTGACCGAGAAGCCTGTGACGTCGAGATCTGCAAAACGTGGACCCGCAGTATATGACGGAATGAAGTCGTCGGTCGGATCCATGATTGATACAGCTGCAGCGGGTGTTGCACAAATTGCCGTCAATCCAAGCATTCCGACTATGATTGCCTTGTTTATCATGGGACTA
Source organism: Sphingomonas sp. CFBP 13706 (assembly GCF_014842355.1). Taxonomy (NCBI): domain Bacteria; kingdom Pseudomonadati; phylum Pseudomonadota; class Alphaproteobacteria; order Sphingomonadales; family Sphingomonadaceae; genus Sphingomonas; species Sphingomonas sp. CFBP 13706. Next base: position 140,571 of record NZ_JACYVM010000001.1, read on the forward strand.
TCCTCGAAAGTCGGCAACCAGCGTCGCCATTCTTTCCTTATCATAATCCGAAATTCTCGACGATAATCCTAATGGCTTAAGACGCACTACTCTAATTGGATTATAGGAGACCTCCGCATATCCTTGGATTCGTCGAATTTGATGCGAATTTCCCTGAGCAAGCGGCGGGAGTGGTCCAGCTTCCCCTACCGATCGGGAAAGGTGCAGGTGCTCCACTTCCCGACGGAAGTTCTCCGGCCCGATCGTGTCGGATGCGGTGTCGCAACAGGCGGCGGCCGCCGCGCCTCATGATCTTACGGATGAAAAGCGCCATCGGACATGCATAATCGTGATCGATGACCAGAAATCGCATCGCGTTTGGCCATGCCGCCGAAGGTGCAATCTGAAGCTCTGAACGTCGCGGCGAACGAAGGGAGGGTGCTCATCGACGGACCCGGCCTTGCCGCCACGCGCGACATAGAGGCGGCGTCCGCTTCTTCCGATCAACTGCTCGGTAGGTGCAGGTCGGCCCGTCGTCAGTCGCTCGACGCTCTCGAGCGGCTCCCCGGTCGAGCCCGTCCTCGATTGGATAGAACGCGTGTCGACCCTAGCCCGGTCCCCGCTTCATACGTGTTTGAGCTTGTGAGCGGCGTACCCGAGAACGAGAAAAGCTGCGACGGAAGAGCCGGCCCAGCCCACCAGGATCATTACCATTGAAACATCCTCTGCTCCGCGGCGCGTTTCGCACCGTCATAGCGCGCAATAAGTCCTGTTTTTGTATGGTTAACAAGACATGAAGAGTGACCCAACAGTCATTTATTTGACGACGGGCTACGCCGGCCACCGGGTAACGTCGAGGCCCCCGAGCTGCTTGATTGTCCTAATCTCCCTGCGCTCGCAGCTGGCGAGTAGTTGCAAACTGATTGAGAACAAAAACGGCACGATGGAGTTCAGGTGCGATCCTGATTCGCTGCCCGGATGCGTTCAATAAGAATGTAATCCCCACAAGATCGACTGCCCGAGCACGCGAAAGAGCAGGCAGGAGCCTCGCTAGCCTCCCTACGATGATAGGGCGAAACGCCGCCTAGCTGAACCAGTCCGTCACGCGCGGTTCGCCGCGACGCCTGCCAGCGGAGGAACGCCGCCACCGCGCGATCGTCCTCAACGCCGACGAGCGGGCACTGGGCGCGCGCGATCGTTGGTCACCGGGAGAGCCTCCGGATCCTGTCAGCTCGCGCGAGACAAGGCGTTGCCGCGCATCAGGTGCGGCTGCGGCCGGAAGGTTTGGAAATCGCCAGCTGCATGTTCGGATGGCCTTGCGGGAATATTGGGCGAGGGTAATTCGAAATACCCCTTGAGCCGCCCCCGGAACGCCTAATCTGCGACGGTTGTGCGCGGCCGAAGTGTCGGGAAGCCGCACGCTTCGTGCCAGCATGACAAAAGCGGCGTTGTGCGCGCGCAATGAGCAGCTTCTCTCGGCGCTCAATCAGATTGCGGCATCCTATTCCACTGTCAGGCGGCGAGCATTGCAGGAAATCGCCGCTGCGGCCCTCGCGGCGCATGCGAGCGGCGCATGATCATCGACACCCTCAATCCTAAATGCAGGAGTGCTGCAGCTCGTATACATAGCCTCGGATCTTGGGGGGCGGGGAAATGCTATGCGGGTTTTAATGCTTGTCGCGATGCCGCTGGCGCTGATCGGATGTAAGGAACGGCAGACCGCGCACGATGCAACGATGGCGATCGCAGAAGACGTATCAGAAGACGCCATCTCCCCGCTCAAGGACAAAGTTACGAACCTCGAGGAGCGGCTGGCTGCCCTTGAGGCCGACCTTCGGGCGGAAGAAACCTATTCGAAAGCGGTGCACGCCGCGCTCGGCGAAGAACGCGAAAACCGCGTCAAGGACGTGAACGCGCTGCGGGACCACTACAACGACCACCTCAGCCGATTCCACGGCGCGTCGTGAACGGCCGGAGCGCTGGACCCGCCTCGACCAGATGGTCGGAGAGGGCGTTCTGACACTGAACGAGTCTACGCGCCAGAACCAGGAGCCCCCTTTGGACGCGATGCCCCGAACTCCGGCCCTTCCTCATCCACCTCAGTGCGGCACGCCGGTCGTGGTCATTCGATAGACATCCCGGGTCTGCTGCGCGCCTTCGGCAGTAATCCCATCAAATTTGCGCCACGCTGCAGCTGAATTGCAGACGCGCGTGGCCATGAAGGAGCCCGTCGGCGTCATTGACCGGCAGATCTTCTTCTCTTTGGCTGGCGCCGCTACGGCCGTGGCAGGGGCTTCTGACGTTTGCGCCTCTACGCCAATGGGCGTGAGGATCAGCGCAACTGCAACGCGATATTTCATCGTTCGACTCCTGCAATTCGACCGAAAGTATACGATCGACCTTCGTATGCAATAGCGTCACTGGGACTGACGTTTTCTGACCTAGCTAGCGCGCTGCTCCGCTCCAAACTCGCCGCCTCCCTCAACAGGAGGCGAGCGATCTCGGTCACTGAGTATCGTCCTGCCGTGGATCAATATCCGGAACGATGTGCCGCCACTGGTCGCTGATTATTCTACGGGAGAATTGGCATGCTGCGTACCTTGCGTCCGGAAAGTCTGAACGTCTCAGCGAACGAGGGGAGGGTGCTGATTGATGGGCCGGGCGTTGCTGTCACGCTCGACATCGAAGCGGCATCAGTCCTATCCGATCAGTTGCTCGCCGGGTGCACCTCGGCACGCAGGCAACAGCGTGACGCGATCGGTCAGGTGCCCCATTCAGATCCTTGCTCACCAGTATAGCTGGCAGCGGGTTCAGTCAGGCTGGCTTGGGCCCTGACGGAAAGTAACCTAGGTTGATCTTAACCTTGTATGCCGAACGCGAGCTTGGCTCCCAAGCATTCGCTTTGTAACAAACCGCCCCATGAACACGCCCTTTGGACACGACGCAGAAATCTTGCGTTCCGCGATCGCTTGTGCGCTTCACGTCGCCGACGTAACTAACTATCCGCTTGTAGCCTCTTTCTTAGCCGATGCACTTCACCATGCCGAGAATGACGCCTACCGCTCTTGCGCGGCCACTGGCGCTATCTTGCCAGGGTTGAACGTGTTTGCAGTGTCTGCGGACAGTTCAGCTGGATCGGAAGTTCGGTAACCAGAGTGCGATTCAGGCACCATCTCGAGCAGTGCGGCACGCATTGCTTTGAGGGCGTTCCGTTTCCCAAATCTATCTTCGCGGGCCTTAGCGATCGTGCCGCGTTCGTCAGCCCCAGCATAGTACGGGACGAACCTGCTAAGCTTCATATTGGTCAAACCGGGCCGCAAGCCCGATGTTAAGCGCCGAATTCTGGGCCTTCCTTGTCGGGTAAAAAGCGTGGGGATCGTAAACCGGTCGCTGCGCCGGCCGAGCCTGGCGGGGAGGTGGGCGCTTTAAAGCATCGGGGACCGGGTCGGGCAGGGTAGGCACCCCGCTTCCGTGCATCGTCTGAAAGACGGCGATCGCCTCGCCTTCCTTTATCCGCTTGCCGATCAGCGGCGCGCGCTCTGCGCTGACATAGCCCAGTTGGGTGCCGCGCTCGCTAAATATGGCAACGGCGTTCTCGTCGTATGGGTTGTTTGGCTCGAAGCGCAGCTCGACCGCTACGCCAGGCGCGCACAGCATGCACTCCCTGCGGCGGTTGCTCTTGCTCGTGTCCTCGTTCGGAAAGTTGATGCGATCAACGAAGGGCCGTCGCAGTAGTTCGGCGTAACGAACGCCTTTAATTGGCTATCTGGTAAGCGGACGGTTTAATACTGCGCACACCGCTATGCAAAAAGCAGTGAAACCCCTTGGCCCTGCTTTTTCGCACATGCACCGATGAGATTCCGGCAAAGGATATGACGCGGTCGTGAACACAAAAAATGCCCGGCTCGGAAAGCCGGGCATTTTAGGCTTCAGCCGTTGTAAGGGTCACCATTTGCCTAGTAACGCATTGCTTTGCGCCCTGCAGGATGCGTCAATGACGCCAATAGTGATCCCCCAGCTGATGGCAAAGTTAACCCCGAATGGGCTTGCCGATTGGCCAGTAGCGCATGTGAACCCCCAGATTTGAAAGTGCTTGTCTTTCGACAAGGGGATTTATGCATTGAATCTGTTTAGTAATTGCAACTCCACGCGGTTAAAGTGGATTAACTGAAAATTCTTGATGCCAATGCTGCCCGCGCATTGCCGACTACGGTATATGCGCCGGATCAACGCAGCCGCCGCACAGTGCCGTTGAATGAGGCCGTCACACTCTGGCACCGACCAATTTCGCTATCCTGCTGCGCGGCTTTCCAAAAGAACACGAGGGGCCGGCGCTCGGGGCAGTGATGTCAGAGACAGCGCAGGGTTAGCCGGACCGCTGGCGTGTCTACGCGACCGTTGACGGTCTCGCTGAGCGCGGCTCTTATTGGATTTTCTGCATTGTCACTCCGTCGACGTTTGACCACTTAAACCCGACCCATGCGGTCCCTGGGTATCCGGACCATAGATCTGATCTGTGGCTGTGGACGGCATAAGGAAGTCGACTTCGACCAGTTCGCGCCTGACCGTACGCTTCGGTGTCGGTCAACGGCGGTCGTCGCGCCACATCAATCCCTCCGCAGCCGCAATCGCGCTCGATTCAAATGAAAACAGCCGCCAACCTCGAAAGGTTGGCGGCTGTTTTCACACGGCCGGACACTGGGACCGGCTGTGAAATCTACTTAAGCGAATGCGATCTTCGCCTGGCGACGACGAACGCGCATCGATGAGCCGATACCGCCGATACCGAACAACATGATTGCCCAGGTACCGGCCTCGGGAACTGCTGCCGTCGGCTCAAAGGTCGCGGTGCCGGCATAGGAGCCGTTACCACGCGAGAGGCCGTTCACGACGATCTGGTTCGTCGCACCTTTTGCGATCGCCACGTTGTTGATCTCGAAAAACTCGGCCTTGCCGACAACAGTCTTCGATGCTGCGAAGCCATTGATGAACACCGACAGGATATCGAGATCGGTAGGGCTGAAGAACCGCGTCGTGGTCGTGCTGAGCGTACCGCTAGCGAGACCGGCCTGGTCGATGATGAAATTGAAAGTATCCGTGAATGCACCACGCTTGATGCCCGCACGGCCGAAATCTGCCGAAACGGTACCATTCTTTATATCGCCGCTGACGGTGAACTCCGGGTCGTTCGGAGTGAAGTTAACTGCGTGAGCCGCTGGGGCCATCGCGAATGCAGATACGAATGCCATTGTCGAAAGAAGTAAGCGCTTCATGATGGTCCCTTTTTACGTGTTCCTTGGAAAAAAAGTAAAGGGGGCCATAGAGTTATGCAATTGCCTGAAAACGGCCACCACCCAACCACTGTGTGGTTTCGGGACAATCTTGCATCGTGAGCGGAGTGCGATGAGCGTCATGAATTCGCGCGGCCGGATCGTTTGCATCCGGGGGCATTTTCCACGGTAGAAGCGTGCAATAGGCCCTGCTCAAACTTGGTTAACAAGACAAGAAGAATGACCTAAATCTTCAATAGTTGTTAACGGGCACACTGTTCTTCCAGCGACATTCAAACCCCCCCCCCGAGTTACGAGGTTTTCCGAACCATCCCGTGCCTCGTTCCGCCCGGCGATGGCAGGCAGGTTGAGAACAAAAAAGGAGCAGTAGAGCTCGGGCGCTACCCTGATTCGTTGTTTGGATGCGCCCAATGAGTATGCAAACGCCGCGAGTTCGACTGCCGAGCTCGGCAAAGAGCAAGGCAGGAGCCTCGCTAGCCTCTCTACGATGATAGGGCGTAACGCCGCCTATCTAAAGCGGTTCGTCACTCGTGGTTCGCCGCGACTTGCACCGCGGCGTGCGCTGCGGCGGGCATTGCCGAGATCATCGTCGCAATGCCGCCCAGCATGATCATCGACACCCTCAAACCAGGTGCTTCCGCCGAAGCCGGAGCGGCTCCGCAAGCCGCAGAAATCCGGGCCGAATCATGACATCTGGGGGGCAGAAAATACCATTTGAAAAATACCCCCAAATATCCCGCACTCCCAGTTCGCCGTATGGAACGTGTGAGAAGGAAAACCCCCACAAACGACGCAATTCTGCGCATTCCTGACGAGGTAAGGTAGTCACTATTTTAGATATTGGTGGGCCCGGCAGGAATCGAACCCGCAACCTAGCCGTTATGAGCGGCCAGCTCTAACCGTTGAGCTACAGGCCCCACCGCCGCCTGCGTTAGCGCAAGCGTTTCCAAAGAAAAAGGGTGCCAAAGAAAAAGGGCGCTCCCGAAGGAACGCCCTTTCCGACTCCAAAACGCTGTCGAGCGCAAGCGCCCGACAAGGTCTTAGTTCATGTTGTCGGTCTTCTCGTCGGCAGCGTCGCGGACGTTGTCTGCTGCTGCGTTCATGTTGTCGGCTGCGTTCTCGAGCACGTCGGTTGCGACAGCGTTCGAGGTGTTGTCCGCCATGGCGTCCATGTTGTCAGCCTGCATTTCCATGTTGTCAGCCAGCATGTCCGCGTTGTTCTCAACTGCGGCGGCTTCTGGCGACTTGCTGCAGGCTGCGACGGACATCAGGCCGGCGGCAGCAGCGATCAGAACGATCTTCTTCATTCGAATGCTCCCAAGCATAGTTTCACTCGCGGCCGACCCGATTGCCGTCGCGAAGCCCCGTCAAATAGCGGCCCCCGACCGGCGGTCAATCCGCTAAATTCATCGCCCAGCAAGCTTTGCGACAGTCCGATGACGGGCGGGTTGCCGCAACTGGTCACTTTCTTGGCACGACCGAGCCGATTTCCTCGGGCGCATTGGCCACGATCGCGAGCATCGTCGTCCAGGCCGCGACGTTCTGGCGAAGCTGCTCGGGATCGACCCGGTCGAGCGTATCGTCGGGCGTGTGATGCGTGTCGAAATAGCGCGTACCCGACTGGTTGAGGTCGATCGCCGCGACGCCCAGCGCTATGGTCGGGCCGACATCGGTGCCGTCACCGCCGACCCCTGCGCCGCGCGCGATGCCGAGCGGGGCGAGGGCGGAGGCGAGGCGATCGGCGACCGGCTTCGCGCTGTCGGGCAGGTTGGTCTCGAACCGCCAGACGCGGTCCGCGCCGAAATCGGATTCGCCCGCGGTCGCGTGGCGCTCGGTCTTGTGTGCCTCGGCATAGGCCTTGCCGCCAAAGCCGCCGACCTCTTCGGCACCGAACCAGACGACGCGGATCGTGCGCCGCGGGCGCGGGCCGTCGAGGATCCGCTTGGCCGCCGCCGCGGTGATCGCCACGCCGCTCGCATCGTCGATCGCGCCCGTGCCGAGATCCCAGCTGTCGAGATGCCCGCCGACCAGCACGATCCCCGCCTTGGGATCGGTCCCCGGCACTTCAGCGATCACGTTCCCCGATTCGTGCGTGCCGGTCATCCGCGGGGTCAGGACGAGCGTCATCGTGATCGGCTTGCCGCGCATCGCGATCCGTTCGATCAGCTCGGCATCGGGCACCGACAGCGCCGCCGACGGGATCGGCGTGACGCCCTCGGGGAAGTTGGTCGTGCCGGTATGCGGGTTGCGGTGATGATCGGTGCCGATCGAGCGGATCACGATCGCGGCCGCGCCCTTGCTCGCCGCCATCGCCGGCCCCACGAACCGTGCAGGGCCGAACGCGCTATAGCTCGACCCGTCCTGCGTCGGCTCCATCGCGTTGCCGACATAGGCGATCTTGCCCGCAAGGCTCCCCGCGGGTGCCGCCGCCAGGTCGCCATAGGTCTTGAACACCACCACCTGCGCGGTGAGGCCGCCTACGGGCGTCGCGCCCGAATTGCCGAGCGCGGTGAGCTTCAGCGCCTGCGGGAAGGGCGACAGGATCGACCCGGTCTCGACGCCGCGCACCCAGACGGGCATCTGGTACGGCTCGATCCGCACGTTCTTGAACCCCAGCGCCTTCAGCTTGGTCACCGACCATGCGCGTGCACGCGCCTCCGCCTCGGTCCCCGCCAGCCGGGGTCCGATCTCGGTCGTCATCCCCTCGACGATGTCATAGGCGACGTCGTCCTTGAGCGCGGCATCGCGGAGCGCTGCGACCTTCGCATCGACCGGGGCAGGGGCGGGTGGTGCGGTCCGCTGTGCCATGAGAGGAACGGACAGGGTGGAGGCGGCCAATACCGCGAGCGTGTGCTTCATCATCCGCGACAGCCTATGTCGCTGCTCCCCGTTTGCCAACGGCCCGCCGCATCGCTATCTGCGCACGTCAAATCCCGCCTCATTCAAGCATGGAGCTCGGCACCCACATGGCCGTCCAGTATACCTACGTCATGAAGGGTCTGACCAAGACCTTCCCCGGTGCCGCAAAGCCCGTCCTCAACAACATCCACCTCCAGTTCATTCCGTCCGCCAAGATCGCGATCATCGGCCCCAACGGGTCGGGCAAGTCGACGCTGATGAAGATCATGGCGGGCATGGACCCCGATTTCACCGGCGAGGCCTGGGCGGCCGAGGGCGTCAATGTCGGCTATCTCGCGCAGGAGCCGCAGCTCGATCCGACCAAGGACGTGATGGGCAACGTCAAGGACGGCGTCCGCCCCGTCGCCGACCTCGTCGACCGGTTCAACGCGATCTCCGCCGAGATGGGCGATCCGAAGGACGACACCGATTTCGACGCGCTGATGGAGGAGATGGGCGATCTCCAGGCCAAGATCGACGCGGTCGACGGCTGGGCGCTCGACAGCCAGCTCGAACAGGCGATGGAAGCGCTGCGCTGCCCGCCGGGCGATGCCTCGGTCGAGAATCTCTCGGGCGGCGAGAAGCGCCGCGTCGCGCTCTGCAAGCTGCTGCTGGAGAAGCCGCAGATCCTGCTGCTCGACGAGCCGACCAACCATCTCGACGCCGAGAGCGTCTCGTGGCTCGAGAACTACCTCAAGGAATATACCGGCAACGTCATCCTCGTGACGCATGACCGCTACTTCCTCGACAATGTCGTCAACTGGGTACTCGAGCTCGATCGCGGCCGCTACTACACCTACGAGTCCAACTATTCGGGCTATCTGGAGAAGAAGGCCCAGCGCCTCAGCCAGGAAGAGCGCGAAGAGGCCGGCAAGCAGAAGGCGATCGCCGACGAGCTGGCGTGGATGCGCCAGACCCCCAAGGCGCGCCAGACCAAGTCGAAGGCGCGTATCCGCGCGTTCGACGAGCTGATGGAGAAGCAGGAGAACCGCGTCGCCGGCAAGGCCGCGATCCTGATCCAGCTGCCGTCGCGTCTCGGCGGCAAGGTGATCGAGGCGAAGGGCCTGACCAAGTCGTATGGCGACAAGCTGCTGTTCGACGGGCTCGACTTCACGCTGCCCCCGGGCGGCATCGTCGGCGTGATCGGCCCCAACGGCGCGGGCAAGTCGACGCTGTTCAAGCTCATCACCGGCCAGGAAACCCCGGACACGGGCACGATCGAGGTCGGCTCGACCGTCAAGCTCGGCTATGTCGACCAGAGCCGCGACGATCTCGATCCGAACAAGAATGTCTGGCAGGAAATCTCCGACGAGCTCGAGATCTTCCGCTTCGGCAAGCAGGAAATGGGCACGCGGGCCTATGTCGGCGCGTTCAACTTCCGCGGGCAGGACCAGCAGAAGAAGGTCGGCCAGCTGTCTGGCGGCGAGCGCAACCGCGTCCACATGGCCAAGATGCTCAAGGAGGGTGGCAACGTCCTCCTGCTCGACGAGCCGACCAACGATCTCGACGTCGAGACGCTGCGTGCGCTCGAGGAGGCGCTCGAGACGTTCGCCGGCTGCGCGGTGGTCATCAGCCATGACCGCTTCTTCCTCGATCGCCTCGCGACGCACATCCTGGCGTTCGAGGGCGACAGCCATGTCGAATGGTTCGAGGGCAATTACGCATCCTACGAGGAAGACAAGCGCCGCCGCCTCGGCGACGCCGCCGACCGCCCGACGCGTCTGGCGTACAAGAAGCTCACGCGCTGAGCGTCTGAGACCCGCCGCGGCCCGGACTACCGAGCCGCGGCGGACGCTATCCCGTCACCCGACCCCCAACCCCCTCATCCTTACGAAAGTCATGACCCAGGGTCACAGGCGGCCCGCTTAATGACTCTGGGTCCTGACTTTCGTCAGGATGACGAAGGTAGTATCGGCAGGATAGCGAGCCGCAACCGTCCCCCATCGGCCCCATGCCGGCGCCTGCCACGCAAGCGCCATGTTGATCCCCTAACCGGGGTCGGTAGGAGACATCTTGGTCCCCACGAACGGAGCAGGCGTGACAGTTATCGAACACTCCCCCGGTGGAGATGCCCCCCCGGGTGCGGGGGAGCTGCAATACCGGCTTCGCCAGCAATCGATACTGGCCGATTTCGGGATCGAGGCGCTGCGCGCGCGCGATCTCGAGCCGATGCTCCAGCGCGCTACCGAATTGTGCGGCGAGGGGATGCGCTCGAAATACTGCAAGTTCCTCGAATATCGCCCCGAGCAGGACAGCCTGTTCGTGCGCGCGGGGATCGGCTGGGCGCCGGGCGTGGTCGGATCGGCCGAGATGCGCACCGATCTCGCCTCGCCCGCGGGCTTCGCGCTCGAGACCGGCCAGCCGGTGATCTCCAACCATCTCGAGAATGAGGAGCGGTTCCGTACGCCCGCCTTCATGGCCGAGCACCATATCCGCCGCGCGATTAACGTGCTGGTTGAGACGTCGGGCAAGCGCTTCGGCGTGCTCGAGGTCGACAGCCCCGACGAGGGCAAGTTCGAGCCCGCCGACCTCGCCTTCATGCAGGGGTTCGCTAATCTGATCGGCGTCGCGATCGAGCGGCAGCAGGCCGAACAGCGCTTGAGCGACGCGATGGAGCATCAGGAGCTGCTCACGCGCGAGGCGAGCCACCGCGTCAAGAACAGCCTCGCTCTCGTCTCGGCGATGCTCAACCTCCAGATGCAGGAGGATGACGACCCGCGCATCACCCGGCTGCTCGGCGACGCGCAGGCGCGCATCACCGCGATCGCACAGACACACGACCAGCTCTGGCGTGGCGAACAGGTCGGGATCGTCGCGCTCGACGATCTCGTCTGCGGGATCGCGACGGGGCTGGCCGAACAGGCACCGCTGCACCGGATCGACTGCGACATCGACGCGATCCGGATCAGCGCGGATACTGCGATCCCGCTCGGCCTGCTCGTCACCGAGCTCGTCACCAACGCGATCAAATATGCTTACGGCGAGGGTGGCGGCGTCATCGCGGTGACGATTCGCAACGCCGACGGCCGGATCCTGCTGACCGTGTCCGACGACGGCGTCGGGCTGCCCGCCGATTTCGACCTCAAGGCCGCCTCGCGCAAAAGCCTCGGCATGCGGATGATCGGCAGCCTCGCCCGGCAGTTGCGCGGCACGATCGCGATCGAGAATGCCGCGCGCGGCACCTGTGCGGTCCTCGACATCCCCGATCCGAGGATCGTGCTTCCGGACTGATCGCTTGACGCGTGTATGATGTCCGTAGCACACCTCTCCCACGACGACGGGGTGGGGATGATGGACATGCTGATGATGCTAGCGGCCGCGGCGGCTGCGGTGACCGCGCCGCAGGGCGACAGGGTCAAGCCGGTCGATCAGTGTTTCGCGATCTACCGCCCGGGCTCCCCCGCAGGCACGCAGGCCGCCGGAGCACCATCCGAACAGACCGTCATCGGCGCAACCCGCCAGGTCATCCGCGCCATCCGCGTCGGCGGTCGGCCGGCCTGGGACATCGTCGTCCATCAGCGCGTACCGATGGCGAATTTCGCGATGCGCGATCACTTCGTCCTGAACCGCGACGATCTGACGCCGATCACCTTCGACAACAGCCGGAGCGGGGTCGAGCATGTCGTGCTGCGCTACACCCCCGGTCGCATCGTCGGAACGAAGACCGACAAGGCCGTCGTCACGCCGATCGACGTCGCGGTGGCTGACCCCATCTGGGAGGGCAATCTCTGGGGCGTGACGTTCGGCGCGTTGCCGCTCGCGATGGGCAAGAGCTTCTCGCTGCCCTTCTACCAGTATGACGGCGGGATCGGCCGCTTCACGCTGACCGTCACTGGCAGCCAGAGCGTCGCGACCCCGACCGGGCCCGTCGATGCCTGGACCGTCGCGGTTCTCAAGGACGGCAAGCCCACCGCCACCACGCTGATCGCGAAACGCGACGCGCGCGAACTGGGCAGCTTCGCCGCGCGGGGCGGGACGAAGCTCGGCGGCGACTGCACCGGGCTCGACTGAGCGACCGGTGCCCCCGTTCAGCGCACCCGCTTGACGTAGATCCGACCGCCGTCACGGCGTTCGGTCTAGAAATTGGGCACCGCCTCGATCAGCTCGGACAGATGGTTGAAGCCGTAATTGCGCGCATCGAAGCTCGACCGGTTGCCCGCGCGTTGGCCCAGTTCTGTCAGGCTCTGATAGCCCTTCTCGTCGCGCTTGCCCGCGTTATACGCGTCGATCAGCAGCTTGATCAGGTCCGACCCGATCGGCTCGCCGCCGCGCGACCGGCGTGCGGCCGGCGCGGCGGGGGCAGGGGCCTTCTCGCCACCGATCGCAGGCGGCAGCGACAGCGGCATTGGCTCGGATTCGTCGTCGAGTGCGCTGACGTCGATGAAGCGCGTGCACGCCTGGCGGAACCCCTCAGGCGTGCGGCTGGTGCCAAAGCCATAGACCGGCACGCCGTCCTGGCGGATCCGCATCGCCAGCGGCATGAAGTCGCTGTCCGACGACATGATCCCGAACCCGTCGATCCGGCCGCGGAACAGCAGGTCCATCGCGTCGATCGTCATCTTCATGTCGGTCGCGTTCTTGCCCTTGGTCAGGTCGAACTGCTGCTGCGGCTCGATGCCGTGCTTGATCGACATGTCGCGCCACCCCTTGAGCGCGGGCTTGGACCAGTTGCCATAGACGCGCCGGACGTTGACCGTCCCGAGCTCGGCAAGGACGGTCAGCACCGGGTCGAGCGTCGCCGAGGAGGCGTTGTCGGCGTCGATGAGAAGGGCGACGTTGCGGGTTGTGGTATCGGCCATACCGCCGGGATTAGCCGCGCCCGCGCGCCGCGTCCACGCTCCACGCGCCGCCCCCCGCTGCGGCAAGGTAGAGGAACACGAAACAATAGAGCACCGCCGCCTCGCCGCCATTGGCGATCGGGAAGGGGCCTTGGGGCGCGTGCGCGAGGAAATAGGCCGCCGCCGACATGCCCGACAGCAGGAACGCCACCGGCCGCGTGAACAGCCCGACGATCAGCAACGCGCCGCCCACGACCTCGATTATGCCCGCGACGTACAGCAACGGGGTCATCGCCATCGGGAAGGGCGGCAGCCCGAAGAACTTGGAAATACCGTGGCTGAAGAAGACCAGCGCCACGACGATGCGCATCACGCTGAGCAGGCGGGGGGACCAGGTGGCGGGTATCGGCATGGGATCATCCTGAACGTCGTTGCGGTCCCGCTACGTCCTATGCACGCGTGCCTGCGTCAACGCGCCGGATGGAAACGGATCGTTCAGCGATGGGAGATCAGGGATAGGCGATCGCGATCACCTCATATTCGCGCTCGCCCGCGGGCAGGTCGACGCGGCGGACATCACCGATCGCGGCACCCCTCAGTGCGCGGGCGAACGGCGAATTCCAGCCGATCCGCCCATTGCCCGCATCGGTCTCGTCATCGCCGACCAGCGTGAGCACGCGTTCGACATCCTCCTCGTCCGCCACCGTCACGCACGCGCCGAACCAGACACGGCTGCGGTCCTCCTGCACGGCGGGATCGACAACCTTGGCCGCCTTCATCCGCCGCGACAGCCAGCCGAGCCGCCGGTCGATCTCGCGCAGCCGCTTGCGCCCATAGATATAGTCGCCATTCTCGGACCGGTCGCCATTGCCCGCCGCCCAGGAAATCACCTCGACCAGCTTCGGCCGCTCGCTGCCGAGCAACAGATCATATTCATCGCGCAGCACCGTATAGCCTGCCGGGGTGATGTAGTTGGGCCGATCCATGCGTGCCGTCTCGTCCGGTTCAGCCGGGCCGGGTCTTGCCGAGATACCAGGACGTGCGCGCGACGCTGCGGCTCTTGGCGCGGGCGGGGTTCATCAGGTCGTAGACGACCGCATTCTCGATCACGCGCTGCACATAGTTGCGCGTCTCCTGATACGGGATCGCCTCGATCCAGTCGATGATGTCGACCGCGCCGGTGCGCGGGTCGCCATTCGCGCGCAGCCACTTGTTCACATTGCCACCGCCCGCATTATAGGCCGCAATTGCAAGCGGATAACTGCCATAGTTCGCATAGATCCGCTGGAAGTAGCTCGACCCCAGCATGATCGACAGATTGGGATCCGTCGTCAGCGACGCCTGGTTATAGGCGAGCCCGATCTTGCCCGACTGCTCGCGCGCGGTCGCAGGCATCAGCTGCATCAGCCCGCGCGCACCGGCATGGCTGACCGCGGCGCGATCGAACTGGCTCTCCTGCCGCGAGATCGCGTGGATGATCGTCCAGTTGTCTTCATAGCCCGCCGGCACGCTGACGGTCGGGAAGCCCGCTGCGGAATAGTCGCTGAGCCCGTTCGCCAGCGCGCTGCGCCCGACCATCACGCCCAGATCGGGGCGGTTGATGCGCGTCGACAGTTCGGCGGCGAGCGCGTGATCGGTGTCGGTCGTCGCGTCCGCGGCGATCTGGCGGACGAACGCGGTCTGGTCCTGCCAGTCCGCGATCTGGCCGAGGAACTTGACCGCGCGCACCGTCTCGCGCTGCTCGAACGCCGCGCGCACCGCGGGTGCTATCGCAAGGCTGGCCATCGGCGGTGGCGGGGTCAGCGCGCGGCCCATCCGCTCGGTCGCGAGCTGCCCGTAATATTGATCGCGGTAGCCGGCCGCCTGGGTGTAGAAGGCGGTCGCATCGGCCTGCCGGCCCGCCGCCTCGGCCGCGCGTCCGGCCCAGTAATAACCCCGCGCGCGCACCACCGGCGAATTCGACCCGCGCGCATAGCGGTCGAACAGCGTCATCGCATCCGCGGGGCGGCCGAGCTTCTTCATCGCCGCCTGCCCGCCGAGCCAGGCGAGATTGGTATATTCGTCGCGCTCGGCATAGGATTTGGCCGAGATGTTCGCCCCCGCCGGATAGGCATCGTCGATCTGCCGCGCGATGTCATAGGCGACCTGCCACTGGCCGTCATTCGCCGCGCCGCGCGCGTTGGTCACCAGGATCTCGTACCATTCGCCCGCATTGCCCGGCCGCGTGGTCAGCGCCCGCGGCCGCGCGAGCCAGGCGCGCGCGCTCGGGCTCGCGCCGCTGTTGCGCAACCACACCGCGCGGTCGGCGACATAGCCCGCGTCGCCGCGATACGTCTCCATCGTCGCCGCGGACAGGTCGGACGCGTTCGGTGCATTGGTCCGGAAGGCGAGCCGCGCCTCGAACAGCGCGCGCTTGGCAGGGCTGACCAGCGGAAGCTGGCGCTGCGCTGCGCTCGTCTGTCCCGACCAGAGCAGCGCGTCCATCCGCGCGTCCTGATCGTCGCTCGACAGCGCGCCAGGGAAGCCCGTCGTCACCGCGACCTGATCGATCGGCGTCAGCCCGCCCGATCGCCATGCGGTGCGCACCGCGGCATAGGCGCGGTCGCGCTGCCCGGTCGCCTGCAATGCGCGCGCATAGGCAAGATTGCCCGCCGCGGACTGCGGCGGATAGCGCGTGAAGAACGCGACGACGCTGCCCGCCGCACCGCTGCCGATCGCCGCCTGCCGCTCCGCCGCGCGGCGATTGGCGGTCTCGTTCGGCCAGCCGGGATGCGCCATCAGGAACCCGGCATAGCTGTCGAACGGCAGCGCATCGGTCTGTTGCAGCGCGCGCCACTGCGCGATCGTCGAGGCGATCGCGCCGTCGCTCGCCATCGGCTGCGCCTGCGGGCCGATATTCGAAAGCTGCGTTCGGTACCGGTCGAGCGTTTCCTGTCCGACCCCTGAAGATACCGCCGTGCCGGCCAAAGCCGCCAGGACGATGCTCGATTTGAACGCCAATGCTACCATGTGGACAGGATAGCAGTTCAACCCGTATCTGTCCTGAACGAAACGCCCGAATTCAGCGCGGCAGGAGCGCAATATACCGATGTTTGCAGGTTTTTCCTTTGCCGGGTCGATCCCGGCGCTCGTCACGCCGTTCGCCGCGGACGGCAGTTTCGACGAGCAGGCCTATCGCGATTTCGTCGAGTGGCAGATCGCCGAGGGTTCGTCCGCGCTGGTCGCCTGCGGCACCACGGGCGAGGCAGCGACCCTGTCCTATGACGAGCATTTCCACGTCGTCCGCGTCTGCGTCGATCAGGCGAAGGGCCGCGTCCCCGTGATCGCGGGGGCAGGGTCGAACGACACGCGCGTCGCCTCGGCCAATCTGCGTGCGGCGCACGAGGCTGGCGCCGATGCCGCGTTGATGGTCCCGCCCTATTACAACCGCCCGAGCCAAGAGGGGATCTTCCGGCATTTCGAGGCGCTCGCCGCCGATGCGCCGCTGCCGATCATCCTCTACAACGTCCCCGGCCGTACCGTCACCGACATCCAGCCCGCGACGCTGGCGCGGGTCGTCACCGCCTTTCCGCAGGTGTTCGTCGGCGTGAAGGACGCCAGCGGCGTGCTCGCGCGCGTCTCGCAGCACCGCGAAGCCTGCGGACCCGACTTCTGCCAGCTGTCGGGCAATGACGACCTCGCGCTCGCGTTCAACGTGATGGGCGGCACCGGCTGCATCTCGGTCACCGCGAACGTCGCGCCGAAGCTGTGCGCGGAGTTCCAGGCGGCCTGCCAGGCGGGCGATTTCGTCACCGCGCTCGCCTATCAGGACCGGCTCTATCCCCTGCACGACGCGCTGTTCACCGACGCGTCGCCGGGCCCGGTCAAATACGCCATGGCGCGGGTACGGGCCGGCTTCCCCGAGACGCTGCGCCTGCCGATGACCCCCGCGGGCGACGCCTCGCGCGCCGCGGTCGACGCGGCGCTGGCGCACGCCGGCCTGGTCTGATCCCCGTCCGTCATCCTGACGCACGTCAGGATGACGGGAGGACCGACAATTAACGTCCAACGCGATACGACGCCCGCTTCCCCTTCGCCCTCCGACCTCCTACATCGCGCATCCCATGGCACGCCCCAAACCCCCGACCTTCGAAAAGACCAAGATCGTCGCCGAGAACCGGCGCGCGCGGTACGACTATTATATCGAGCAGGTGTTCGAGGCGGGGATCGCGCTGACCGGCACCGAGGTGAAGGCACTGCGCGGCGGCGAAGGCTCGATCGCGGAGGCCTATGCCGAGGTGAAGGGCAGCACGGTCCAGCTCGTCAATTCGAACATCCCAGAATTCAGCCACGGCAACCGTTTCAACCATGAGCCCAAGCGGCCGCGCAAGCTGCTGCTGCACGAGCGCGAGATCAACAAGATGTTCGGCGCGGTCGCGCGTCAGGGCATGACGCTCGTGCCCTTGATGATCTATTTCAATTCCAAGGGCCGCGCGAAGGTCGAGCTCGCGCTCGCCAAGGGCAAGCAGAACCACGACAAGCGCGATTCGGTGAAGGAACAGGACTGGAAGCGCGAGCAGGGCCGGATCATGCGGGATCGTGGATAAGCCGTGACCAGGGCGCCGGTCGGTCTCTTCGGGCGCCTCGCGGCGTGGTCGCATCGCAATCTGCCGACCCGCGATTCGATGGAGCGCAACCGCCTGTTGCGCCCCGTCGCGCACCGCGTGCTCGCGCCCGAACTGTGGCGGTTTACCCGGCGCTCGGTGCCGCGCGGCGTCGCGCTCGGCATGGTCGCGGGGATCCTCGTGCCGGTCGCGCAGACCCCCGTCGCCGCGTTGTTCGCGCTGCCGTTCCGCGCCAATGTGCCGACCGCCGCGCTGACGACCTTCATCACCAATCCGCTGACGACCCCGCCGCTCTGGATCGCCGCCTATTGGATCGGGTCGTGGATGCTGCGGATCGACGCGCATGTCCCCGGCCAGCCGGTCGCCGAAGCCGCCGCGCAGGCCGACTGGATCCCCTGGCTGATGCAGGCGGGGCCCGCCACCGCGCTGGGCCTCCTTGCCATCACCATCGTCGCCTCGATCGGCGGCTATGCGCTCAGCGCGCTCGGCTGGCGGCTGTGGATTGCCCGCAAGTGGCGGCACCGGCACGATAATCGCGGATCGTAACAATCGTCACTATCTGTCGCCCGACGAATTGACGGAGCGTCTTATCGGCGTAGAACACACCGCATCCTGAAGTTCTTCCCCGAGGGTCCTTGATGCGTACGTCGATTGTCACCGCCATTCTGCTCGCCTCCGCCGCAACGGTCTCGGCCCAGACCAGTCAGACCCCGGCCCGACCGCCCGCGCCGTCGCCCGCGCTCGCCGGTGCGGCCAGCGGTCCCGTCGCGCCGAAGGATGCGAACAAGCCGCAGATCGGCGATTTCGGCTTCGACATGGCCGGGCGCGATACCATGGTGAAGCCCGGCACCGACTTTTTCGACTATGCCAATGGCGGCTGGGAGAAGGCGACGCCGATCCCCGCCGATCGCTCGTCCTACGGCATGTTCCACGTCCTCCAGGACCTGTCGCTCGAGCGCACCCGGACGATCCTCGACGCGGCGACTGCGAAGCCCGGCGACAAGGTCGGTGACTTCTACGCGAGCTTCATGGACGAGGCTGCGGTCAACGCGAAGGGGGCGGGCCCGGTGAAGCCGATGCTCGCCCCGCTCAAGACGACCACCGACAAGACCGCGCTCGTCACCCAGATTGCGAAGCTGCAGCGCCAGGGGGTCGGCGGGCTCGTCGGCGTCGGCGTCCAGCAGGACGACAAGGACCCGACCACCTATGTCGTCGGCTTCGGCCAGAGCGGCCTCGGGCTGCCCGATCGCGACTATTATCTGAAGGACGATGCCAAGCTCGCCGCGGTCCGCACCGCCTATCAGGCGTATCTCGCGCAGATGCTGACGCTCGCGGGCGAGCCCAACGCGGCCGCGCGCGCCGCGGCGGTCTTCGCGATGGAGAAGGGGCTCGCCACCGCGCACTGGACGCGAATCGAGAGCCGCGACGCTGACAAGACCTACAATAAATGGACCGCCGCCGACTTCGCCGCCAAGGCACCCGGCTTCCCCTGGGCGCAGTACATGACCGCGATGGGCGTCACCGGTCGTCCCTTCTACCTCGTCGCGCAGCCGAGCGCGCTGACCGGCGAGGCGAAGGTCTTTGCCGATACCCCGGTGAACGTCCTTCAGGACTATGCGATGCTCAAGGTGCTGCGCGCCTATGCACCCTATCTCTCGAACGATTTCGACAAGGCCAATTTCGGCTTCTACGGCACCACCCTGTCGGGCACGCCCGAGCAGCAGGTCCGCTGGAAGCGCGGCGTCTCGACCGTGTCGGGCGCGATGGGCGAGGCGATCGGCGAGCAGTATGTCGCCAGATATTTCCCGCCGGAATCGAAGGCCGCCGCCGACCAGCTCGTCAAGAACGTCATCGCGGCGATGGGCGACCGGTTGCGCAACCTCGCCTGGATGGCGCCCGAGACCAAGACCAAGGCGCTCGCCAAGCTTGCCGCCTTCACCCCCAAGATCGGCTATCCGGACAAATGGCGCGACTATTCCGCGCTTCAGGTCCAGCGCGGCGATCTCGTCGGTAACGTCGCGCGCGCCAACGCGTTCGACTATGATCGCGACCTCAAGAAGCTCGGCCAGCCGATCGATCGCGGCGAGTGGTTCATGACGCCGATGACGATCAACGCCTATGCCAATCCGACGATGAACGAGGTCGTCTTCCCCGCCGCGATCCTCCAGCCGCCCTTCTTCGATCCGAAGGCGGACCCGGCGATCAACTATGGCGGCATCGGCGCGGTGATCGGTCACGAGATCAGCCATCATTTCGACGATCAGGGCCGCAAATACGACGCCAGCGGCAAGCTCACCGACTGGTGGACGCCGCAGGATGTCGCGCGCTTCAAGGTCTTCACCGATGCGCTGGTCAAGCAGTACGACGCCTATGAGCCCTTGCCCGGGCTGCACGTCCAGGGCGGCCTGACGCTCGGCGAGAACATCGCCGATCTCGCCGGCCTGACCGTCGCCTATGACGCCTATCACCGCTCGCTCGGCGGCAAGCCCGCGCCGGTGATCGACGGCACCACCGGCGACCAGCGCTTCTATTATGGCTGGGCCGGCGTCTGGCGCAGCAAGTTCCGCGAACCCGCACTGCGCCAGACGCTGCTGTCCGATCCGCACTCGCCGGGTCACCAGCGCGTCCTCACCGTCCGCAACCTCGACCCCTGGTACGCCGCGTTCGGTGTGAAGCCCGGCGAGGCCAGCTACCTCGCCCCCGCAACCCGCGTCCGCATCTGGTAATCCGCTCCCGCCGAGCGCCCCAGATCTGCACCACCCCGGCGAAGGCCGGGGCCCAGTTGGGGGACAGAGCTAACGGTGGAGTGCCCCACGTTACCAACACCTTCCCATCCGTATCTCGCAACCTGTCTCAGTCGGCCGCTTGGATTATCCGCCACCCCGGCGAAGGCCGGGGCCCAGTTGGGGGGACAGACGTAATGGCCGACTGTCCCTCGTTACCAAGACCTTCCCAACTGGGCCCCGGCCTTCGCCGGGGAGGTGTACCGCCAACGAAATTCCAGGAGACCCCCATGAAGACCTACATCGCCGCCGGCCTGCTCGCCGCCACCGCGATCACCGGCGTCACCGCCGCCATCTCGCAGACCGCCGAACCAACCGCCGCGCCCGCCGCGCCCGCCGCGACCGGCGCGCAATATGGCAGCTTCGGCTTCGACGAGAAGGGCATGGACAAGAGCGTCCAGCCCGGTGACGATTTCTACGCCTTCGCCAATGGCAATTGGGCGAAGACCACCCCGATCCCCGCGGACAAGTCGAACTACGGCGCGTTCAACTTCCTGTCCGACCTGTCCGAGACGCGCACCCGCGGCATCCTCGACACCGCGGCCAAGGACTCGAACTCGAAGATCGGTCGCGCCTATGCGACCTTCCTCGACACCGGCACGATCGAGGCCAAGGGGCTGGCGCCGATCCGCCCATGGCTCGCGAAGATCGCCGCGCTCAAGGACCGGTCGGGTTATCCCGCCTTGCTCGCCGAGGCGGATCGCGCCGGGATCGGCGGCCCGTTCGGCAGCGGCGTCGGCCAGGACGACAAGATCCCCGAGCAATACGCGCTCTCGCTCGGCCAGTCGGGGCTCGGTCTGCCCGACCGCGACTATTATCTCAGCACCGACGCCAAGCTGGTCGAGGCGCGCACCGCCTACCGCGCGCACATCGCCAAGATGCTGACGCTCGCCGGCGAACCCGATGCCGAGGCGCGCGCCGCCGCGTTGCTCGCGTTCGAGACCGAGATCGCCCGGGTCAGCTGGACCCGAGTCGACAGCCGCGACGCGACCAAGACCTATAACAAGATGTCCGTCGCAGAGCTCGCCAAGCGCGCGCCCGGCTTCGACTTCGCGGGCTATTTCAAGGCGACCGGCACGCCCGTACCGACCGTCATCGTCGCGCAGCCCTCGGCGATCACCGGCATTGCAAAACTCGTCGCGACCGCGCCGATCGGCGTGCTCAAGGACCAGCTGGTCCTGCGTTCGCTCGACGGCTATGCGGACGTGCTGCCAAAGGCGTTCGACGCCGAACAGTTCGCCTTTTACGGCACCGTGCTCGGCGGCACCCCCGAGCAGGAGGCCCGCTGGAAGCGCGGCGTCCAGTTCACCAGCGGTGCGCTCGGCGACGAGGTCAGCAAGCTCTACGTCGCGCAGTATTTCCCGCCCGAGACCAAGGCCGCAGCCGATGTGCTGGTGAAGAACGTGCTCGCCGCGATGGGCCGCCGGATCGACAAGCTCGACTGGATGGCGCCCGAAACCAAGCAGAAGGCGCATGCCAAGCTCGCCGCCTTCACCCCCAAGATCGGCTATCCCAGCCAGTGGAAGGACCTGTCCGCGCTGACGATCACGTCCGGCGACGCGTTCGGCAATGAATGGCGCGCCAACGAATGGCAGCATCAGGACAATATCGCCAAGCTCGGCAAGCCCTTGCAGCGCTGGGAATGGGGCATGACGCCGATGACGGTCAACGCCTATGCCAATTTCGGCATGGTCGAGATCGTCTTCCCCGCAGCCATCCTCCAGCCGCCCTTCTTCGATCCCAAGGCCGACGACGCGGTCAACTATGGCGGCATCGGCGCGGTGATCGGCCACGAACTGAGCCATCATTTCGACGACCAGGGTTCGAAATATGATGCCAAGGGCCAGCTCACCGACTGGTGGACGCCCAAGGACATCGCCGGCTTCAACGCGCTCACCGGCAAGCTCGGCGCGCAGTATGACGCCTATGAGCCATTGCCGGGCATGCATGTGAAGGGCCAGCTGACGATGGGCTAGAACATCGCCGATCTCGCCGGGCTGACGGTCGCCTATGACGCCTATCACACCGCGGTCGGCGGCAAGGCGGCGCCCGTGCTTGACGGCTTCACCGGCGACCAGCGCTTCTATCTCGGCTGGGCGCAGGTCTGGCGCCGCAACTACCGCGAGGCGAACCTGCGTCAGCGGCTGCTGACCGATCCGCATTCGCCATCGCAGCAGCGCGCCTCGGTCGTCCGTAATCTCGACCCCTGGTACGCCGCCTATCAGCCCAAGCCGACGCAGCGCCTGTATCTCGCCCCCGAACAGCGCGTGCGCATCTGGTGACCGGCTGCGTCCCTGCCCGGGAAACCGGGCGGGGACATGATGCTTGACCCCAAACCCCCGAACAGCGGAAGAGGCATCGCATGGTTTCGCTTCCGCCCCAGACCGGCCTCGGGCCGAACCGTCGCGCCGCCCTCGTCGCGGCGGTGACGGGGATCGCCGCGTCGGGGCTGGTGCTCGGCATGATCGGCGACATCGTCGTCGCGGCGGCCTTTCTCGCCGCGGCGATCATCGTCATCGGCGCGGTGATCGTCTGGCGCGTGCTCGCACGCGCCGGCAGCGCCGAACTGCGCACGATCGACTGGGACTTCACGCGGGCCGTCGCGCAGGCGAGCGGCGATGCGATCGCGGTGACCGATCGCGCGGGCCGGCTGGTCTGCGCGAACGATGCCTATGACGCGGTGTTCAGCGGCTTTCCGACTCCGCCGGGGCTGCCGCTCGACGCGAGTGGGGTCGTATTGCTGGCCGAGGCCGGACGCACCGCCTGGCGTGACGGTCACGCGCAGGCGGAACGGCTGGTCGCCAACGGGCTGCGCATCTCGGCATCGATCACCCGCGCCGGCGACGAGGCGGACATGCTCGTCTGGCGGTTCGTCACCGCGCCCGACTATGACCTCGCGCAGACCGCCGAACGGCTGATCGACGGGCCGACCGGCGACCGGCTCGGCGGCAGCGGGATCATGGCGGCGTTGCTCAGCGCCGACGGCCGCGTCCGCGCGACCAACCGCGTGCTCCGCGTCCGCGCGATCGGCGACGAGCATGAGGCGATCGAGGGCCGCGACTTCGCGCGCTTCCTGATCACCGACAATCGCGGCCTCGTCCGCTTCGCGCGCGAGGGTGGCGCGGGGACGCCGCTGCGCGTGGTGCAGGTGCCGTTTGTCGAGGGCGACGACGCCCCCGTCCTCGTCATTCTGCTCGACGACGAGGAGGACGCGCCCGCGATCGGCGCATCCGCCTCCGCGCATGTCCGCAGCCTCGTCAGCCTGATGCCGTTCAGCATGGCGCTGGTCGATCGCGAGGGCCGCTTCATCCAGATGAACGATTCGTTCCTGCGCGCCGCCGGGGTCGTCGGCGCCGCGCCGCCGCTCTACCCCGGCGACCTCGTCGTGCGCGAGGACAAGACCGCGGTCGCCGACGCGATCCGCCGGTTCGCGGGCGGGCAGACGCATTCGACCGACATGGCGGTCCGGCTGAAGGATCATCCCGACGAGCCGGTCGCGCTGACCATCGCCGGCGCGCGCGGGCTCGGCGACGCCGCCGTCCTGCTCAGCCTGAAAGACAATAGCGAGGAATCGCGACTGAAGCGCGAGGTGGCGCAGGCGACCAAGATGCAGGCGGTCGGCCAGCTCGCCGGCGGCGTCGCGCATGATTTCAACAACATCCTGACCGCGATCATCGGGCACTGCGACCTGATGCTGATGCGCCATTCGCCCGGCGACAGCGATTATGACGACATCCAGCAGATCCGCACCAACTCGAACCGCGCCGCCGGACTGACCCGCCAGCTGCTCGCCTTCAGTCGCCAGCAGACGCTGCGCCCGCAGATCCTGCAGCTGCCCGACGTCGTGTCCGAGGTCTCGAACCTGCTCAAGCGACTGATGGGCGAGACCGTCCGGCTCGACATGATGCACGGCCGCAACCTCGGGCCGGTCCGCGCCGATCCGGGGCAGCTCGAACAGGTCGTCGTCAATCTCGCGGTCAACGCCCGCGACGCGATCCTGTCCGCCAACCCGCGCGGCGGCGGCACGCTGACCATCACCACGCGCTCGGTCTCGGCGACCGAGGTGCGGCAGATGGCCTCCGACATCCTGCCCGTCGCGGACTATACCGCGCTGATCGTCCAGGACACCGGCACCGGGATCCCGCCCGAGGTCCTGCCGAAGATCTTCGAGCCGTTCTTCACGACCAAGGAATTCGGCAAGGGCACCGGGCTCGGCCTCTCGACCGTCTACGGCATCGTCAAGCAGTCGGGCGGCTATATCTTCGCCGAATCGCAGCCGGGGCAGGGGGCAACCTTCACCATCTTCCTCCCCGTCCATGCCGCCCCCGCCGCGCCGCGGCTCACCGCGCCCAAGCCCGCGGCGAAGCCCGCCGACCTGTGGGGCACGGGCACGATCCTGCTGGTCGAGGACGAGGACATGGTCCGCGCAGTCGCCGAACGCGCGCTCACCCGCCAGGGCTATAGCGTGCTGACCGCGGAGAATGGCGAGGTCGCGCTCGAGATCATGGCGAAGAACGGCCGCCCCGACCTGCTGATCACCGACGTGGTGATGCCGACGATGGACGGCCCGACGATGGTCCGGCACGCACGCGAGAAATATCCCGACCTGCCGATCGTCTTCATGTCGGGCTATGCCGAGGAACAGCTGCGCAAGTCGATCGACCTCGACAATGTCGAGTTTCTTCCCAAGCCTTTCTCGGTCCAGCAGCTCGCCGAAGCCGCGCGCGACGTTCTTGCGGCACGTTAAGCAACAAGATGTTGGCGCTCGGCGAAATTGCCGCCTAAGGTACAAAATATGAACGTGCCACAGCAGATCCTCATCGTAGAGGATGAACCGTTGATCGCCATGATGCTCGAGGATTTCCTCGAGGTGCTGGACAAGGGCGTCGCAGGGTCCGTCGACACCGTCGCCGATGCCCTGCACCGCATCTCGGCCGGGGGTGTCGACGCCGCGATCCTCGACGTCAACCTGCGTGGCGGTGAGAAGAGTACTCCGATCGCCGAACGGCTTGCGGAGGGCGGAATTCCCTTCGTGTTCGCGACTGGCGGTGGCGATGACGGCCTCGATCCCCGCTTCCGCGACCGGCCCCGCCTGCAGAAGCCGTTCACGATGGACGGCGTCGCCAAGGCGCTCGAAAGCCTCTGACGCCCGCCGCGCGGGCTCTGCGGTCCTCGTCTAACCGCGGCCGCGGCGGATAAAACTGCAAATCCATACGCAACTGTCTTGCGCAAAGGCCCCGTCTCGCGACATAGGCGGTCGCCATGACCCGTATATTCGATAAATCGCGCCTGCCGAGCCGGCATGTCTCCGTCGGTCCAGAGCGTGCGCCGCACCGCAGCTATTACTACGCGATGGGTATCCCCGAAGAGGATATCGCGCGTCCGTTCGTCGCGCTCGCGTCCGCCGGCAACAACTCGGCCCCCTGCAACACCACGCTCGACGCGCAGGCCGATGCCGCGCAGGCTGGCGTCATCCAGGGCGGCGGGATGCCGCGCCGCTTCAACACGATCACCGTCACCGACGGCATCGCGATGGGGCATCAGGGGATGAAGGCGAGCCTCGTCAGCCGCGAAGTTATCGCCGACTCGGTCGAACTCTCGGTCCGCGGGCATTGCTACGACGCGCTGGTCGGCTTTGCCGGCTGCGACAAGTCGCTGCCCGGCATGATGATGGCGATGCTCCGCCTCAACATCCCGTCGGTGTTCGTCTATGGCGGCTCGATCCTGCCCGGCCGCTATCAGGAACGCGACGTCACCGTCGTCGACGTGTTCGAGATCGTCGGCAAATATGCCGCCGGCGCCTGCCCGCTGTCGGAGGTGCATGCGCTCGAGAAGGTCGCCTGCCCGGGTCACGGCGCCTGCGGTGGGCAATATACCGCCAACACCATGGCCTGCGTCGCGGAAGCGATCGGATTGTCCATTCCGAACAGCAACATGGTGCCCGCGCCTTACACGACGCGTGAACAAATCGCGGTGGCTGCGGGAGCGCAGGTCATGGAGTGTCTGGCCGACAATATCCGCCCGCGCGACATCTGCACGCGTGAGGCCTTCATCAATGCGGCGCGAGTCGTCGCCGCGACCGGCGGCTCGACCAACGCCGCGCTGCATCTGCCCGCGATGGCGTCGGAAGCAGGAATCGAGTTCGACCTGTTCGACGTCGCGGAGATCTTCAAGACAACGCCGTACATCGCCGACCTCAAACCCGGTGGGAAGTATGTCGCCAAGGACATGTACGAGGCGGGCGGCGTCTACATGCTGATGAAGACGATGCTCAGCGGCGGGTTCCTCGACGGCAGCTGCATGACCGTCACCGGCAAGACGCTGGCCGAGAATATCGACCAGGTGACGTGGAACCCCGACCAGAAGGTCATCTACGACATCAGCACCCCGCTGACCCCGACGGGTGGCGTGGTCGGCCTGCGCGGCAGTCTCGCCCCCGATGGCGCGATCGTGAAGGTCGCGGGCATGCACCGGCTCCAGTTCAGCGGCCCGGCGCGCGTGTTCGACTGCGAGGAGGACACCTTCGCCGCGGTCGAGGCGCGCGCGATCAACGAGGGCGAGGTCATCGTCATCCGCTACGAAGGTCCCAAGGGCGGCCCGGGCATGCGCGAGATGCTCTCGACCACCGCCGCGCTTTACGGGCTGGGGATGGGCGAGAGCGTCGCGCTGATCACCGACGGCCGGTTCTCGGGCGGCACGCGCGGCTTCTGCATCGGCCATGTCGGCCCCGAAGCCGCCGATGGCGGCCCGATCGCGCTCGTCGAGGATGGCGACATCATCCATATCGATGCCGAGGCGGGGACGATCGATCTCGATGTTCCCGAGGACGTGATGGCGGCACGCCGCGCGGTCTGGGTCCCGCGCAAGACCGATTACGGCTCGGGCGCGCTGTGGCGCTATGCGAAGACCGTCGGTCCGGCGTACAAGGGCGCGGTCACGCACCCGGGAGCCGCAGCCGAAACGCATGTCTACGCGGATATCTAAACGATCGCAGTATCTTGTCTGGCTTGTCTCACTCCTGCTGGCAGCCTGCGGGAGCGGCAAGCCCGACGCCGGTGACACGGCGTCGCGCCGCGAGGACGCTTCCGTCATGCCTGTCCCCTGCGCCAGGGGGGCCGCGGCCCTGGCCCCCGACTGCACGATCGAGCAGGCGCGCGGTCCCGATGGCGTGATCCTGACCCTCCGCCACGCCGATGGCGGCTTTCGCCGGCTGCGCGTCTCGCCTGACGGCCGCGGCGTGGTCGCCGCCGACGGAGCGGAGCGGGCGCAGGTCACGGCATCCACGCCCGGCAGCATCGACGTCGCGCTGGGCACCGACCGCTACCGTCTCCCGGCGACGGTCCAGCCGGACGCGAACGGCTCATGATCCGGATCGAGGGCCAGCCCGTGCTGACCGCCGCCGAGATGCGCGCGGCCGAGGATGCGGTGATCGCAACCGGCGTCACGGTCGATACGCTGATGGACCGCGCGGGCACCGCGATCGCGCACGCGGTCCACCGTCTGGCGGGATCGAACGCCATCCTGATCCTCTGCGGCCCCGGCAACAATGGCGGCGACGGCTATGTCGCCGCGCGCGTGCTCGCCGAGCTGGGCGCAACCGTCCGCGTCGCCGCACTGTCCGAACCCCGCACCGACGCGGCCAGGGCGGCAAGGGCAGGGTGGCCCGGCCCCGTCGAAGCTCTCGCCGACGCGAAGCCCGCCCCCGTCCTCGTCGACGCCCTCTTCGGCACCGGCCTCACCCGACCCTTGAATGGTACTTCTCCCCAAACCCCAAACACCCCCCCGGCGAAGGCCGGGGCCCAGTTGGGCACCGCTATCGACGACGTGCACGGTTCACCCAACTGGACCCCGGCCTCCGCCGGGGAGGTATCTGTAGTGGAAAGCCTCCACACCCTAACCACCGCCGCCACCCTCACCATAGCCATCGACCTCCCCAGCGGCCTCGCCACCGACTCCGGCCGCGCGCTCACGACACCCCCCGTCTTCCACCTCACGCTAGCCCTCGGCGCACTCAAACCCGTGCACCTCCTCCAGCCCGCCGCCCGCTATTGCGGCGAGATCCGCCTCCTCGACATCGGCGTCCCCGTCACCAGTCAGATCGAAGTGCTCAAAAGCCCCCACCTCGCACCCCCCGGACCCGATGCGCACAAATACACCCGCGGGATGGTCGCGGTCATCGCCGGCACGATGGCGGGCGCGGCCGACCTTGCCGCGCTCGCCGCGATGCGCGCGGGCGCGGGCTATGTGACGTTGCTCGGCGACAGCGCGGGCCCGCCGCACGCACTCGTCCGCGCGGCATTCTCCGACCACGCACTCGCCAACGACCGGATCGGCGCGCTCGTCATCGGTCCAGGCCTCGGCCGCGACGCCACCGCCCGCGTCCGACTCGACGCCGCGCTGGCTGCCGGCCACCCGCTCGTCCTCGACGGTGACGCGCTCCGCCTGCTCGATCCCGACCGGATCCGCGCGCTCACCGTCCCGGTCATCCTCACCCCGCACGCCGGCGAATTCGACGCGCTGTTCGGGCGATCGGCCGACGACAAGATCACCCGCGCCCGCGACGCCGCCGCCCGCACCGGGGCGGTCGTCGTCTTCAAGGGCGCGGACACCGTCATCGCCGCCCCCGACGGCCGCGTCCGGCTCGCCCCCGTCGCGAGCGACTGGCTCTCCACCGCGGGCACCGGCGACGTCCTCGCCGGCACGATCGGCGCGATGTTGGCCGCAGGGCTCGATCCGTTCGCCGCCGCCGCCGCGGGCGTGTGGCTTCACGGCGAGGCCGCGCGTCGTTCGGGGCCGGCATTTATCGCCGATGACTTGGCGGATGCGCTCCGGTCGGCCAGAGCGTCCTTATGACCAGTGACCCAACGACCGACACCATCGTCCGCGTCGCCGCACGCGGCGACGGCATCACCGCCGATGGCCGCCACGCCGCCTTCACCGCGCCCGGCGACACACTCGCGGCCGACGGCAGCGTGACCCACGGCCCGCACCACCAGACGCCGCCCTGCGTCCATTTCCCGACCTGTGGCGGCTGCCAGCTCCAGCATCTCGACGACGAGAGCTACAGCGCCTTCGTCACCGACCGGATCGCCTCCGCACTCGACGGGCAGGGCCTGTCCGCGCCGATCCGCACCCCGCATATCTCGCCGGTCCGCAGCCGCCGCCGCGCGACGCTGCATGCCGAGGCCAAGGGCGGCAGGATCACGCTCGGCTTCACCGCCGAGAAGGCGCATCTGATCGTCGACATCAAGGAATGCTGGATCCTCGATCCGCGGCTGTTCGCGCTCGTCGCTCCCTTGCGCACCCTGCTCAAGCGCCTCAATTTCCGCCGCCGCGCGGACATCCACCTGACGCTCGCGGACCAGGGCGCCGACATCCTGATCACCGGCTTCGCGCCCGAAGGCCTCCCCGCCGCCGAGGCGCTCACCCGGTTCTGCGAGGAGCACGGCATCGCCCGCGTCGCGTTCGACGACGGTCTGGGGCCGGAGACCCGCTGGGAGCCCGATGCGGTGACGATCACGCTGGGCGGCGTCCCCGTGCCGCTGCCGCCCGCCTCGTTCCTCCAGGCGACGCCCGATGGCGAGGCCGCGCTCACCGCCGCGGTGCTCGAGGCGATCGGCACGCCCGCCACCGTCGCCGACCTGTTCGCCGGGCTTGGCACCTTCACGCTCGCGATCCCGGCAAAGGTCTATGCCGCGGAGGGCGCGCGCGACGCGCTGACCGCGCTCAAGGCCGCCGCGCACCGCCTGCAACGCCCGGTCTTCCCCGAGCACCGCGACCTCTACCGCCGCCCGCTGACGG
The DNA here is from genome assembly GCF_014842355.1 of Sphingomonas sp. CFBP 13706. NCBI lineage: Bacteria > Pseudomonadati > Pseudomonadota > Alphaproteobacteria > Sphingomonadales > Sphingomonadaceae > Sphingomonas > Sphingomonas sp. CFBP 13706. The sequence goes on from NZ_JACYVM010000001.1 coordinate 170,705, forward strand.
TGGCCGAGCTCGACCGGTTCGACGCGGTGGTGATCGATCCGCCCCGCTCGGGCGCACGCGAACAGGCCGGTGCGCTCGCCGCGTCCAGAACCCCGGTCATCGTCTACGTCTCGTGCAACCCGGCGAGCTTCGCGCGCGATGCCAAGGAGCTGTGCGATGCCGGCTGGCGGATCGACTGGATCCAGCCGGTCGGCCAGTTCCGCTGGTCCACCCATGTCGAACTCGCTGCGAAGTTCGTCCGCTAACCTCTTGTCTCGTTAGGGATAAACCGCGGTTTCGAAGAACAACCCATCGGGCGGTGCATTGAGCCCCAGCATCGCCCGATCCTTCGCCGCCAGCGCCTCCGCGACATCGCCGACCGCCCAGCGCCCCATGCCGACCAGCGCCAGGCACCCGACCATCGACCGCACCTGGTGATGCAGGAACGACCGCGCCGCCCCGTAGACGAACAGCCGCTCGCCCGCGCGCACCACGTCGAGCCGGTCGAGCGTCCGCACCGGACTGTCCGCCTGGCAATGCGCCGACCGAAACGTCGTGAAGTCATGCCGCCCGACCAGCGCGCGCGCCGCTTCGGCCATCGCGTCCGCATCGAGCGGCTGCGGCACCTGCCACGCCAGCCCCGCCTCGAAGCTCAGCGGCGCGCGCCGGTTGACGATCCGGTATTCATACGACCGGCCGATACAGGAAAACCGCGCATGCCAGTCGTCGGGCACCACCTCGCACGCCAGAACCGACACCGGCGCCGGTTTGACCAGCGCGTTCAGCCCCTCCATCAACCGAAACGCCGCGAGCGGCTTCTCGATATCGACATGCGCGCGCATCGCGATCCCGTGCACCCCCGCATCGGTCCGCCCCGCCGCCTGCACCGACACGGCCTCGCCGGTCATCTTCAGCACCGCCGCCTCGAGCGCGGCCTGCACGCTCGGCCCATGCTTCTGCCGCTGCCAGCCCATGAACGGCCGGCCGTCAAACTCCACCGTGAGCGCGAACCGCGTCAAAGCTGGGTCCCCGAGGGAATCGCAAACCCGCGCAGCAACTCCTCGGCCGAGGTGACGCCGCGCCCGGCCCGTTGCACCAACGTGGGCCGGATCGCACCGTCGCCGCACCCGATCGTCAGCTCGGCATTTACCGTCAGCCCCTCGCACCCCAGGAAGCTGAACGGCAACACGTCCGCCGCCAGCACCTTGACCCGCTCGCCGGCAACCTCGAACCACGCGCCCGGCGCCGGGTTCATCGCGCGCACCAGCCGCTCGACCTCGACCGCCGGCCGCTCGAAATCGATCCGCGCCTCCGCCTTGTCGATCTTGGCCGCATAGGTGACGCCGTCTTCGGGCTGCGGCCGGGCAGGGTAGGCGTCGAGATCGCCCAGCACCTCGACCATCAGCCGCGCCCCCATCACCGACAGCTCGGCGGTCAGGTCGCCCGCGGTCTTGCCCGCGACCGGCGTCCGCCCTTCGAGCCTGACCGGCCCGGTATCGAGCCCGGCCTCCATCTGCATGATCCCGACGCCCGTCTCCGCATCGCCCGCGAGGATCGCGCGCTGCACCGGTGCCGCCCCGCGCCACCGCGGCAACAGCGAGCCATGGACGTTGAGGCACCCGAGCCGCGGCGCCTCGAGCACCGCGCGCGGCAGGATCAGGCCATAGGCGGCCACCACCGCGACATCAGCGTCGAGCGCCGCAAACGCTTCCCGCGCGGCGAGCCCCTCGGGCAGCGACGCCTTGAACGACACCGGCGTCCGAACCTCTATGCCCAGCGCCTCCGCCCGGACCTGGACCGGCGACGGCACCAGCTCGCGCCCGCGTCGCCCGCCCGGTCGTGCCGGCTGGCAATAGGCCGCCACCAAGTCATGCCCCGCCGCGACGAGGGCCTCCAGCACCGGCACCGCGAAGTCCGGCGTTCCCATGAAGATGATCCGCATGCCCCTCTCGAACACGCTGGCGGGGAGCGACGCAACCCCCTATCTGGTCGTGATGGCATCCCCCGAGATCGAGGCGCTGACGCAGGCGCTGGCCCGGCTCCCCGGCCTCGGCCCCCGGTCCGCACGCCGCGCCGTGCTGCATCTGCTCAAGAAGCGCGACGCCGCGCTGGGTCCGCTGCGCGAGGCGCTGACCGCGGTCGACGAGCGGCTGGAGAATTGCAGCGTCTGCGGCAATGTCGACACGACCAACCCATGCGCGATCTGCGCCGACCCCCGCCGCGACCAGCGCTCGCTCTGCGTCGTCGAGGAGGTCGCCGATCTCTGGGCGCTCGATCGCTCGCGGCTGTTTCCCGGTCGCTTCCACGTGCTTGGCGGTCGCCTGTCCGCACTCGAAGGCATCCGTCCCGAGGATCTCAGCATCGACAATCTCGTCCGCCGGATCGAGGCGGGGGGGATCGACGAGGTCGTGCTCGCGATGAACGCGACGCTCGAAGGCCAGACCACCGCGCATTACATCGCCGAACGGATCGAACGATTCCCCGTCCGCGTCACGCAGCTCGCGCACGGCCTGCCGGTGGGCGGCGAGCTCGACTATCTCGACGAGGGCACGCTCGCCCAGGCGCTGCGCGCGCGTCGCCCGATGGCCTGATCGTCGCGGCCTAACCCAAATGCTTGACGGCTCAACCCGCGGAACCTAGCTGCGCAGCATGACCGTCATGACCGTTCTCGAAGTCCCCGATCCCCGCCTGCGCCTCGTCGCGGAGCCGGTGGCGTCGGTGGACGATTCCACCCGTACGCTCGTCGCCGACATGATCGAGACGATGTACGACTTCAACGGCATCGGCCTCGCCGCGACCCAGGTCGGCGTGCAGCAGCGCGTCCTCGTCATCGACCTTCAGGAAGAGAAGGACGAAGAGGACAAGCCGATCAGGAATCCCAAGGCGTATATCAACGCCGAGATCCTTTCGGTCAGCGAAGAGATGTCGACCTATAACGAGGGCTGCCTCTCGATCCCCGAGCAATATGCCGAGGTCGTCCGCCCCGCCCGCTGCCGCGTGAAGTGGCTCGACGAGACCGGCGCCGCGCATGAGGAAGAGCTCGACGGCCTGCTCTCGACCTGCATGCAGCACGAGATCGACCATCTCGACGGCGTATTGTTCATCGACCACATCAGCCGCCTCAAGCGAGACATGGTCCTCAAGAAGCTCGCCAAGGCCCGCAAGCTCGGCTGATCCGCGCCGGTCGTGAACTCGACCGGCCAACCAGACCAGTTCCCCGGCGAAGGCCGGGGCCCAGGCAGCGAAGCCCCCCGCACTCGCGGGCGGCACACGCCAAGAACACTGCCCAGCAAACACCGGAGCCCACCTGCGATAGCTCCGCAACGAGGGGCGGCGCACTCCCAAAAGCACCACCCCGGCGAAGGCCGGGGCCCAGCTGGCACGTCCCCGGCGATGACGCACTACCGCCCGCAAAGCCCAACTCTGCTACAGTAGCGACCAAGGACAACGCCCGAAGGTAGGAAAATCCCTCTGTCCTACCCAAGTCGTTCGTGCTATGTTCCACCGATGACCTTCCAGACCGTGCCCCCCCAGCCGCCCGCGCCCAAACCCTGCATGGCCGGTCCCGCAGCCGGAAATTGTACGAATCTCGGCGCAAAACCCGCTTATCGTCTCAACATTCACAACATTGGGACGCTAGCATGACCGAACTCGTGATCGTCGCGCTGCTCGCGGCCGCCGCCGGACTGCTGCTCGGCTGGTTGCTGGCCTCGCGTCGTGCCGGCGCACTCGCCAGCGATCTCGCGGTCGCCAGGACCCGTGCCGCCGACTATGATCTGGTCCGTACCACGCGCGACGCGGTCGAGCAGGAGCGCAATGCCGCGCTTCAGGATCTCGCCACGCTGCGTGCGCAGAATGCCGAGCGGGCCGGGGAGGCGGACCGCCTGCGCACCGATCTCGCGACGATCCGCGCCGACCGCGACGCCGCGCGCACCGAACTCGCCACCGAGCATGCCCGCAGCGAGGCGTTCGAGGCGCGGCTGGTCGAGCTGCGCGACGCCAAGGACGTGATGGCCGCGCAGTTCGGCGACGTCGCCAACAAGCTGCTGAGCGACGCGCAGAAGACCTTCCTCGACCGCGCCGACGCCCGCTTCCGCCAGTCCGAGGAATCCGCCGGGCAGAACCTCAAGTCGATGCTCCAGCCCGTCAGCGACCGGCTGCAGCGCTATGAAGAGGGCGTCGCCAAGGTCGAGGCGGAGCGCCGCGACGCGTTCGGCGATCTCAAGGGGCAGATCGAACAGATGCGGCTCGGCCAGGAAAAGGTCTCGACCGAAGCCGCCAAGCTCGTCAACTCGCTGCGCAACGCGCCTAAGTCGCGCGGCCGCTGGGGCGAGCAGCAGTTGAAGAACGTGCTCGAGACCTGCGGCCTCAGCGAACATACCGATTTCCAGACCGAGGTCAGCGTCGCGGTCGGCGATGCCGATGAGCGCGCCGGCGCCCGGCTTCGCCCCGATGCGATCATCCGGGTCCCGGGCGGCCGCGCGCTCGTCATCGATGCCAAGGTCTCGCTCAACGCCTATCAGGATGCGTTCGGCGCGGTCGACGAGGCCGAGCGGCTGGTCGGTCTGGCGGCACACGCCGCGTCGATGCGTGCACACGTCAACGGGCTCGGCAACAAGGCCTATTGGAGCCAGTTCGCCGACACGCCCGATTATGTGATCATGTTCGTCCCCGGCGAACATTTCCTCTCCGCCGCGCTCGAACATGATCCGACGCTCTGGGATTTCGCTTTTGAAAAGAGGGTGTTGCTCGCCACTCCTACCAATCTGATCGCAATCGCCCGGACCGTCGCCGCGGTCTGGCGGCAGGAGAAGCTCGCCAACGAGGCGCGCAAGATCGGCGAGCTCGGCAAGGAGATGCACGATCGGCTCGCCAAGGTCGCGGACGATCTCCGCAAGGTCGGGGTCGGTCTCAACAGCGCGGTGAAGAACTTCAACGGCTTCACCAACTCGTTCAACGGCCGCCTGATGGTCACCGGCCGCAAGTTTCGCGACCTCAATATCGAGACCGGCGCGCGTGATCTCGAGGACGTGTCGTCGATCGACGCGCTGGCGCTGGGCGAGGGGCCGGCATTGATCGAGAAACCGGAGACCGCAGACGTTTAACCCGCATTTTTAACGCTGTTGGGCAAGAACCTCATAGGCCATCACCGCGGTTGCGACCGCGGCGTTGAGGCTGTCGGCCTTGCCCAGCATCGGGATCTTCACCAGCGTGTCGCAGCCCTCGGCCATCTCCGCCGGCATACCCTGCGCCTCGTTGCCGGTCAGCAGGAAGGTCGGGGCGCTGTACGTCGCCGCCCGGTAATCGGTCTCGGTGTCGAGGCTCAGCCCGACCAACTGCCCCGGGCCGCTGCGGAGCCACGCCTCGAACGGCGCCCACTCGGTTTTGACGACCGGAATGGTGAACAGCGCCCCCATGCTCGCCCGCACCGCCTCGACCGAGAACGGATCGACCGACTCGCCGATCAGGATCAGCCCGCCCGCCCCGACGGCATCGCCGGTCCGCAGGATCGTGCCGAGATTCCCCGGATCCCGCAGTCGCTCGGCCACCAGCCAGATCCCCGCGCTGGTCCGGTCCAGATCCTCGAGTGCCGCGTCGAACTCATCGAACACGCCGACCACCGCCTGCGGATTGTCCTTGCCCGACAGCTTCGACAGGATGTCCGGCGTCGTCTGGATCGATTCGCCGCCCGCCTCCTCGACATCCATCGACAGCGCATGGACCAGCGGGTGGTTGGCGCTCGCCGCGGCGTAGAAAAGCGTGCGGGGCAGCCGGCCCGTTTCCCGCGCCTCTGTCAGGATCCGCAACCCCTCGGCAAGGAACTGCCGTGCAGCCTTGCGATGTCGCTTGTCGCGAAGATCGCGGACATATTTGATCAACGGGTTCGAGAAGGCGGTAATTTCGCGAGGCATTTATCGGCCCTTCGGCGCGCGGAAACAGGGGAGGTTGGTAAACACGCGCCGCTCATGCCCGCCGCAACCCGGCGCGGCAAGCGCTGCGGGGAAGGGGGCTCAATCCTCGCCGAACTTGGCTTCGACAAGTTCGACCAGCCGGGCAACGGTTTCGTCCGCGCCGTCGCCAGTCGCCGATATGACGATCGAATCGCCCATCGCGGCCCCGAGCATCATCAGCCCCATGATCGACGTTCCCGTCACGCTCCCCGCGCCGTCCTTCTCGACCACCACGTCGCAGGGCTGTGAGGACGCGAGCGTAACGAACTTCGCGCTCGCCCGGGCATGCAATCCCCGGCGGTTGGTGATCAGGACAGTGCGCGCAACCGCAGTCACGCTGCCGCCTCGCCGAGAACCTCGGATGCGACGGATATATATTTCCGGCCGGCTTCACGCGCGGCAGCGACCGCCGCCACGACCGTCATCGCCTTGCGCGCCGACCCCAGACGGATCAGCATCGGTAGGTTCATTCCCGCGATCACCTCCACCCGGCCCCGCTCCATCAGGGAGATGGCAAGGTTGGACGGGGTACCGCCGAACAGGTCTGTCAGCACGATCACGCCGCGTCCCGCATCGACCTCGGCGATCGCCGTCGCGATATCCGCGCGGCGTTCCTCCATATCGTCATCCGGGCCAATCGCGATTGCCGCGACACGTTCCTGCGGGCCGACGACATGGACCATTGCGGTCACGAACTCGTCGGCGAGCCGCCCGTGGGTCACCAAAACTAGGCCGATCATATCAGACGCTTCATACTCATAAGCCGACCGGTGGTCCCTCAAGCGAGTCCTGCGGCGCGGCCCCCAGGTCGCGATGGTTTACCGTGGGCGAAAAACCCTCTGCGCGCAACCGTCCGGCGATCCGTTCGGCAACATGAACCGATCGGTGTCTCCCTCCGGTACACCCGATCGCAACGCTGACATAGGACTTGCCCTCCGCCTTGTAGCGCGGCAGCAACAGGAGCAGCAGATCCTCGATGCGGCTGACAGCGGCTTCATAGGCCGGATCGGCCATGACATATTGCGCAACCTCCGCATCCAGTCCGGTCCCAGGACGCAGCTGCGGATCCCAATGCGGATTTCGCAAAAACCGCATGTCGAAGACGAGGTCAGCGTTGCGCGGTAGCCCGCGCGCGAAGCCGAACGACTGGATCGACAGCGTCGGAGCACCCTGATCGTCCTGCGCGAAGCTGTGGCGGATCTGTTGCGCCAGTTCGTTGGCCGCCAATGTGGTCGTGTCAATCAACCGGTTCGCCCAGTCGCGCAGCGGCCGCAGCATTTCACGCTCGCGCGCGATCCCGTCGCCCGCGGGGCGATCGGGGGCTAGCGGATGCCGCCGCCGCGTCTCGGAATAGCGTCGCTCGAGTTCTACCCCCGAGCAGTCGAGGAACAGCGTCCCGATTTCCAGACCGTGCCGATCGCGCAGATCGCGGATACGCCCGATGATGCGATCGGCATCAAAATCGCGCGTTTGCGAGCCAATACCAATCGCCAGGGGGGTGGAATCATCCATTTGTCCCTGTGCGCGCGGCGTATCCAGCAGCCGATCGAGCAGCAGGAGCGGCAGGTTGTCGACGATCTCCCAGCCCAGATCCTCAAGCGTCTTGAGAACGGTCGATTTGCCCGCGCCCGACATGCCGGTGATCAGCAGGATCGGCTTTGATTGGCGCGTCATGCGGCGAGAATTCCGTGTGTCAGAGCCAGTTCAACCTTCAGTGGAGCGGACGCCTGGCGTGGTTCGAGCAGGAGGACCGGGATATCGACACCAGCGATCCGCCGCGCCTCAAGTTCGGGCATCCGCGGAACCTGTTCTCCTAGCCGTACGAGCAGGGCGATGGGTATGTCGACAACATAGTGCATGGCGATAATGCCCAGACCCCGAACCTCGATCTGGCCAGCGATGGAAGCGGGCGCGTGCGCCAGCAGCCGGGTCCCCGACCGCACGACGATGGTCTGGTCGTCGCTGACCAGCATCGCGCCGCGGTCGATCAGGCGGAGGGCGAGGTCGGACTTGCCGATGCCGGAAGGTCCTTCCAGCAGGACGCCCTGGCCGCCGATCGAGACGGTCGTCGCATGCAGGCGATCGGACGAGAGGACGGACAGAACTAGAGCTCCCTCATCGTGCGTACAGCGGCAGATGGATTACGAACCGGGCACCGCCCAGCCGATCCTCACGCGATTCGACGGTGATCGTGCCCTGATGCCCCTCGACGATGGTGCGCGCAATGGCCAGCCCTAGTCCGGAGTGACGCCCGAAGGCTTCGCCCTCAGGCCTGACTGAGTGGAAGCGTCGAAAGATCGCATCGCGTGCGTCTGAAGGGACGCCCGGGCCCTCATCCTCGACGCGAAGGACGACCTCGTGTGCGCCGCGCATGGCGGACAGCGTGATCAGGCCACGGTCGGGCGAGAAGGATACCGCGTTATCAATCAGGTTCTCGATCACACGCTCGAGCCGGGCGCCTTCGCCGAGCACAACGAACGGGCCATCGTCGCTGCGGTCGAAGCGAAAGCGGATTTCACGTTCGACGTCGCGAGCGAGGCGCTGCGACAGCAAGCCGTCGATCAGGCTGACCATGTCGATCGGTTCGAACTTTGCCCGGCTGAGCTGTGCGTCGAGTCGCGACGCGTCGGAGATGTCGGAGATCAGCCGATCTAGTCGATGGACATCATCTCGCACGATCGCCATCAGCTGCTCCTGGAGGGCGGGATCCTGCACGCGTGACAGCCCTTCCACCGCAGACCGTAGCGACGCCAGCGGGTTCTTCATTTCATGCGTAACATCGGCAGCGAAGGCTTCGGTCGCGTCGATGCGAGCCCTGAGCGCCAGGCTCATGTCCGACAGCGCGCGGGCGAGCATCCCCAATTCATCCCGGCGCGACGGCAGCCGAGGAACAACGACCTCGCGCGCGCGTCCGAGCCGTACCCGTACCGCCGCTCGTGCCAGACGGCGGAGGGGGCGGACGATCGTTCGTGCAAGAAATAGCGAGAGCAGCACGGAGACGATCGAGACCAGCAACAGCACCATGCTCAGGCGGAAGCGTTCGATACGCACGGTGCGCGTGATGTCGCGCGCGTTCACCGTCGTCATCACCACGCCGCCGCCCGGCACGCGGGCCGCAGCCGTTATCACCGGGGTGCGGTCGGGCGCGCGCCAGACCGTCGTGGAGATGCCATGCCGCAACCGTACGTCCTCGACGTCGGGCCAGCGTTGCCGCGGGCCGCGTTCGCGGTAAAGCGGTGCGCGGGGCGCCATCACGACCACGTCGATGACCGCGTCGAGAAAGCGCGCGGCATCCTGCCCCCAGTCTTCCTTGTCCGGGTCGTGCAGCACGAAACTGCGCAGCCCCAGTGCGCGACTGTCCTTGATGATCTGCCCGTCGCGGTCGAAGACCCGGATCTGCGAGCCCGTATCCTGCGCCAGCCGAACGATGAGCGGCTCACGCAGCGCCGGATCGACTGCGGCGATTGCCTCACCGATCAGCCGCGCCTCGCGTGCGGCCTGCGCGACGCGGCTGTCGACGATCCGGCTGCGATAGGAATCGAGGTAGAAAAAGCCGCCTGCGAGCAGCAGGAGCGCAAAGATATTGACGGCGAGGATGCGCCGCGTGAGCGAGATCTGACCCGACCAGCGTAATGTCAGATCGCGACCGTCATCCTCGGTTCGATCGCCCACGTCGTCGCGCGGATCGCTCCGTCCCATGTTAATCCTCGGAGAACCGATAGCCTGCCCCATACAGTGTTTCGATCGCGTCGAAATCTGGATCGACCTGTCGGAACTTGCGACGCAGCCGCTTTATGTGGCTGTCGATCGTCCGGTCGTCGACATAGATGTCGTCCTGATAGGCGGCGTCCATCAACTGGTTGCGCGTCTTGACGATACCCGGCCGCTGCGCGAGCGTTTCGAGAATCATGAATTCCGTCACCGTCAGTGTCACGGGTTCGCCAGCCCACAGGGTCCGGTGGCGCGCCGGGTCCATGCTGAGCCGCCCCCGGTCAAGCGGCCCGGCCGCCTCGGCCTCCGTCTCCGTGCCAGGCGACCGGGTCAACTCCGCGCGGCGCAGGATCGCCCGGACCCGCGCAATCAGCAATCGCTGCGAGAACGGCTTCGCGATATAATCGTCCGCCCCCATCGCAAGGCCAAGCGCCTCGTCGAGTTCGTCATCCTTGCTGGTCAGGAAGATGACAGGTATCTGGCTCTTTTCGCGCAGCCGCCGCAACAGTTCCAGACCATCCATACGGGGCATCTTGATGTCGAAGATCGCCAGATCGGGGGGATTGTCCGTCAAGGCCTTCAGCGCGGTCTCGCCATCCGAATAGACCCGCGTGACAAACCCCTCGGTCTGAAGGGCGATCGACACCGACGTCAGGATGTTTCGGTCGTCATCGACGAGCGCGATCGTTGCCGTCATGGTCTGGCTGTCATCTTCTTGGCGCCCGCCGGAATAAATCTCGGGCTGCGTAGGGCAAAGTGCTAGCGTACTCAACCGGGGTACACCAGACAGCGGCGTGAGTTGCACGCCCTCCGGTCGAATTGACCCGGATCACAGGCCCGCCTAGATCGAGCCTCAACGACATACATACGTATGCGCAAGTGTCTTATGGAGAGATGCCGTGTCTGATTTGCGAACCCCTGCCTCAGGGCTCGATGCGCAGGGAATTGAAACACATGCGGAGGTGCACTGGAATCTGGTGACCGCGCAGCTGGTCGAAGCCGCGCTCGACCGGGGTGAGGGGCGTCTGTCCGCCGACGGGCCCCTGGTCGTCGAAACGGGCGCCCATACCGGACGTTCGGCTCAGGACAAGTTCATCGTCCGCGACGCGGAAACCGACGCGACCGTCTGGTGGGGCAAGAGCAACAAGCCGATGGCTCCGGCGCACTTTGCCGCACTGAAGGCAGATTTCTACGCCGCGCTGGCGCAGAAGAATACGCTGTTCGTTCAGGACCTATATGGCGGATCGCAACCCGATCACCGGGTGAATGTTCGCGTCGTCACGGAACTCGCCTGGCACAATCTCTTCATCCGGACGATGCTTGTCCGTCCGGAAGCGTCAGCGCTGAAAGGCTTTCAAGCCGACTATACGATCATCGATCTGCCCAGCTTCCAGGCCGATCCCGCGCGGCATGGTTGCCGCAGCGAAACCGTCATCGCGGTCAATTTCACCGATCGGCTCATCCTTATCGGGGGTACGAAATATGCCGGGGAGATGAAAAAATCGGTCTTCGGCCTGCTCAACTACCTCCTGCCGCCGGCCGGGGTGATGCCGATGCATTGTTCGGCAAACATGGGCGCAAACGGCGATACCGCGGTGTTCTTCGGGCTTTCTGGCACCGGCAAGACGACCTTGAGTGCCGATGCCAGCCGAACGCTGATCGGCGACGATGAGCATGGCTGGTCCGATACCGCCGTCTTCAACTTCGAAGGTGGCTGCTACGCCAAGATGATCCGTTTGTCGGCCGATGCCGAGCCCGAGATCTTCGCGACGACGAAGCGGTTCGGAACGGTTCTCGAGAATGTCGTGATGGATCCCACCACGCGCCTGCTTGATCTTGACGATCACACGCTCGCGGAAAATAGCCGGGGCGCCTATCCGATCGACTTCATTCCCAACAGCTCGGCGGACAATATGGGTCCGGTTCCGCGGAACATCGTGATGTTGACCGCCGATGCCTATAGTGTGTTCCCGCCGATTGCCAAACTGACGCCGGATCAGGCGATGTACCACTTTCTGTCAGGCTATACGGCCCGCGTCGCCGGCACTGAAATCGGCGTGACCGAGCCCGATGCGACGTTCTCGACCTGTTTCGGCGCTCCGTTCATGCCGCGGCATCCCTCAGTTTATGGTAATCTCCTGAAAGCGCGGATCGCCCGCGGCGGGGTCGACTGCTGGCTGGTGAATACGGGTTGGACCGGGGGCAAATATGGTGTCGGCAGCCGCATGCCGATCAAGGCGACGCGTGCGCTGCTCAACGCTGCGCTGGACGGAAGTCTGAAGACTGCCGAATTCCGTACGGACCCGAACTTCGGGTTTCAGGTTCCGGTGAGCGTGCAGGGCGTCGACAACGCCATCCTTGATCCGCGGACGACATGGGCAGATACCGATGCCTATGACGCGACAGCGGCGAAGCTGGTCGATCTGTTTGTCGAGAATTTCGCGCAGTTCTCGGAGCATGTCGATGCCAGCGTGATGCAGGCGGCGCCGAAGGTTACCGAACCCTCGTGACCACGCGCACAGCCTGATAGAACTGCGCGTGCCGGACCGGGATTCCGCGTTTAGCCATTCCCGGTCCGGCCATCGAAATTGAACGGACCATCCGAGACGTTGCGACAATCGTCTATTGAGGTTCCACAGCCACCGCGCCGTCCATCACCGCGACGATCCTGACCCGCGTGCCGACCGCGGCGTCGGGCCCGCGTGCGGGCCAGCTGCCGTCACCGACGAGAACGCGGCCATGGCCGTCGACGACGGCGGTCTCGACGATCACGATCTGGCCGATCAATCGCGCCGCGCGGTCGTTCAGCAGCGGATCCCCGCCTTCGACCGGATAGTCACGATACCATCGTTTGCCGATCGTGACCGTGACCACGCTCCAGACCGCAAAGGCGCCGAGCTGTACGGAGATCGGCAGGTCCGGCAGCGCGAACGCCATCACCCCGGTGAAAGCCGCGGCGATCGCCAAGAAGACCAGGAAGATTCCCGGAACAGCCAGTTCCGCGATTCCCAACATCAGCGCAGTGATCAGCCATGCAACGGCCGGTCCGATCCCAAACATCAGCTTTTTGGCACCTCGTTGCCGTTCGACAGTTCAAATGGTCCCGTGTGTGCGGGCTTCGCTGGCGGGGTGGTCGACTGCACTGTGTCGCGCAGGGCATCCTTCGCAATCTCGCCAATGCCACCCAGTGTTCCCATCAACTGAGTTGCCTCGACCGGAAACAGGATCGTCTTCGCATTGGGCGAGGTGGCGAATTTACCGATTGCTTCGACATATTTCTGCGCAATGAAATAGTTAATCGCCTGGGCACCGCCCTCTTCGATCGCCTGTGACACGGCCCGGGTGGCCGACGCTTCGGCAACGGCCGCGCGCTCGCGGGCCTCGGCATCACGAAAGGCCGATTCCTTGCGGCCCTCCGACTCGAGAATCCGTGCCTGCTTCTGGCCCTCTGCCCGGAGGATTTCCGAGGCGCGTGAGCCTTCCGCGTCCAGAATGTTTGCGCGCTTCTCGCGCTCGGCCTTCATCTGGCGGCCCATGGCGTTGACGATGTCGGCGGGCGGACGAATGTCCTTGATCTCCACCCGGGTGATCTTGACGCCCCACGGCGTCGTTGCGTGGTCGACGACGCTCAACAATCGCGCATTGATCTCGTCGCGCTTGCTCAACGTCTCGTCGAGATCCATCGAGCCCATCACTGTGCGAAGATTTGTCGTCGTGAGCTGCAGCAGCGCCTGATACAGGTCCGACACCTCATAGGCGGCCTTGGCCGAATCCAGCACCTGGAAGAACACGACCCCGTCGGTCGATATCATCGCATTGTCCTTGGTGATGATCTCCTGCCCAGGAATATCGATCACCTGCTCCATCATGTTCACCTTCCGCCCTACGCGGTAGAAAAACGCCGGATAGAAATTGAAGCCGGGCCGCGCGACTGTCGTGAACCTGCCGAAGTGTTCGATGGTGTACTGATAGCCCTGACGTACGATCTTGATACTGGTCATCAAATAGAACAGTACCAGCGCCACTGCGAGCCCGGCGACAATCAACCCCATCGGAATATCCCCCATGCGTGTACTGCCCGGCTATAGCACGGTGTGCGCAGAGGGGCCTAGCCGTACGCGCCCGCTTTGGTTACATGGCGCGCCACCCCACACCCAGGATCGGCAGCTTTCATGGATATCCGTCTCGGCCTCACTTTCGACGACGTCCTTCTGTATCCGGGGGAATCGGACGTGCTGCCAAGCCAGGCGGACACGCGGACCCAGGTTACGCGGGGGATAGCCCTCAATATTCCTATCCTGTCCTCCGCGATGGACACCGTGACCGAAGCGGACATGGCGATCGTCATGGCCCAACTCGGCGGTATCGGCGTGCTGCACCGTAACCTGACGATCGAAGAACAGGTTGTCGCGGTCCGTCAGGTCAAGCGGTTCGAATCGGGGATGGTGGTCAACCCGATCACGATCAAGCCGACTGCCACTCTGGGCGAGGCACAGGCGTTGATGGCTGGCCACCGGATCAGCGGCATTCCGGTCGTCGAGTCGGATGGCAAGCTGGTCGGAATCCTGACCAATCGCGACGTTCGCTTCGCCGGTAACCCGCAGCAGCCGGTCAGCGAGCTTATGACGCACGAGAATCTTGCGACTGTATCGACCGAGGTCGGCAAGGAGGAAGCGCGCCGGCTGCTGCACCAGCGCCGCATCGAAAAGCTGCTGGTCGTCGATGCCGAGTATCGTTGCGTCGGTCTCATCACGGTCAAGGATATCGAAAAGGCCGTCATGTTCCCCGATGCGACCAAGGACGAAGCGGGCCGCCTACGTGTCGCAGCGGCGACGACCGTCGGCGACAAGGGCTTCGATCGCACGGAACAACTGGTCGACGCCGGATGCGACCTGATCGTCATCGATACGGCACATGGGCATAACCGCGACGTGGGGCGTGCGGTGGAGCGGGTCAAGAAACTGTCCAACTCGGTCCAGGTCGTTGCCGGCAACGTCGCGACGGGCGACGCCACCCGCGCGCTGATCGACGCGGGCGCGGACGGCATCAAGGTTGGCATCGGTCCGGGGTCGATCTGCACCACGCGGGTGGTCGCCGGCGTCGGTGTGCCGCAGTTGACGGCCGTGATGGATTGCGCTGAGGCCGGTCACAAGGCCGGCGTACCGGTGATCGCGGATGGCGGTATCCGCACGTCGGGCGACATGGCCAAGGCGCTGGCTGCAGGCGCATCGACCGTGATGATCGGGTCACTGCTCGCCGGGACGGACGAGGCGCCGGGCGAAACCTTCCTCTACCAGGGACGTGCGTATAAATCCTATCGTGGCATGGGTTCGGTCGGTGCGATGGGCCGCGGGTCTGCGGATCGCTACTTCCAGGGCGATATCAAGGACCAGCTGAAGTTGGTTCCCGAGGGCATCGAGGGGCAGGTTGCGTATAAGGGCCCGGCACGCGACGTCGTCCACCAGCTCGTCGGCGGGATCAAGGCGGCTATGGGCTATACAGGGTCGGCAACCATCCCGGATCTGCAGGCACGTGCGGAATTCGTGCAGATCACCGGTGCCGGCCTGATGGAGAGCCATGTCCATGACGTCACGATCACGCGCGAAGCCCCGAACTACCCGACGCGCTAGCATCGACGTCTCCTGATGCCGCAACGGGATCGGGAGGGCCCGCTGGCCGGGAATGTGGCGAGTGGATACCTGAAATCATTCCCTTCTGCGTCCGGGAGGGGGTAGGGGCAGGGGATGATGATGATCCCCTACCAAATCACTGCCCGATATTGCGCAATCCCGGGAGGTCGGCCTTGACCCCGTCGGCGCGGACGCAGGCCGCGATCGAGCTGCTCGACCAGATCATCGCCGCTGCCCGCGAGAGTGGCGCGGCAGCGGACACGCTCATCGCCCGCTACTTCGCCACGCGTCGTTACGCTGGGTCGAAGGACCGTCGCGCCGTGCGTGAGCTCGTCTATGCGGCGATCCGCAAGGCAGGGGATCGACCCGAGAACGGTCGTGCCGCGATGCTGCTGGTGGCCGATGCTGATCCCGCGCTGGCCGCGACCTTCGACGGCTCGACCCATGCACCAGCACCGATCGGCAAGGACGAGCCGCGTGCCCGTGCGGGCGTCGCGCCGCAATGGCTGACCAAGGCGTTGCGGGCATCGGGGCTCGATGGCGCGGCGCTCACCGATCTTGCCGGGCGTGCGACGCTCGACCTGCGCGTCAACACGCTCGTCGCGGATCGTCCCGCCGTGCTCGCCGCATTGCCCGAGGCTGAGGCGACACCGCACGCTCCCGACGGAATCCGGCTACCAACCGGCACCAATGTCGAGGCATTGCCGCTGTTCAACGAGGGTGCGCTGGAAGTCCAGGACGAGGGCAGCCAGATCGTCGGGCTCGCGATGCAGGCCAAGCCCGGCCAAAGGATCGTCGACCTCTGCGCAGGCGCGGGCGGCAAGACGCTCGCGCTCGCCGCAATGATGGCGAACACGGGTACCCTCCTTGCCTGCGACACCGATCGTAACCGGCTGTCACGGCTGGCGCCGCGCGCGACCCGCGCGGGCGCCGCGATCATCGAGACGCAGTTGCTCAACCCGACCCGTGAGATCGAGGCGTTGAGCGAATGGGCAGGCCGCGCGGACGGCGTGCTCGTCGATGCGCCTTGTTCGGGAACAGGCACGTGGCGACGCAATCCCGAGGCGCGCTGGCGCCTGACGCCCGACCGCGTGTCCAGATTGCAGTCGACTCAACAGCAGGTGCTGTCGGTCGCGGCAACGCTGGTCAGGCCGGGCGGTACGTTGGTGTATATCGTCTGTTCGTTGCTCGATGCGGAAGGCACGGACCAGGTTACGTGGTTCCTGGGCGCGCATCCCGGCTGGACGACCGCGCCGCTGTCGTTGCCCGCAGGCGCTGTCCACGGCCACGGGGTTCGCCTCGAGCCCGGCCGCGACGGCACCGACGGATTTTTTGTCGCGCGCCTTATCAGCCCATGCTAGCCAAACCCGCTGTGCCCCGCCTGGAGACCATCATGCGTTTTTCGACCGTTGCCGTTGCCGCCGCGCTGACGGTCGTGTCCGTATCGACGTCACTGAGCGGCCAACGGCCCGATACGCAGATTGATGCGCGGTCGTTGCAGTTGCTAGCGCAGGGGCGAAGCCTCAAGGCGGCCGGCAATCTCGACGGTGCGACCGACATGCTCGAAACCGCGGTTGCGGTCGATCCGCGCAATCGCGCGGCGTTCGTCGAACTGGGCAAAGTCGCAGAGGCACGCGAACTGCCGGGCAAGGCGATCCGCCTTTACCGCGAGGCTCTGTTGCTCGAACCCAACGACGTCACCGCGTTGCAGGGGCAGGGTAGTGCATTGGTGATGAAGGGCGCGGTCGTCCGGGCCCGCGACAACCTTGCCAAGATCCGCACCATCTGCAAGGGTCAGTGCCCTGAAGCCGTGCAGCTTGCCGCGATCATCGCCAAGGGGCCGCCGATCACGACCGCGCAGGTCGTAAAGCCCACGACCCCCGCCAAGGACTGAGCGGGACGACCTCAGCCGCTGACGGTGAGCGGCCGTGTCTTCGCGGCGCGCGCCAGTGCCACAAAATCCAGCACCGACAAGGTCTCCGCGCGTCGCGTCCCATCGATCCCGATCCGCTCCAGCGCATCGAGAGCGCCAGGCACCGACTTCAGGCTCTGGCGGAGCATCTTGCGGCGTTGTCCAAAAGCGGCGCCGGTCAGCCGTTCGAGCAGGGCGAAGTCGACACCCTCGGGCGCAGCCTGTGGCGTGATGTGGACGACCGCGGACATGACCTTGGGTGGCGGCGTGAAGGCCGACCTGTGGACCGGCATCGCGATCCGCGACGCGCTTCGCCATTGTGCCAGCACCGCCAGACGTCCGTAATGGTCGCTATTGGTGGTCGCGACAATCCGTTCAGCGACCTCCTTCTGAAACATCAGCGTCAGCGACTGCCACCATGGCACCCAGTCCGCCGACAGCCAGCCGACCAGCAAGGCGGTACCGACATTATAGGGCAGGTTGGAGACGATGTGTGGCTTTGTCTTGAACAACGCCGGTGCGTCGATCACCAGCGCATCGCCCTCGATGACCGTCAACTGCCCCGGGAACGCCTCGCCCAGTTCGGCCAGCGCCGGGATACAGCGGTGATCCCGCTCGATCGCCGTCACGCGCGCACCCGCCGCAAGCAGGGCGCGGGTCAGTCCACCGGGACCTGGGCCGACCTCGAGGACTTCAGCGTCGTGCAGGTCACCCGGCACAGCGGCGATGCGCGACAGCAGTTGCCCGTCGAACAGGAAATTCTGCCCCAGCGCCTTGCTGGCGTTAAGGCCGTGCCGCGCGATCACCTCGCGCAGCGGGGGGAGGACCGTTGCCGGGGCGATCATCGACTTTCGGCGCTTTGCGCAGCACGCCGATCGGATGCCTGACCGGCCATCGCGATCGCCGCGATCATGGCACCCGGTTCGGCAAGGTCCTTACCGGCGATCGAGAATGCCGTGCCGTGGTCAGGTGAGGTGCGCACGATAGGCAGCCCGAGCGTGATGTTGACGCCTTCGTCGAAGTGGATGGTCTTGAGCGGCACGAGCGCCTGGTCGTGATAGCAGCAGAGTGCCGCGTCATAGGTCGCCCGCGCGCGCGGGTGGAACAAAGTATCTGCCGCAAAAGGCCCGGTCGCGTCGATGCCCTCCGCGCGAAGCAGATCGATTGCCGGGGCGATGATATCAATCTCCTCACGACCGAGCGCGCCCTGTTCACCCGCGTGCGGATTGAACCCGGCAAAGGCGAGCCTCGGGGCCGCGATCCCGAAATTCCGCGTCAACCCGCGCGCCGTCGCCCGCCCCTTTGCGACGATCAGATCGACCGACAGCAGGGACGCGACGTCGCCGAGCGGCACATGCGTCGTGATCGGCACGACACGGAGCGACGGGCCGGCAAGCATCATCACGGCATTCTCGCCCGCGACGCCGAACCGTTCAGCGACGAACTCCGTCTGCCCGGGATGGCTGAAGCCAATCGCATAGAGCTTTGCCTTCGATACCGGGCCCGTGACCAGCGCGCGCGCTGCTCCGGTCTTGACCAGGCCCACGGCGAGCTCGAGCGCGTGCAAGGCGCAACGGGCGCCCTCGACGTCCGGATTCCCGGGCACGATCTCGCCCGCGTCTTCGACGCTCAGGACTGGCAACGCACCGCCGAATACCGTGGCCGCTTCGGCAGGATCCGAGATCCGGACCACAGGCCCGGACCAGACCCGCTCGATCGCCCGGATGTCGCCGATCGCAACGAAAGGAGGCAGGTCGTGCGCAACACGCGCGGCCCAAGCCTTGGCGATGATTTCAGGTCCGATTCCCGCAGGGTCGCCCATCGAGACGGCGAGGGGGCGCGACTGCGGCATGTCAGGATCAGCGATATTCGACGACGGCGTCACGACGCAGATCGCGCAGCTTCTGCTGGGCGCGCAGATTGACGCGCTGCTGCTCGAGCTGTCCCTGGATCTGTTCCGAACTTGGCAGATTGCCTGACTGCGGATCGTCGCGTCCGCACAGGACGAGGGCACGTACGCCCTGTTCAGCGGACCCGAATGGCGGGCTCGATTCGCCGACCTGTAGCTTGAGCATCACTTCCTGAAGCTGCGGCGGAAGATCGCGGATCCGGACCGTATCATTGTCGACAACATCCGCGCCGATGCCCGCGGCGACCTTTTCGACGGTGCCACACCCGCGCAGATCTTTCGTCGCCCTCGCGAACGCCTCGGCACGGGCTGCTGCCTGCGCCTGCGAGGTATTGGGCGGGAAGCGCAACGTCAGCTGCTTCAGGCTGAGCCGCGCGTCGCGTGGGTCGGCGGTCAGCACCTGGCGCTTGTCGGTCAGGTACAGGATGGAATAGCCGCCCGACACCTCGATCGGACCGGCCACCTGGCCGACCTGCATCGACTGCGTCGCCTGGGCGAGCTCCGGCGGCAGCGTCGATGCGCGAACCCAGCCAAGGTCGCCGCCGACCGCGCGGGTCGACGCCTCGGAGAATTGCCGCGCATACGACTCGAACGGCTGCGTGCCCTTCTGGATCTCCTGGATCAGCTGGCGGGCATTGGCATAGACCTGTTGCCCGTTCGTCGCATTCCCGGCGAGGTAGATTTCCTTCAGGTTAAACTCGTCCGTACCCTTGGCCGCCTCGAGACGGTCGATGATGCCTTTGACCTCCTCGTCGCCGACGTTGACGAAGGGCTCGACACGGCGCCGCAGATAGCGCTGCCAGGCCAGTTCGCCTTCGATCTGACGCTTGAGCGAGCGATCCGACGAGCCGGTCTGCCGCAGATAGGCCGCCATGGTGGCAGGGGTCCGGTTGAACCGCTTCGATACCGCGTCATAGCTCTGCGTCAGTTCGGCGGGCGTGATCGTGATGTCGGCGGTCTTTGCCTCCTGGATCTGCAGCGTCTCGTCGATCAGCTGCCGCAGGACCTGGAGCTTCAACCGATCGCGGTCTTCGGGGGAGAGCTTGGCGCCCTCATTGGCCATCGCGATCAAGGCGACGCGCTGATCGACGTCGGTGCCGGTGATCACGGAATCGTTGACGATCGCCGTCGGCTTGCGGACGTTCGGATCGACCTTGCCGAAGATCTGAAGGTTCGTCGGCAGGTTAAGCCCGGTATTGTCGGGCACGCTCTGATCGGACACGGTCTGGCCGGATCCTCCAGCGGGCGCGGGCGCAGGCGTTGGCGCGGTCTGGGCAATGGCGCTTGCGGTCAGTGCGGCAAGGACCACAGCGCCGATTACGCGGCCACCACGCGCCGTCAGTCGAACATCATGCTTCAAGGTGTCGGTATCCCATCATCGCGTATCATCGCACGTGCCGCGCGGCCTACCCTGGCTTAGCTGAATGCGGGCTTAGCGGCCAAGATTGGTGAAGGCCAGCGTCAGCAGGAAACTGTTCCCCTTCCGCGCATCACCGGTATCGTTGTACGTCCGCCGCCACGTCGCGCCAAGCCGCAGGCAATCGTCTTCATACTGCACGCCGACACGGTGGCGGATCGGGCTGAAACCGTCGCTGACCGACAGCGGATCTTCCGACTTGTTCGTCAAATCGACGACCCCCGATCCGAAGGCCGACCAGAACCGGGCAAACTGGACACGGCCGGCGACGCGGATCTCCTCGCGGTCGCGCAAATCCTCGATCGCGGCGTCGATATTGCGGTTGAGCTTCAGATAGCCGACGAGCACGTAAGTCGCGCGCGATCCGATCGTGGCGTCGATCTCGTTGCGGCGGATTGCCAGGCTGTCTTTGTCGAGCCGGTAGCGGTGCACCACCGAAACAAAGTCGCGGAACCGTAACTCACTGCGACCGACAATATCGGAGAACCGGTCGCTGAGCCCCGTACCGTCGGGCAGGATCGTCGGCCGCGTACCCAGGCGATAGCTCTGTCCGATATTCGTCGTGAAGGCGATCCCCGGAAGGTCGAGTGCCCACTCGCCGCCATAGGTGGCGCGCGAGGAATCCTCGAACCGGTCATACCCAGCAAAGCGGTTCAGTGCGAACAGGTTGGTATCGTCGAGGTCGACGGCCCGCGAATCCTCGTTGGGGATGCGCGTGTTGGCAATGCTCGGTGCGGCTACGAGCTGGACACGCGGCGTGAACCGCTGCGTGCCGCCGAGGAACGTGCCGATGAAAGGCCATTTCACGTCGACGGCCGCTGCGCCGATCGCCCGCTTGTGAAATCCTTCGAGTCCGCGATAACTGACGATCGAGGTCGCGTCGGTGTTGTTCGTGTTATAGGCGTCGGCGCGGGCGAATGCCGTGAAGGTAACTTCCTGACCCCAGTTCGTCAGGCGCCGAAGATCCCATTGCGCGCTGGCGAACGCGCGCTGCGTGTCCTGTCCGTCGGTGCGTGTCAGCGCGAGCGTGTTGAGCTGGAGCTGGACGCGGCCCCCGACCAGTCCATCGTCGAAGCGCTTGCGATAGTCGATCTCGGGAAGCGCGATCGGCTGCTGACCCTGGCTGTCATTGACGCGCAGCGTCTGGACGTACCAGCCGGTCAGCGCGAAATAGCTGCTGTCGTCGATCCGCTCGAGGCTGGCCGTGCTGCGCAACCGGTCGTCGCGCGAAATGTCGTAGCGCCGCAGGAACGTCCGGTCGGTCGTCAGGCGGAGCGAGCCGCTGATACTCCAGTTGGGCGTCAGCTGATAGCGCGCCATGCCGTCGAGATAGCCGCGGAACGCCATGCTGGTGTCCGCCGGATTTGCCGTGGTCAGATCGTCGCTTCGGCGGCTTTCAGTCGCATAGGCGCGCAGGCTGAACGCGCCCCTGGTGCTCAGCGCGGAATAGTCAGCCTGGAGCATCGGCAGGACGCTGGTGTAGAGGTGCGGCGTGACAACTAGGCCCTGGTTGGGCGCGAGCTTCACATAATAGGGAATGCTGACTTCGAAACCGTTGACCCGGCTATAGCCGCCATTGGGCGATAGCAGCCCGCTGTCGCTGCCCCCGCCGACGGGATTCGAGAATTTGGGTAGCGGCAGGCTGGGAAGTCCGAACAGGTGCAGGCGCGCGCCGGCATAATAGATCCGCTTGCGGTCGGGCCGATAGGTGACGCTGACTGCGGTGATCTTCCAGGTCGGCTCCTTGGGGCACCCGGCCGTGTTCACGACGGCGCAGGGCGTATATGCGGCACTGCGCAGTTCGACCGTGCCATCAGCCTCGCGCGTCCCCTGCTTGGCGGCCAGCCTGCCGCCCTGTTCGAGCACGACCAGCATGTTGTCGACCACGCCGTCTTTCAGCGAGTCGGTCAATTCGATCGAGTCGCCATAGGCAATGTCGCCCTGGGGGTTGGTGACCGCGATATTGCCCGTCGCAAGAACCTTGCCCGTCTTGCGGTTCCACACCACCTTGTCGGCGCGCAGCCGATCGCCCTGGCGGAACATGCGGACTTCGCCAGTTGCCGTGACGATGTCGGCGTCGGTGTCATATTCGAGACCACTGGCGCTGAATTGCACCTGATCCGGATCCGTTGGGGTCGACGATGTCGGCGTTTCCGGAAGGGGCGGCGCTGCCGGACGCGCCTGGAGATCCTGCGCACGCGCGGACGCCGGAAGCAGTCCCGATGCGAGCAAGGCGAGCGACAGGGCGCAACCCGCCATAAGGTCGATACGCAACACGATCCGAACCAACCCCTTTTGGAACTGCGGCCGGTCGCCGCCATACCGCGCCGCCTATCGCATCGTCCGCGCGTTGCTGCAATCGCCGTGCGTCGGATCACCGCTATCCACAGGCTTGATCAGCCGCGACCTTGCTTTGCCGCTTACGCAGCATCAGCTTAGGGGCATCTAGCCCAGTCTATTCAATGTTTTTCGAGGTCCCCATGCAGATCGATTTCACTCCCGTCGCCAAGCCCGATGCGGCCATTCTCGCCGTGCCTGTTGCCAAGGACGCATTGTCCACGACGCGATGGACCGCGATCGGGAATGGCGTCGAGGCGGTAGCGACGCAGGCCGCGGCCGCTGCCCGCTTCACCGGCGAAGCGGGGGCGATCATCGAGGTCTTCGTTCCGGTCGCGGACACGGTACGCCAGCTCCTGTTCGTTGGCGTCGGTGCGGGCAGCGATGCGGATTGGGGGAAAGCGGGCGGTGCGGTCACCGCGCGCCTGCTGACGTCGGGCGCCACCTCGGTGACGATCGACCTGGGTGCCGCCGGGACGCCCCCGAGTGCTGCGGCCGCCGCCCGGTTCGCCGCAGCGGGCCTGCAGCGGGCATGGCGTTACGATGCGTATCGCACGAAGCTTGCCGAGACGTCGAAGCCGAGCTTGACGACATTCACGATCGCCGGTGCACCCGAAGGCACCGACGCGGCATGGACCGACCAGTCCGCGGTAAGTGGCGGCATGGATCTGACGCGGTGGCTCGTCACGTCGCCGCCGAACGTTGTCTACCCCGAGAGCTTCGTCGAGAAGGTGACGAAGGACGTCGAAGGGCTGGGGCTCGAAATCACCGTCCTCGACGAAGCGCAGATGGCGGAACTTGGCATGGGTTCGCTGCTGAGCGTCAGCCAGGGCTCGCGCCGCGAGGCCCGCCTGCTGGCGCTGAAGTGGAACGGAGCCGCTTCCGACGTCCCGACGCTTGCCCTTGTCGGCAAGGGCGTGACGTTCGACTCGGGTGGTATCTCCATCAAGCCTGGCGCTGGCATGGAAGACATGAAGTGGGACATGGGCGGGGCAGGAGCGGTCGCTGGCGCGATGAAGGCGCTGGCGGCGCGCAAGGCCAAGGCCAATGTGGTCGGCGTGATGGGGCTGGTCGAGAACATGCCCGATGGCGCGGCGCTGCGGCCTAGTGACGTCATCACGTCGATGTCGGGCCAGACGATCGAAGTCCTGAACACCGATGCCGAAGGACGGCTGGTGCTTTGCGACTGCGTGACCTGGGTGCAGAAGACGCATCAGCCTGCGACGATCGTCGATCTCGCGACGCTGACGGGTGCGATGATTGTCGCGCTTGGCACCGAGAATGGCGGCATCTTCGCCAATGACGACGCGCTGGCGGACCAGTTGCTTGCGGCTGGGACGGCCAGTGGCGACACACTGTGGCGCTTCCCGCTGTCGCCGGCCTACGACAAGCTGATAGACTCGCCGATCGCGGACATGAAGAATGTCGGCCCGCGCGGCGCAGGGTCGATCACTGCGGCGCAGTTCATCAAACGCTTCGTCGACGAAGGCGTGAAATGGGCGCACCTCGACATCGCGGGCATGGTCTGGTCGGACAAGCCGGGAACCCACCACGACAAGGGCGCGACCGGTTATGGCGTGCGCCTGCTCGACCGTTTCGTTGCCGACAATTTCGAAGGCTGAATGGTCGACATACCGTCATCCTGGCAGAGGTCAGGATGACGGGGCGGCCTGGGGCGGCAGTCTGGGTTTGGGGGAGCAACAAAATGCAGGTCGATTTCTACCACCTGACCAGCCCGCTCGACCGTGTCCTGCCGCGGATCGCCGAGCGCGTCGTGCAGACCGGCGGTCGCCTGTTGATAGTCGCCGAACCCGAGGCGCAGCGTGTCGCGCTCGATCGGCTCCTCTGGTCCTATGCGCCGCAGAGCTTCCTGCCGCATGCACATATCGGCGCAGGTAACGACGCGGCACAGCCCGTTCTGATTGCCAGCGACGTGACGACGGCCAACGCCGCGCGCAACATTGCGATCGTCGATGGTCGCTGGCGGGACGCGGCGCTCGATTTCGAGCGGGTATTCCATGTGTTCGATGAAGAGGCGATTCGCGAGGCGCGGCTGGCATGGAAGACGCTGGGCGATCGAGATGGTGTCGAGCGTCGGTACTGGAGACAGAACGATGCCGGCCGCTGGGAGCAGGCTGCCTGAAATTGGACGGCATAGGCGTTGCTTTGGGGCCGATCCGCGCCTAAGCGCCGCGCATCCTATTTCCGTCAACACAGGAGCCCGTGACCATCATGGCCGCGAACCGTACCTTTTCGATCATCAAGCCCGATGCCACCCGCCGCAACCTGACCGGTGCGGTCACCAAGATGCTCGAGGAAGCCGGCCTGCGCGTCGTCGCGTCGAAGCGCATCCAGATGACCCGCGAGCAGGCCGAAGGCTTCTACGCGGTGCACAAGGAGCGCCCCTTCTTTGGTGAACTCGTCTCGTTCATGATCTCGGGCCCCGTCGTCGTCCAGGTTCTCGAAGGCGAGAACGCGATGCAGCGCAACCGCGACATCATGGGTGCGACCAACCCGGCGAACGCCGAGCCCGGCACGATCCGCAAGGAACTCGCCGAGTCGATCGAAGCCAATAGCGTTCACGGTTCGGATTCGGACGAGAATGCCGAGATCGAGATCGCCTATTTCTTCAAGCCCGAAGAAATCGTCGGCTGATGCTCTGGCGGCTACGACGCGCGACGGTGGGCGATGCGCCCGCCCTCTCGCTCGTCGGAGCCGCCTCGTTTCTTGACGCCTACGCAACAGCCTTTGCGGGGGTCGACATCGTCGATCACTGTACGCGGAACAACAGCGTCGCGGTCTTCGAGGCATGGCTCGACGATCCGGCAACGATCGTGACGCTTGCGGAATATGAGCCGGGTCATGCGCCGATCGGCTATTCCGTGCTCACGACGCCGGCATTTCCGATCGAAACCGGCCCTCGTGACATCGAACTGCGGCGCATCTACCTCATGAAACAGGCGCAGGGATCTGGTCTCGGCGCCGCGTTGATGGACCGGGCGCTCGCTGACGCGGCCGAGCGCGATTACGCCCGTGTGTTATTGGGTGTGTGGGGCTTGAACGCCCGCGCCCGCGCATTTTACGAACGCCAGCATTTCTCCGTGATCGGCACTCGGCCCTTCAGGATCGGGACGACACCGTACACCGATCCGGTCTACGCCCGCGAAATTTGACGGTCTCAGGGGCAGCGTGGCTCGCTAGCGTTGTTGGCGTGTCCATAACGCGTCCAGCTTTGCCTGATCGCCACCACGTTGCCTGAGCTTCAGGCCTTCCAGTTTCAGTGACCGGCCAAACGAGAACATGCCGGCTTCCGTACGCCAGATCACGTCGTAGATCCCGCTTGCCGAGCCCGAGACGTCGCCATCGGTATAGGTGACCGCAATGAGGACCGGCAGCCGCCCGGTCTGATCGTCCTCGCCCCCATCGGTGGCTTTCAGCAAGGCCTTTTTGAACCAGTCACGCTGGATCTGATCCGTCAGGGCATCCTTGCGCTCGACGCTCAGCGCCGAGGGGAACGCGATCGTCGCCGTCTGGATGTCGTGCTTGTCGTCGCGCAGCAACATCAGCGAATCGCCATCCTCCGCCGCGACGGCACGAATTTCGAAGCGTCGGCTTTCGCGCTGTTCGCTGGCACGCGCGCTCGCCTTCTCGGCCTTGTCCGCGTTGCGTTCGGACCAGTTGCTCCAGAGCGTGAGTGCCGCGATGAGCACACCGGCGACCGCGAGGACCTCTGCCAGCGTTACCCAGCGGCGGCGCGTTTCGGCGGCTTCACGCCGTTCGGTCGGTGTTTCGCGGCTCATCAGATGTCTGTTTTCGGCAGGGCGTTCATCGTTTCACGAACTCGGCAAGCGTCTTGGGGTATAGCGCATGTTCCGCGGCCAGCACGCGATCTGCCAGCGCACCGGCGTCGTCGCCTGGCAGAATCGGGACTTCGGCCTGACCCAGCACGACGCCGCCATCGAGTTCCTCGGTAACCAGATGGACCGAGCATCCTCCCGTGGCATCGCCCGCCGCGATCGCTCTCGCATGCGTATCGAGCCCCTTGTATTTGGGGAGCAACGAGGGATGGATATTGACGATCCGATCGCGCCATGCGGCGACGAATCCGTCGGAGAGCAGCCGCATATAGCCGGCCAGCGCGATGACCTCGACCGCGGCGTCCCGGAGCGCCCGATCGATCGCCGCCTCATAAGCCGGTTTGCCCAGCCCGCGGGGAGACAGCGCAAACGTCGCTATCCCCTCGGCCTTTGCCCATGCGATGCCGGCCGCCTCCGGCTTGTCGGACGCGACGAGCACCACCTCATAAGGGCAGTTCGCAGCGCGCGACGCCTCAATTAGCGCGATCATGTTCGATCCGCGCCCCGATACGAGCACACCGACGCGCATTCTGTCAGCCATGAGTCGCGGTCCAGTCGGCGCGCGCGCTCCACGTGCCCGCCAAACCGCGCACGGTGCAGCCATGTGTCCCCGCCTCGATCCGCCCGATCGGGAATACCGTCTCGCCCGCGGCTTCCAGCGCAGCGGTGATCATCGTCACATCGTTAGCGTCGACGATCGCAACCATGCCGACGCCGCAATTGAAGGTCCGTGCCATCTCCTCCGGTTCGATAGCACCCTGCGCCTGAAGGAACGCCATGAGCCGGGACTGATTCCAGGCATCCGCATCGACGATTGCGTGAACACCTTGCGGCAGAACCCGTGGAATGTTTTCGAGCAATCCACCGCCCGTGATATGCGCGAGGCCCTTGATGCGGCGCTCACGCAGAAGCGGCAGCAGGCCGGCGACGTATATCCGAGTCGGCGCCATCAGATGGTCGATCAGCAGCTTGTCCTGATCGAACAGCGCCGGCCGGTCGAGTTTCCACCCGCGGTCGCTCGCGAGCCGGCGGACGAGCGAGAAGCCGTTCGAATGCACTCCCGACGACGCCAGCCCGAGCATGACGTCGCCTGCCGCGATATCGCGGCCGGTCAGCATGTTGGTCCGCTCGACCGCGCCGACGCAAAAGCCGGCGAGATCATAGTCGCCGTCCGCGTACATGCCCGGCATCTCCGCGGTTTCGCCGCCGATCAGCGCACAGCCGGCCGTCTTGCAACCCTCGGCGATCGACGCGACGACGCGCTCTGCAACTTCAGCGTCGAGTTTGCCGCTGGCATAATAATCGAGGAAAAACAGCGGCTCGGCGCCCTGGACGATCAGGTCGTTGACGCACATCGCGACGAGATCGATGCCGACGCCATCATGTCGGTTCCATTCGATCGCCAGCTTCAACTTGGTGCCCACGCCATCGTTCGCCGCGACCAGCAAAGGGTCGACGAAGCCCGCCGCCTTCAGGTCGAACAGGCCACCAAAGCCGCCGAGATCGGCATCGGCGCCGGGGCGTCGCGTCGAGCGGGCAAGCGGTGCAATCGCGCGCACCAGCGCGTTGCCGGCGGCGATCGAGACCCCCGCTTGAGCGTAGGTATAGGGCGTGGCGGAGTCTGGCGTATCGGTCATGATCGGTGCTGCTAGCCACATCGCGCTTGGATTTCCACGTCTGCTTCGCCAAAAGGCCCGCGTGATGCGTATCCGTGCCCTTCCCACCGCGCTTGCCGGCGCCGCGCTGCTGCTTGGCGGCGGGGCCGTGCTCGCACAGATCGAGGGCGGCAGCCGCGGCGCAGCGCCCGTCGATAGCGGAAGTGCGTACGAGGTCAGCGGCGTCATCGTCGACGTCGCGGGCCCGTCCGCCGACGCTGCCCGCTATGGCGGCTGGCGACTGGCGCAGCGCAAGGCCTGGGTGCAATTGTCGAATCGGCTAGGCGGCGGCGGAGCGCTGGTGTCCGACGGCACGCTCGATTCGCTGGTCTCGGGTATCGTCGTCGAGAACGAACAGATCGGGCCGCAGCGTTACGTCGCCAAGCTCGGTGTGCTGTTCGATCGTAGCCGGGCGGGATCGCTCCTGGGCATCTCGACCTATTCGGATCGGTCGCAACCGATGCTCGTCATACCGGTCCAATGGTCGGGCGGTGTCGGGCAGGTCTTCGAGCAGCGGACGGAATGGCAGCAGGCCTGGGCACGCTATCGGACGGGTAACAGCAGCATCGACTATGTCCGCCCGTCGGGGTCGGGCCCCGACCCGCTACTGTTGAACGTCGGCCAGACGCAGCGGCCCGGCCGCGGCTGGTGGCGGACGATCATCGATCAATATGGCGCCAGCGACATTCTCGTTCCGGTCGTCACGCTATATCGCCAATGGCCAGGTGGCCCGGTGATCGGGGTGTTCGAAGCACGTCATGGCCCCGACAACGCGCTGATCGGCCGTTTCACGCTGCGGGTCGGGACCCCGGACGGGCTGCCGCAGCTCATGGACACCGGCGTCAAGCGGATCGATGACCTGTACCAGCAGGCGCGGCGGAACGGCACGCTGCGGGTCGACTACAGCCTTTCGCCGCCGCCTGCGCCCGATCCCATTGCGACTGAGACCGTCCCGGGCGATGAAACGGCCGACGCCAATACGGCCGTCCTGACGGGGGGCACCGGCCTCTCGATCACCGTTCAGTTCGATACGCCCGCAGCGGCGGCCGTTACCTCGACGGAGGCGGCGCTGCGGGCGATTCCCGGCGTCCGGTCGGCCGCGACGACCAGCCTCGCACTCGGCGGCGTGTCGCTGATGCGTGTTGCCTATGATGGCGATCCGGCAGCGCTCAAGGCGGCGCTCGAAGCGCGCGGCTATCAGGTGTTCGGTTCGGGCCAGACCATTCGGATCCGCCGCACCGCACAACTTCTTCCGCCGGACTTGCCTGCGGACAATGCGACGACAGGGTGAGCGCGGATCGAATGACTCAAATTGCGCTGCCGCTCGGTTGGCCGGCGGATCCCCGTGACGACGCCTTCCTCGTAACTCCTTCAAATGTCCGTGCGGCGCAGACGCTGGAGCATTGGGCGACCTGGCCGGTGATGACCGCCATCCTGACCGGTCCGCGAAAGTCTGGCCGCAGCCTGCTCGCACGGATCTTCGCGGCCAAGAGTGGCGGGACGATCATCGACGACGCAGAACGCGTACCCGAGGCACAGCTATTCCACGCCTGGAACCAGGCCCAGGAAGAGCAAAAACCGTTGCTCATTGTCGCTGACGCGGCACCGCCCGAATGGAAGGTCAAGCTTCCTGACCTGCGATCGCGCCTTGCTGCGAGCCCGATCGCGGCGATCGGTGCACCCGACGACGAGCTCATGCGCCTGTTGCTTGCGCATCTGTTCGAGCGCCGCAACGTCGATGCACGGCCCGATCTCATCGACTGGCTCGCGTCGCGAATCGAGCGTAGTCATATTACCGTCACGCGAACCGTCGATGCGCTGGATCAGGAAACGATGGAACGCCGCAAGCGCTTGTCCATTAATCTTGCACGAACCACCCTGACCGAGGCTGGCCTGATCCTACGGCCGCAACTTGCCCTTGATCTGCCGCTTTTCACGTCACCTTAAGCCCCTAGAGGACCGATGAACCGTCCAGCGCATATCGTCCGCCAAGCGGAAGACGACGACGATCCCATCGGCGCTCAGCCGAACGACCGATTTTTCAACCGTGAGCTTTCCTGGCTCGCGTTCAATCGGCGCGTGATCGAAGAGGCGTGCAATCCGGCGCATCCGTTGCTCGAACGGCTTAGGTTTCTCTCGATTTCGGGATCCAATCTCGACGAGTTCTTCATGGTCCGTGTCGCCGGACTGAAGGGTCAGCAGACGCAGGACGTCGATCGTCGCTCGGCCGACGGCTTGACCGCCGGGCAGCAGCTGACCGCGATCATCCGCGAAGCGGACGCGCTGATGGAGAGCCAGCAGGCGGTCTGGGGTGATCTTCGTGTGCTGCTCGACGAAGCGGGGCTGTTTGTCCTGCGCCGCGATGCCGTCGAGGGCGAAGCCGATGACTGGCTCGAAACGCATTTTCGTGAGCAGATCTTTCCGATTCTGACCCCGCAGGCGCTCGACCCCGCCCATCCGTTCCCGTTCATTCCGAACCGCGGCCTGTCGGTAATCTTCGACCTCGTCCGCCGGTCGGACAACGAGCCGGTCCGCGAACTGGTCATGTTGCCGCACACCATGACGCGTTTCGTGCGGTTGCCCGGCGAGCCGGCGCGCTATGTCGCGATCGAGACACTCCTCAAGCGGTTCGCGCCCGTGCTGTTCCCGGGCTATGACGTTCTTGCCGCCGCGAGCTTCCGCGTCCTGCGCGACAGCGACATGGAGATCGAGGAAGAGGCGGAGGACCTTGTCCGCTACTTCGCCAACGCGATCAAGCGTCGGCGCCGGGGCCGGGTGATCCGGCTCGAGCTGGAGACCGGGATACCGGACGTGCTGGCAGCGGTACTCAAGGATGAACTCGGCGGGGCCGAGGCGATCATCACCGAAAGCGGCAATCTGCTGGGCATCGTCGATCTCGACGGCCTGGTCGAGGAGGATCGCCCAGATCTCAAGTTCCCGCCGTTCACGCCACGCTTTCCAGAACGTATCCGTGAATTTGGTGGCGACTGTTTCGCGGCGATCAAGGCCAAGGACATCGTCGTTCACCACCCCTATGAGACATTCGAGGTGGTGCTCGCTTTCCTGAAGCAGGCGGCGAACGATCCCGACGTGGTGGCCATCAAGCAGACGCTCTACCGCGCAGGCAAGCAGCCGGCCGTCATCAACGCGCTGATCACGGCCGCCGAGGCCGGAAAGTCTGTCACCGCGGTGGTCGAACTCAAAGCACGGTTCGACGAGGAGCAGAACATGGTCTGGGCCTCCGCGCTGGAACGCGCAGGGGTGCAGGTCGTCTACGGGTTCATCGACTGGAAGACCCATGCAAAGGTCTCCCTGGTCGTCCGCCGAGAGGGGCAGGCGTTCCGGACCTACTGCCATTTCGGTACCGGCAATTATCACCCCGTCACGGCCAAGATCTACACTGACCTCAGCTTCTTCACCGCCGACGCGGCGGTCGGGCGCGATGCCGCGCAGATGTTCAACTACATCACCGGCTATGTCGAACCGACGGACATGGCCCGTGTCAGCCTGAGCCCGCGGGACCTCCGGAAGAATCTGATGACCCTGATCGACGTCGAGATCGTCAATGCCCGCGCGGGGCGACCGGCAGGGGTCTGGGCGAAGATGAACTCGCTGGTCGACCCTGCGGTGATCGAGAAGCTGTACGAGGCAAGCGGGGCTGGGGTCGAAATCGACCTCATCATCCGCGGCATCTGCTGTCTCCGACCGGGTGTGCCCGGCCTGTCCGAAACGATCCGCGTCAAATCGGTGATCGGCCGGTTCCTCGAACACAGCCGTATCTGGGCTTTCGGAAACGGGAAGGCTTTGCCGAACGACGGTGCGAAGCTGTTCATCTCGTCCGCCGACTGGATGCCGCGTAATTTCGATCGGCGCGTCGAATATATGCTGCCAATCCTCAACCCGACGGTGCACGACCAGATCCTCGACCAGGTGATGGTCGCCAATCTCATCGACAACGAACAAAGCTGGGAGCTAGGACCTGACGGCGATTATTCGCGTGTCGATCCCGGCGATCGTCCGTTCAACCTGCATCGGTATTTCATGACTAATCCGTCTCTTTCCGGCCGTGGTGCATCGCTTGCCACGAGCGCAACCGTGCCGACGCTTTCGCTCCGTCGACAGCGATGAGCGTTACCAACCTCCTGTTCGGCACCGCGACGCCAAAGGTTGAGGTCGACGACCATCCGCGCACCGGGATCATCGACATCGGATCGAACTCGATCCGGCTCGTCGTCTATCAGGGACCGCCCAGACTGCCGGCGATCCGGTTCAACGAGAAGGTGCTGGCGGGCCTCGGCCGCGGATTGGCGGCGACGGGCACGATCGAAAAGTCAGCACTCAAGACCGCTAAGGTGGCGCTTGCGCGGTTTGCCGCGGTTGCGGGTGAGATGGAGTGTTCGACGCTGCGGACGGTTGCCACGGCAGCAGTTCGCGATGCCCGGAACGGGGGTGACCTCATCGCCGCGGCAGAGGAGTTGGGGCTCAAGGTCGAGACGTTGTCGGGCGGACAGGAGGCGAGCGCTGCGGGCTATGGCGTGCTGTCTGCGATTCCTGAGGCGGATGGCATCGTCGGCGATCTCGGCGGCGGCAGCCTCGAGCTCGTACGCGTCCGCCGTGGCAAGATCGAGGACAGCGTCTCGTTCCCCCTTGGCGTCCTGCGCATCGGACCGATGCGGGCGAAGCGGGGCAAGGTGCTCGAGCGTTATGTGGCGCGGCTCGTGCGCGATGCCGGCTGGGCCGCACGCGGGCAGGGCCTGCCGTTGTATCTTGTCGGCGGGTCATGGCGGGCGCTGGCGCGGCTCGACATGGAGCTGTCGGACTATCCGCTGCCGATCATCCATCAATATCCTATGACCGCAGCGACCGTCACGCGCCTCAGCCGCACCATCCCGCAATTGTCCAAGCCGCGCCTGAAAGCCATTCCGGGACTGTCGTCCGGGCGGATCGCGACGCTCGGCGATGCCACCGCGTTGCTCGGCATTCTCATGCGCCAGCTCGGCAGCAAGACGACGATCGTCTCCGCCTATGGCCTTCGCGAAGGGCTGCTCTACGGCGACCTTAAGCCGGCGGCGCGGGCACTCGACCCCCTGATCGAAGCCGCACGCGAGGAGGGGCGACTGCTCGGCCGCTTTCCCGAACATGGCGATCTGCTCGATCGCTGGATCGCGCCGTTGTTCGTTACCGAACCCCCTGCGGTGGCGCGCTTGCGCCACACCGCCTGCCTCCTCGCCGATGTGGGTTGGCGCGCCAATCCGGAATTTCGCGCCGAGCGCGGGGTCGAAGTCGCGTTGCACGGCAATTGGGTCGCGATCGACGCACCGGGTCGCGGTATGCTCGCCCAAGCCCTGTATACGAGCCTTGGCGGTGACCTGGCC
The DNA here is from genome assembly GCF_014842355.1 of Sphingomonas sp. CFBP 13706. Lineage (NCBI taxonomy): Bacteria > Pseudomonadati > Pseudomonadota > Alphaproteobacteria > Sphingomonadales > Sphingomonadaceae > Sphingomonas > Sphingomonas sp. CFBP 13706. The sequence goes on from NZ_JACYVM010000001.1 coordinate 204,438, forward strand.
GCCGCGGATCCCGTGGAGCGCCTGGCGACACCCGCAGAGATCCAGAGCGCGACGGCCTGGGGGCTTGCGATGCGTCTCGGGCAGCGGATGAGCGGGGGGCTTGCAGGACCGCTTAAACGCACGCGCATCGCCGATGACGGCGTATCGCTGACGCTTACGCTACTACCCGCAGATCGGGGACTCTACGGGGAAGCCGTCGAGCGGCGGCACGCGGCACTAGCCGCGGCCATCGGCCGGAAGCCGGTGCTCGCGATCGCCTGACCGGAGAGGAACGCGCAATCAGGGTCAGGCGCAGGTGAAACGCTCGATCCTGCTCGCGCCGTCGACATAGACATTCAGGCGATCGGTCCGGAAGTCCATTGTCACCGCGTCGTTCGGCGCGATCCACCGCAGCGTACGCGCGCCCGATCGGGCCAGCATCACATCCGCGCGCGCATCGCTTGCCCGCTTCCCGACCAGATCGCCCAGAGCTTCAATATTGCACGCTGCACCGGGCGGGGCTGGCGTCGCGACATCGGGTGCGCGATCGCGCATCTCGACCGGCATGCACCCGGCCGAAGCAAGCACGACTGCAAGCAGCGCCCGCTTCATGCCGCGTCCTCCGTACGGGTCATTTTCAACTTTCCGTTGATCACCGCAAAGGCCAGCCGGCCCTCGACCAGGTCCAGCGCGTCGCGGCCGAACTGGTCGAACCGCCACCCCTCCAGCATCGGCAAGCCCGTCCGCACGCCCGCGGCCAGCGCCTCGAGCTCGTCGGTCCTCGCAAGAAGTTTCGACGCTACATCAATATCTCGCGAGCGGATTTTGAGAAGGAGTTTGAGCAGATCCGCGACCAGCGAGCCCTCCTTGCCAAGACCCGGCTTGCGATCGTCGCGGGGCGGCAGCTCATCGTCGCCGAGCGGCTGTGCCTGCTCGATCGCGAGCATCAGTCGCGCCCCGATATCGTTGCCAGCCCAGGTGGCCGAAAGCCCCCGGACGCGGGCAAGGTCGGACTGTTTCCGCGGCGGGTGCCCTGCCATGTCACCAAGCGTCTCGTCCTTGACGATCCGCCCGCGCGGCAGATCCTTCGCCTGCGCCTCGAGTTCACGCCACCGCGCCAAGGCCTTCAACCGGCCGAGCACGTCGGGCTTGCGCCCAGAGATCCGAACGCGCTTCCAGGCCAGGTCGGGATCATTCGCGTAATTGGCGATATCGCCGAGCCGCTCCATCTCCTGGTCAAGCCACACGCCGCGCCCGGTCTTGCGCAGCCGCTCGAGCATCTTGGGGAAGATCTTCGACAGATGCGTGACGTCGCCGATCGCATATTCGATCTGGCGCGCATCCAGCGGGCGCCGCGCCCAGTCGGTGAACCGCGCGCCCTTGTCGACCGCGATGCCGAGCCAGCTGTCGACCAAGTTTGAATAGCCGATCTGTTCGCCCTGGCCGAGCGCCATCGCCGCGACCTGCGTGTCGAACAGCGGGAAGGGGGTCTTGCCCGTGAGGTTATAGACGATCTCGATATCCTGCCCGCCGGCATGGACGACCTTCAGCACGTCGTGATTCTCGACGAGCAGATCGAGTAGCGGCTTCAGGTCGATCCCCGGCGCCATCGGGTCGATCGCCGCGGCTTCCTTGTCGTCGGCGATCTGGATCAGGCAAAGCTCCGGGTAATAGGTGCTCTCGCGCATGAATTCGGTGTCGACGCACACATAGTCGGCGTCGGCCATGCGCGCGCACAGATTGGCGAGCGTGGCACTGTCGGAGATAAGCGGGTGGATATGCATCGCTCGTCCATAGCGAGGCTCCCCCATGTTGACAAAGGGGCGCCTTGACAAAGGCCGGTAGGGAAGGGAAGCGCGGGCCATCCAATTCCCGTCATCCCAGCAAACGCTGGGATCTCCCGTCGCAGGGCGCACCCTTGCTGCACGAGATCCCCGCAAACGCAGGGACGACGTATGAGAGACGAGACACATGCACGCCTATCGCACCCATAACTGCGCCGCCCTCCGCCCCGAACAGGTCGGCGAGGAGGTCCGCGTCTCGGGCTGGGTCCACAAAAAGCGCGATCATGGTGACCTGGTCTTCATCGATCTGCGCGATCATTACGGCATCACGCAGATCGTCACCGACGTGTCCGGCCCCGTCTTCAAGGTCATCGAGGGCCTGAAGAGCGAGAGCGTCGTCACGATCACCGGCAAGGTCACCGCACGAGCACCTGAAGCGGTGAACCCGAACCTGCCGACCGGCGGGATCGAAGTCCGCGCGACCGCCGCGACCGTCCAGTCGATGGCCGGCGAGCTGCCGATGCCTGTCGCGGGCGAGGCCGAATATCCCGAGGATATCCGCCTGCGCTATCGCTACCTCGACCTGCGTCGCGAGCGGCTTCACGCGAACATCATGCTGCGTTCGAAGGTCATCACCTCGCTGCGCAACCGCATGAACGATCAGGGCTTCACCGAATTCCAGACGCCGATCCTGACCGCGTCGTCGCCAGAGGGCGCGCGCGACTATCTGGTGCCGAGCCGCGTGCATCCGGGCAAGTTCTACGCGCTGCCGCAGGCACCGCAGATGTTCAAGCAGCTGCTGATGGTTGCGGGCTTCGACCGCTATTTCCAGATCGCCCCCTGCTTCCGCGACGAGGACGCCCGCGCCGATCGTTCGCCGGGCGAATTCTACCAGCTCGATTTCGAGATGAGCTTCGTCACGCAGGACGACGTGTTCAACGCGATCGAGCCTGTCCTCCACGGCGTGTTCGAAGAGTTCGCCGATTGGCAGGGCAAGGGACGCCAGGTCTCCGCCCTGCCGTTCAAGCGCATTCCCTACCGCGAATCGATGCTGAAATACGGCAGCGACAAGCCTGATCTGCGCAACCCGATCCTGATTCACGACGTCGGCCACCACTTCGTCGACTCGGGCTTCGGCCTGTTCGCGGGCATCGTCGCCGGCGGTGACGTGGTGCGCGCGATCCCCGCACCAAACACCGCCGAGAAGAGCCGCAAGTTCTTCACGGATATGAACGACTGGGCGCGCGCCGAGGGTCATGCCGGCCTCGGCTACATCACGCAGAAGAACGGCGAACTTGGCGGCCCGATCGCCAAGAATCACGGCGAGGAAGCGACGCGCAAGCTGATCGCGGAGATGGGCCTCGGGCCGAACGACGGCATCTTCTTCGCCGCCGGCAAGGAACTCCCCGCCGCCAAGCTCGCCGGCGCAGCCCGCGCGCGCATAGGTGCGGATCTCGGCCTGATCGACGAGAACCGGTTTGAGTTCTGCTGGATCGTCGACTTCCCGATGTTCGAATATGACGAGGACGCCAAGAAGGTCGACTTCAGCCACAACCCGTTCTCGATGCCGCAGGGCGAGATGGACGCGTTGGAGAACAAGGATCCGCTCGATATCCTGGCGTATCAGTACGACATCGTCTGCAACGGCGTCGAACTATCGTCGGGTGCGATCCGGAACCATCGTCCGGAGATCATGTACAAGGCGTTCGAGATCGCCGGCTACACGCAGGCCGATGTCGACACGAACTTTGCCGGCATGATCAACGCGTTCAAGGTCGGCGCACCGCCGCATGGCGGCTCGGCACCCGGGATCGACCGGATGGTCATGCTGCTCGCGGGCGAGCCCAACATCCGCGAGGTCGTGCTGTTCCCGATGAACCAGAAGGCCGAGGACCTGATGATGGGCGCCCCGAGCCCGGTCAGCCCGCGCCAGCTGAAGGAGCTCAACATCAAGCTCACCGTCGATGGGCCGAAGGACCCGGCCAAGACGGTGACGCCCGCCGCGGGCTGACGCGGGGGCGGCACTGCCGTCCTGGTTATTTCCGTCCCGCCCCTGGTGGCCGCCTGATCTTCTGGAGTTTGCTTATGCCCATCGATCTTGCCCATTTTGAAGCCGGCGACGCCTATGACGGCAAATACAAGCGCGACTTGGCTAAGCTTCAGAAGAGGCTTGAGCACATCCAGGTCGCGCATATCGTCAACAAGCGCCCCGCTGTGGTGATGTTCGAAGGGTGGGATGCGGCGGGGAAGGGCGGTATCATCCAGCGGTTGTCGGCCGAGTGGGATCCCCGTACCTACCGCGTCTGGCCGATCGCCGCCCCGAGCGCCGACGAGAAGGCACATCACTTTCTCTGGCGCTTCTGGAAACGGTTGCCGGCGGACGGGAACATCGCCGTCTTCGATCGGAGCTGGTACGGCAGGGTACTGGTCGAGCGGGTCGAGGAATTCGCCACGCGCCGCGAATGGGAGCGCGGCTATGACGCGATCAATGCTTTCGAAGCGGGGCTGATCGAGAACGACACCACGCTGATCAAGATCTTCGTCCATATCACCCAAGCGGAACAGGACCGGCGGCTAGAGGCGCGGCTGCGCGACCCTTGGAAGCATTGGAAGACCGGTCTCGACGACTATCACAACCGGTCGCGACGCGAGGACTATCTCGCCGCGATGTATGAGATGTTCGCACGCACCGACACCGCGGCAGCACCGTGGATCGTCATCGACGGAAACGACAAGAAGGCGGCACGGATCGCTGCGCTGACCGTCGTCGCAGACCGCCTGGAGGGCGGAGTCGCGATGGTGCCCCCGCCGCTTGATCCCGCCGTCCTCAAGGTCGCGAAAAAGGCCCTCGAGCTCTAATCGTCGCAAGGCACAACCCCGCTTTTGGTCGCAGTCCTCTGCAGCTATATCCATTTTGGTCGAAATTCTAACGCCTTCCGAACAACTTATGTTAGCGTGAACAGCTTCCGATGATGGTTAGGCTTGCCCTAAGATAATGGGCGTGTCCGAGTAGCGGACGGCCATTCAGTGGGCGTAGGTCATGACGGAACGCGGTCGAATAGGTGTCGACACCTCAGGGGCGATTGTCGAGGTGGACGCGACGTTCTGCCACACGCTCAACGCGACAGCCGCCATTTTGCTTGGCAGCAACATGCTCGATTTTACCGCGCCTGCCGACCGCGAGCGTTGCCGGCGTCTGATGCGTCGCGTGGTTCATACCGGATCCCCGATCAGTACGACCAAAAGGCTGGTCAGGACCGACTCGTCGCATCTCTGGGTGCAGGGCCATTTATCGATCGCGCCGCCAGGGACCGAGGTCTGCGTGACGATGATCTTCGAGGAAACCATGCCTGGGTCCGGCGAGGTCAAACCCGAAGCCTTGTTGAAGACGGCCCAGCTGACGCTGGACGCACGGCGCGCGCGCGGGGCAATATTCTGCCCGTCGTTATTTGCCGATAGCGCCTGGGACATCCTGCTTGCGGCCTATGTCAGCGAGGCCGAAGGCGTCCTCCTGACGCCAACCGACCTCGAACCGATGCTCGGGGTCGGACACGCCACACTGACCCGCTGGATTCGCGCACTCGAGGTTCAGGGGCTGATCGAGTTCGAGGCTGCCGGCGACGGGCGAGCGGGGGGTGCGGCGTTTCAGCTCACGTGCGATGCGCATCAACGATTTGAACGGTATTTGTCCGATCGATATGCCGTCGCGGTGTCGGCTGCGACGGATCTGGAACGGTTCCGCTGAGCCGGTCGGTGCGGTTCGACGTAGCAAGTGCGCCCGCTCCGCATATGCGCCGGCGCGGGGGCGTTCTTGCCCGCTTCGCAGGATACCCGTGATATCGAGCGAAGAGCCGCATGTGTGTTGTTTCGCATAGCGGGGATCGCTATCTGCCTGCCATGAACGAGATGACCCCGCTCGCCGCGCCGCGCGCTCGAAAGCCCGACTGGATCCGCGTCAAGGCCCCGACATCCGCCGGCTTCGCCAAGACCCGCGAACTGATGCGCTCGAAAAGCCTGACGACGGTCTGTGAAGAGGCCGCATGCCCGAATATCGGCGAATGCTGGTCCAAGAAGCATGCAACGGTCATGATCCTCGGCGATACCTGCACCCGTGCCTGCGCCTTCTGCAACGTGAAGACCGGTATGCCCCGTGCGGTCGACCGGATGGAGCCACAGAATGTTGCCGATGCCGCCGCGCAGATGGGGCTGAACCACATCGTCATCACCTCGGTTGATCGCGACGACCTTCCCGACGGCGGCGCTTCGCAATTCGTGAAGGTCATCCACGCGATCCGCGCGTCGAACCCTACTACGACGATCGAGATTCTGACGCCCGATTTCCGCAACAAGGCGCAGGCCGCGATCGAGTCGATCGTCGAGGCGCGCCCCGACGTCTACAACCACAACCTCGAGACAGTCCCCCGCCTGTACCCGACGATCCGGCCTGGCGCGCGCTATTATGCCTCGTTGCGCCTGCTCGAGAGCGTGAAACGCCACGACCCGTCGATTTTCACCAAGTCGGGCGTTATGCTCGGCTTGGGCGAAGAGCGCCTCGAGATTCACCAGGTCATGGACGACATGCGCTGCGCGGACATCGATTTCTTGACGATGGGCCAGTATCTTCAGCCCACGCCACGCCATGCCAAGGTGGCCGAGTTCGTCACGCCCAAGGCGTTCGATGCCTATGCGTCGATCGCCCGGGCCAAGGGATTCATGCTTGTTGCATCGTCGCCACTGACGCGGTCGAGCTACCATGCGGGGGACGACTTCGCGCAGCTTCGGGCGGCGCGTGATGCAAAGCTCGGGGTCGCACGGATCTGATGCCCAAGCATTCCGAAACACGCCATCTTCCCTACACGCCCGAGCAGATGTTCGATCTGGTCGCCGATGTCGGCCGCTACGCCGAGTTTCTGCCATGGGTCAGTGCGATGCGCGTCCGTTCGAGCAGTGAGACGGAGACTCTCGCGGACATGATCGTCGGCTTCAAGGGCTTGCGCGAAACGTTCACGTCACGTGTGCAGAAGACTCGACCGACCGAGATCCTTGTCGACTATGTCGATGGTCCGCTCAAATATCTTCGCAACGAATGGCGTTTCCGCCCCGAGGAGCAGGGGTGCGCGGTCGACTTCACCGTCGACTTTGCCTTCAAGAACCGGATGTTCGAGCTGATCGCCGGTCAGGTCTTCGGTGCCGCCTTACGCAAGATGATCGGCGCGTTCGAGACGCGCGCGGCCGAGCTTTACGGTGCGACATCCTCGACCGGCAGCAAGAGTTCGAGCGCGCACAGCGCAGCCTGAAGGCGGATACCGCCGCGGCCGAGATCGCCGAAATCCTTGCGATCTGCGTCGACATCGCTGCGATCGGCGCCCGTCTCGGCACGGGCGAAGACCACCGTCCCGACCGGCTTCTTCGCTGATCCACCGCCGGGCCCGGCAATACCGGTGATGGCGACGGCAACATCCGCGCCCGATTGCTCGAGTGCGCCCTGCGCCATGCTCCACGCGACGGCGATCGACACCGCACCGAAGGTCTCAAGCACGTCTGAGCTGATCTTGAGCAATTTCAGCTTGGCCTCGTTCGAATAGGTCACGAACCCGATTTCGAACACGTCGGAACTGCCGGGAATTTCCGTCAGCGCCGCAGCAACAAGGCCACCGGTGCAGCTTTCAGCAACCGCGACGCGTCGTCCAAGCGCGCGATTTGCCTCGATGACCTTACGTGCCGCGTCGATCAGCTGGGGAGGGAGAAGGGTATCCATCAGCGGCTCTCCGTTGCCGTGCAGAGCGGAAGGTCGGGCGTCGATCGATCCCCGCGGCGTGCCTTGTCAGCCTTCAAATAGCGCAGCGTCTCGACGACGATGCCAGCGGTGTTCCGCGGCGGCAGCGGCTGGAGCAGCGTCACGAGCCGATCGATCGTCCCACAGTCGCGCGCGACGATGCGCCCAACGATCTGCGGGACGAGCAGGCTCGTCAGCAACGGCCGGGCATAGTCCGACTGGAGAAGCGCATCGACCGCGGGGTCGCTAAGCTTGACGATCGCGGCCCGGGCGGACGGCCAGGCGCGGTCCGCTTCGATCTGATAGCGCGAGATGAGCGTACTCGACTGGTTGCGCACGAGGCTGGTCGCGGGCAGCCTTGCCGCGCAGACCCGGCCCGTTTCACGGATAATGTCGGGCAGCGCGACGAGCGTCATCGCCTCCGCCTCGGGGCCGGTGATGCACGGGGACTGTGCCGATACCGGCGTTGCGACGAGTGCGGCGAGCGTCAGTGCGGCACCGAACTTCATGCGCCGACACGGCCGCGATTCGAGGGGAGGCTGATCGTCGCGACTGCCTGCGCGGCAATGCCTTCGCCCCGCCCCGTGAAGCCAAGCCGCTCGGTCGTCGTCGCCTTGACGCTGACCCGGTCCGTGGTGAGGTCGAGCAGATCGGCGATCCGGGTCGTCATCGCCGCGCGGTGCGGTCCGATCTTGGGCATCTCGCACAGGATGGTCAGGTCGACGAAATCGATCCGACCGCCCTTGGCGGCGATCAGTTGCGCGGCATGCTGCAGGAACTGCGCGGAGTCGGCACCTTTCCACTGAGGATCGCTCGGGGGGAAATGCGTGCCGATATCCCCCGCGGCGATCGTGCCGAGCAGCGCATCGGTCAGCGCATGCAGCGCGACATCGGCATCGCTATGGCCGGAAAGCCCCTTGTCGTGCGGGATCCGGATGCCGCCGAGCCATAATTCCTCGCCCGTTTCCAGCCGATGGACGTCGAAGCCCATCGCGGTTCGGCTTTCATAGGGCGCGCGCGCTTCAGCGGCGGCAAAATCGTCGGGGTGGGTCACTTTGTCGAGCATCGGATCGCCCTGCACCAACGCGACGCTGCCGCCAACCCGTCGCACCATCTGGGCATCGTCGCTGGCATCTTCATCGGCCGGCCAGGCAGCGTGCGCGGCGCGCAGCGTAGCGATCCGGAAGCCCTGCGGCGTCTGGACCCGGTACACGGCCTCGCGCGGAACGACTTCGCCGAGCATGCGACCGGTCAGCGTCGTCGCGCCACGCGCCAGCGTATCCGCTACCGGCAGCACCGGCACCGCGGCGTCGTTGTTCGCCAGCGCTGCCACTACCGCGCTGATGACTTCGGCAGGAAGAAACGGCCGGGCGGCATCGTGAACGAGAACATGATCCAAATCGGACAGGGCAGCGATTCCCCTCAGTACCGAATCCCGGCGGGTACTGCCCCCGACGATGACCGTCGCGTCGGTGACTCCTCCTGCTGCCAATACTGCCTTTGCATGGTCCAGCTGACCTTCGGCAACGACGACCGTCACGGCGTCGATCGCCGGGTGCGCGGACATTGCGGTAACCGCGTGCATGAGCATCGGCCTTCCCGCGACGGTCGCGAATTGCTTGGGGAGGGTGCCGCCAGCGCGGGTGCCGGACCCGGCTGCGACGATCAGGGCGACGGTGCGGCGCTTTGTCATGGGCGCCGATTAGCGTCTTGAGCACGGCATCGCCAGTGCAGGCAGTCGTTCCCCATGACGTCGCGCACGACGGGAACAGCTGGACCAGCCTTGCCAGTTCCGGCATCGCAGCCTATGTTCTGCCTCTTTTTTGGGCAGCTTATGCGTAATCTCTCACCTATCCAGATCGGTACCGTGCGGATTGAAAGTCCGGTCGTCCTCGCACCCATGACGGGCGTGACGGATATGCCGTTCCGTACGCTTGTGCGGCGATATGGATCAGGGCTCAACGTTACCGAGATGGTCGCGAGCCAGGCTGCGATCCGCGAGACCCGCCAGTCGATCCAGAAGGCTGCGTGGGATCGGCTCGAAGAGCCGGTGTCGATGCAACTGGTCGGGTGCACGCCCTATGAAATGGGCGAGGCCGCGCGGCTGAGTCAGGATCGCGGTGCCGCGATCGTCGACATCAACATGGGGTGTCCGGTCCGCAAGATCGTCAATGGCGATGCCGGGTCCGCGCTGATGCGTGACGTCAAGCTGGCGACGGCGATTATATCCGCGACGGTAAAGGCGGTCGATGTCCCGGTCACGTTGAAGATGCGTATGGGCTGGTGCCACGACAGTCTCAACGCACCCGAATTGTCCAGGATCGCAGAAGATCTCGGGGTGAAGCTGATCACCGTGCATGGCCGGACGCGGAACCAGATGTACAAGGGAAGCGCCGATTGGGGCTTCGTGCGCCGGGTGAAGGACGCGGTGTCGATCCCCGTGATCGTCAATGGCGACATTTGCTCGATCGAGGATGCCGAGGCGGCGCTCGACCAGTCAGGTGCGGACGGCGTGATGATCGGACGCGGCGCCTATGGGCGGCCTTGGCTGCTCAATCAGGTCATGACCTGGTTTGCGACCGGCCGCCGCGTCGCCGATCCGTCGATTAACGAACAATATGAAGCGATTGCCGGGCATTACGAAGCGATGCTCGAGCATTATGGGATCGAGACGGGTGTCAACATGGCCCGCAAGCATATCGGCTGGTACACCAAGGGCCTGCATGGTTCGGCCGAGTTTCGGAACCGGGTGAACCAGGTGGCGGACCCGAACCAGGTCAAGGCGATGCTGGCGGAGTTCTACGCGCCCTGGCGTCACCTTGAAGCCGCCTGAGCCAGATCGGCGCGACCGTCCGGGGTTTAACGACGTCTTTGCGGCACTGCCGGTGGCGGTGGTCGTGGTCGATCCCGACGACCGGATCGCCCATGCCAATGCGCTGGCGGAGCAATTGCTCAACCTGTCGGAACGCCTCATGATCGGGCAGCCGATCGCGGCGATACTCCCGCCCCCCGACGAGTCACGTAAGCACGACAATCGCGGCCTTGCCGTCTTCGATACTGAGATCGCGACCGCCCGCGGTGTGAAGATCCGCGTCGACTTTGCCGAGACGATCATGCCCGATCATCCAGGCTGGCGCGCGATCACGCTGCACGTTCCCGCCGTCTCGCGACGGCTCGGCTATTCGGCGGACCGTACCGCAGGCGCGCGCGCGGCAGTCGGGGCGGCGGCGATGCTCGCGCATGAGATCAAGAATCCCTTGTCCGGCATCCGCGGCGCGGCGCAACTGCTCGATGCCGGCGAACTGACCACGCTGATCACGACCGAAGTGGACCGGATCGCGGCGCTGATCGATCGCATGCAGGACTTCAGCGATACGCGGCCGCTTCCGCTCGCCAGCGAGAATATCTACCCGCTGCTGACCCACGCGCGTCGCCTTGCGCTCGCCGGTTTCGCACGCGGGATCGCGATCGAGGAGCGGTTCGATCCGTCGCTGCCGCCCGCACATATCAATCGCGACGCGGTCCTTCAGATCGTCATCAACCTTCTGAAGAACGCACGCGAAGCCGTTGCAGATCAACCGAACCCCCTGATCATCATGACCACGGCCTATCGCCACGGGATCACCGTCAGCAGCGCGCCGGGCAAGCCGCGTCTGCCATTGCCGATTGAGATCTGTGTGTTCGACAATGGCCCCGGCGCGCCGCCCGATATCGCCGACCACCTGTTCGACCCGTTCGTGTCGGGGCGCCGTGAAGGGCAGGGGCTGGGCCTCGCCCTCGTCGACAAGCTGACGCGCGATATGGGCGGGATCGTGCAATATGCGCGTGAGGGGATTCCTGAAATGACCGTTCTCCGCCTGCTGCTGCCAAGAGCCACATCATGAGCACTGTGCTGGTCGTCGACGACGACGCCGCGATTCGCACCGTCGTCGCGCAGGCGTTGCGGCGCAGCGGCCACGACGTAACCGTCGCCGACAGCCTCGGCCAGCTTGAACGTGCCTTGGCTGTGGCGATACCCGACGTGCTGATCACCGACGTGGTGCTGCCCGACGGTGACGGCATCGACCATGTCCGCAATGTCGCCGAGCGCCACCCCACGCTACCGATCATCGTCCTGTCGGCGCAGAACACGCTGACCACCGCCGTACGCGCGGCGGAGGTCGGTGCGTATGAATATCTACCCAAGCCCTTCGATCTCGACGTCTTGTCGCGCGCGGTGACGGGGGCGCTGGCGCGGGGCGGGGTGCTGTCCGATGACCGGATCGGCGACGAGGATCGTGCACTGCCGCTGATCGGCCGGTCCGCGGCGATGCAGGACGTCTACCGGGTCATCGCACGCGTCATCTCGAACGATCTGACCGTGCTGATATCCGGCGAATCGGGCACCGGCAAGGAACTGGTCGCCCGGGCTATCCACGACCTCGGCCGACGCAGCGCCGCGCCGTTCATCGCGATCAACATGGCCGCCATCCCACGTGAACTGATCGAGGCCGAGTTGTTTGGCCATGAGCGCGGCGCCTTTACCGGTGCCGCAACGCGAAATGCCGGCCGGTTCGAGCAGGCGACGGGCGGCACGCTGTTCCTCGACGAAATCGGCGATATGCCGATGGAGGCGCAGACCCGGCTTCTTCGCGTGCTGCAGTCGGGCGAGTTCACGAGCGTTGGTGGGGCGCGCACGATCCGGGTCGATGTCCGCATCCTTGCCGCAACGAACCGCGATCTGGCAGCGCAGGTGGCCGCCGGGCATTTCCGGGAAGACCTGTTCTACCGTCTCAACGTCGTGCCGGTCACCTTGCCGCCGCTTCGCGAGCGACGGCAGGACGTCGCGTTACTCGCACGACATTTTCTCGATCATGCGGCGATCCAAGGACTGCCGCGACGTCAACTGGCGGGCGATGCGATCACCGCGCTCGGCGCGTATGACTGGCCGGGCAATGTTCGCGAACTCGAAAACCTGATGCGCAGACTCGCGGTGCTCGCGCGCGACGAAATCATTGGCGCGGACGCGATTCACGCGATGCTGGGTGCGCGAACGCCGACCAGCACTACAACCGACCTCGACATCGCCGGCGCGGTGAAGGCGCTGATCGGGCGGATCGAGCGCGAAAACCCGGCAGCGCTCGACGATGGCAGTCTGTACGACCGCGTCATCGGTGAGGTCGAGCGTCCGTTGATCGAATTGATGCTTGCCCGGCATGGGCAGAACCAGCTGCGCGCCGCGCGTGCGATGGGGATTAATCGCAACACGCTGCGCAAGCGTCTCGACACGCTCGGGATCGATATCAGCGGTGACATGACCGAGATGGACGCGGCAGGGTTACGCTGACCCGGCCATTATGTGGTTTCCCGGCAACAATTGTCGTTGTATCACGGCAACGATGATCGCCCCCGCGACGCTTGCCATCGAAGACGACGTGCCACCGCACCGGTTCGCAGTGACGCCTGCGCTTGAGGCGCTGGTGGTCGCGCTGGCGATTACCGTCGCGGTCGCGAGCTATGTGCTCATCAGCGGCGCCAATTCACCCCAGCGTTTGATGCCGCCACCGCTGATCGCGCTGCTGCTGATCGCCAATCTCGTCCCGGGCATCGCCTTGCTGATGCTGCTCGGCCGGCGGGTCGCGATGCGGCGCGCTGCGCGGTCCCCGGTTGGCGGTGGCGGCCGCCTGCACGTCCGGCTCGTTGCCCTGTTCTCGATCGTCGCCGCGGTGCCGATGCTGCTGGTGACGATCTTCGCGTCGCTGCTGTTCCAATATGGCGTGCAATTCTGGTATTCCGATCAGGCGCGCGGCATGCTCGAAAACGCGACCGAACTCGCCCAGTCCTCCTACGCGCGCCAGCTCAGCCGCTGGGAAGAGGCGAGCGTCACTATGGCTGCGGACATGTCCAATTACCTGCGTGAGCGATCGCTGCAGAGCCCGGATTTCTCAGGGTATTTCTATCAACAGGTCTATTATCGCAGCCTGTCCGAAGCCGCGCTGTTCAAGGTCACGCCACAGAACGAGATCCAGACCTTCGCAGTCGTGAACCCCTATGAAATCGACTTTACACGACAGGTGACGCCCGAGGCAATCCGCGAACTCCGGAGCGGCAAGCCCGCCGCGGTATCGGTGACGGGGGATCGTATCCGTACGATCACGATGCTGCCCGGCGCCGACGAACTCTTTCTCTATGCCGGCCGCGTCGAGGATACCAAGCTCCTCTCGGAGCAGACGACGCGCGCCAACGCCGTGCTGGCAAGCTATCGCCAGCTGCTTGCCCGGTCGCGCAGCCTCCAGCTCCTGTTCAACGCGGCCTTGCTGGGCATTTCCCTGCTCATCGTCGGCGTTGCCGTCTGGATCGCGCTGGCCGTCGCGGATCGTCTGGTCCGCCCCGTCGGCGAGCTGGTCGATGCGGCACGTCGGGTGGCCGAGGGGGATTTGACCGCGCGCGTGCCCGATCCGCGCAGCCGCGACGAGGTCGGGACGCTTGCGCGTGCGTTCAACCAGATGACCGGTCGCTTGCAGGAGCAGAATAGCGATCTGATGACCGCGAACGACCAGCTCGAGACGCGCCGTGCGCTGATCGAGGCGGTGATGGCGGATGTCTCGGCGGGCGTCGTCGCGACCGCGAAGGACCGCGTGATCCGGATTGCTAATCGCTCTGCGATCCAGCTGCTCGGCGCGGACGGTCTGGTTGGTAAGCCGTTGCACGAGGTTGCTCCCGAACTCGACGCGCTCGTGCAGGAGGGAGGGCGCGAAGCAATCGTTCAGGTCGGCCAGGCTGGCGATGCGCGGACACTCGCTGTCCGGATCGCGCATGCGCCGACCGGCCCGATCCTCACCTTCGACGATATCACGCAGCAACTGCTCGACCAGCGCCGCGCCGCCTGGTCCGACGTCGCCCGCCGGATCGCGCACGAGATCAAGAATCCGCTGACGCCGATCCAGCTCGCCGCGGAGCGACTGCAGCGACGCTATGGGGGCAAGATCCCCGCGGAGGACGGGACATTTGCGCGGCTCACCGACACGATCATCCGCCAGGTCGCGGACCTGCGCCGGATGGTCGATGAATTCTCGTCATTCGCACGGATGCCCAAGCCCGTCTTCCGCGAGGAATCACTGCTCGACGCCGCACGCCAGGCGATGTTCCTCCACGAGGTGGCGCATCCGGGGATCCGTTTTCTGCTGGTTCATGACGACCCCGGTCCGATGCTCGTGTGCGATCGCCGGCAAATTGGGCAGGCTCTGACGAACATCGTCAAGAACGCGGTCGAGGCGATCGAGACGCGCGGCGACGACGAGGGCGGGGCGGTTACCATGACCCTGACCGAGACGCGCCACGATGGAACGGAGCACTGCGTCGCGATCGAAGTCGCCGACACCGGGATCGGTCTACCGGTCGAACGCGACCGGATCATCGAACCCTATATGACGACTCGGGCCCGCGGGACCGGGCTCGGGCTTGCCATCGTCAAGAAGATCATCGAGGAACATTGCGGGACGATCGCGTTTTCGGATCGTCCCGGTGGGGGCACCATTGTCACCATGAACTTCGACGCCAGAGCGCTGGTCGCGCTTGATCAGGGGGCATCCGCACCCGAGCCGGCAGGGGATGGCCAGCTCGTCGCAATGACTCGCAATCGGACATGAATTGATGGCGCTCGATATTCTCGTCGTGGACGACGAACGTGACATTCGCGAACTGGTGGCCGGCGTCCTGGAGGACGAGGGCTATCAGACCCGCGATGCGGGCGACAGCGACGCTGCGCTCGAAGCGATCGCGGCGCGGCGTCCGTCGCTCGTGCTGCTCGACGTCTGGCTGCAGGGGTCGCGCCTCGACGGGCTCGAACTGCTCGACGAGATAAAACGGCGGGATCCATCGATCCCGGTGCTCGTCATATCGGGTCACGGCAATCTCGACACCGCGGTCGCGGCGATCCGGCGTGGCGCATCGGACTTCATCGAGAAACCGTTCGAAGCCGAGCGACTGCTGCTCATGGTGGCGCGCGCGACCGAAACCGAACGGCTGCGCCGCGAGGTCGCCTCGCTGCGGGCCACGGTCGGCCGCGAGACCGATCTCACCGGCAATTCGGGGGCGATCAACGGCGTCCGGGCAACGCTCAAGCGCGTCGCCGCGACCGGCAGCCGCGTGCTGATCATGGGTGGGGCAGGGGTCGGCAAGGAGGTCGCTGCACGCCTTCTGCACGGCTGGAGCCTGCGCACCGATGCGCCGTTCGTAATCGTCAGCGCCGCGATGATGACCCCTGAACGTGTCGACGAAGAGTTGTTCGGCGCGGAGGAGGGCGGGGACAAGATCCGTCCCGGGCTGCTCGAGCAGGCACATGGCGGAACGCTGTTCCTCGACGAGATCGCCGACATGCCGATCACGACGCAAGCGCGGATCTTGCGGGTCCTGACCGACCAGAGCTTTACGCGGATCGGCGGTACCAGGGTCGTGAAGGTCGATGTGCGTGTGGTGTCCGCGACGGCGCGCGACCTCGTCCACGAGATCGCCGAGGGTCGGTTTCGCGAGGACCTCTATTACCGGTTGAACGTCGTGCCGGTGGCTATCCCGCCGCTCGCGGATCGCCGCGAGGACATTCCCGCGCTGGTCCAGCATTTCATCGCGCATTATGCGGCAGAACGCCGGGTCCGGACACCGGAAATCGCGCCCGATGCGATGGTTGCGCTGCAATCCTACGACTGGCCGGGAAATGTTCGTCAGCTTCGCAACGTGGTTGAACGGACGATCATCCTCGCGCCGGGCGACCGACTGGGGCGGATCGATCTCGACCTGCTGCCGGCCGAAGTCCTGGGCGATCAGGGCGACATGGGGAGCGCCGGGGGCACCGCGATCATGGGCTCGCCGCTACGCGAGGCGCGTGAAACCTTCGAACGGGAGTATCTGCGCGTGCAGATCCGTCGGTTCTCCGGCAACATCTCGCGCACCGCGAGCTTTATCGGGATGGAGCGATCGGCGCTGCACCGGAAGCTGAAGCTGCTTGGGATCACCGAGACGCGCGACGATTGATCGCATATCTGTCACCCGCCCCTATGGACGAAGCGGTACCGGGAACATAGATTAGACGCTCGCCCGGCAATCGGGTGATCTCCGACGCCGGGAAACGGCGCCACGCGGGCAAAGTCCCGCCAAAAACAAGGGTTATCCCATTGGCCGAAAAAATTGGCTCGCTCCAGGACCTGTTCCTCAACGCACTGCGCCGCACCAAGACCCCCGTCACGATGTTCCTCGTCAAGGGCGTCAAGCTCCAGGGTATCGTCACCTGGTTCGATAACTTCTCGGTGCTGCTACGTCGCGACGGTCAGTCCCAGCTCATCTACAAGCACGCGATTTCGACGATCATGCCCGCGGGACCGATGGACGTCGCCGCGATCGTGAACGCCGTCGCAGAAACGCAGAAGAAGCAGCCGCTTTTGCAGGAAATTTTCCTGAACGCGGTCCGCAAGTCGGAAGACAGCGTGACCATGTTCCTGATCAACGGCGTCATGCTCCAGGGCCAGATTGCCGGCTTCGACCTGTTCTGCATGCTGCTCCAGCGCGAAGGCATGGCGCAGCTCGTCTACAAGCACGCGGTGTCGACGATCCAGCCTGCGCGGCCCCTGAACCTTGCCGAGGATCCCGACGACAGCGACGAGACGGATGCAGTGGACGACGCATGATCATGACGGCCTGGGGCAATGCGCATGAGTAGTGGTTTTGACCGTGACCGCGACGAGTTCGCCCGCGGCACGAAAGCGATCGTCGTCTTGCCCGACCAAGGCGATGCGACCCGCGATGTCGATGCACGGCTCGAAGAGACGGCGGGCCTTGCCGCCGCCATTGGCGTGGAGGTGGTCGAGCGGATCGCCTATCGCGTCCGCCAGGCTAAGCCTGCAACGTTGATCGGCAGCGGGCAGGTCGAGCTCCTCGCGACACAGGTGCGAATGGAGGAGGCGGGGCTCGTCGTGTTCGATGCGAGCCTGAGCCCGATCCAGCAGCGCAATCTCGAAAAGGCGCTGGAGACGAAGGTCATCGATCGCACCGGGCTTATCCTCGAAATTTTCGGAGAGCGCGCGGCGACGGCCGAAGGGCGGCTGCAGGTTGAGCTCGCGCATCTCGACTACCAGGCTGGCCGCCTAGTCCGAAGCTGGACCCATCTCGAGCGTCAGCGCGGCGGGTTCGGCTTTCTCGGAGGGCCCGGTGAAACCCAGATCGAGGCGGATCGCCGGCTCATCCGTGACCGGATGGCGCGGCTTCGGCGCGAACTCGAACAGGTCAGCCGTACCCGCGGCCTGCACCGGGAGCGACGCCAACGAGCCCCTTGGCCCGTCATCGCGCTCGTCGGCTATACCAATGCCGGAAAGTCGACGCTGTTCAATCGGTTGACCGGTGCCGACGTCATGGCCGAAGACCTGCTGTTCGCGACGTTGGATCCGACGCTTCGGCAAATCCGGTTGCCCGGTATCGACAAGGCGATCCTCTCCGACACGGTGGGGTTTGTCTCGGACCTGCCGACCCAGCTCGTCGCGGCGTTCAAGGCGACGCTCGAGGAAGTGGTGTCTGCCGATCTGCTGATCCATGTGCGTGACATCGCGCATCCCGATACTGAGGCGCAACGTGCCGATGTCGAGGCGGTGCTGGCGGACATCGGCGTCGACGATATGACCCCGCGGTTCGAAGTCTGGAACAAGCTGGATCTGCTCGATCCTGCCGACCATGACGAGATTGCCGGGGAGGCTGCGCATCGCGAGGATGTCGTGGCGATCTCGGCGCTGAGTGGGGAGGGGGTGGACCATCTCGTCGAGCAGGTCGCTGCCAAACTGACGGATGCGCATCGCCGCTATCACATTACGCTCGATGCGACGGACGGCGCAGGCGCGGCATGGTTGCACGCGCATGGCGAGGTGCTCAGCAGTCTCGCGGACGGGCTGGCCACCACCTATGACGTACGGCTGTCCGACACCGATTACGACCGGTTCAGCCGCCGCGACGTTTGACGGCCTGCCAAAGCGCTTCCTTCTCCTCAAGCGACAAGGCTTCGAAGCCGGGACCGGCCATGTGTTCCATCGCGCGAAACCGGGCTTCGAACTTTGCATTGCCCGCGCGTAACGCCACCTCGGGATCGACACCGAGGTGGCGGGCATAATTGGTCACCGAGAACAGAAGGTCGCCGACCTCTTCGGCCAGTGTGTCGGCGGTCGCTGTCGCAATCTCGTCGAGTTCTTCGTGTACCTTGGCCAGGGAACCGGTTGGATCGGGCCAGTCGAACCCAACCCGCGCAGCACGTTTTTGCAGCTTGTCGGCACGCGCCAGCGAAGGCAGCGCGGTGGCGACGCCGGCGAGGGCACTCTGGTCAGGCTTGCTCGCGCGTTCGGTCGCCTTGATCGTTTCCCAACCGGGCGATGTCTCCGCCGGACCGAAGACATGCGGGTGTCGGCGCTCCATCTTGTCGCTGATCGCGTCGATGACGTCGGGCAGGGTGAACGCGCCGGCTTCTTCTGCGATGCGGGCATGGAACACTACCTGCAACAGCAGGTCGCCGAGTTCGTCCTTCAGATCGGCAAGATCGCCGCGTTCGATCGCGTCAACGACCTCATAGGCCTCTTCGATCGTGTAGCGGGCAATCGTCTTCGATGTTTGAACACGGTCCCATTCGCATCCCGTATCCGGATCGCGCAGTCGCGCCATGATGGTCGTGAGGCGGTCAATCATGGCGGCGCTCCGCATAAAGTGAGAATGACGTGGACATCGCCGATGTTATGACAAAATCAAAAGCTTAATAACGAACCACCTCCGATCCGATAATATACATTATGTAAAACGCACTAAGATATTTACGTGTCAGGCTTCGAGGATCTGCCCATCAAAGCCCGGCTCCACTGTGTCAGGCAGTTCGGCTCTTAACGCTGCATAGTCCATGCTGTTGTCCATATGGACAAGCGCGGTCCGCCGCGGCTTGAACGCATCGACCCAGCCCAAAACGGCTGAGAGTTGCGGATGCGTCGGGTGCGGACGACGGCGCAGTGCATCGACGACCCAGACGTCCAGCCCCGTATACATCGCGGCCATATCGTCAGTCATGATGTTGAAATCGGTCGCATAACCGATTGCCTTGCCATCGGCCTCGAAGCGCAGCCCAGCGGCGTGGATCGATCCGTGCGGCTGATCGGTAACACGAATGTCGATCGCGCCGATCGTCAGTCGGTCCGGCAAGACCGCCCCGGCGATCGTCGACGGATAACCGCTGCGGCCCCGGAACGCATAGGTGAAGCGATCCTCAAGCGCGGCGAGCGTGGCCGGCCGCGCAAAGCCGATCACGGGCTTGCCCATCGCATGATAGAGCTGCCGGAGGTCATCAATGCCGTGGCAGTGATCGGCGTGATCATGCGTCCAGATGACCGCATCCACCTCGGAGACGTTCGCCGCGAGCAACTGCTCACGCATGTCTGGCCCTGTATCGATCAGGATGCGGGTGTCGGCATGCTCGACGAGCGCGGAGACGCGGGTGCGGCGGTTGCGCGGCTCGGCGGGATCGCATGCACCCCAGTCATTGCCGATCCGGGGCACGCCCGACGACGTCCCCGAACCGAGGATCGTGATCTTCACGCGCGATGCGCCACAACCGGCGTATCGCCGGGCCGCGTCTTGGCGAACAAAGTATGGAAGTTTTCGGCGGTCCGCTGAGACAACTCGCCGACGGAGACGCCGCGCAGGTCGGCCACGAACTGCGCGGTGTCGGCGACAAAGCCCGGCTCCCCCGTCTTGCCCCGATTGGGCACGGGCGCAAGAAAGGGCGCGTCGGTTTCGATCAGCAGCCGTTCGATCGGCAAGCGCGCAGCGATCGCCTGAAGGTCGCGTGCGTTCTTGAACGTGACGATCCCCGACAGAGATATATAGAAGCCAAGTTCCAGTGCCTTGTCGGCAAATGCTGCGCTTGCTGTGAAACAGTGGATGACGCCGCCATAGGCCCCCTTCCCCATCTCGTCCGACAGGATCGCCGCGGTATCCTCTTCGGCATCGCGGGTATGCACGACAATCGGCAGGCCGGTTTCACGCGCCGCGGCGATATGCGCGCGGAAGCTCAGCGCCTGGCGCGCGCGGTCGGAGGTCTCGCGGTAATAATCGAGCCCGGTCTCGCCCAGGCCCACGACCCGCGGGTGACGTGCGCGCTCGACCAGACGCGTCGCGTCGATCGCAGGATGGGCATCCGCTTCATTGGGATGAATGCCGACCGTAGCCCAGACATCGAGCTCACGGTCCGCGGTCGCGATCACCGCATCCCATTCGCTCTCCCGCGTCGAGATGTTGAGCATCGCCGTCACACCGCGCGCCCGCGCGCGATCGAGGACCGCTTGCTGATCCTCGATCAAGCCGGGGTAATTCAGGTGGCAATGACTGTCTGCAAGCATCAGGCGTCAGTCTCCGCAGGCATCTCAAGCCGTGGAAACGCGCCGGTCGGCGCGACGATCCGGAAGTCGCTCGCGGACTGCCGGTCATACCAGCCGTCATCGTCAAGCGCGGCATGGTCGCGGCCCTCTGCACCGATCTGGTCGAGGACCTTGCCCGCTGCGCTCGGCACGACCGGAAGAATCGTGATGGCGAGCATCCGGATTGCGCGCACCAATGTCGCCAGCACCGTGTTCATCCGTGCCGGGTCGGTCTTGCGCAACGCCCAGGGCGCCTGCACGTCGATATACTGGTTGCAGGCAAAGACGCCCCGCATCCACGCCTCGATGGCGTGCGACAGTGCGAGCTCCGCAAAGCCGGACCTGAACGCGGCGCAGGCCGCGGTGACGTCTTCGAGCAGCGCCGCGTCGGCCGGTTCGATCGCAGTCGCCATGGGCAATGCACCGTCCAGGTTCTTGGCAATGAACGACAATGTCCGCTGGGCCAGATTGCCGAAGCTGTTCGCGAGCTCGGCGTTGACCCGCGTCACGATCGCCTCGGCCGAATAGCTCCCATCCTGACCGAAGCTGACGTCCCGAAGGAAGAAATAGCGCAGGGCGTCGACGCCGAACGCATCCGCCAGCACCATCGGATCGACGACATTACCAACAGACTTCGACATCTTCTCGCCGCGGGTCAGGAGAAAGCCGTGGCCAAAGACGCTCTTGGGCAGCGGGATGTTCGCGGACATCAGGAAAGCGGGCCAGAACACGGCATGGAAGCGAACGATGTCCTTGCCGATCAGGTGAAGGTCCGCCGGCCAGAAACGCGCCAGATTTGCGTCATCCGACCCGGTGTTCGGATAGCCCGTCCCCGTAAGGTAATTTGTGAGCGCGTCGACCCAGACATACATGACATGACCCGGACTTCCCGGCACGGGCACGCCCCAGTCGAAGCTCGTCCGCGACACCGAGAGGTCGGACAGGCCACCCTCGACGAAGCGCATCACCTCGTTGCGGCGGCTCTCGGGACGGATGAAGTCGGGGTTCGCGGCGTAGAGGTCGAGCAGCGGCTGCTGGTATTTCGACAGCCGGAAAAACCAGGTCTCCTCGGCGGTCCATTCGACCGGCGTGCCTTGCGGAGACCGGCGATCGGCGCCCTCCCCCGTCAGTTCGGACTCGTCGTAAAAGGCTTCATCGCGGACCGAATACCAGCCCTCATAGCGATCGAGATAAAGGTCCCCGGCATCCGCCATCGCCTGCCAGATCGCTTGGCTCGCCGCGTAATGATCGGTATCGACAGTGCGGATAAATCGATCGTAGGAGATCTCAAGACGATCGGCCATCCCGCTGAAATAAGATGACATTTCATCCGCGAACTCGCGAACGGGGACGCCGCGGTCGCGGGCGGCCTGAACCATCTTCAGGCCGTGTTCGTCGGTACCGGTCTGGAACAGCACGTCGCGTCCCGCCTGGCGCTGAAAGCGGGCGATCGCGTCGGCTGCAACCATTTCATAGGCATGACCGATATGCGGTCGGCCATTGGGATAATGGATTGCGGTGGTGATGTAGTAAGGGTCGGCCATGTCGGCGCTCCTAGAGCATCCCCCCGAGGAGGTGAAGCCCATGTCGGCCGCTCGTCAGGTGCGCAGCGTCGCGAGGATTCCCGCCAGCTCGAAGACGGTCGCCTGCGCATCGAGCGACAGGCCGATGGCGGCGGCCGACAGGTCACGGGCCGCGGCATGCGCGTCGAGGGCGGTCTTCAGCCGGACGCCCGACCGGTCCCGCGCCGCACGCGCGATGAACACCGGCACGCGATCGAGAAATGCCTCGTACCGGGGTTGCGACGCCTTGCCAGCCAGGGACTTCGCCAGCCGGAGCCGATGCCCGTTATCGCGATCGCCTTCGTCGGCGATCCGCGCAATCGCTTCGTCGAGACTTGCAATATCGAGACCCGCATAACGCAGCGCCCTGCCCGGCGCTCCCTCACTCGCACGCACCAGCGCGGTCATCTCGTCGTGGTTGAGGTCCGGTTGCGCCTGTCGCAGCGTCTCTGCAACCTCGTCTGGCGTCAGCGCCTCGAACCGCAAGACCCGGCACCGCGAACGGATCGTCGGCAACAACCGTCCCGGCGCGTGGCTGACCAAGAGGAATATCGTGCCGGCGGGTGGTTCCTCAAGGTTCTTGAGCAACGCGTTGCTGCCGCCGCGCTCCAGATCGTCGATCGCGTCGATCATGACGACCCGGCGCGGGCTCATCGATGGCGTCGTCGCAAAGAGCGGCTGGAGCGTACGGACCTGCGCGATTGTGATACTGCGCGCCAGATCCTGGTCGGGCTTGTCAGGATCCTTGGGCAGACGCGTCAGCAGGCGGAAATCGGGGTGCGAACCCGCTTCGATCAGCGCGCGCGTGGGGTCGCCGGCCGGCACGGCAAACCCGCGCGGCTCGGTCGACCCGCCGCGCGCATCGGCTAGCATGCGCATCGCCGCCAGCCGTGCGAAGCTTGCCTTGCCAACGCCCTGCGGGCCGGTGAACAGCCACGCATGGTGAAGCGCGCCGCTGTGCATCGCCGCGGCGAAAGCGGACTGCGCCGCGGCATTGCCGATTATCTCGGTCATGCCGGCGACGGACTCACCCGAACAGTGCGCACGCGCGCCGGCACGCCAAGCCTCAACCGAACAGCCCGGTCAGCCCAGACCAAGCGCGCCCGAAGAACCCGGCTTCGGCAACGTCCTTTTCCGCGACCAGCGGCATGCGCTGCTCGACCCCGTCAGGCATCGACACGACGAGATCCGCGATATGCTGGCCCGCCTTGATCGGCGCCTTGACCGGCCCCTGATAGACGACCTTGGCGTTCAGGTTCGGCGATGTCCCCGCCGGTACGGTGACGGTCAGCGCCTTGGGCGCGATGAGGCCGACGCTCGATGAGCCGCCCATCTGCACGCTGGCCTCCTCGACCTTTCGACCCTTCGCGACGATCGGCTTGGACTGCCACGCGCGGAAGCCCCAGTCCATGAACCGTACCGACTCGTTCGCGCGCTCTGTCGAGCTCTTCAGGCCGGCGACGACCAATACCAGACGGCGACCATTCTGCTCGGCCGACCCGGTGAATCCGTATCCGGCTTCCTCGGTATGTCCGGTCTTCAAGCCATCGGCGCCCGCGACGCGGCCGAGCAGCGGATCGCGATTGGCCTGCGTAATCGCGCTGCCGCCCATGGTCTTGCCCCAGGTGAAATCGCGCTTTGCATAGAATTGCTTGTAGAGCTGGGGATGGTTGGTGATCGTCGCCGATGCCAGCTTGGCCAGATCATGCGCCGTGACATAGGTCACGCCGTTATCGGGCCACCCGTTCGAGGTGCCGAAATGACTGTCCTTGAGGCCGAGCTGTGCCGCGACGCGGTTCATGCGCTCGGTAAAGGCGGGCTCCGAACCCGAGATCGATTCCGCAAGAACGACGCAGGCGTCATTGCCCGACAATGTCACGATGCCATACAGCAGATTGGCCACGCTGACGCTCTCGTTCGCCGACAGGAACATCGTCGAACCCGCTGACGGACCGTGCCATTTTGCCCAGGTCTCCGGCCGAACGGTGACCATGTGATCGAGCTTCAGTTCGCCCTTTTTGAGCATGTCGAACGCAACATAGACCGTCATCATCTTTGCCATCGACGCCGGCGGCATACGGCGATCGGCATCGCGTGCGAACAGGACCGCGCCCGACGACAGATCTTCCATATAGGCGATCGGTGCGCTGGTCTGGAACTGTGGCGCAGCGGCGATAGACGGCGTCGCCAGCGCGATCATTGCCAGCGGGGCGACGGCGATGCGGCGCCGGACCATTTGAGTAAAGGGCAGCGTGTTCATGGGCAGCTTCGTCATGATATCCGTTACGTCAAAGAGGAACACGATGGGAGGCAGGCTCGCGGCGCCGCCGGGACCTTATCGAAGTCATAGCCGCGCTTGGCAACCGC
Source organism: Sphingomonas sp. CFBP 13706 (assembly GCF_014842355.1). NCBI lineage: Bacteria > Pseudomonadati > Pseudomonadota > Alphaproteobacteria > Sphingomonadales > Sphingomonadaceae > Sphingomonas > Sphingomonas sp. CFBP 13706. The sequence goes on from NZ_JACYVM010000001.1 coordinate 229,312, forward strand.
GTCACGCCTGGCTTTGAGTCTATCGGGCACGCCGGTTAGCGCTCGACTGCATCCGCCAGCAGTCCCACTGACAGCGCATAAAAATTCGAGCAATTATAGTCGAGGATCACCCGGTAATTGCTCGTAAGCAGATACGCCGTGGCGCCTGGACCGTCGGGTTCGAGCAGCGTCGCCATGACATGGTCTGCCGGCCACGAGGCGCCTTGCGTCATCACCCCCAGACCCCGCCACTCCGCGATCGTTCGCCACCCGCTGTGCCGTTCGAACACGCGCGGGCACCGCGGCGATACAAGCCGATTGCGTACCTGCGACCGATCGAATCCCTGTGGCACGGAGACCGCGACGCCCCAGGGTTGGCCACTGCGCCAGCCGGCATTGGTGAAATAATTGCCGATCGACGCCAGCGTATCGGCCGGACTGTTCCAGATATCCGCGCGGCCGTCACCATCCCCGTCACGGGCCAGTCGTAGATAGATGGACGGCAGAAACTGTGGATTGCCCATCGCGCCTGCCCAACTGCCCTTGAGCTGTTCTCGCGAGATGCCCCGGTCGACGATCTTCAGCCCGGCAATGAACTCACCCGCGAACAGCGATCGCCGACGCCCCTCATAGGCGAGGCTCGCGAGCGACCGCAGAATGTCGAAGTTTCCGGTATAGCTGCCATAATTGGTCTCATGCCCCCAGATCGCGACCATGATCGATTCGGGCACACCTGTTTCGCGCTCGATACGCTGCAGCCTGCCCCGCTGCGCCCGATAGGTTTCCCGACCGCGTCCGATCCGCGCCGCGTCGACATGCTGGGCCTTGTACGGCGCGAAGGCCGGAATGGCGCTGCTCGTGCCGCCGCCCGGCTGTGCACGATCGAGCGCGATGACACGCTCGTTCAGCGTCAACGTGGGAAAGACGGAGTCCACCGTACGCGCCGTGACTCCGGCCTCAAGCGCCTGCGTGCGAAGCTGGGCGCGATAGGCCTGAAACCCCGCCTCGTCCTGCGCACATGCGGGGGTGGTGACCGCGGTCATCGCCGCGATGGTCAAAGCGCCACGTCGCAACGCACTCGATAGGATAGATTTTGCCCACATGCCGACCGCTCTGCCATAGGGGCGTCCGCATCGGAACCTCGCCCTGACGCAAGCACGGCTCGCACCGACGCGTGGACCGCCCGCCGCGATGCTTCCCTCCCCCGCCAAGGCTATCGTTCGAGTGCTGGCCCCGTCCTTCAGTGACGACTTTCCCTGCCCGCCGACACGAAGCTGCTTGCCTTTCGTCAACCGCACCCGCTAAGGGCTGCGGCGTCGGGGAGTGGCGCAGGCTGGTAGCGCACCTGGTTTGGGACCAGGGGGTCGCAGGTTCGAATCCTGTCTCCCCGACCATGTTGCGTTTGATCGCGACAAACCCGATAGTCCGGGATTATTCCATCGGTATGATGTCGACGATGTCGAGCAGGGATTCGAAGCGTGGATGCGGCAGTATCAGCCGCCAGCGCCGGTCACCGATGCGCTCCATCACACCCGCCAGGTCGCGATTTGCGTCCGTGCCGTAGCGCATTGGACGCTGTTCGTCGCCCAACGCCATGCTGCCGAGGAAGATCGCACGCGGTCGCGGAGCCGAATCTGCCCGCGATTCGCGGTATAGCGTCCCGGACGGACGTTGCGATCCCCCCAGCCGCTTGAACGCCAGTTCCCCGTCTCCCCCCGTGCGTGCAGGCTGTTCGATGCGGCACGAGAACCAGCCATAGGCAATGAAGCGTGACGCGCCCGCTCCAGGCGCCCCGAGCTTGATCGTGCGACATCGATAGGTGCCGATCGGTGGCAACGGATCGGGGAGTGCCCGGTCCGGATCGAACAATTGAGGATCCGCGGCAATCTCACGCTGCGGGATCTGCGCAAGCGCATCCATCCACGCATCGCGCCAGTCGCGCAGCCTTGCGCGGTCGGCAACCGTCGCTGCCGTGCGCCATCCTGCCCCTCGTCCGGTGGGATCGGTTCGCTCGACTTCGGGGGACGGCGCGCTGGCGATCCGTTTTCCGCCCCCGCAGGCGACGAGCAAGACGCATGTCGCCAACGCCCCGATCGCGCGTCGCGCGTCGGCACGGGTACCGCCGACACCTGTCATGCTGCCGTCCAACCGCCGTCCATCGACAGATTTGCGCCGGTCATCGCGCTAGCCTCGTCGCGGCACAGGAAGAGTGCGAGCGCTGCGACCTGCTCCGGCGTGACGAAGGCCTTGGTCGGCTGCGCGGCGAGCAGAATGTCGTTGACGACCTGCTCGCGGGTCATCCCGCGTGCCGCCATCGTGTCCGGAATCTGATCCTCGACCAGCGGCGTCCAGACATAGCCTGGCGAGATACAGTTGACCGTGATGTTATCGGTCGCGGTTTCGAGTGCGATCGTCTTGGTCAGTCCGGCGATGGCATGCTTGGCCATGACATAGGCCGACTTGTTCGGGCTAGCGACCAGCGAATGCGCCGACGCGGTCGAGATGATCCGGCCCCAGCCTCGGCGCCGCATATGCGGAATCGCCGCCCGCATCATATGCCAGGCCGACGCCATGTTGATCGCGATGATCCTATCGAAGGTCGCGACGGGAAAATCCGCAATCCCCGCGACATGCTGGATGCCCGCATTGTTGACGACGATATCGCAATTCCCCGTTTCCGCGACCGCGCGCTCGACCAGTGCGGCGATCTCGTCGGGGCGGGTCATGTCGGCGGCATCGTAAAGCGCAGTCGCGCCGCTGATCGTACTCAGCGCCGCACGCTCCGCCTCGATCGTCGCGGCGTCACCAAAGCCGTTGAGAACGACACAGGCCCCCTCCCCCGCAAAGGCCCGCGCATAGGCAAGACCGATCCCCGATGTGGATCCGGTGATGACCGCCGTCCTGCCCGCCAGAAACATTGTCTCGTCCCCCATTTTGACGCGGCCAGAACGCCCCGCCTGCCGTACAACGCTTTGTCATGCCTTCCAAAGGTCGGCAGAATACGATTAGACCCGGCAAGCCAATCGGATGCAACTCCGCATCGTCCCATGCATTTCGTTACTACTCCAGAATGAAAGTCTTAAGACCATGCGGCTCGATGATTTCGACCCCAACATCAACGTCGAGGATCAGGGCCGCGGCGGCGGTTCGGGCGGCGGCGGAGGCGGCGGCCTTCTGTTCGGCCTACTGCCGCTGATCGGCAGCCGTTTCGGGTGCGGCGGCATCGTCGTCGTGTTGATCGTGATGGCGCTGTTCGGCGGCCTCGGCAATATCGGTGGCATGCTGGGTGGCGGCTCGGCGCCCAGCGCACCCTCCGGGCAGATAGCGCAAGGTGGGGCCGGCCGCGGCGGCGAACAGGGTTCCGGCACCAACGCGCAGTCGATCTGCACGCTGAACCCCGAGCGACGCGCCGCGTGCAACGCCTTCAGTTCGGCGCAAAAGACCTGGGCCGCGATCTTCGCGAAAAACGGCGAACAGTTCCAGGCGCCCAAGCTCAGCTTCTTCGACGACAATGGCCGTTCGGGCTGCGGCGCAGCACAGGCGGCAATGGGCCCCTTCTACTGCCCGACCGACAACGGAATCTTCTTGGACACCAGCTTCTTCGACGAGCTGGCCAACCGGTTCGGCGCGCGCGGCGACTTTGCGCAGGACTATGTCATCGCGCATGAATTTGGCCACCACATCCAGAATCTGGTCGGCACGTCGAGCCAGGTTTCACGCGCGCAGCAGCGCGCCGGATCGAGCGAGGGCAATGCGCTGTCCGTTCGCCTGGAGCTGCAAGCTGATTGTTTCGCCGGTGTCTGGGCGGCTGCCAATCGCGACCGTCTCGAGCCTGGTGACATCGAGGAGGGCATGACCGCTGCGCAGGCGATCGGCGACGACACGCTTCAGAAGCAGGCTCAGGGCCGGGTTGTGCCGGACAGCTTCACGCACGGCACCTCGGCGCAGCGTCAGACCTGGCTTCGTCGTGGTCTCGACAGCGGAGACCCGAAGGTGTGCGACACCTTCTCCGGCGCGATCTGATTAACTGCCCCCTCCCGCACTGCCGGGAGGGGGCTAAATGCTCAGAGCTTGACGAGCATCTTTCCGGTATTTCCACCAGAAAACAGCCCAAGGAACGCGTCGGGCATCGCGTCGAGGCCATCATGCACGGTTTCCTGCCGCTGCAACGTGCCCGCCTTCAGCAGGGCGCCCATGTCCGTGTAGAATTCCGCAGCCCGATCCATGAAATCGCTGACGATGAAGCCGCGGATCTGGATACGGTTACCGATCAGCCTTGCGAGATAGCGCAGTTCAGTCGCCGCGCCGCTATTGTAGACGTCGATCATGCCACAGATCGCGAACCGGGCGTGCAGCTTGGCGTGCGCCAATGCCGCATCGAGATGTTCGCCGCCGACATTATCAAAATACACGTCAATGCCGCCCGACCCGAGCGCGGCCACAGCTTCGCCTAGAGCTTTCACGACCGGCGTACCGGACTTGTAGTCGATCACGGCATCAGCGCCGAGCGACTTGACCCAGGCGCATTTGTCCGCGCCGCCTGCCGAGCCGATCACCGTCATGCCCTTGGCCTTGGCGACCTGAACGACGGTCGAGCCCACCGCGCCCGCCGCGGCCGAAACGAAGACGGTATCGCCGGACTTGGCAGCGGCAACCTCGAGCAAACCGAAATAGGCGGTCATGCCCGGCATGCCGAGCTGCCCCAGAAATGCCTGTGGATCGACCGCCAGATCCGGCAGCTTCTGGACCTGGTTTGCGGGCAGCGTCGCTTCGTCGCGCCACCCCGCCATATGCTGGACGAGATCACCTGCCTTGAGACCCTCGGCCCGGCTTTCCACGACTTCGCCGATCGCACCGCCCTGCATCGGCTTGCCCAGCTCGAACGGCGGGGTGTAGCTTTTCACGTCGTTCATGCGACCGCGCATATAGGGATCGACCGAGAGCCAGCGGTTGGCGATGCGCACTTCGCCGTCGGCCAGTTCGGACTGTGAAACGTCGATCATCTCAAAGTCGGTATGCTTTGGCATGCCTTGTGGACGCGTCTTCAGGCTCCATGCACGGGACATTCTTGACTCCTGTCGTTGAGGTTTCATGACTCGGGTATGGCGCAGAACGGATCCCCCGCCAAGCGGCAGAGCACACATGACGTGCCCGTCTACAGCGAGCCTACCCGTCAATCGCCCGCGCCCTGATCGAAGTTCCGCCGGCCGTTGCCGGGTGCGCCCGTGCGAGCCGCGTTCGCGATGAATGTCCCGTGTCCAAAACATGAGGGGGAGAGCGCGGCGGTGGATTGCAAGCCGGCGGCGCCATCGCTAATATCGCAAGATCCGGCGTCGCCGGACCGCGCGGGGCCGTAGCTCAGATGGGAGAGCGCTGCAATCGCACTGCAGAGGTCAGGGGTTCGATTCCCCTCGGCTCCACCAGCGCAACCTATTCAATACTGTCACCGTCTTTGATAAAGCGGCAAGTGAGGGCGTGTCCGGCGCTAACGTGTTCGGTGCCGGAGCGGACGGCGCCGCTGATAGAATCTCTATCCTGGGCGGCGGCAGAATCAGCCCGTCACAGCGCCGTCCGTCCGGTGCAGACCGCAAACGCGGCGCCTTGGTGCCGAACATCCCGCGGACGGTCGCAAGCAGTCGCGCGTTGCGCGGGGTCCACAGACGTCAATCGGCCTGCGCATCTGCCGTTTCGGTCTGACGTTCCCACCGCAGATACGTCAGACGATCGCGCAGCCGCGGCTCGCGTGCATGCTGCTCCAGCGTTTCCAGTTGGACGAGCGACGATGGCCCCAGCCGCCCCACATAGCAGAGGTCGAGCGGCGGCCCCGTCTTACCCATTTTGAGCGCTGTGCGAACATTCCAAGCCGCCGCGACCGCGCCAAGATCCACAACGCTCGCCGTCACCAACGCAGTCACAGCCGCCAGCGCATTGGCGTTGATCAGGCACGCCGCCGACCTATCGACAAGCAATCGCCAGCCGATCAGCGCCAGGCCCGTGGCCACGAGTCCCATCCATGAAGTGCCGACAGTCGCAGCACCGTCATCCCGTAGGCGTCGACATAATCGAGCGTTCGCAATGCACTCGACGCGACCAGCAGCAGGTTCTGGACGAGCCAGACCGTCACCAGCCGCCGCACCAGCGGAAGCGACGCGGCTGTACTGCCCGGACGGAATGCCAACAACACGAATACGCCGGCGAGCGCTGCCGTTACGATCAACGAATACGTGCCACGGTGCGCATAGTCCGCCATCGTCACGCCCGAGGGCACTCCCGCGCCGCTCGACAGGAACACAATGTCGAGCCCATTCTCAACCGCGAAGATCGTATTGAACGTCACGAGCGACAGGATCAGCGTCACCGCGCCTGGCTCGAACACCGTACCGATCGAGCGATCTTCGAATCGCGATCGACCCGTCGTGTAAGGACTTGGCCGCAGGCTTGCCCAGATGTTGCGCATCGTCGAACCGGTGCCGCGGCAGGAGTGCGGCAAGCGAGACAGCCGTCCAGAACAGAACCCAGCCGAGGAGGCTTGGATCGTCGACGAGTACCACCGCCAATCCGGCGCAGGAAATCAACGTCAATCGCGCCGATCCGTCCTTCCAGATCGCCCGTCGCGTCAGCAACAGGGCGGTAGTCCAGGCAAACGCGAACCCCCAACCACCGCGCCCTTGCCGTCGTCGATCAGTATCTCCGCCAGGACACTCAGCGCCAAGACAGCGCCGATCTTGGCCATCAGTCTTCCATGACGATTCATCTTCGCGCTCCCCGATTGTCGAGGTTCTGCTTTGCAGCGGTCCCGCGAGCGTCAGATCGCGAGGTCCGCATCCGATCCGTTCGCTTGTCGTGCAGATCCTGTGCAGATGATGAATCCAAACCCGGGCGGTGTCCTCAGCGCGCGTTGCGAATGTCTTGGCGCAGGGCTAGCCTCCCTTCGGGGAGCATCGACACATGGAGTTCAAAATCCGGATCGGCCGGCGTTTCGTAACGAAGCGTTGTCGTCTGTCCGCTACCAGTTCGCCGATGCACAAGCAGAGCCCCCAGCAGCGCCACGGCTTATGTTCGCGATCTTCCTGACGCCCGCTTACGCGCCGTTCGCGATCGCGTTCGTCATAATGGTCGGGATCGGGCTGATCGAAGCGATCGGCCTTGGGCTCGGCCACCTCGATCTCGACGCGGACGTTTATGCCGAAACCGATAGCGGCGTGCTCGATTGGCTCGGGTTCGGTCACGAACTGCCGATCCTGATCTGGCTGACCTCATTACTCGGCTGCTTCACGCTCACCGGGATAGCCATTCAGCAGGGCGCGACCGCGTTGACCGGCGGCCCACTGAACTGGGGTCTCGCCTCGGGTGGTGCGCTGGTCGCTGGCAGCCTGCTCAACACTCTGGCCGCCAACGGGCTTGCCCGGATCATGCCCGGCTTCGAAACCAGCGTGATCTCCACCGACGACTTTCTCCGCCGCCGCGGCACCATCCTCGAAGGCACCGCCCGCCGGGGATCGCCGGCCCGTGCAAAGATTGTCGATCAGCATGGTCAGGCGCACTTCATCATGGTCGAGCCGCACGACGACGCGGACGTGATCGCCACCGGCGAGACCGCCCTGATCGTCCGCCGCGACGGCAAACTGTTCTACGCGCTGCCCGACGCCAACGCGCTCCTGCAGTCGATCTGACCACAATCATAACCGGGGAGGGTTTCATGCCCGCACAGTTTCTGAACGTCCTTATCTACGCCGGTATCGTGCTGTTCGCGCTCGTCGTGATCGGCATCATTCTGACTCGGCTCTACCGGCGTGCAACCAAGGACGTTGCGCTGATCCGCACCGGTTTCGGCGGCGAAAAAGTCGTGCTCAACGGCGGCATCATGGTGATCCCGGTGCTTCATGAGTTGATGCAGGTCCGCCTGACGACGGTGAAGCTGGAGGTCTCGCGCCTCAACAAGGACGCGCTGATCACGCTCGACAAGCTGCGCGTCGATGTCGTCGGGCTGTTCCACATCAAGGTGAAGCCCGACGCGGAATCGATCGCTGCCGCGGCGCAGACGCTTGGCGATTCGGTCAACAGCCCCGACGCGGTGAAGTCGCTGCTCGACGGCAAGCTCGTGTCCGCGCTGCGCTCGGTCGCGGCGACGATGACGATGGAGCACCTCCACGCCAACCGCGCCGACTTCATCCAGAAGGTGCAGGAGGCGCTGATGACCGACCTGGACATGAACGGGTTCCAGCTCGAGTCCGTTAGCATCACGCACTTCGACCAGACCGCGTTCGAGCATTTCAACGAAAACAACGCGTTCGACGCCGAGGGGCTGACCGTGCTCACGCGGACGATCGAGGAGCGCAAGAAGATCCGCAACGACATCGTCGCAACCAACCGCGTCGAGATCGAACAGCGTAACCTCGACGCCAACAACCAGTCGCTCGAGATCGCGCAGGCCGCCGAACAGGCGCGCCTGACGCAGGAGCAGACGCTGTCCGCCCGCCGCGCCGAGCAGGCGACCGCGATCGCCACCGCCGAAGCCGAGCAGACGCGCCTCGCCGAGATCGCCCGCATCACCGCGGGCCAGGCGCAGACCGTCGCGCAGACCGAAGCCGACAAGGTGATCCAGACCGCCACGATTGCGCGTGACGGCGCGATCCAGACCGCGACGATCGAGCGCGACAGGACGATCGAGATCGCACGCATCACAACAGCGGTGCAGACCGCGCAGAAGTCGGAAGAGGAATCGACCGCCACAGCTGCCGCCAACGAGGCACGCGCGCTGGCCGTCCGAGCCGAGGAAAGCGTCGCTACTGCCAAGGCGACCGAGATCGCCAACCGAAACAAGAATGTCGCCGTGATCGCCGCTACCCAGCGCGCGCAGGAAGAGGCCGTTGGCATCACCGTCGCTGCGACCGCCGAAAAGGAAGCCGCGGAGGCTCGAGCAAGCGCCCTGCGTACTAAAGCAACCGCCGAAGCAGATGCAGAGAAGGCGCGCGCGGAAGGCCGCGAGGCGGCCTTCAAGGTCGACGCGGCAGGTCAGGCGTCGTTGAACGAGGCGACCAACTTGCTGAGTGACTCGCAAACCGCACTGCTGATCCGCCGCGCAATGCTAGAAGCGTTGCCCGCGATCATCGCTGCGGCGAGCAAGCCGATGGAGAACATCGACAAGATCAGCATCCTAGATGCGCGGGGTCTGCACGGTGACAGTGGCAGCGATGGCGCGTCCGGGGGCGGCCAAGGCAACCTCGCCGACGCTGCGGTCGCAGCCGCTATGCGCTACCGCGTCGGCGGCCCGCTCATCGATGGCCTGATGGCGGAACTCGGCATGACCGGCAGTTCGTTGAACGGCATGCTCGCCGGGAGCAGCGCGGATGCGGCGCCTGCCCGAGCCTCCTCCAACGATGCCCACAAACATTCCGCTTCACTTAATGGTGGGACGGGCAACTCGCCGGCCTGATCGGAGGCACTCGAAGGCCCAGCCCTTGAAAATCGATCTGCGCTTCGAAGAAGACGGAACGCAGATCTTCGCCAGAAACGCCCTGAGTGTAAGGACCGGGTCCGCCCCTGCCCTGCGCCCCATGCGCGCGATCGACGGCCCATTGGCAACATTACCGCACGGCCTTGGGCTCTACCGCGGGTGCCGTTATAGACGTGCTGTTCGCCCCCAGTCCGCAACGACAACGCCAAACTCGCCCGTATCGGACGGATCGTGCGATTCGTCGCGTGAGATGCTGCGATCGGCGCAGGCATGCGGCGATGGTCTAGACCATTGGCGCAACCTGCGGCATCGCGGTCGTGCCAGGGGGCTGGAGCGTAAACGTGTTCAAGACAATGTGGAAAATGCCGGCAAAACTGCTCCGACGCGCGGCTGCCGAAAGCCCTGTCAACGGCGAGGATGCGGTGCCGGTCGCGGATGAGCAGCTCGCTACAGGCTCGCTGGAAGACATGATAAAAGCCGCGGACGAACTGTCCGCCGAAGATGCCGACTCATTGATCATCGAATGCGTCGGTCGTGACCGGCCCATCACTTGGGCGGAAATTCAGGGACTGCGCCATGCGACGACCTTCCCGGTCGACGCGTAGCTATCAGTCGACCCCTTTTAGCGGCGAAACTTGCCGAGCAGTCGTTCGAGCAGGCTTGGCTGCATCGCGATCAGCTGCTGCTGGCGAAACCGGTCACGATCGGCCGCGGCACGCCGGTAAAGGGCGTCAAGCCGGTCTGCGCCATAGCGGTCTGACAGGCGTGGCGGAGACTGATCGACGCGGTGAAACGCGGGCTGGTCGCGCTCGGGTCGGTGGGACATAACAGGCATTGATCGGGTTCCGGTGACAGGATGCAGTCAAAATACACACGCTTTTTACCACCTTTTCAACACGCTTGGTCGTGAGCGGTTCCCGAAAGCGTGCTGAATCGAGGCGTTTTGGCGAAAACCGGCGGAACTTTCCAGCCTTCCACAAGACCCGTTTCCTGGGTCGAGACTCCGCCATTCGGGACCACCTGCAACGTCTGCTGTACAATCACGACGCAGGTCGGGTAGGCGCCGACCATGGGTGAAATCGACAGACTCGTTCCTTCCGGCGTCATCGAACAATGGGTATTCCATCTGCGGCGGCAGCGGGCCCGTGCGGCGGATACCATCTGGTTGATCGATCAGGGTTTCACGCTTCACGATGGCAAAAGCGGCACACCGACGCACGACGCGACGGCACGCTGGCGCGCCGAGCAGGAAACCGTCATCGCGGAGGTCAGCGATCTTCTCAAACTCTATGACGAGATCAATTTGGGTCGCGACGTCCCGGCGGATGCCGATAGCGACCAAGGCCGTGCCTACAGGCGTTGAGCACCGTCACGGACCTGACCGGCTAGGCAGTTACATAGGAGCGCAGCGATGCGGCAGTCCACGACCCAGATCACGATCGATACCCGCCGGCAGGGGCTAGTCGACATTACCGCCCCGATCCGGCGCTGGGTCGATGCGCAGGCGATGCAGTCCGGGTTATTGACGGTGTTTTGTCGCCATACCTCCGCATCGCTGCTCATCCAGGAAAACGCCGCGCCCGAGGTCCGAACGGATATCGAGGCTTATTTCGAGCGCATCGCACCGGAATCAAGTTCGTATCTGCACGACGACGAAGGGCCCGACGACATGCCGGCGCATCTGCGCGCCGCTCTCACACAGGTACAATTGTCGATCCCAGTGATCGACGCCACGCTCGCGCTCGGCACGTGGCAGGGAATCTACTTGTTCGAGCATCGCCGTCGTCCCCATGGTCGCTCGCTGGCGCTTCATCTGATCGGGGAATGATCCTGCGTCGCGGACGACGGCCTATGACGGCGCCGAGGTGGTTTATTCAATCACCGTCATAGACCCGTGGACCAATCCCGTTCATCAACCGTTCCGCCACTGAAGGCTAATGTGAGGCGTTTCGCCGCATTCGCCGCGAACGGAGACGACAATCATGTTCATCATGCCTGGTCGCAAGGTCCTGCTGGCAGCTCTCGCCACGAGCACGTTGCTGGTCGCGGGTTGTGCGACCGAAACCACCTACCGCCCGGCCACTGGCCAGGGGTTCAACCGTACCGGCTATAGCGATCGCCGGATCGAGGATAACCGCTTCCTCGTCAGCTTCGCGGGAAACAGCGTCACGTCGCGCGACACCGTCGAACGCTATCTCTTCTTCCGCGCGGCGGAACTCACGCTCCAGCAGGGATATGATTATTTCCTGATGGCGGATCGCGATACCAATCTTCAGTCGCGCACCTATTCGACTCCCGGAATCGGCGGTGGGTTCGGTTATGGCGGCTTTGGTGGCTATTGGGGCCCGTCGTGGCGCTATCGCGGCCGCGGCTTCGGCTGGCGGAGCTGGGATCCCTATATCGGTGGCGGCTTCGGTGGCTTTGGCGGCGGCGGTTTCGGCGGCCCATGGGGCAACGATTTCGACGTCCGCACGATCGACCGCTACGAAGCGACGGCCGAGATCGTGATGCGCAAGGGGCCGATCCCGCGCGACAACATCCGTGCGTTCAATGCAAAGCAGGTCGTCGACAATATCGGGCCGAGCGTCATCCTGCCAAAGTAAGCAGCGTCGCGGCCGCACCGCCGCAACCAAGCGTACAAGCAAAAGCCGGACCGTCCATGTGGGACGGCCCGGCTTTTTATTGCCTGCTATGCTGCCAACCGGGCGCAGCCGCTAAACGGCCGGCCCGTCAAAGCAGCGTTCAGACCGCGCCGTGGCACTGCTTGTATTTGCGCCCCGACCCGCATGGGCATGGCGCGTTGCGGCTGACCACGCCTTCCCAATTCGCCGGATCCTCGCCGATATCCGCGGCCTGGGGCTGCGGGATCTGCATCGGCGGGAGCTGCGACGTGATGTGCCCCGACATGCCCCGCGCCTGGTCGAGGCTGTCATTTTCGCCGGTGAACGGGTCGAAATGCGTCGTGATGAAATCGGGCAGCTCGGGCAGGCCGACCGGCGCCTGGATCTGGAACTGCGCGTGGGCGATCGTCTTGGTCACGTCCTCGCGGATCGTCTCGAGCATCCGCTGGAATAGCGAGAACGCCTCCTGCTTATACTCGTTGATCGGCGTCTTCTGCGCATAGGCGCGCAGATGGACGACCTGGCGCAGCGCGTCGAGCGTCGCCAGATGCTCCTTCCAGTGATGGTCGAGATTCTGCAGCAGAATCGACTTCTCGACCGACGTCCACGTCTCGGTGTCGAGGTCTGCGGATTTCGTCGCGATCGCCTCGTCCGCCATTGCACGGATGCGTTCCTCGACGATCTCGGGATCGATCGCCTCTTCGAGCAGCCACGCCTCGATCTGCGGCTCGAGGTTGAGCACCTCGGCAAGCCGCGTCTTCATCCCTGCAATGTCCCACTGTTCCGGATAGGAATTGGGCGGGCAGGCTTCGCCAACGATGACGTTGACCGTCTCCGCACGCATGTCCGTCACCACGTCGCCGACGGTATCGGCATCCATGATGTCCGCACGCTGTTCGTAGATGACCTTGCGCTGCTCGTTCATCACGTCGTCATATTCGACGACCTGCTTGCGGATGTCGTAGTTACGCGCCTCGACCTTCTTCTGCGCGGTCTCGATCGCCTTCGACAGCCACTTGCTCCCGATCGCCTCGCCGTCCTCGATATTGTTGCGCATCATCTTGGCGAACAGCGTGTCCGGCCCGAAGATCCGCAGCAGATCGTCGTCGAGGCTCAGGTAGAAGCGCGACAGGCCGGGATCGCCCTGACGACCCGAGCGCCCGCGCAGCTGGTTGTCGATGCGCCGGCTCTCGTGACGCTCGGTACCGAGCACGAACAGGCCGCCCGCGGCGAGCACTGCCTGCTTCTCGGCCTCGATCTCGGTCTCGATCCGCGCCGCCTCGGCGGCATATTCGGGCGTGCCCTCGACCAGATCGGGATGCTCGTCGAGCATGCGGAATTCGAGATTGCCACCGAGTTTGATGTCGGTGCCGCGGCCCGCCATGTTAGTCGCGATCGTCACGGCGGACTTGCGTCCGGCCTGCGCAACGATGTGCGCCTCCATCTCATGGAAGCGCGCGTTCAGCACCTTGTGCTCGACCGCCTCGCCGACGAGGAACTCGCTCAGCAGCTCGGACTTCTCGATCGATACCGTGCCGACGAGCACGGGCTGGCCGAGATCGGCGTGATGCTTGATCTTCTTGGCGATCGCCGCGAACTTGTCCTTGGTGTCCTTGTAGAATTCGTCTTCCTCGTCGACGCGCTTGACCGTGACGTTGGTCGGGATGCTGACGACGTTGATCTTGTAGATGTCGTAGAACTCGGCCGCCTCGGTCGCAGCCGTACCGGTCATGCCGCCGATCTTGGGGTACATGCGGAAATAGTTCTGGAACGTGATCGAGGCCATCGTCTGGTTCTCGGGCTCGATCTGGACGCCTTCCTTGGCCTCGACCGCCTGGTGAAGGCCGTCCGACCAGCGCCGGCCGTCCATCATGCGACCGGTGAACTCATCGATGATGATGACCTTGCCGTCCTTGACGATGTAATCGATGTCCGACTTGAACATCACGATCGCGCGCAGCGCCTGGTTGAGGTGATGGACGACCTGTGTGTTCTCGAAATCGTACAGGTTGGCGCCTTCGAGCAGCCCCGCGGCCTCGAGCATCCGCTCGACCTTCTCGGTGCCGTCCTCGGTGAGGATGATCGTCTTCTGCTTCTCGTCCTTGTCATAGTCACCGGGGACGAGCTGCTTCACGACCGCATCGACCTGGATATACAGCTCGGACTTGTCGTCGGTCGGCCCCGAGATGATCAGCGGCGTCCGCGCCTCATCGATTAGGACCGAATCGACCTCGTCGACCACCGCGAAGTTGAAGCGGCGCTGTACCATCGAACTGCGCTCATACTTCATGTTGTCGCGCAGATAGTCGAAGCCGAACTCGTTGTTCGTGCCGTAGGTGATGTCGGCGGCATAGGCGGCGCGACGCTCCTCGTCCGATAGGTTTGGCACGATCACGCCGATCGTCATGCCGAGGAAGGTATAGACCTGCCCCATCCACTCCGCGTCACGTGCCGCGAGATAGTCGTTGACCGTGACGACGTGGACGCCGTCGCCCGGCAGCGCGTTCAGATAGGTCGCGAGCGTCGCGACGAGCGTCTTGCCCTCGCCGGTACGCATCTCGGCGATCTCGCCGCGGTGAAGGACGATGCCGCCGACCATCTGCACGTCGTAATGCCGCTGGCCAAGTACGCGCTTGGCCGCCTCGCGCACCGTGGCAAATGCCTCTGGAAGCAAGTCGTCGAGCTTCTCGCCGTTAGCGAGTCGGGCACGGAACTTCGCGGTCTGCCCGGACAATTCCTCGTCCGACATCGCGACGAGCGAAGGCTCGAACGATGCGATCTTCGCGAGGATCGGGTTGAGCGACTTGACGTAGCGGTCGTTGGACGACCCGAACAGCGATTTGGCAAAGCCACCGAACATGGGCTGATTTCCTGATTATAGGGCGCGACGGCACGCGGGGGCACGCACGCGCAAAGAGGAGGAGTGGCCCGCAGGCCGAGAGATCAGGCGCGCGACGCTATTCGCGCCGACGGTCCATCCAGATAGGAGCCGTGATGATCGCGACGACGGGCAGCGTCGCCGAGGTGGCAACGTCGTCGAGCGAGGCAAGCGCGGCGACCGGTCGTACCGCGACCTTTGCCACCGCCACCGCCGCGGTCTGCGCGCAAATGCTGCCCTGCGCCACCGCCTGTGCGGACTGCCCACGCACACCCGGCACCGCGCCGGTCAGCGCGGACAGGAGGGCAGAAAGGAGGAGCAGCAGATTCATGCGGGACCGGCTGTATGCGAGCTTGCGTGTAAAATCTACCATTCGTCGGACGGAAGCACCCGGCGAACGCGCGGACGTTCGATCCGTAAGGGGACGGCGTCGTGCGTAGGAACGACGACCCTGACGGACGCTCGTCGACCGTCGACGCGCGCAGATGTCATGCGATAGCCCCCAACCGCACGGGACACCGGTCGACGGGCGTCTGTCAGACGCAACCCGCGATCTTGCGGGCCGGACCGCAGCGACTATGAAGGCCGGATGCAGATCTCGCCGCTCGCCTTGCCCTTCCCCGCCGCCCCTTTGATCGACGGGGTCGTGCCTCATGTCGCGCGTGCCGGCTACAAGGCCTGGGACCGGTGCGACCTGACGTTCGTGACGCTCGATCCGGGAACGGTCGTTGCGGGCGTCCTTACGCAGAGCAAATGTCCGTCGCCCGAGGTCGAGTGGTGCCGTGCGGCGCTGACGCTCGGCCAGGCACGTGCGCTGGTCGTCAATGCGGGCAATTCGAACGCGTTTACTGGTGCGCGTGGCCGCGCCGCAGTCGAGGCGATCGCCGCACGGACAGCAGCGCACCTCGGCTGCCAGCCCTCGGACGTGTTCGTCGCCTCAACCGGCGTGATCGGCGTACCGTTGCCGATCGACAAGGCCGAAGCCGGGCTCGACGCCGCGTTCGCGGCCGCACCGTGCGGTTGGGAGGACGCCGCCGCGACGATCATGACCACCGATACCTTTACCAAGGGCGCGGTGACGACCGCGGTGATCGGCGATCAGACCGTGACGCTGGTCGGCATCATCAAGGGCTCGGGTATGATCGCGCCGGACATGGCGACGATGCTTGGCTTCATCTTTACCGATGCCGCGGTCGAGCCCGCGTTTCTCCAGGCCGCACTGTCCAAGGCCAATGCGCCGAGCTTCTCGTGCATCACCGTCGACAGCGACACTTCGACCAGCGACACGGTGCTCGCATTCGCAACGGGGAAGGCCGGCAACGCCCCGCTCAGCGACGACGACAGCATCGGCGCGGACGCGTTCCGCGCGGCACTGGCCGATCTATGCCATCAGCTTGCCCTGCTGGTCGTCCGCGACGGCGAAGGGGCGCAGAAGCTGATCGAGATCCAGGTGACCGGCGCAGAGAGCGACCGCAGCGCACACCGAGTTGCTATGAGCATCGCCAACTCGCCTCTGGTCAAGACGGCGGTCGCTGGCGAGGACGCCAATTGGGGTCGTGTCGTTATGGCCGTTGGCAAGGCAGGAGAGCCTGCCGACCGCGACACATTGTCGATCCGGTTCGGCAACACGCAAGTGGCTGAGGGCGGGCTGGCGCTCAGCGGCTATGACGAGGCGCCCGTTGCGGATCATCTGAAGGGGCAGGACATCGAGATCGGCGTCGATCTAGCGCTGGGTGACGGTGCGGCCACGGTGTGGACCTGCGACCTGACGCACGGCTATATCTCGATCAATGCCGACTATCGAAGCTGAGCTCACTACGAACCGTCACCTCAGCGAAAGCTGGGGTAACGGTCGCAGCAGCGTATCGTCTTACGCGAGTTCGCCCTCAAGCCACGCCTTGAGCTGACCCTTGGGTGCCGCACCAACCTTGGTTGCTGCCGGGGCGCCGCCCTTGAACAGGATCATCGTCGGGATTCCGCGCACGCCATACTGACCCGGCGCATCGGGGTTCTCATCGATGTTGAGCTTGGCGATTGTCACCTTCTCGCCCAGTTCCTCGGACAGCTCCTCGAGGCTCGGCCCGATCATCTTGCACGGCCCGCACCACTCGGCCCAGAAATCGACGAGCACGGGGCCGTCGGCGTTCAGCACGTCGGCATTGAAGCTCGCATCGGTGATCTGCTTGGTCGCCACTGAAATATCTCCTTCGTTATACCGTAATCTAGGGTTCGGCTGCACGCGTCTCAACCGTCGACAGCCTAGCTTTGCTCCGTCATCGCATAGCGCGGCTTGTGCCTGTCGAGCATATCGGCCGATATCCCGATCAATCGGGGTGCCGCGGTGTAGAGCAACGCCGCCTCGATCGTCCGCCCCGGAAAGATCACCCGCAACGCCGCCGCATAGGCGGCCATCTGCTTGAGATGATAGTCCGGCACCTCGTCGAGTCCGCGCGGCGCACGCCGCCCGGTCTTGAAATCGATCACCCGGATGGTCTCCGCACCGATCAGCAGCCGGTCGACGGTTCCCGATACCACGATGCCGTCCGCCAGCGTGGCCGCGATCGGCGCTTCGGCAAGCGAGTCGATACCGAACAGGTCGGCGAAGCGCGGATCCTCGATCACGCCGATCGCGCTCGCTGCAATTTCCGCACGCGCGGCGGGATCGGAAACACCGCCGGCCTGGCCGAGCCAGCGATCCGCCGCCGCCGCCCGCGAAGCGCCGTCGACAGCGGGAAGGCGCTCGAGCAGCTTGTGGATCAACGCGCCGCGTTCGGCCGCAAGCCGCATCTCCGGGGTCGGCGGCGGGTCGGACACCGCATCCTCGCCGAGCGCAGATGGCGACAACGGGCGCGACGGTCGCGACTCCTTCGGTGCCGCGTGCCGGGCCCAGTCGGGTATCGTCCGGGAAGGCACGACAACGTCGTTCGCCGCGGGCTTGACCGGTACCGGAAGCTCCGTCCCGTCGCCGACGAAGACCCGCTCGCCCTCGGCATCCGCCACGCCCAACGCCGTCAGTGCACGATCCGCGGCGCCATACCAGCTCGTCACCGGCGCAACGCCCTGCGCCCGCGTACCGAGCGCGCCCGCGATGACCAGGCGTTCCTCGGCGCGGGTCGCCGCGACATAGAACAGCCGCCAATGCTCCTCGAGTTCGCGCCGCTCGGCTGCCGTCACCACGGCATCAAGGGGGCCACCCCGCTCGCTGCTGCGCGGGCGGAACACCGGCAACGGGGCGACCATGTCCTCGGGAGTCCATTTCAGGATCGATCGCGGTGCGGCGGCGGGGTCGGCGGTCGCATCGGCAAGGATCACCAGCGGTGCCTGCAGGCCCTTGGCGCCGTGCGCGGTCATCACGCGCACCGCATCAAGCGGCGTCGACGGATCACGGACGATGTCGACATCGCCGCGATCGAACCAGTCGAGAAAGCGCTGCAGCGACGGTGTCGTATTGCTCTCGAACGTCAGTGCTGCGTTGAGCAGTTCCTCGATCGGATCGCGCGCTTCGGTCCCCAGCCGCAGGATCAGCTTGCGCCGTCCGTCGAGTGGCCCGGACAGGAGCTCCTCCAGAAACTGATAGGGAGTCGCGATGTCCGCACGTGCGAGCATCGCGAGCAGCGGCGCGAGGCGCTCGGCGGGCTGCGTCCGCTGAAGATGCCGCCACAACGGCCCGGCCTCGCGCGGCGCCGCCGCCATAAGTTCGTCCTGCGTCCAGCCGATCAGCGGCGAGACGAGCAGCGATGCCAGGCTCAGATCGTCTTCCGGCTGCAACACGAAGCGGATCGTCGCGAGCAGATCCTGGACGGCGAGCGGTGCGTTCAAGCGCAGCCGGTCGACACCCGCGACGGGCACGCCCTCGGCATAAAGCCGCGCGACGATCAGCGACGCGAGATCGCCGCGCCGCTTCACGAGGATCATCACATCCTCGGGGCGCAGCCGTCGCCCCTTGCTCTCGAGCATCAGCCCATCGGGCGCGAGCCAGCGTCGGACCGCCTTGGCGATATCGCCCGCGAGCTTGCGGACCGCATCGTCGACCCAGCCCTCCTCGTCGTCCTCGCTCCCCCCTGCGATGACCGGTGGCCACAGCGTCACGCTGCCCGGACCCTTGACCTCGCTGGCATGGACCTCGAGCTCGCCGATCGCGCCAAGACCCGGGTCGCCCGCCGCGGCGACCGCGGCATCGACGAACGTGAGGATCGGCCGGGTCGATCGGAAGGAGTGGGTCAGCGACAGCCGCTCAAGCGGCAGGCCCCGCTCCGCCTCCGGCCATTCGTCGTCGCCCGCAACCTCGAGCGCGCGACGCCCGAAATGCAGCTCTGCGGCGGCGAAGTTGAACGGGTCGGTCCCCTGAAAGCCGAAGATCGCCTGCTTCCAGTCGCCGACCGTGAACAGCGTGCGCGTCGAAGGGGCATAGATGCCGCGCCCGACAAAGAACTCGTCGGCCAGCGCTCGCACGATCCGCCACTGGTCGGCATTGGTGTCCTGCGCCTCGTCGATCAGGACATGCTCGGTCGCCTGATCGAGCTTGTAGCGGACCCATTCGCCGATCCCGGGCTGGTCGAGCAACGCCACGGTCGTCGCGATCAGATCGTCGAAATCGACCCCGCCGACGCGCCGTTTCGCGAGTGCATAGGCACGCGCATAATCGCGCCCGACCTCCAGCCCGTCGGCGAGAAGATCGGCATAGGCGACGCGCTGGATCATCGATGCGATATCGGCGCAGGCCGCGCCGACATCCTGTGCCAGGATCTCATAGTCAGGTTCGAGATCGATCAGCTTCTTCTGCGCCTTGCGGGGCTCCCCCTTGGCCGTCAGCACGACGCCTGCGAGATCGGGGAGCATCGCCGCACGGTCCGGCGACGCGAGCCACGCCTCGACCATGGCCGCCTGCTTCAGGCCCGTCGCGGTCCCCCACGCCCGGTTGGCCGCGCCGATCCGCGTGATCGCGTCGATATCCAGCGCCTCGCACCAGTCCGCGACCGCTTCGTTGATATCGCCGGCGGGCAGCTCGAGCGTCCGGCGCAACCAGGGCCGGATACCCGACGGCAAAGCCTCAAGCGCGGGCAGCGCGCGGGCGCAGGCCATCAGGAACCCCTCGGCACCGCCCTCCCCCATCCGCAGCGACAAGCGGCCGACGATCTCGACGGGACGTTCCCGCCCCTCACGCTCGGCGTCCGTTAGCATCCCCGCCAGCGCCTCACGCGCAAGCCCGGCTTCCTCGCGCGCCTCCAGGGGGCGAAAACCCGGGGTCAACCCCGCTTCGACCGGAAACGCCGCCAGCAGGCCCTGGCAGAAACCGTGGATCGTCTGGATCCGCAACCCGCCCCCCGGCGCGTCGAGCACCTTGGCAAACAGCGTCCGCGCACGATCCTGCAACGCCTGGTCCGGGACCTCCCCCAGGGCAATCAGGTCGGCACCCAGCGCGGGGCCGGGCATCCGCACCCAGGCGGCGAGCCGCCCGTTGATCCGCTGCGCCATTTCGGCCGCACCCGCCTTAGTGAAGGTCAGGCACAAGATCGCACCCGGATCGACGCCGCGCAGCAACAGGCGAAAAACACGCGCCGCGAGAACCTGGGTCTTGCCCGTTCCCGCCGATGCGGACAGCCAGACATGGGCGCGGGGGTCACTAGCTGCGGCCTGTGCGCCCTTGAGCCGGGGTAAGGTGCGGAGCTCGCCGCTATTCACGGCCATACCATTCATCCCGGCGCATCAGCTGGTCATATTCGGCATAAGGCGCATATTCCGGTACCAGCTTGGCGGTGAAGGCGGCGCTGCCGGTCAGCCAGTTTCCCGCGACCTCGGTGAAGTTGTGCGCCGCCGTCGCGGTGAATTCCGCGGTCGGGATCTTGTCGCGCTTGCCCTCGGGATCAACCGGACTCTCGACATAGCCAAACGCATCGCGCTTCTTGCCAAGCGACCAATATTCGAACGCACCCGCCTTGCCCGCGACATCGGCAAAGCCGCCGCGCTCGGCGATCAGGCCGAGCAGCCCCAGCTGCAGACTATAGCCGGCGCGCACCGCGGTCGCCGAGGGTGGCTTGCCGGTCTTGTAGTCGATGATCGCCAGTTCCCCGCCCGGCAGCCGGTCGACACGGTCGTACCGTCCGCGCAGCGTCACCCCCGCAATCGCGATCTCGCCCTTGCCTTCCGCACTGGCAACGACCCGGCCGTCGACGGCCTGCGCCGCGATCGTGCCCGCGATCCAGTCGATCGCCTCGAGCAGCCGCGGCTGCCAGAGCGCTCGCATCATCGGGTGCGTCCGCTCGTCGCGCAGCATCGCCTCGGCACGCGGCCGCAATGCATCGATCGCGCAGGCGTCGTGCTTCCACCATTGTTCGAGAATGTCGTGTACCGCGGTGCCGCGCCACGCCGCGCTCGGATCCGCATCGACCGGGTCGAGCGGCATCAGGCCGAGCACCCTGCGCGCGTAGAAGGCATAGGGGTCGGCCTTCAACCGGTCGACCTCGGTCACCGAAATCAGCCTTGGCCGCAGCGCAGCGATCGGCGACGGCGCCGGACGGTCGGAGGGCCGGTGCGCCCGGGGATCGTCGAGATCGCGTGTCCATGCCTCGAGCGCCTCGGCGCGCTCGAACCTGTCCCCCGCAAGTGCCTGCAACCGCAGCCACAGTCGCGACGCCAATGCCGGCGACTTGGCGTCGCGGCGCGCACGTGTGACGATCGCCCGCGGCGCGCCGAGCGCCTGGGCGAAATCATGCGCCGACGTCCCTACCTGCCGCTCGAGTCCCGGCAGCCCGAGTTCGGCGCGGATCCGCGGTGCAAGCCACGGGTCCGGCGCAGGACGGCCCGGCCACATACCTTCGTTCAGCCCGCCCAGAACCATCAGGTCTGCGGTCTGCAATCGCGCCTCGAGCAGGCCGTAGATCGCCAGACGCGGATGCGCGCCCTGCAATGGCCGCACCGCAACCTCGTCGAGCAAGGTCCGCAAGAGCTGCGCAAGTTCGACCGGATCGACAAGCGGCGGGCCGGCATCGGCTTCGATCTCGAGATCAGCGAGGCATTGCGCCGCGGCACGCCCCGCGGGACCGGCCCAGAGTTCATCCCCGCACAGCGCCGCGGCCGTCTCGCGAACGATCGCCAGCAACGGGCCGAGCGGCTGAGCGCCGCGTTCGAAAACCGTGGCGATCGGCGTGAGCAGCGCTTGCGCCTCGGGCCACCAGCGCTTCGCCGTTCCGGCACGCAGATGCGCATCGACAGCATCGAGCCCCGCGGCGGGCCGCGGTCCGCGCAACGCGCGATCGAGCGCGCGAACGCCGTCGAGCCACGCCAGCCGGGTAACGCCACTGCGGACCAGCGGGTGCTTCAGCAACGCCAGCAACGCGAGCGGCGCGAAACGCTGTGCCGCAGCCTCGACCAGCGCGAGGATGAGGGTCCCGGGCGGGAGGATCGACAAGGGCCGGCCCGCGCTGTCGTCGATCAGGATCTGCCAGCGCCCAAGATGCGCCGCGACACGCCGCGCCAGAGCGCGATCGGGCGTAACGAGCGCGGCTGTCCGTCCCGGCTCCTCCAGCACGCCGCGCAAGGCCAGCGCGATCGCCTGCGCCTCTTCGGCGGGCGTTGCCAGTTCGGCGACCGTCACCCCCTTCAGGCGGCGATCCTCCGCGCCCAGCCGGGTCCACTTTCCGGTGAAGTCGGCGGGGGCCAGTGCATTGGCGATCGCGCGGCTTCGCGTCGTGTCGGCGTCATGGCCACCGCCCTCGCGCCAGGTCGCGACCTCGGCGCGCCCGACGCCCATGCGCTCGAGCAGGAGCTTCAGATGGAATTGCGGATGCGTTTCGATCGACCGCCGCGTCAGCCCGGTATCCGGGTTTCGCGGGTGGGGGCCCAGCGCATCCCACTCCTCGTCGGGCAGGTGCAGATCGAGATCCGCGAACACCACCATGCCGCCTGGCAGGTCTGCGACGCAACGCAGGGCGCGCGCGACCGACGGCGCGGAGTCGGTGACGCCCGCGGCGCAGACCAGCCCGGCCGGCGGCGTCGCACGCCATCGCACCACCAATCTGTCGAGCAGCGCGGCGCGCCGGGTCGCCGCATCGATCCGCCCCAGGCGGGCCAGTTCGCCCGGCCATCGCTGCAGCACGACGTCGAACGTCGACAATGCGCGCTGCCAGTGTTCGGTCAGTTCGGGACCGAGTTCGATCTCGTGCAGGCGCGTTGGCGCAACTTCCTCGACGAGCAGCTGGTCGAGCGTCTTGGCGAGTTCGCCTGCAAGTCGGACCGCCTCGGCCGCATCGATCGGATGCCCCCCACGCCGGCGTTCTTCCGACACCAGCCGCGCAAGGATCATCCGCCGCTGATAGGGCGGCACCGCTGGCAGCGGCGGATCGGCGTCGTCCGCCGGATCGAGCGCGGCGCCGACCGCTTCGCCCAGCCCCGTGTCGCCCAGCGCGATCATGCGCGGCAGAACCAGCCCCCCGCCGCTCGCCCGCACGAACGCATCGGTCACGGCCCGGATCGCGCGGTTGTTGGGCAACAGGATCAGTGCGCGGGCGAGCGCCAGCGGATCCTGCCCTGCCCGCCGGAGCAGCCCCGCTACCAGCGCATCGGCAAAGGCGCGATGGGCGGGGATGGTGTAGAGGGTCGGCCCCGTCCGTTCAGCCACCGGCGAGGATCGCCTCGGTCCTTGGAATCGCCGCGGGGGTGCCCACGTCGAACCACAGGCCCTGGTGAACCTGGCCAAATGCCCGACCCGCAGCGATCGCACGGTCCCAGAACAGGTTCGTCGAAAACGGTCCCTCGGGCCAATCCGCGATGACGCGCGGGTGGAGAATCTGAATGCCCGTAAAGGCGAAGGGTGCGACCCGCCCCGGCTTGCGTCGTCCGGTGATCCGCCCGTCCGCTGCGAGATGGAAGTCGCCCGGACCGCCATGATTGTGCGCGCGAGCGAGCGGCACCATCAGCAGCAGCGCATCCATCGTCGCATCGTCCCAGCGCGACGCGAGCAGCCGGATCGCGTCGACCGGTCCGTCGATCCAGAGATTGTCGCTGTTGACCACCAGAACCGGCGCATCGCCGAGCAGCGGACGTGCCTGAACCAGCCCGCCGCCCGTCTCCATCAACCGGCGACGCTCGTCCGAAATCACGACCTCGATATCGGGGTAACGATCGGTGACATGCGCCTGCAACGTATCGGCAAGATAGTGAACATTGACCACCGCGCGCGCGATCCCGGCACGCTGCAGCCGATCGAAGACATGGTCGATCAGCGCCTTGCCGGCCACTTCGACCAGCGGCTTGGGGCGCGTCGCGGTCAACGGCCGCATCCGCTTGCCGAGCCCGGCCGCCATCACCATCGCCGTCTCGGGCACCGTCCCGCGCGGGATCGGACGGATCATGCGCTGGCCGCTCATGCCGCCAACGCCAGCGGGTCGCCGCGCCGAGCGGCCGGCACATTGGCGTCGAACCAGGCCGCGACCGGCGCCATCACCGGCTGGGCCAGGTCACGCTCGAGATACGTCCAGACCCGGGGACACAAGGTTAGATAGCGCGGCTTGCCGTCACGCTTCCACAGCCGCGTGAAGATACCAAGAATCTTGGCGTTCCGCTGCGCGCCGAGCACATGATAGGCGTCCAGGAAATCGTCACCAACGCCCGTCGCTTCGCGGTAGCGCGCGAGCATCGCCACCTCGACGATAGGGTCGACGTCGCGCCGTGCATCCTGCAACAGCGACACGAGGTCATAGGCCGGGTGCCCGGCGAGCGCGTCCTGGAAATCGAGCAGGCCGAGCGCTCCGTCCGGCGTGAGCAGCATCAGGTTCTCCGCATGATAATCGCGCAGGACAGTGACCGGGTCGGTCGCGATCCCGTGATCGAACACGGCGTCCCATGCCGCATCCCAGCCCGCCCGGTCCGGGACGATCCCGATGGCCGGGCAATACCAGTCGACGAACAGCGCGGCCTCGCGCGCCAGGACGGCACGGTCATAGGGTGCGAACGGTCCGGCCGGATACGCGTGAAGACGCCCGAGCAGGTCGATCGCGGGCGCGTAGAGCGCCATGCCCTCATCGGACGATGCGTCGATCGCCTCGCGCAACCGATCATCGCCAAAATCCTCGATCAGCACGAGCCCCTGCGTCAGGTCGCTCGCGAGGATCGCGGGTGCCCGGAACGTCCGCTCGACCAGCCACTGTGCGACAGCGATGAACGGGCGCGGGTCTTCATGAGGCGGCGGCGCGTCCATCAGGATCGCGTGGCGCGGCCCGGCGACGACGCGGAAATAGCGACGGAAGGAGGCATCCCCCGCAACCGGCAGGAGCGTCGCCCCCGTCCAGCCATGCGCGTCGAGAAATGCGGCGGCGCCCGCCGGGGGTGTCATATCGGCCATCGCCGCGTCCAACCCTCCGGCACTCCGGCTGTCAAGCCGCGCGTGCCGTCCGGTTCGATCGTGAGGTCGAGCCGAAGCGCGTCCGGCCAATAATCTGGGCCCGCCCGCTCTGGCCATTCGACAATCAGCACGGAATCATAGCGCGCGTCGTCAAGCGCGAGCTCGACGATCTCGTCCGGATCATCGATCCGGTACAGATCGACGTGCAGCACGGGCAGACGCACCTCGGGGGGTGCATAGGGCTGAACGATCGCGAAACTCGGCGATGGCGCTTCGCCGATCAGACCGAGCGCGGCCAGCAGGCCGCGTGCCAGGCTCGTCTTCCCCGCGCCAAGCGTCCCCGTCAGCGCAATCACGTCACCCGCCTTGACGTGCGCTGCCAGTTTCGCGCCGAACGCCTCGGTCGCGGCGGGATCCTCTAACCGCAGCACCGTCATGCGCTGGAACCCGCGCAGCGTGCGTGTCTCTTCAAAGCGATGATCATCTCCGCGGCAGTTCGACCGTGATCAGCGTGCCGTTTCCGGGTTCGGATACGAGATCGATCGTGCCGTTATGCGCCTCGACGAACTGCTTGGCGAGCGGCAGCCCGAGCCCGAGCGCACGATCGCCGATCGTCTTGGATTCGGCGAACCGGTCGAACGCATGCGCGACACCCTCCGCGCTCATCCCCGCGCCGTCATCCGACACGACGATCCGTGCATGCGTCGCATTGCCGTCGGCGTGCAGGAGGATCCGTCCCCCCTCCGGCGTACCGGCCACCGCGTGACGCAGCAGATGCTCGACGATCTCGCGCAGTCGCTTGGGATCGCCGCAGATGCGCCCTGTCGAGCGCCCGATTTCGATCGCGAAGTCGAGCTTGCGGCGCCGCGCAGTGGCCTGGATCGAGCCCGCCGCGGCGCGGGCGACCACCGCCAGCTCGACATCGGTGCGCACCATCTCGGTGCTCTCGCTCTCGGTCCGGGTCAGGTCGAGCACGTCGTCGACCAGCAGCCCGAGCCGCTCGACCGATTCGAGAATGGCCTCGAGATACCCCCCGGCCTGTTCGCTCATCGGCCCGGCATAGCCACCGTGCAGCATCTCGGCAAAACCGCTGATCGACGTCAGCGGCGTCTTGAGTTCATAGCTCATGTTCGCGACGAACGCCGTCTTCACCTTGTCCGCCGCCTCGAGCGCGTTCGCGCGTTCGCGCAGGGCCTGCTCCGCACGCCGGCTGTCGGTAATGTCGAGCATCGTGAACAATGCGTTGCCGTCGGGCAGCGGGACGCCCGCAAATTCGAAATGCCGGCCGTCGGCAAAGGCCACGCGGCCCCCGCGCTGCTGCCGTCCGGCGGTCGCCGATCGCACGAGATCGGGGATCAGCGCCGACCGGTTGGGCGTCATCAACTTGCCCGCCGCCGCATCCGCAAAGACGTCGACACGCGGATGGCCGGCAAGGAATTCCTCCTCGAGGCCCCACAGTACCCTGAACCGGTTGTTCCACAATTGCAGCCGGCCGTCGGCGGCGAACACGCCAAGTGCCTCGAACAGATTGTCGAACGTCGCTGTTCGGACGCGAAGCAGCGTGTCGCGCGCGCTGGCGAGCTGGACATGCTCGGTGCGGTCCTCGAAGATCAGCAACAGCCCGCCATCGGGCAAGGGCTGGGCGACAACGCGCAAATGCGTGCCGCCGCGCAGGTGCCAGATCTCCTCGCTCGCGCCGCCGTTCGGCATGGTCCCGGTCTGCATGAACCATGCGCGACGCTCGGCCTTCCATGCCGGAAAGTCGCGGACCTCGGGGAGCCGGTCCGCTTCGCGCATCCGTTCGAGCACGCGGTCGAATTCGGGACGGTCGGCGAGCCACTCCGCCCGCATCGCGAACATGCGCCGGAACGGCTGGTTGCAGAAGACCAGGCCGTGGTCGCCACCGAACTGCGCGACCCCCGCCGACAACCGGTCGAGCATCGCCCGCTGCGCCTCGGCAAAGCGCTTGGCGCCCGAGCGCGCCTGCTCGAGATCCTCGATGTCGATCGCAAAGCCCGCCACCCCGCCGGTCGGCAGCGGCACGTCATAGATCTGGAGCGACCGACGGGCCCCGTCGATCGTCGCGGGCAGGACCTGCTGGTGCGGCCGCCCCTGCTCGCGCGCGGCGGCGGCACCCGCCAGCGGCCCGCCGCGCCCCGATCCCTCGACGAGTTCGAGGCCGCGCGCGACCACGTCCTGCGCATCCTGGCCCTCGACGGCCGCGACATAGGCGGAATTGACCATCGACAGCCTGAGATCGCGCGCCCGGTACCACATCGGCAGCGGCGCCGCTTCGATCAGCCCGGTCAGCGCCTCATAGGCGGCACCAAGCCGCGCCGTCTCGGTGCCGAGGCGCTTGATCTCGGATTCGCTGTCCGTTGCATCGAACGCCCAGATCAGGATGCTGCCAGTTGCCCCCATCGCACCAGGCGCACGCGCGCCGCGCAGCGTGATGGCCCGCGTCGAACCGACGGGGCGGACGGCACGGACGAAGGGCCGGCCCGAACGCTGTGCAGCGGTCACATCAGCGGTCAGCGCGGCAGCATCCTCGGGTGAGAGCCCGGATTCCTCACCCGCCAGATCCATCAGATAGCGTGGCGCCGGAATACCCAGCCAGTCCGCCATCCGCTGCGGCATCTCCACTCGTCCATCCGAGCGGACGACCGTCGCGACGGCCGGCGACCCATCGAGCAACGCGCGCATCGTCGCATTCTCAGCGAGGGTCGTCGCGACACCGGCGCGCGCGCGCAATCCCAGGAACAGCAGCAGCCCGCCAAGCCCGAGCAGCAGCAGCGTCGCAACGCCGGCCAGAACGGTCGCCCATGTTCCGGGGACCGTCATGTCCCGGAGACACTCTTCGCAACGAGATCGGGAAACACGGTAACCGCCATGGCTCCGTCTACGCCAACAGCGCCCCCCGGGGGAAGACGGCGATCGGGAAATCGCATGCGGCTGATCGGGTGCCTCACCTGCACGCTTGGCGGCTCCGGCGCGTCAGCCCGAGGCGCTGGAAACCCAATCCCTCCAGACTGTTGCAAGGATGAAACACATTGTAAAAAAACGATCCGATTCGTCTCAATCGGGTGGATCGGGCCGCGCCGCGCGGCCTAACGGCGGCGCATCGACGAAGGTCAGCGGCTTTGCCCCTTCGTCGGAATGTTTCAGTCGAGAGTATTAAATGACCCCAGCCTATCGTCGCAGCCTGCTCGCCACGAGCCTCCTCGTTGCGGTTTCCACGCTCCCCGCTGCCGCACAAACCGCGCCCGCGACGCCTGCGGCCACGCCCGAGGCGGCCGCTCAAGCAGAGGCTTTGGAGTCGGCAACCCCGACCCAGACCGCGACGGACCAGAACCCGCAGGGTGCTGCAGAAGCGCCGGCAGGCGAGATCGTCGTGACCGGCTCGCGCATCGCATCGCCGTCGGCCACCGCCGCCTCGCCGCTCCAGAGCGTCGGCATCGAACAGATCCAGCAGGCCGGTGCGATCAACGTGCAGGACGTCCTGCTCCAGAATCCGGCCTTCGGCACGCCGGGCGTCAGCCGCACCAACTCGAGCTTCGCGACGCAGGGCGCGGGCGTAGCGACGGTCAATCTGCGCAACCTCGGCGACGACCGCACGCTGGTCCTCGTTAACGGCCGTCGCTTCGTCGCGGGCCTGCCCGGCAGCAGCGCAGTCGATCTCAACGTCATCCCGACCCAGTTCCTCGAGCGCGTCGACGTCCTGACCGGCGGCGCGTCCGCGGTCTATGGCTCGGACGCCGTCGCGGGCGTCGTCAACATGATCTACAAGACGAAGTTCGAGGGCATCCAGCTCGACGGCCAGATGGGCATTTCGCAATATGGCGATGGCGCCGATCGCCAGGTCAACGCGCTGGTCGGCAAGAACTTCGCCGATGGCCGTGGCAATATCATGCTGTTCGGCGGCTATTCGAAGCAGGGCACCGTGCTGAAGAAGGATCGCTTCACCGAGGCGGGTTCAAGCGCGGTGGATTCGAGCAGCCTCGCCTTGACGACCGGTAACGATGCCGACCTGTTTACGCGTAGCACGCTGCTGTCGGGCTTTGCGCCACAGGGACGCTATGTCACGGGTACCGGCGACAACCGTCGCGGCTTCAGCTACAACCCCGATGGTTCACTCTTCGAATGTTCAAGCGCCGCGTGCCCCGACGCGCCTGGGTTTAATCGCTCGGACTTCCGCTATCTTGCGGTGCCGGTTGAGCGTTACACCGCTGCGGGTCGTGCGAACTTCGAGGTTTCGCCCGCGCTCAACCTGTTCGTCGAGGGCAACTACGCCAAGACGAAGGTCAAGACGGTCATCGAGGCATTCCCGCTGAGCTCCGACCTCGTCGATATTCCCAATGACGGCCAGATCGCGATCGAGAGCATCGTTGGTGGTGTTCAGTACCGCAATCCGTTCGTGCCGGATGCGATCTTCAACGCTGCCACCGACAAGAATGGCGATGGTCTTCGCGACATCAGCTTCGATCGTCGCCTCAACGACTTCGGTCCGCGCACGAGCTCGTCGAGCCGAGAGCTGTTCCGGTTTGCGGGCGGCGCCAACGGCAAGTTCCTCGAGGACCGCTTCAACTACGAGGTTTATGGCATCTACGGCCAGACGGTCGAGAACCAGACCGGCAACGGCCAGTATAACAGCCTGAACTTCACCCAGGCGCTCAATGCGTATCGCGATCCGACGAGTGGCCAGATCGTCTGCGCCGATCCCGCCGCACGCGCAGCCGGCTGCATTCCTGCGAACATCTACGGTGCGGGCGCACTCACACCAGCCGCCTCGTACCTCGCGGTGCCGACGACGTTGTCGACGAAGGTCACGCAGACGGTTGGCGGCGCGAACGTCTCGGGCAAGCTGTTCTCGCTGTTCGGCGCGGATCCGATCGGCGTCAGCATCGGCACCGAATATCGTCGCGAGACGAGCAGCAACGTGTTCGATCTTCTCACGCAGCAGGGCCTGAATGGTAACAACGCACTGCCGTCCACGCGCGGCAGCTTCGACCTGATCGAAGGTTTCGCCGAGACGATCGTGCCGTTGCTCCAGGATCGCCCGTTCTTCCATTCGCTGTCGGTGCGCGGTGCGATCCGCGTGTCGAACTACTCGACGATCGGAACGACCTACAGCTATAACTACGGCGGCGAGTGGGCGCCGATCGAGGACGTCCGCTTCCGCGTGATGCAGGCACGCTCGGTTCGCGCCCCCAACATCAACGAGCTGTTCCAGCCGAACCAGCAGGACTTCCCGAACGGTCTGGTCGACCCCTGCGCAGGCGTGACCGCGGCCGCGACCGGCACGCTCGCCGTCAACTGCCGCGCAGCCCCCGGTGTTGCCGCAAACATCGCACAGAACGGTCAGTTCACGATCGGACAGGCGGATCGTCAGGGCATCACCAGCTTTGCTGGCGGCAATCCTGACCTGCAGGAAGAGAAGGGTGATTCGTTCACTGCGGGCGTCGTCATCAACCCCCGGTCGATCGACGCGCTGCGCAACCTGGTCGTGACGGTCGATTACTTCAACATTCGGATCAAGGGGGCGATCACCACCACGCCGCTGCAGTTCATCTTGAACCAGTGCTACAACGCCGAGAATTCGGATTTCTGCAATCTGGTGGTCCGCCGCGCTGCCGCGCAGGGTGCAAACAGCGCCGGGTCGCTCGACGAGGTCAACAGCAGCCCGCTCAACAGCGGCGGCATCAAGACGTCGGGTATCGACACGACCGTCGCCTATCGCCAGAATCTCGAGAGCCTCGGCCTTGGCGGGACGCTCGGCATGAAGGTGTCCTACACTCATCTGATCAGCGGGTTCACGGTACCGCTGCCGGGTTCGGAGCGCGACTATTTCGCCGGCGAAATCGGCGCATCGCGGGATCGCTTCACGACGAACGCGTCGTATGACATCGACGGCGTCGGGCTGACGATGACGGGCACGTGGATCAGCCAAGCAAGCCTCGACGACCAGCTGACGGGCGCCCGCCCGGGCAGCAACCCCGACTACCGCGTGAAACCGCAATTCTACCTCGACTCGCAGCTCCGCTTCCAGGCCGGCGAAGGCTTCGAATTCTATGTCGGCGGGTCCAACCTGCTCAACAACAAGCCGCCATACCTCGCCGATATCGGTGCATCGGCAGGCCAGGATACCGATGCGGGCACCTATGATCCGCTCGGCCGCCGCTATTACGCCGGTGTCCGCGTCAGCTTCTGACCGGACCACCATCGATAGAGCGACAGGGGAGCCGGCAACGGCTCCCCTTTTTTTGTCCACGCGGCACGGACAAGAAAAAGGGCGCGGGCAGCGGGAGGATATCCCGATGCCCGCGCCCCTCACTTCTGCAGGATGGCGATCACGCCGCCATGAACATCTCCGGCGGCAGCGCCATCAGCGACTCCGCGCCACCCTCGATCTTGCGTCGCAGCGCGCCCGCGTCGGGTAGGATCCGCTCGGCATAAAAGCGTGCGGTGATCAGCTTGGCGTCGAGGAACGCCGTCTCGCCCTCACCGGCCGCCTTCAGCTTTGTCGCGGCAACCGCCATCCGCAGCCACATCGCGCCGACCGCGACGATGCCCATCAGATGCATGTAGCTGACCGCGCCGGCACCGACATTCTCGGGGTTCTTCATGCCGTTCGCCATGAACCACATCGTCGCCGCCTGAAGCTGGCCGTTCGCCTTTTCCAGCGCCTCGGCAAAGCCCGCGGTGGCCGTATCCCCCTTCGCGGCAGCGACGTCGTCCGCGACCAGCTTGAAGAACGCCTGGATCCCGCGACCACCGTTCTGCGCGAGCTTGCGGCCGACCAGATCCATCGCCTGCACACCGTTGGTGCCCTCATAGATCATCGCGATCCGCGCATCGCGGACATATTGCTCCATGCCCCATTCGGCGATGTAGCCATGACCGCCATAGACCTGCTGCGCGTTGGTCGCGATCTCATAGCCCTTGTCGGTGCCATAGCCCTTGATGACCGGGGTCAGCAGGCTGATCATGTCGCCCGCCAGCTGACGCTCTTCCTCGGTCGCGGCGTTATGCTCGAGATCGCCCTGCAGCGCGGTCCACAGGATCAGCGCGCGCAACCCCTCGGTCATCGCCTTGCCTTCCATCAGCATGCGTCGAACGTCGGGATGGACGAACAGCGAGTCCGCCTTTTCCTGCGGCTCCTTCGGCCCGGTCAGCGCGCGGCCCTGGCGCCGGTCCTGCGCATATTGCACCGCATTCTGATACGCGACCTCGGCCACGCCCAGCCCCTGAAGGCCGACACCCAGACGCGCGGCGTTCATCATGATGAACATCGCGGCGAGGCCCTTCATCTCCTCGCCGACGAGCCAACCGGTCGCCGAATCGTAGTTCATCACGCAGGTCGAGTTGGCGTGGATCCCCATCTTGTGCTCGATCGACCCGCAGGTGACGCCGTTGCGATCGCCGAGCGAACCGTCTTCGTTGACGAGGAACTTTGGCACCACGAACAGCGAGATGCCCTTCGAGCTGTCGGGTGCGCCCGGCGTCTTGGCAAGGACGAGGTGGATGATGTTCGCGGTCAGGTCATGCTCGCCGCTCGAAATGAAGATCTTCGTACCGGTGATCGCATAGGATCCGTCCGGCTGCGGCTCGGCCTTGGTGCGGATTAGGCCCAGATCGGTGCCGCACTGCGGCTCGGTCAGGTTCATCGTCCCGCCCCATTCGCCCGACACCATCTTCGGCACGTACATCGCCTTCTGCGCGTCCGACCCCTTGGCGACCAGCGCGGCAATCGCGCCATGCGTCAGGCCGGGGTACATCGCGAACGCCATGTTCGACGAGATCATGTATTCCTGGAACGCGGTCGAGACGACGTGCGGCATCCCCTGCCCGCCATATTCGGGCTGGTTGCCAAGCGTCGCCCAGCCGCTCTCGACATACTGCTTGTACGCCTCCTTGAAGCCGTCTGGCGTCGTGACCGATCCGTCCTCGTGGCGGGTGCAGCCCTGCTGATCACCCGACAGGTTGAGCGGGAACAGCACTTCGGCGACGAACTTGCCGCCCTCTTCCAGCACCGCATCGACGACGTCGGGAGACGCAGCATCGAAGCCCGGCAGGTTGCTGTAGCGGTCGAGGCCGACGACCTGTTCGAGGACGAAGCGCGTGTCGCGGACGGGGGGCGTGTATTGGGGCATGGTCTATCCTTGCTGGTCGTTGGCGCGGCCGACTTCGAGAAGGGCCACGAAATTGGTGAGTTCGTCGATGGCGGCGTCGATATCCCGCTTCTGCGCGGTCAGCAGCGCGATCCGCGACTGGCTGCGCTCGATCACGACCTGACGCTGCGCACGACGCCCGTCGCCGACGTCGTAAAGGTCGATCATCTCGCGGATCTCGCCAAGGCTGAAGCCGACACGCTTGCCGCGCAGGATCCATGCGAGCCGTGCACGGTCACGGTGCGAGTAGATACGCTGCGTGCCGCGGCGCTCGGGCGCGATCAGCCCTTCGTCTTCGTAGAAGCGAAGCGCGCGTGCGGTCACGTCAAACTCGCTCGACAGATCCGATATCGTGAAATGGTCGCGATCATGCCGCGGTTCGATCACCGCATAGGATTCGGGAGATGCCCGTTCTGCCGGGGATGCTCTGGTCGCCATGCCGGAACATTTAGCTCTCGTTTACGTCAACGTCAATCTCGGCAGAGAAATTTGCCCGCCTTCGAGCGGAGCGTGGCCGCCTCGGACCGCGACTCGCTCAACCGATCGACCGTCACCGCGGCAAGCGAGGCACGTCCCGCACACAGCGCTTCGCACGCTTCGGGCATGTCGGCGGGGAACGTGATGCGATCCCCGTCGAACCGCGCATCGAATGCGCATTTGCCGAACGTCATCTGCAGCCGCTCGCCGGAGCGCTCGACTGTCCCCGATGCAGCGCAGCTCTGAGCTTCGCCATAATCGACGCTGACGCCGATCCGGCTGACCCGCTCGGTCCCAATGATGCAGATCCGGTCGGTATCGCGCGCCCAGGAGCCCTGAAGCGCGGCACCGGGATCACCAACGATACCCGCGCTCCGCGCCGCCGCCTCGAGCCGCGAACCGGGCGTGCTCTCGGTATTGGTGATGCTCGTCGACGCACCGTCGCATCCGGCCAGCAGCCACAGCAGGAGCATAAGCCCGCCACGCCTGTGGCTCATTCGGCGGTCACCAGGCCATCACCCTCTATACGCCGGAAAAAACAGGTACGTTCGCCGGTGTGACAGGCCGGCCCCGCGGCATCGGCGATCACCCATATCGCGTCCTGGTCGCAGTCGATCCGGAGTTCGGCGACGCGCAGCACATTGCCCGACGTTTCCCCCTTTCGCCATAAGGCCTGCCGGCTCCGCGACCAGAAATGCGCTTCTCCGGTCGCCTGGGTCTTCGCCAGCGCGTCGGCATTCATGTGCGCCACCATCAAGACATCGCCCGAGACGCGGTCGGTGACGACCGCCGTCAGCAGGCCGGAGGAATCGAATTTCGGATCGAGCGTCAGGCCCGTGTCGCGGCTGTGTGTCATGCTCGGGGACATACCAGAAAGCGGGGGCGAAGCGACGTGAGAGATCAAACCCATTGCGCAATGTTATTACAAGGAGGCGACAAACGCGTGAACCGCGACTATAGGGCATGCTCCGCACGACGTGAGACCCGGCATGCTGACCACAAACCCTTATGATGACGACAAACTCCGTGAAGAATGCGGGGTGTTTGGCGTCTCGGCCACCGACGGCGCGGCGGCGCTTGTCGCCCTGGGCCTCCATGCGCTGCAGCATCGCGGCCAGGAAGCCGCCGGCATAACGACGTTTGATGGGGCGCATTTCCATACGCACCGCGCGATGGGCCATGTCGCAGGGAACTTCGATCGCGACGACGTGATTCGCGCGCTGCCGGGCACGGTCGCCTGCGGGCATGTCCGCTATTCGACGACGGGCGAAACCGCACTCCGCAACGTGCAGCCGCTGTACGCCGAGCTGTCGACGGGTGGTTTCGCGATCGCGCACAACGGCAATATCTCGAACGCGATGCGGCTGCGTCGTGAACTCGTCCGTCGCGGCTCGATCTTCCAGTCGACCAGCGACACAGAGACGATCATCCATCTCGTCGCGACCTCGAACTATCGCACGCTGCTAGATCGCTTCATCGATGCGTTGAAGCAGGTCGAGGGTGCCTATTCGCTCATCGTGATGACGCCCGAGGGGATGATCGCCTGCCGCGATCCGCTGGGCATCCGGCCGCTGGTCATGGGCAAGCTTGGCGACGCGGTGATCTTTGCGTCCGAGACGGTCGCGCTCGACGTCGTTGGCGCAACCTTCGTCCGCGCGGTCGAGCCGGGTGAGCTCGTGATCGTCCAAGGGTCCGAGATCCGCTCGATCCGCCCGTTCGCGCCGATGGCGGCGCGGCCGTGCATCTTCGAATGGGTATACTTCTCGCGCCCCGATTCGATCGTCGACGACCATTCGGTCTATTCGGTGCGCAAAGCGATCGGCGCGCAGCTCGCGATCGAATCGCCGGTCGATGCCGATCTCGTCATCCCGGTCCCCGACTCGGGCACCCCCGCGGCGATCGGTTATGCGCAGCAATCGGGGATTCCGTTCGAGCTCGGGATCATCCGCTCGCATTATGTCGGTCGCACCTTCATCTCGCCGGGCGACAAGGTCCGCCATCTCGGCGTGAAGCTGAAGCACAACGCCAACCGTGCGCTGATCAAGGGCAAGCGCGTCATCCTCGTCGATGATTCGATCGTCCGCGGGACGACCTCGCTCAAGATCGTCCAGATGATGCGCGAGGCGGGCGCGGCCGAAGTCCATATGCGCATCGCCAGCCCGCCGACCCGCCACTCCTGCTTCTACGGCGTCGACACGCCGGAGCGCGCCAAGCTGCTCGCAGCCAAGCTCGATCTGGGCGGCATGACCGGCTTCATCCACGCCGACAGCCTCAACTTCATCTCGATCGACGGGCTGTACAAGGCGCTCGGTGAGGCGAAGCGCGCGGATATTCGTCCGAAATATTGCGATGCCTGCTTCACCGGCGATTACCCGACCACGCTGACCGATCATGACGAGGGCGCCGAGGTCGATCAGTTCGCGATGCTCGCCGAACGCGTCATCTGACAAGTCCTGGAGCTAGAATGACCGACAAGCCTCTCGAAGGCCGGCTTGCGCTGGTCACCGGTGCAAGCCGCGGCATCGGCGCCGCCACCGCGATCGCGCTCGCTGCAAAGGGCGCGCATGTGGTTCTGACCGCGCGCACGCCGGGCGGCCTCGAAGAGGTCGAGACGGCGATCCATGACGCCGGTGGGTCCGCGACGATCGCGCCGCTTGACCTCGCCGAGAGCGAGGCGATCGGCCGGCTCGCAAGTGCGATCGGTGATCGCTGGGATGCGCTCGACATCCTCGTGCTGAATGCGGGCATGCTGGGGTCACTGTCGTCAGTCCCGGCGATCGATCCGAAGGAAATGGCGCAGGTCCTGACGCTCAACGTCAGCGCGCAGGCGGCCCTGATCGCTGCGTTCGATCCGATGCTGAAAAAGGCGAAGTCGGCGCGCGTGATCGGTGTCACGTCGAGCGTCGGCCGCAAGCCGCGCGCTTATTGGGGGCTTTACGGTGCCTCCAAGGCGGCGTTCGAGACGCTGCTCGGCGCTTACGGCGACGAGATGGCCGAGATCAGCGGCATACGCACCGCTATCGTCGATCCCGGCGCGACCCGCACCAAGATGCGCGCACGCGCCTATCCGGGCGAGGATCCGAACTCGGTCAAGGATCCGCAGGTCGTCGCTGACCGTATCGTCGCGCTGGCTGTCGACGGGTTCGAACCCGGCCATTTCGAGCGCGTCGCCTAAAACCTTCCCTTGCGGGGGGCGGACGATCAGCGTCGCTTCACCAGCGTCACCTGTGCGACGTCGATACCGCCACCGCGGAACCCGCCCTCGCAATACATCAGGTAATAGCGCCATAGCGCGACGAACTTCGCGTCGAGCCGTGCCGGCAGGCGCCCCTGCGCGACAGCGGCGTCGAACGCGGCCCGCCAACGCCGGCATGTCTCTGCATAGTGCAGCCCGAAGCTGCGTTGATCCTCCCACGTCAACCCGCGCGCCTCCGCCAGAGCGCGGAACCGCGGCTCGGACAGCAGCATGCCGCCGGGAAA
Organism: Sphingomonas sp. CFBP 13706; assembly: GCF_014842355.1. NCBI lineage: Bacteria > Pseudomonadati > Pseudomonadota > Alphaproteobacteria > Sphingomonadales > Sphingomonadaceae > Sphingomonas > Sphingomonas sp. CFBP 13706. The sequence continues at coordinate 266,711 of NZ_JACYVM010000001.1, forward strand.
CACGTAGCGCTGGATGAAATCGACGCTCGTCGAATAGGCATCGAAGATCGCATCGTCGATCGTGATATATTGAAGCGCGGCACGGCCGCCGGGTTTCAGCGCCCGTGCGACCGCGTCGAGATAGGCCGGCCAATAGGCCTCGCCCACCGCCTCGACCATTTCGATACTGGCCACCGCGTCATAGGTGCCGACGACGTCGCGGTAATCGGTTAGCGAGACGGTCACCCCGGTCAGCCCCGCCTCAGCCATCCGCGCGTCGACCTGTCGCTTCTGCTCGGTCGACAGGGTGAGACCGTGCACGTCGACACCGGACTGCGCGGCCAGGGCCGCGAAGGACCCCCAGCCGCAGCCGATCTCGAGGATCCGGTCACCGGCCTGCGTACCCGTCCTGTCGAGGATGGCCTGGAGCTTCGTCGTCTGGGCGTGCTCGAGCGGTTCGGCCTCGCTGATCGGCTCGGCGAACAGCGCGCTCGAATAGGTCAGGCTGGGATCGAGCCACGTCTCGTAAAAATCGTTGCCGAGATCATAGTGCGCGGCGATGTTGCGCCGTGATCCCGTCCGGTGATTGCGCCGCATCCAGTGCCACGCGCGAGCCGAGAGTCGCGCAACCCCACCCGATCGCGCCGTCCGGCCCAGCGATATACGGTTGCGCATGAACAGGTCGAACAACGGGACCGGATCCGGGCTCGACCAGTCCCCCGCGGTCCAGCCTTCATACCAGCCGACCGATCCGGCCGTCGCCAACCGCACCAGCGCCCGCCAGCGATGGACGGTGACGATCGGCATCGGCCCGAGTGCACGCCCTCCCAGCAAACGGCGGGTACCGTCAGGCAAGCTCGCCTCGATACCGCCGCTCTCGAGTCCTGCATCGATCCGGTCGAGCAGGCGGTGGAATATCGGCGCGGTCAGGCGTGCGGCACTGGTTGCGCGCCCTGTAGCGGCGTCGTCAAAGGCATGGGCGGCGGTCATCGCGGCGCTCCATGCAACAGCGTCGCCACCTAGGAAAGAGGCGCGTGCCAAAAGGCGTCAGCGCGCGTGCCGCCCCGCCTCGAGCGCGCGCTCGCGTGCCTCGCGGTGACCGATGATCTTGGCCGGATAGTCGCGCGGCCGACACCCGGACTCGTCCGGGTCGTGGATCGCGTCGCCCGTAACCTTGGCGAGTTCCGGCACCCATTGTCGGATATAGTCGCCCGCATCGAATTTTTCCGATTGCGACAGCGGTGCCATGATCCGGCCGAACATGTTCGAATCGACCCCCGTGCCCGCGACCCATTGCCAGTTGACCGAATTGTTGCCGTAGTCGGCATCGACCAGGCAGTCCCAGAACCAGCGTTCGCCCTCGCGCCAGTCGAGCAGCAGATGTTTGACGAGGAAGCTCGCGGTGATCATCCGGACGCGATTGTGCATCCAGCCTGTCGCCCAGAGCTGCCGCATTCCTGCATCGACGATCGGATAGCCCGTCCGACCGGTCTGCCACGCCTTGAGATCGGCCGCCGCCGTCTTGCCGGTGCGCCATGGCAGCGCATCGAACGCCGGCCTTCCGTTGCGGCGGCCATAATCGGGGAGCGCCAGCACCACCCCTTGCGTGAAATCCCGCCACGCCACCTCCTTGCGGAACGTCGTGACGCCGTCGCCATGCCCTGACACAGCATGCCAGACCTGGCGGGGACTGATCTCGCCGAAGTGAAGATGCGGCGACAGCCGGGACGTCCCCTCGGTCGAGGGTATGTTGCGGTCGTGGTCGTAATCGTCGGCGACGTCCGCGAACCGCGCCACCGCCTTCCGCGCTGCATCCTCGCCGGGGCGCCAGTCGGAAAAGCCACCCGACCAGTCGGGTTTGGTCGGCAACAACTTCCAGCTCTCCAGTGCGTCCGATTCGGGCCACGTCTCCGGCGCGTCGATCTTGCGCGGCATCGCGACCGGTTCCGGTGGCGGCATCATCTGCGACAGTGCTTTCCAGAACGACGAATAGACGCGGAACTGCCCGCCTGCTCCGGTCGTCACGCTCTCGACCCGGGCCAATTGGTTGCCGTCATGGAGGCAGATCGCGTCGCCGAGCGCATCCTCGGCCTTGCGCCACCATGGCTCATACTGGCGTGTCGCGAACACCCGCTCCGCGCCCGTCTCCGCCATCAGCGACCGAAGCGTCGCAACCGCATCGCCCCGCCGCAGGACGAGGCGGGAGCCCTTCTTGTCGAGCGACTTGGCGAACGCCTCGAGGCTGTGATGGAGCCACCAGCGCTGTGCACCGCCGATTGCCCAGTCGCCGGGCGCGTCGTCATCGAGGATATAGACGGGGATCACCGGCCCTTCCTGCGTAGCGGCGACGAGCGCCGGGTGATCATGCAGGCGAAGGTCCTGGCGAAGCCAGAGAAGTACGGGTGTTGTCATCGCCTGCTGCTACACTTTGGAGGCCGTTGCGGTTCCCTTGGCATCCTCGAATGCCGCACCGAGTGTCATGATTGCAGTGACATGGCGCTCGGCAATGGCGAGCGCATCGTCGCCATAGCCGCCGCCGACGGTGCTCGCCAGCGGGATGCCGCGCTCGATCGCCAGCCGCGCTATCAGGCGTTCGCGTCGTACCAGTCCGTCGAGCGTCAGCGACAGCCGGCCGAGCCGGTCTCCTGCAAAGGGATCCACACCCGCCTGATACAGGATCAGGTCGGCGCCGAAGGAATCGAGCAACGGGACCAGCGTCTCTTCCAGCGTCGCCAGATACTGGTCATCGTCGACGCCGTCAGGCAGCGGTACGTCGAGCGTCGACTGCGCTTTTCGAACCGGAAAATTCTTGTCCGCATGGATCGAATAGGTGGCGATGCCCGGCCGGCCCGCGAGCAGCGCGGCGGTGCCATCGCCCTGATGGACGTCGCAATCCACCACCAAGACCCGCTCGACGCTGCCCTCCTCGACCAGGCGGGCCGCAGCGACGGCGAGATCGTTGAACACGCAGTAGCCCGCGCCCGTATCGGCGAGCGCATGATGACTGCCGCCCGCGGTATTGGCGGCAAAGCCGTGGCGCAGCGCGAGCACCGCGGCGACCCAGGTGCCGTCGGGAACGATCGCGGCGCGGCGGGCAACGGCGGCGCTGACCGGAAAACCGATCCTGCGTTCCTTCAAGGGCGGCACGCGGGCTTCGAGAACCTCGGCGACATAGCCCGGCTCATGGACCGCCTCGAGCCATTCGCGCGGCGTCGCGCGCGGCTCGTGCCAGGCCACCGCGCTGCCATGCGCGCGCAGCAGATCGCGGATGAGCCCATTCTTGTTCCAGCGATAGGTCGACCGGGCGGGCGCCGGGGTCACATAATCGGGATGGTGGACGACATGGATCATCGCGACCGACCGTACGATTGATCCGCGCCGATCGCCGACGGCGCGGACAAACCCCGCCACTTCACCAAGGTCCGCCTCATCCCCCTGCTCCTATCATACGCTACCACCATGTCCTTCGCTCAACGCGGAGTCCTTTCGGAGGATGCATGATCGCGTGGCGCGGCTCGACCGTCTTCGGGCTTGCGGGCGGTCAGGAAACACTCGAATGGGCAGGGATGACCGATCCGACCACCCTGCCCTATCGTCCCTGCGCGGGCATCATGCTGATCAACGGAGCGGGCCGGGTGTTCGTCGGCCGCCGCAGCGACTCGACGCTCGACGCCTGGCAGATGCCGCAGGGCGGGATCGACCCCGGCGAGGCTCCTGAGACCGCGGCCCTTCGCGAACTCGGCGAGGAAACCGGCGTCTCGCCCGACAAGGTCACGCTGATCGCGCAGGCCCCGGGCGAGTTCGTCTACGATCTTCCCCCCGAACTTCTGGGCAAGGTCTGGAAGGGCCGGTGGCGCGGCCAGCGGCAGCGCTGGTTCCTCTACCGCTTCCACGGCGATGACGGGGATATCGCGATCGACACCGAGCATGCGGAATTCGATGCCTGGCGCTGGATCGACCCCGCCGAACTCCCGGCAGTGATCGTCCCGTTCAAGAAGCGCCTCTACGAGGAGGTACTTGCCGCCTTCGCGCCACATCTCGGCGCAAGCGGACCGCGCTGAACCGTTCCCAACGCGGCATGGTGACGCTACGGAACCCTGTGTGCCGATCCAGCCCCCCCTCCTGTCGCGATTTTGACCCGATTATGCGCTGTTTCCGTCTCCCGCTTCTCGCCGGCCTCCTGGTGACGGCATTGGCCCCCGCGCCCGCCATCGCCCAGACCGTGATGATTCCGGAAAATATCCGGGCGATGCTCGATGCCGCACTCGATGCGGGTAACGAGAGCGATGTCTCGACGATCGTCAAATATGCGCGCGCGGCCGATCCGCTTAGCGGCGACGCGGTCCTGGCAATCGCGGAAAAATGGAAGGCCGATCGCGCCGCCCAACGCACGCAGGTCATCCGTCAGGCCAGCTTCCTCGACCTCTGGAGTGGCCGGGCAGAAGTCGGCGGCTATCTCACGACCGGCAATTCGGACACGGCGGGCGGTACTGCGGTCGTCGACCTGACCCGAGAAGGCCTGCGGTGGCGGCAGAAGTTTCACGCCCAGGCGGATTACCAGGAAAATCAGAATGTCGCCGTGCGAGAGCATTATCTCGCGTCCTACGAGCCCAACTACAAGATCGACGACCGCGCCTATATCTATGGTGCGGCGCAGTATGAAGGGGATCGGTTCCTCGGCTATAACAACCGCTATTCGGTCTCGGTCGGCGGCGGGTACAGCGTGCTGAAATCCGCGAGGACCAAGCTCGATCTCGAATTGGGGCCGGCATATCGGAACACCGACTTCACGGACAACACGAACCAGAGCGCGATCGCCGGACGCGGGACGCTGAACTTCAGCTGGCGGATCACCAACGGCCTGTCGGTTACCCAGGTTGCGTCTGCCTATGTCCAGCGGTTCAACAGCACGCTTGGCGGAACCACCTCACTGACCGCGAAACTGATCGGTCCACTATCGGCTTCGCTGTCCTATGCCGTTCAATATGAAAGCGAACCGCCGGCGGGATCGATGACGACAGACACGACCAGCCGCGCCGCGCTGGTTTACAGCTTCTGACGGTTCCCCCCCGCGCCGCGCGAGGCTAGGGTCGGGGGATGAGAGGACTTTCGCACGACGAAACCGGCGCGGTCGCCAGGCTTGATGCGGCCGCGATGCTGCAGCAGGTGGAAAGCTGGACCGCGGTCAACAGCGGCCCGCGCAACCTTGAGGGGCTGGCGACGATGGCGGGGCTGCTCGCCGACGCGTTTTCGTGTCTTCCCGGCGATATCACACTCGTCGAGCCCGAACCGGCCGATGGCGTGGCGACCGATGGCACCATAAACCCGCTGGAGCACGGGCGGCATCTCCATCTTCGCGTTCGCCCGGATGCCGCGATGCGCATGCTGTTCACCGGTCACATGGACACGGTCTATCCGCGCGACCACATGTTCCAGACATTGCGGCATCTGCCGGATGGCACGCTCAACGGACCGGGCGTCGCCGACATGAAGGGCGGGCTGGCCGTGATGCTGGCCGCGCTCAAGACGATCGAGGCCAGCCCGCTGGGTCGGCGGATCGGGTATGACGTGGTGATCAACTCGGACGAGGAAACCGGCTCCTCCTCGTCCGCCGCTCTTCTCGCACGCGCGGCGCAGGGAAAGATTGCAGCGCTGACCTACGAGCCGGCGCTTGCTGACGGCACGCTGGCCGGCGCACGCGGTGGCACGGGCAATTTTTCGATCACCGTCCGCGGCCGGAGTGCGCACGCCGGCCGCAATCCCGAGGAGGGCCGCAACGCGCTGGTCGCCGCGGCCGACATCGCGGTCCGGCTGTCAAAGCTCCGCAGGCCCGGGCTGTCCGTCAATCCCGCAAGGATCGATGGGGGCGGACCCAACAACGTCGTTCCCGAAGTCGCCGTCCTTCGCATCAACTTCCGCCCGGCGACGCGCGAGGACATCACCCAGGCCCGCGCGCATATCGACGCCGTCGTCGCGGGGGTCGCGGCCGAGCATGACGTTCAGATTGTGGTCCATGGCGGGTTCAATCGTCCGCCCAAGCCGATCGATACGGGAGCCGCGCACTTGTTCGCGCTGGTCAAGGCGAGCGGCGCGGACCTGGGCCTGGACATCGCCTGGAAAGCAACCGGGGGCGTGTGCGACGGCAACAACATTGCGGCCGCCGGCGTGCCGGTCGTCGACACCATGGGGGTGCGCGGTGGCGCGATCCATTCGCCGGACGAATTCATGATCCCCGAGAGTCTGACCGAGCGGGCGGCGCTGTCCGCGGTCACCATCCTGCGAATCTGCGAGAACGGCTTATGAGGACGCATCTGTGAGTTTCCGGATCCGCGCGGCGGTCGATAGCGACCTCCAGCCCTTGTACGAGATGGCCAAGCTGACCGGCGGGGGGTTTACCAACCTGCCCCCCGACCGCCGCGCGCTGCGCGCCAAGCTCGAACGCAGCCATGCCGCTTTCGCACGGACCGCGCCCGGCGAGGACGGCGTGGTCATCGACGAGCTGTTCGTCCTCGTTCTCGAGAATTGCTTGACGGGGGAGGTCCGCGGCACATGCCAGCTGTTCACACATGTCGGTCAGAGCTGGCCCTTCTACAGCTACCGGATCGGCACGTTGACGCAGCACAGCCGCGAGCTCTCGCGAACCTTCCGCGCCGACATGCTGAGCCTCGCCACCGATCTCGAGGGGTCGAGCGAGGTCGGCGGCCTGTTCCTGCATCCGGGCGAGCGGGCCGGCGGGCTCGGCCTGTTGCTCGCGCGCAGCCGCTATCTCTTCATCAAGGCGCATCGCGCCCGATTTGCCGACCGGATCCTGGCCGAGCTTCGCGGGATCATCGACGAGGCGGGTGGTTCGCCGTTCTGGGATGGTCTGGCGGGGCGGTTCTTCGGGATGAATTTCCAGGACGCCGATCAATTCAATGCGATCAACGGGCATCAGTTCATCGCCGACCTTATGCCCAAGCATCCGATCTACACCGCGATGCTGTCCGAGACCGCGCGTGCCGCGATCGGCCTGCCGCACCCCTCCGGCCGGGCGGCGATGCGGATGCTCGAGAATGAGGGGTTCGCGTTTGAAAACTATGTCGACATCTTCGACGGCGGGCCGACGATGACCGCGCGCACCGACAAGGTCCGCTCGATCGCGGATGCGCGCACGGCCCAGGTCGTGACGATCGCCGATACCCCGCCCGCCAGCGACGTCACGACCGAAGCGCTGGTCGCGACGGGCACGCTGGCTGACTTCCGGTGTGCGTTCGGCGATATCCGCCCGGTGGCCGATGGCATCGCCCTCTCGCAAGGCTGTGCAGCGGCGCTGGACGTTAGCGAAGGCGCATCCGTCCTTCACGTGGCGCGCCTCTGATGCGCGGCACCAACCTGGTCGAGATCAACTTCGACGGCCTGATCGGTCCCAGTCACAATTACGCGGGGCTGAGCCCCGGCAACCTGGCCGCGACCCGTAATGCGGGTGCTGTAGCACGGCCCCGCGCCGCTGCGCTGCAGGGGATCGCGAAGATGCGCGCGAACCTCGACCTCGGGCTGGTGCAGGGGATCCTCCTCCCCCACCCCCGCCCCGATCATCGCTGGCTCGATGCGCTCGCGACCCGGTATGCGGATGCACCCAGGCATCTGCAGGCGCAGGCGATGTCGGCCTCGGCGATGTGGGCGGCCAATGCCGCGACCGTATCGCCCGCCCCTGATACCGCGGACGGTCGCTGCCACCTGAGCGTCGCGAACCTCGGCACGATGCCGCACCGCAGCCACGAATGGCCAGCAACACTCGCACAGCTGCGTATCGCCTTCGCCAACCCGGCCTTTGCGGTGCACCCGCCCGTCCCGCTGCCGTTCGGCGACGAGGGCGCGGCCAACCATATGCGCCTGTGCGAAACACACGGTGCACTAGGCGTCGAGATCTTCGTCTATGGCGAAGCCGGCGGCCCGTTTCCCGCGCGGCAGCATCGCGAGGCCAGCGAGGCGATCGCGCGCCGGCACGGGCTCGACCCCGCGCGGACCCTGTTCGTCCGCCAGTCGGATGCGGCGATCGCGGCAGGCGCCTTCCACAACGACGTGGTCGCCGTTGCGAACGAAACCGTGCTGTTCACGCACGAGCAGGCCTTTGCCGACACCGACCGCTTCTATGAAGATTTGCGACGGCTGATGCCCTCGGTCGAGATCGTCGAGGTGCCCAGCGCCCGCGTCAGCCTAGAAGATGCAGTCAGCTCCTATCTCTTCAACGCGCAGCTCGTCTCGCGCGCCGCGGGCATGACGCTGATCCTGCCCGAGGAAGCGCGGAGCAACGCACCGGTCTGGCGCTGGCTGAGCGAGCATGTCGCGGGCAACGGACCGATCCGCGCGCTCGAAATCGTCGACGTCCGCGAATCGATGGCCAATGGCGGCGGCCCCGCCTGCCTGCGCCTGCGGGTCGTCGCCGATCCCCGGACGGTTGATCCCCGCTTCCTCGTCGATCACGCCAGCCTCGACGGTATCGCCGGCCTCGTCACCGAGCACTGGCCCGAGACGATCGACGCGAATGCGATTGGCGACGCGGCGCTCGTCGCCCGGATCGAGGCCGCGCATCGTGCCTTGCTCGAGGCCCTCGATCTTGTCGGGTTAATTGACAAATAACCCGAGTTGGCGGAATTGCGCGAGTCGCGAGCAGAGTTTTCCACTGTTTGTACGTTCACGGTTTGCTCTCCCACCGCGCAAGGGCGGCATCGGCGAGCGTCGATTGGTTGCGCTGTCGGGCGTAATGCTCGACCATCTGCAGCGATTGGCCGCTGACCGATGCGGTCTCGGCGGTTGAGCACCCGGCCTCGAGAAGCGCGATCACGGCGTTCTTGCGCAGGCCATGCGGTACGCTGGGCGCGCCGGCAGCGGCCGAGAAAGCCTTCAGCATCTTGCGGGCGTTGTCGTCCCGCAGCGGCGCCCCGCGCGGCGTCCGGCATATCGCCCCCTCAACCCGCTCGTGCTTCGCAAGCTCCGCGCTCAGCGCGCTATGGACCGGGATGCTTAGCCGCTTCTTCGTCTTGTCTTGGCGGACCTCGACGCGATCGGTAGCAACATCCGACCAGGTCATTCTAAGCACGTCGCCGAGGCGCTGCGCGGTGTAGTAGAGCAGATGCGCCAGCAGGCGCACCGTGGGGTCTTCGGCGGCGAGAACCGCGCGCAGCACATGCTGCGGCCAAGGCTCGTGTTCCCCGCCATCCATCATCGTAATTCCGTCGCACGGGTTCTTCGCGATGTGCTCGCGATCGACAGCCCAGGCGAACAGCGCGCCGCTTGTGCGAAGAAAGGCGTTCGCGGCACCCGGCGTCGCAGCCATCTTGTCCAGCACCGTCCGCATGTCGCCGCGGGTGATCCCATTGACCGGGGCGGTCGGCAGCGCGCGCTCTAAGCGGCGAAGATAGATGTCGTACAGCTTGCGCGATGTCGGCGCTAAGGCACCGTAGGCGGCCCCGCGCTGGTACATGTCGACGAGAACCGGGACCGTCACGAGGGTCGCCTTCGTCTTCCGATTGCGGTGGCCCATCAGTGCCGCATAGCTGCCCCCGAACTCCATTGACCGGAGCGGCGGCAGGCGCGTCATCAGCCGCTTGCCGTCGACCACCTTGCCGGTGTCGAAATACAGGTACTCGCGGCCCTTCGACCGCACCCGCTTTACATATTTGGGCAGGTCATGCGGCAAGGCCCGGCTGATCCTTCCGCCAGTCGTTGGCCCCACTCGACATCTCGTCGAGGCTCGCGTCGAGTGCGGCGCGATCCCAACGCGGCCCGCCCGACATCGCGACCGACCCCGGCAGCCGGCCGGCGAACACCTCCGCGTCGAACTGCTGCGGCGTGAGCTCGCAGTATTTCGCGGCGTTCGCCCGCTTGAGCATGCGCGGCCAATACGGAGCTGCGCTCATCGGTTCTGTCCTTCTTGATATGTAAAGTGAGCTTTCACGGCGAGACCAGCGGCTGCGGGACCCAGCGGTGAGGGTTTTTGGGTGGCATGAACAAGGCCCGCCCCCCGGGGCGATAAGCGCACCATGTCAACTGCACGCCACGAGGTGCAGCGTGCTACGGTGCTGAGTGTTCACCGGCGAAATATGCCGTCTCCGATCCTTTGTATGATCAATGGCATAGCGGCGCCGATGTGGTATGATGACCAAACGCGGGACGTTTTTAGGAATACAATAAATGGATTTCCCGTGGACCGAGGCCGCAACATTGGTGCGGATGCCAGCAGCGCAAAAAGACGACGAAGGAAACGAGCTTCTGTTCGAGGGGTCGTTGCTATTAATGGCCCAAAAGGTTCGGGCTATGAAGCCGCTTGAACGGCGCCATCTAAAAATCTCCCTTCCCGATAGAATTGTGCGACCGCACACCTTCAAAGACGGTTCGCTCGCCGCCCTGATTGACGACATTCCCGTGGTGGGGTGACAATGTGCGTTTTCGATTGGCGCAACGGCGATTTGATTAAGCGCATTTGAAGTGCCTAGCGAGCCGTCACATGTGCCGAGCCTGTCCTGCCATCCAGCAGGACTCGTCTCGAGGTCGCCATGTTTTCTTTGATTGCACTTTATCTGGAATATCGCTGGACGAAGGCGCGAGGCGGTACAGCTCGTGTCGTATCCGCGACTAACACATTTGTTGCTGCCAATGACCGCGGCGCGTCGCAAACGGCCTCCGACGCAGCGTAACGCTCGACGGACGCTGACGCGGCGGTTCCGCTGCGCTAAAGCCGCTCTTTGGACGACCATAGAGGCACTACCATGGCAGCGACGATCATCACTCCCAGCGGCACTGGTGCGATGGAGGCCGGGCTCGTACTTGACGAGGAAGGCAGCCGGTTCGTTGTCCTGACGTTCAAAGAGCCACAGGGCGAACCGACGCTCGTCACGTTTACAGTTCCGGTTTTTCAGAACTACGTCGAGCATCTGGTTCGAACGGCTAAGGCCGCTAACGAGGACGCCAACTGGGGCATTCCGGGCTGAGTATCTCCGCCGCAGTATGATGCCGCGATTTTGTCGAAACGGCGTGACGGTACGGCGGCCTGCAACAGACTTCGCGGTACGTTCGTCGTGATTCGGGCGCCCGCTGCCAGTGTGTGCTGCCCGCTCGCCACATTCTTGGCTCCCACCGGCGACGCCGATCGGGATCAGCGCGCGCGCGGCGCGGATGCTGCGGTCGAGCGCGGCCTGGGCCACGTCGTTCGCCATGTCGACTGGATCAGCCACGGGAAACTCTTCGATCAATGCTGCGCAGCTGGGCGCGGATGGTGGTCAGAGCGTCGCTGCGCGCGGCGGATGACGGCTGCTGCATGAGGCGGTCGCGGCGGCCGAGGACCTCGGCCTGGTCGAGCACGCGCTGGCTCTCGCGGGGCCCGGCTGAGTTGCGGCCGATCTGGCTGTGCATCCTCATGCCGCTCACATCGTCTTGATGAGTTCGAGGGCCTGCGCTTCGGCGAAGCCCTCCGCGACGTAAGCGAGGAACATCGTGCGGCGCGCGTGCGCGATATGTGAGGCGGCAGCCGCAACGCCCTGCCAGATCTCGACCTGTGCTTTGACCGCCTCGGGCCAGTCGGTACGCGGGACGTCGGAGCGCATAGGTTCGGCAGCCATGGAGGGGCCTTTCGCAGGGGTTAAGCGGCGAGCGAGGGGCTTCATCCGGCGCTCACGGAATGGGTTGGCTGGGCGTCGGCCTCGACGACGGGCAGCCGGGAATGACGAGTCCGGAGGGGACGGACCGAGGCAGTCGGGGAGAGGGGCACGAAGCCGGGCCGATCGTTGCCGCGCAGCGCGGTCATGATCTGGGGCCAGCGTCGATAGACGTCTTCGAAGAAGATCACGGCCGCGATGATTGCGATGGCCAAGAGGCTCATCCAGCCGGCACCGTGCATGATGTTGGTCCAGTTCACGGGCGATCTCCGAGGGTGAGGATGGCGATCATCAGGTCGATCAGAATCTCCGAAGAGACGACGCCCAACAGATCGGGGACAGGGGGAAGCGGCGCGCGCGCTGCGGCGCCAGCGGGGTCGAGGTAGCTCATGCCGCGAACCTGCGGCGCGAGCGGCGCGGGCTGGTCCAGCCGTCACTCTCGACGAGCTTCTCGGCACCGCTGGGGGCGATGACGCGGACCCGGCCATCGGCGCGGCGCGACAGGACCGGGCACTCGAACTGGTAGACGCCGGGAAGGCCGGTGCCGTTGCAGATCTCGTGGTCGCCCGCGTTGCGCTGCACCGTCATGGCTTCAGCGGTCAGAATATCCATGCCGCGGCTGATCAGCGCCTCGTTCTGCTGCTCGGTGAACCGCGCGCCCCCGGTGATGCTGTGATCGCCGAACCCGGTCTTCACCGCACCGCGGATCGCGCCATACCAAGCGCTCGGCGTCTTCGACGGGGTGACGAGGATCCGCGCCGGCTGGCGGCCGAGGATCTCGCCCATGGGGCGCGGGCGTTGGGCATAGGTCATGCTGCGCTCAATTCGATGTAGCGGGTGACGGCCTCTGCGGCCGAGACGCGGACAGCGAGGGTCCGCATGCGGAATTCCGTCTCGACCTTGTCGGCCTCGGCTTCGACGCGTTCGCGCTCGGCGAGCTCGCCCATGTCGCGCACCATCGCCTTGATCATCGCCGGGGTTGGCTTGCGGCGCGTGCGGGCATGAAGGATCCACGCGACCTCGGTGACTAGCAGCAGCGCGCGGGCGCCAAGGTGGTGGTCCTCGGGCACAAGCTGCAGCTTCTCAGCCTTGCCCCGCAGGTTCGCCCACAGCTCGGCCCGCTCGTGCTTGATCGCGGCAAAGTGCTTGTAGCGGTCGACCGCGGCGGTCAGCATCTGCTGGTCGAGCGTGCGCAGGCGCTGCGCGACATAGCGAAACTCGGTGATCGCGGAATCGAGGTCCGGATCGCAGGTCATTGTCGGGCCGGTCATCGCGGCGCGCCTTCGACATGAGCCCAGCGGGCCTTGTGCGGCGACTGCGCGCCATACGCGCGGCCCGCCTCGGCGTGATTGACCTTGTACTTCGCCTGCCACGTCTCGAGGCCGATCGAATCCTTCTCGGCGTGCGCAGCGGAGCACAGCGGGACAGCCGTGAAGTCATGCGACTTCAGCGCCATTCCCTTCGAACCGTCGGCGTCGGAATGCGACGCCTCCATTCGGCCCGAGCAGACGTGCCCCGCCCTGCCCTCGATCAGGCAGGCGCGCTTGCGCAGCCAAGAGAGATGCGTGGGAAAGCGGCGCTCAAGATCGGCCTTGCCGCTGTTGCGGTGGCGCGGGCGGGTGTCCACGCGCATCACGCTTCGCAGCCCTTCGGCGCAATGACGCGCGGGCCCCAGACGAAGTTCTCGACCGGCTCGCTGTGTGCGCAGCCCGGCACGAACACGCGCAGGTTAAATCCGTCTCCACCGTTGTCGTAAGTCTGTACGACTTCCCACGATCCAGTGATGCTTTCCTCATAGCCGAGGTCGCAACTGGCGGTCTGCTTGGCCCAGTAATGGCCCTCGCAATGCGGCCGCGCGCTCATGCGACCACCCGGCAAGCTACGATGTCAGACTTAGCGCCCTGATGAATCCAGCAGTCGCCGTAGACATGCGCCGGGACGCCGATGGCGGGGTTCGCCAGCTCCGCTGTTTGACGGTCTAAATCGTACCGGAACTGCACGTGGACACGCGCGCAATCCGAGACAGGGCACCCTGCCCCATCGCACTCGATCCAATCTGTAGAAGCCTGATCGGCCACGTCGATCTCCTACCCGGCCGGGCTGGCCTGATAGAAAACGTATACGTCGGTTATTTCCGACCTGTCAAACCTTAAGTCGGATATTTCTAACCGCGGCGAGCGCCGTTACAAATATTTGCTAACGGCCGTAGCAACAGCGATCGCACCAACCATCAGGCCCGCGTAAATCTGCATCCTTAGAAGCAGCCGATCGCCCAAAGTCGTAAGACCGGCCTTCGATGCTACGGTCGCTTTCAGCACCGCTGTGTCAGTTTTGATATCAGCGATGTTCGGATCGATTTTCCCAAGACGAGCATCTAAGCTTGATAGCCGAGCCTCGACGCTTTGCTGCCATGGGTCCATGCCCTCCGATCTAGGCGGTTCGGAAGTGGGCGGCAAGGGAGGGGCGCCGGTCTGGCGCGCCATCGCCAGAAGGGCTTGCGCTACCGCGCTAGCGTCGGTCATTTCCCCCTCAGAGCGGCGACGAACTCAACATAATGCTCGTCCTCTTCCTTAAAACTTTTCATTATCTCCTCTTGCTTGTCGGTATGCACGGCAACAGTTAAGGCGCCGCTCATCAAGACGTAGCGCCGGATTGTTTCCATCGCCAAGGCCAACTCTTCATGTGTTACAAGAGGGTCTGTCATTTTTTGGCACCCACAAATATCACTCGGCCAACGATCCGAACAAAATCTTGATGCTCCTCGTCGTCGGGTACCGCTGGGTTATCGGACAAAATAATGTAGCGGTCTCCTTTGATGCGGAGGCGCTTTATCGAACCAACGTCACCGACAGTGAATGCCCAGATCGCATCCTGCTCTGCTACGCGAGTCTGGGAGCGATCTAGCAATACCACGTCGCCATCACTGATTGTCGGCAACATGGAATCGCCGCGCCCCCGCGCCCAAGTTAGCATATTGGGCGGCGAATATGTGATCGTCTCGACCCATATTTTCGGAAAGTTCAGGACGTCGATCTCGATAGGGACGTCAGTGAACATGCCGCCCATGCCATAGGCTAGGTCGATTTGCTGAATCTCAACCATGTCAAAGTCTTTATCAATGACCGGGGACGGCGCGACTTGCAGATTGGAGGTGCGCTTCGCTGGGGGTGGTGCTGCCGGAGCGTTTGGATCGAGATCGGCCTCTGTCTTTCCAACGGCGTTCAGCAGCTTGCGCACGGACACCAGCCGAGGGCTACCTTCGCCGCTTTTCAGGTTTGAGAAAAATCCCCGGTTCAGCCCTGCTAAGACTGCCCAATCAGTTTCGGCCATGTCGGCCGGCTTTAGCGCGATCAGGGAATCGTACAGCCGTTTTCCGCGCAGATCACTTATGTCCACCATGTCGGATGCTTCACACACGTCGGGTCGGGTCGGAAGCATGAAGTTTCCGACTTGAAAGGTCGGAAACATCCGACTATACGATCTTCATGGTTACGACGCTGGCGAGCGACGCGGACATTCTAGCCCAGATCGATCGGTTCTGCTCGACGCACGGGCTTAAGCCGTCGACCTTCGGACGCCTCTCGATCGGCGACGCCAATCTGATCTCAAACCTGAAAGCGGACCGCTCGCTTACGTTGAAGACTGCCCGGCGTATTGTCGATTTCATGTCGTCGTACCCGGCCTCCCCCATCGAACAGCAGGAGGCGGCGTAAATGGCGAAAGCACCAATCTTTCGCCCTTTAACGGGCGTGCCTTCATTGCGCCGCGTAACTCCCATCCTCATTGAGGTGCAGGGTGCGGACGCCACTGGCATAAAGACTTCGGAAGATGGCCGCGTGCACTTCACCGGCACCTTCGCCCTCGTCCGCCCAGGCGAACTCGCAGTCGAAAAACAGGGCTTCGTCAATCCGGACCGCACCACCCGTGTACGAGAGCCTGCAACGCCGAAAGATGGCATTTGTGTAATCCGAGCCGTCATCGAGGATAACCGTCTCGTCCTCGATGTATCGGTAAGTCCGCTCCATGGCTTTAGTACTCCGGTGGTTGTTCGCACCAACACCGTAGCCGAGACCGGGGAGGCCGCAAGCTTCCCCGGCCAAGGGCCTGAATAGATGGTCCTCTCCATTCCATCGGTCGAGCCTGCTCGCGTTGCCAGTGGCCCGTGCGCGCTGATCCTCGCCAACGGCGGGCGATATGCAATGCATGCCGTTTCTGAAGCGCTGCACATCGAGGCGCCTGTTCTCGACTTCACGCACTGCACGGCCTGCGGTTGCCGAGCCGCAATTGCGGTTCGGTAATGCCAAGCGCCGGTTCGTCCCTCCAGAGATCGGAAAGCTGCATGAACATCATCATGATCTGCATCGCGTGTGCTGCGTGCTTCCTGCTGGGCCATGCCCATGCGGTCTGGCAGCGTCACCGTTTCATCCAGTCGCTGATGTCGGGCAGGGACGCAGCGGCATACGGCAGGGTCGTCCTCGACGCCGAAGGGAACGCCCTGTGACGGACCACTGGTCCATCGTCGCGATGGTGATCATCATCACGGTCGGCTCGGCTGTGCTGATCTGGGGTATCGACCTCTGCTGCCGTCACGAGGTTGCGATGCTCGAGCAGCGCGCGCGCCACGGCGAGGCGAACAGCCTTCGGGGCGGTAATCAGGGTCTCAGTTTCCATGAGCAGGAGAATGGTCGATGACCGGCCCAACTGTCGTTGCTGCACTGCAACGTCTCACGAAACAGCAGTTGCACGCCAAAGTGATGCGTGGATGGGCCCGCGGCATCGACCGTCACGGCAAAGGCACGTTCGCCGATCGCATCGAGTGCAGCATCCAGGCGCTGGACAAGCAGCTCGCCGGATCGCTCCCGACGCTTGAGACCATCGACCGCGCCATGGACGCTGAGCCGTCAGTGCTCGACGACTATTTCGAGGCCAAGGGCAAGCGTCTGGTCGATAAGGAAGCGGTCTGTGACGCCGATGACTGCGGCCTGCTGATCGCTCGTGTGCTCGTCATGCTGAACGAGGCAGAGCACCCGAACGGCCCCGGCGGTCGCGCGATCGTCCCCCAGGAGTACCTCGCCGGCGAGAAGTTGATGCGCGACCTTCACGCCGCGTCGGCTCGCTGGATCCAACGATGCACCGAGATCCGTCAGCCGCTCTCTGTGGTCGCCTGAAGCCAACGAATAACACGCGGAAAACCCCGCAACGGAGATGACTATGGACGCGCTCAATAGCGCAGTGCCGGTTGAGCCCGGTTCTGCGGACGGTCTCTTGCGCGCGGCGCCGAATGCCTCGCGCGGCTACAAGGTTGGCGATTACGCGCGCGCGGCGCACGACTGGTACGTCGAGCCCCGCTGGTGCGTCGAGCAGCTGGCCGATGCGGTCGACTTCGCCGGTCACTCGATCTGGGATCCCTGCGCGGGCGGCGGCACGATTCCCAACACGTTCCGCGATCGCGGGTTCACCACCTATGCGAGCGACGTCGTTACCCGGTGGGATTTTGGCGACGGGATCCACGACGCGACTGGTGAATGCGCGCCCCTGTTCGTCCCGCCCGGCGTCCGCCTATCGATCGTCACGAACCCGCCTTTCAAGATGGCCGAGCAGATCACCCGGCGGATGCTGGCGCTCGCCGACCACCGGGTCTGTGTCCTGCAGCAGCTGTCGTTCCTCGCCAGCGCGGCGCGGTACCGCCTGTTCACCGAGTTCCCGCCCAGCGACGTCCTGATCCTCTCCCGCCGCCCGAGCATGCCGCCCGGCGCGATGATCGCGGAGATGGGTGCGAAGGCGTTCAAGGGCGGCACGACCGACTTCTGCTGGATTGTCTGGACCAAGCCGCACGATCGCGAAACGCGGACGCGGTGGCTCTCGCCGGTGATCGCAGCATGAAGCGCACTGACAAAGCTCAGCTCGAGGCGCTCCGCCGTGAAGGCGTCCTCGCCGATCACGTGAAGGCGTCCATCGGCCCCCTCAACATCGAAACGCTCGCGCGATCCTACGCGCTTCCCGCCGAGCGCGTCCTCGCAATCGTGAAGCGCAATGGAGGTTCCCATGCAGAATGAAGGACGCCTGTATTCGCAGGTCGCTGCCGAGGCTGGCGTGTCGACCGAGAAGGCGATGGTCGCTTGCTACCTGTCCAACCTGTCCAAGCAGGGGAAGACGCTGGGCGAGGCAGCCGAGCTGATCCGCACGCCGCGCCATGCCGCCCGCGATTACGCACGGGACTGGGGCATCTCGTTCTCGGATTACATGGCCTCGGCTCAGCCGTTGACGCTGACCTGGACGAAGCCGAAGCGCGGTCGGTGGGAACTGGTACTCGACGGCCTGCTGATCGCGGTCGCTGATGCTGACGGCAAGGGCGGGTATATCGCGCACCGCACGAACCCCGCCCTCACGGTTGTGGGGTCCGATGCCGAGGTCGCCATCCGACGGCTTTCGGTTGAGATCGAGCAGCGTTCACTTGAGATCTTCGGCCTCGATGACGTCGTGATCGAGATCGACCAAGCGGGCGAGATCAGCCGCATGGCACCAAAGCCGGCAGCCGATCCCGGCAAGCTTCGTCGGGCACTCGCTGCATAATGGCCGGGCATCAGCTTCCTAAAGGGCAGACCGACGAGCTCGTCTATGCCGAGCTGGTGCGCGCCGCGCTCGCTGGGGAGCCATGCCCGACGAACCGGGCGCTCGGAATTGTGCTCGGTATGAGCTCAACATTCCCTGGAATGATGGCGATGCGCCGTCTCACCGCCGCCGGCCGCATCCGCGTTGATTCCGAGAAGGGCTCGCGCGAGGTCTACATCGTTGAGCCCGGCCTCAAGCTTCTGTCGACCAAGCGCCAAGACGGGGTACAGCGCGATGCAGAGGCGGCAGTGGCACGCGCCCGGGCCGAGGCCCGCGAGCCGCTTCCCCCGGTGATTGATCGTACGCCGTGCTTCCGTTGCGGCATCCGCGCGGACATCGGGTGCAGCCACCGGTCCGCATCGATCCCCTACGACCTTCCACGGGATTACGCAGCGTGACGCACAAGAGCGCCCTCCAAGCGCAGGCGACGCAGAAGACGGTCTATGACCTGCTCGTGAAGGCGGCGCTCGCCGGCGACGTCTGCCCGAGCAACCTGACGCTCTGTGAAGCGCTCGGCGCGACCAGCGTATCCACGCCGGCGCACGCGATCGCCCGCATGGCGAAGGCCGGTCGGTTGCGCGTGAAGCACTGCAGCAACGGCCGCGAGATCTATCTCGTCGATCTCGACATCACGATCATCTCGAAGAAGCGCGTGTTCACCCGGAAGCGCAATGACCGCCCGGCGGCTGTCGCAGCCGACAAGCCGATGCCTTCCGAATCCCTCGTCTCGCGCGACCCGTGTTTCCGCTGCGGTGTCCGTGGCGACATCGGATGCGAGCACACGCCCGAATGGGCGAAGCCAGTTCACCAAGGAGCATGACAATGACCGAAGAGCGTAACGAAGGCATGGGAGGCGGCCAAGTGGCTGCTGACGAACTGCGGCTGCTGATCGAGCGCGCTGAGCGGCTCGAGGAAGAGAAGAAGGGAATCTCGGACGACATCAAGGACGTGTTCGCCGAGGCCAAGGGCCGCGGTTACGACCCCAAGGCGATCCGCAAGATCCTGTCGATCCGCAAGCTGAAGCGGGAAGAGTATCAGGAGCAGGAGGCGATCCTCGAGGTCTACCTTCAGTCGCTGGGGATGATCTGAGCCATGTGGGGCCTGATCAAACGCGCCGTCGTCGGTCGAGCCCCTGTGGCCCAGCCGCGCCCATCGATCGAGGACCGCCTCGCGCGGCTCGACGCCGACATCGATCGCGGGATCGCCGATGCGCGCGCCCGCCGGCTGGCCCGCCCGCCGCGTGCCCAGCACGAACGCTTCAACCGGGCCCGGCCCAAGATCGCGGAGCTGAAGCGCGCGATCGCCATGCAGCAGGTGATTTTCTAAGTGACCCTGATCACCGGCTTTGACCTGTGCCGCGCCGCCATGAGCGTCGTCGGGATCAGTGCGCCCGAACAGAGCGTGCTGAACGTGCTCGCCATTATGGCGAACGACGCTGCGCAGTGCTGGCCGGGGATCAACGGGCCTGCCGGGCTGGTGGGCAAGACGAAGCTGTCCGAGCGTGCTGTGCAGAACGCCGTGAAGTCCTTGGCTGCGGCCGGCCACCTCACTCGCACCGAGCGCCCCGGCAAGGGCGTGGTCTATACCGTTCACCCCCGCACTTCCTGCACCCCCGCACAAGATGCACCGGTGCAGGAAGTGCGCCCCGCAGGAGGTGCGCCAACCCCCGCACCACCTGCACCCAAACTACCAAGAACCACCATACCCCCGAAGGTGGCGGGCAAGCCCGATGCTGCGGGCACGCTTGTTCCTCTCGACTTCACACCGATCGTGAAGCCGGACTCGATCACCGGGAAGGCCATGGCAGCGTGGCCGCCTGGCCTCGAAGCCGAGCAGGTCGAGCACTTCATCGACCGGCACACCACGCAAGGCACGAAGAGCCTCGATTGGCAGGCTTCGTGGAGAACCTGGGTCAAAAACTGGAAGAGCTTCAATGGCAAACGAACTCATGACCGTCGACCAGCGTACCGCGGTAACGACCTCACCCCGATGGCAAGAGCCCTCGTTGAACGGGAGGCTGGCCGAGCTGGTGCTTGGGACTGACCCCCTGCCGACCCGGCTGCCCGTGCTGACCGATGTCGAGCTCGCGGACGCGGAGCAGGCTCTGGCCGTCTACCGCGCCGCGCCTCGGACGAGCTCGCCGCGCGCTGTTGATCGCGTCATGGCAAAGCTGGTCGTCGCCTATCCCGCAGCGCGGGTGTCGGTCGAAGAGGCCAGCGCCCGTCTCGACGTCTACGCCGAGCAGCTGAGCGATATTCCCGCGGACGTGCTGATGGCTGGTGCGATGGCTGCGGCGCGGACGATGAAGTTCTTCCCCTCGATCGCCGAGATCCGCGCTGCTGCAATGAGCCAGCCCGCCCCCCCGCGGATCCAGCGGCAGTGGCGCCTTTCGCAATTGATCGAAGCGCGCGCACGTCGCGGGGCCGATGATCCCGCTGTCGAGCGCTGCCGACCGGAAGAAGCCGCCGAGATCGTCGCCGCGCTCGGCGGTCGCTTCGCAGCGGCTGCCGATCCAAGCCGACCAAAGCCGCAGGGCGGAAATCCTGACCGCGGCGCGCGAATGCCGAGCCGCGAGGACTACGTGCGCATGTTCGGCGTCGATCCTGGCGACGCGATCGCAGGTGACCCTGAGCAGATGGCAGCATGACACATACCTATAAGAGCGAGGGTTGAGACGATGGGGCGGGGAAATGATTGGTGCATCCTTCGAACAAGAGCGTCGCGCACGCTGCCGCTGGTCGCCTCTCTTGAGGCGGCCGGCTTCGACGTATGGAGCCCAGTGCAGACGCTGAATCGCCGCCGCGGGCGGACGCGCGAGCGGGTGGAGTACGCGGCGCCGATAATGCCCACGTTCGTGTTCGCACGCGCAATTCACCGTGATGAATTACTGCGGCTGGCCTCCCTGCCTTTCAGCGACCATCCTGGGTTCTCAGTTTTTCGGCACCTTGGCGGCATACCGCTGATCAGCGACGCGGAAGTCGCCGGTGCGCGCAGAATCGAAGACCGGTGCAAGCGCGCGGCGAAGCAGGGGCAGCGCCAAGCATTTGCCGTGGGGCAGCAAGTGCGAGTTACCGAAGGTGCAGCAGCGGGCCTGTTCGGCGAGGTTGTCCAAGATGGGGATGGCAAATTTGTGCTCGTCGCGTTCGCGGGCATCAATCTGAAGATCGGGTCTTGGCTACTGGGAACAGATGCGGTACAGGATCGGGCAGACGCTGCTTGAGCAGCTGCAACGAGCGCAGAGGTATCCTCCCCGTTGCCCCCAACCGATACGCGGGTGGGAAGTGCGAAGCTATGGGGATTGGGGTGACTGGCGAGATAGGCCTCTTCGCTCTTATCCAAGGCCTTGCCGATTTTAACCGAAGCGGTGTGTACTTCCTCTATCGGGAAGGTGTCGTCGTTTATGTTGGCCAAGCGGTCAACGTCAGACGGCGGGTCGCTGATCACATCGGTGAAGGGGTCAAAGACTTCGACGCCGTCTCTTTTATTCCTTTCGCTCCAGACAAGCTGCTGGCGGCCGAAGCGCGATATATTCGTCGTCTGCGACCCGCCCTTAACAAGGCGCTCAACTCCGCGGCGGCCGGGTGGACTATGTTCGGTTCGTTCTCGCCGTCTGAGCCTCTCACGAAGAGCGCTTTATCGGCGAGCGAAGCAGCGGCTCGGCTGGGCGTTCCAGTCGAGCAGGTGCTGAGTTTATGGCATGCGAATGGCTATCGGCCCAAACGCTTTGGGCGCTCTAAGGGTCGAGGCTTTTGCCCGATAGACTGCGACGAGCTAGCACAGAAGCTAGTGGCTGCAAGGCCCACAGAGGTTGACGATGGCGGCACCGCAATTGCGGCTCACCACAGCTGACCATGTCGAGGCGATCGGCATGCGCCTACTTCGGATCTCTAGAAATGTGCGCAGTTCATCGCGCCATCATGGTCGCAGCGATCCACTTATCGAGGATGTCGAGCAACCGGCGCAGAACCTTCGAGAGCGCGTTGGCTAGCCACCCTCGTCCTCTCACTCTGGAGCTAGGCACCGAGCGATTGTCTTACGGTATGGTCAGACG
The DNA here is from genome assembly GCF_014842355.1 of Sphingomonas sp. CFBP 13706. NCBI lineage: Bacteria > Pseudomonadati > Pseudomonadota > Alphaproteobacteria > Sphingomonadales > Sphingomonadaceae > Sphingomonas > Sphingomonas sp. CFBP 13706. The sequence goes on from NZ_JACYVM010000001.1 coordinate 288,986, forward strand.
CGACGTTACTTTGTGCGTTGATGTGGCCTATGCTTGATGGCCCACTACGCTCAGGAACTTTATATGAAGAACGTCGTCAGTCTGGTTCTAGCATCCATCTTAGTTGCCGCTCCGGCGCACGCGCAGACGGTGAACGACGATGTCCGGTGCCTGGTTGTAACCAGTGCCGTCGGCGAGCAGGCTGAGAACGAGCCAACGCGGAAGGTCGCGAATTTGACGGCGGCGTTCTATATGGGGCGGCTGGATGGGCGGGTTCCCGCAACTGTTGCTGCAGCCCTCAAGTCTCAACCGGCTGTCGCTGGAACCGCCGCACTGGGAATTTTCAAAGCCTGCGCTGCGAGGGCACAGGGCGCACAGGCGCGCTTGCGCGCAGAATCTCGGTGATTTGACGGCACCAGGTAATTGAGCGTGAGATGAGACGCGGAATGGGAGGAGCAGTGTGAGACGCCCTCATGCCCTTACGCAGCAGCCATGCTGCGGGCGATTGTCCCACGGTATGCCGTAAGTCGCATGCTCTCCACGCGGTTATCAATACTCAGGGGACTGGCTCGCCAATCCCCTGAGTGGCGGCATTATCGGGACCTTGTAGCGGATCCGTGATCTGAGTAGGCAACTGTATTATTGCCGACGATGTTGAATAAGCCGTGGTCATTATCCGCGATATGATCGTCAGGCCATGGTGATTGTTCCGAGCCGTGATCGCTATTGGCTTCGCTGGGGCAACGCGCTGATGGCCTATCCCTTTTAAGCTCATACGTACTCAGCATCTTAACTCTCCAATGCTCGACCTCGAGTCGGGTCGTTTTTTATTGGGAGCCTTGCTGAGAGCGTCGTCAAGTCCCCTCCGGCAACGCTTATAGCTTAGCAGCCCGCGAAATCTTGCTGTGAAATTCGGGAGCGTCGTGCAGTGTCCGTATTACTCAGAGCAACGTTGCTGAATGGCGCAGGAGATGGTGTGGCATCAATCTTCCGACCCGCTACTGCTGACCGTGTCGAGGCTATTGGCATGCGCGTGCTGCTTATTGCCGAAGACATGCGAGCAGGGTCTCGGCACCATGGTCGCAGCGAGCGTCTGATCGACCAAGCTGAGCAGGCAGCGATCGACCTGCGCGCCGCCGTACGTGGGCGCTAATCAGTTACGGAGCGAGAGTGCATATGTCGCTGCCCATCGATCCGCTGCCGCCGCTAGTCCTACTTCCTCGCGAAGAATGGACGCTGCGGCCATTGAGCGATGCGCAGGTCGGCGTCGGCATCTTCAGCCGAGGCGGGTCCTTGTATCTGCAGAAGTGGTCAATCCATGACTTTCCGAATGCATTCTTCAGTATCCCAGATCTCGAAGACGCCGGGCTCCTTGAGGTTTACATGTGTGCCGTCGAGAAGCTGGTATACGGTGCTCCCGCGATGCGTAGTGATGCCGCGGTCGAGGTCGCGGAACTCGGTCATATTCGCCCACACTATCACGGTGTAACGGTGGCCATCATCGCCCTCGGCCGCAAATCGCTCAACTTCGTTCATCGTTTGCTCCTGAGTCGTAAATTAACCGCGAATCAGTCGCACGTTTATCAGGCACGCGGTCGCTAATGGGCAAGCTCAAGGCGCTGCCCAACCTCCTCACCTCCTTGCGGCCAGGGCTTGGTTCGCTACCGCCTGTAGAGCGCACCCGCGACGAGGACCGCATCCTGCACGCGCCTTGGCGCAAGCTCTACAAGACGGCGCGCTGGCGGGCTTTGCGCATGGTCATCCTGACCCGCGACATGTTCACCTGCCAGTGGCCCGGGTGCGGGTTCATGACTGCCGACACGTCGATGCTCGTCGTCGACCACAAGCGGCAGCATCACGGCGATGAGGTCCTTTTCTGGGACGAGCGCAACCTGCAGTGCCTGTGCGCTCCCTGCCACAACAGCCGCAAGCAGCGCGCTGAGCGCGCCCAACGACACTGACCACGCCGCCCCACCCCCGGGGGGGAGGGTCCGACCATCGGCAGGGCGCGCCCTGCTGGACCCCATAGGCTCTCACGCAGACAATAAATCCTGCTGGAGTCTCCTAGGGTGCGAACTTTGAGCCGAGGAGCTCCGCAATGGCAGCTCGCAAAACTACTGCGGACTGGTCGCGCATCGAGCTCGAATACTTGGCCGGCGATGATTCCATTCGGGAAATAGCTGATCGGCATGAGATATCCGACACGGCTATTCGTAAGCGAGCAAAGGCCGAAAAGTGGGTTCGCGAGCCCCGCAAGGTTCGCACTGCGAACCGGTGCGAACCTGAGCGCTCCCCGCCCCCGCCGGCGCCAATCAATGCGGACGAACCGGTCGAGGCCGGCAAGATCGCCGATGGCGGACGGGGCCTCGTCTGGCGAATGCTCGACGAGCTCGACGTGATCACCAGCCGGCGCGGCGAACTCGAGGACATGATCATCGAGGCGACCGATGGTGATGATGAAGAGGATCGGCGCGCGACGATGATGCGCGCCGTCAGCCTCACGAACAGGGCCAACACCATGAAGACGCTGGCCCTGGCATTGAAGACCCTAAACGAAGCGTCCGCGCCTCAAGGCAAGAAGGCTGCGACGCAAGATCGGGCAAACGCCGTCGGCGGCGGGCGCCGGTTCGGCGCGATGGGGCCGCCAACGCTGAAAGCCGTGAGCTAGGGTGCCGACCTGGTCGACGGCGCTGCCGGACTGGAAGGCCCGGATCCGGGCACGCGGCACTCTGATCCCGTTCTCGCCGCTGTTCCCGGCTTCGGCCGAAGCCAAGATGGAGGTCTTCTCGTCGCTGAGCATTGCCGACCTCGGCATCAACCCGGCGACGGGGCGCACATGGACGATCGGCGAGAGCGCGGACACCTGGCTGCTGGACTTCGCCGCGGCGATCTTCGGCGCCTATAACCCTGATACGGGGCAGCAGATGGTCCGCGAGGGCCTGCTGCTCGTCTCGAAGAAGAACACCAAGTCGACGATCGCCGCGGGCATCATGCTGACCGAGTTGATCTGCGGCTGGCGCCCGTCCGACGAGAACCTGATCCTCGCGCCAACCATCGAGGTGGCCGGCAATAGCTTCAAGCCAGCCTGCGACATGATCCGCGCCGATGAGGAGCTCGGCGATCTCCTGCATATCCAGGAGCATATCAGGCTGATCACCAACCGCGTCACGAAGGCGACGCTCAAGGTGGTGGCGGCGGACAGCGCGACGGTGTCGGGCAAGAAGGCCAGCCGGGTGCTGGTCGACGAGCTCTGGCTCTTCGGCAAGAAGGCAACGGCGGACGCCATGTTTCGCGAGGCCTCGGGCGGCCAAGTGTCGCGACCGGAGGGATACACTCTCTACCTGACGACGCAGTCCGACGAACCGCCCGCTGGCGTGTTCAAAGAGAAGTTGGCCTATGCCCGCGACGTCCGCGACGGCGTGGTCGACGACCCCGAGTTTCTGCCGGTGCTCTACGAGTTCCCGGAGGATATGATCGCCGCGGACGAGCACCTCGACCCGGCGAACTTCTACATCACCAACCCCAACATCGGGAGGTCGGTCAGCCAGCAATGGCTCGAAAGCCAGTTCCGCAAGGTCGCCAACGCTGAGGACGGCACCAAGCAGGTCTTCTACGCCAAGCATTTGAACGTGGAGATCGGTGTCGGCCTGCGCCACGATGCGTGGATCGGCGCTACCTATTGGGAGGGCGCGGCTGCACCGGCGGCGCTTTGGGACGGCACCTTCGAGCATTTGCTCGAGGTCTGCGAGGTGATCGTCGCCGGTGGCGACGGTGGCGGCCTCGACGATCTTCTCGGCCTTGCGCTGCTTGGCCGGCACAAGGTCACAAAGCAGTGGCTGCTTTGGTGCCGGGCCTGGGCGCAACAGGACGTGTTCGATCGGCGCAAGGATATTGCGAGCCGCCTGAACGACTTCATCGGGCATGGCACGCTCGTGAAATGCGTCACCCCGACGCAGGATCTCGTCGACGTCGCCGATCTGCTCGAGCGCGTGAAGGACGCGGGCCTGTTTCCCGAGGAAGCGGCCATCGGGCTCGATCCCCAAGGGGTGACGGCACTGGTCGACGAGCTATCCGGGCGCGGCTTCTCCGCTGAGCAGATGTTGGCTGTCAGCCAAGGCTTTCGCCTCTCCGGCGCCGTGTGGGGCACGGAACGCAAGCTGAAAGACGGCACGCTTGTCCATGGCAATCAGGAGTTGATGGCGTGGTGCGTCGGTAATGCGAAAGCGGAGCAGCGCGGCAATGCCGTCCTGATCACCAAGCAAATCGCCGGCAAGGCGAAGATCGATCCCCTCGTCGCCGCCTTCAACGCGGTGATGCTGATGACCCGCAACCCGGAAGCCGCAGGCGCCGGGCTGCAGGTCATGTTCCTCTGAAAGGCCTCCTCATGCAGAACCGCGCATTCAGTGTGCTGACCATCAAGTCGGCTGACGACGACGCCCGCATTATCCGGGGCATCGCCACGTCGCCCAGCGTTGACCGCGTCGGCGACATCATCGAGCCGCTGGGCGTCAAGTTCGCCAATCCGATCTCCCTGCTGTGGCAGCATAAGCATGACCAGCCGATCGGCAGTGTGACCTTCGAGAAGCCGACCGCCAAGGGGATCGTGTTCGAGGCCACGGTCGCCAAGCTGGATGAGCCCGGCACGCTGAAGGACCGCCTCGACGAGGCGTGGCACTCGATCAAGCTCGGCCTGGTCCGTGCGGTCAGCATCGGCTTCCGGCCGATCGAGTACAGCTACATGGACAACGGTGGCATCCGGTACACGGAGACCGAGGTTTACGAGCTGTCCGCGGTCACGATCCCCGCGAACAGCGATGCCATCATCAGCCAGATCAAGTCGATCGACGCCGCCCTGCGCAAGGAAGCCGGCGTTCCCGACCCCGAGATTCCCGCCAACCCAGAACCTGCCGCGGTCGGCAAATCGGTTCGCGTGGTGAAGCTGGATGACCCCGCCCGCGATCGGGCGAAGCCATTCGTCATCAACACCATTCGAAGGATTTAAAGTGACCAAATTTGCTGAACAGATCACGGCGTACGAGGCCAAGCGCGCCTCGGTCGTCGGTGCCATGGACGCGATCATGACCAAGGCCGCCACCGATGGCGCCACGCTCGATGCTTCGCAGTCGGAGGAATATGACGGCCATTCCGCAGACGTCGTCGCGATCGACAAGCACCTCGATCGCCTGCGCACCGCCGAGCGCACCATCGCCAAGACGGCAAAGCCGATCGAAGACGTGCGCGACCCCTCGGCCGCAGCCGCGCAGCGCGGCGGCCTGACCCAGGTCAAGGCGCAGCCCAAGCTCGCTCCTGGCATCGCCTTCGCGCGCTATGCCAAGGCCCGCGCCGTCTCGCGCCTCGACTCCGAGCCGGTCATGGTCGTGGCCGAGCGCATGTATGGTGCCGACAGCGACGTCGTCGGCACGATCAAGGCCGCAGTCGCAGCCGGTTCGAACCAGCCCGGCAGCTGGGCCGCGGCGCTGCACAGCCCCGAGGGCGCTGCGTTCGTCGACTTCGCCGAGTTCCTTCGTCCCGCCACCATTCTCGGCAAGTTCGGGACCAACGGCATTCCGGAGCTCCGGAAGATCGGCTTCGACGAGCCCGTCATCCTTCAGACCGGCGGTGGTCAGGGCTACTGGGTCGGCGAAGGCAAGCCCAAGCCGCTGACGTCGTTCGACTTCAAGCGCAGCGTGCTCGGCCGTCTCAAGGTCGCCAACATCGCCGTGCTGACCGAAGAGAACATCCGCAGCTCGAACCCGAGTTCGGAAGCGGTCGTGCGCGACGCACTCAAGGCGGCGCTGGTCGAGACCCAGGATCTGGCGTTCATCGATCCGACCAATGCCGGCGCTGACACCGTCCGCCCGGCATCGGTGACCAACGGCGCAAGCGCAAAGGCGTCGTCGGGCCGGGATGCGGACGCGGTGCGTGCCGATGTGCGAGCAGTGATGGCTGCATTCATCGCGGCCAACAACTCGCTGACGACCGGCGTCTGGATCATGTCGGCGACCAATGCGCTCGGCCTGTCGATGATGAGCAACGCCCTCGGGCAGAAGGAATTCGCCGGCATGACCATGCTCGGCGGCACCTTCGAGGGCCTGCCGGTCATCGTGTCGGAATATGCCGGCCAGACCGTCGCGCTCGTCAACGCGGCCGACATCTACGAGGCCGACGAGGGCGATATCGCAGTCGACATGAGCCGCGAAGCGTCGCTCGAGATGAAGGATAGCGCCCTTCAGCAGGACGGCCTCGCCGGTACCGGCACGCAGCTGGTCTCGCTGTGGCAGAACAACCTGGTTGGTCTGCGTGCCGAGCGCACCATCAACTGGCGTCGTCGCCGCGCGACCGCGGTCGCATACCTGACGGCTGTCCGCTGGGGCGAGCCGGTGGCTGCAGGCGTCTAATCGACCAGCGAGCCAGACGGATAGGCGGGCAGCAATCCTGCCCGCCTATCAACTGAGGAGACACCTATGCCTGACCTTATCGCCACCCGCGACATGAGGTACGCAACCCGCGCGCTTCAGGCGGGCGACCCATTCCAGGCGAGCAACCAAGACGCCCGCATCCTGATTGCGATCAAGAAAGCGCGCGCAGCTGACGCGTCGGCAGATCCGTCCGCCGCGGCACCGACGCTCGATGAGCTGCGTGACAAGGCCGCCAAGCTGGGCATCACCGTCAGCACCCGCTGGGGCGACAAGCGCCTGCTCGAAGAGATCGCCAAGGTCGCGAGCGCCTGATGCGGATTCTCGGCCGGGAGTTCGGGCGCTCCCGGCAGATCACCACCGGGCAGGCCGACCCCGAAACTGAAGGCGGCCTGCCCATCATTCGCGAGAAGGCGGCGCGCATCGTCAGCACGCCCTCGGGCCCTTGGATGCCGATCGTCCGCGAAAGCTTCAGCGGCGCGTGGCAGCAGAACGTCGAGGTAAACCAGACCGCGGTGCTGGCCTTCCACGCAGTCTTTTCGTGCATGACGCTCATCGCGTCGGACATTTCTAAGCTGCGCGTCAAGCTGGTCAGCCAGGACAAGCATGGCATCTGGGCCGAAACCACCCGCCCCGCCTATTCGCCGGTGCTGCGCAAGCCCAACGGCTTTCAGACCCGGATCCAGTTCTTCGAATCGTGGTTCCTGTCGAAGCTCAGCAGCGGCAATACCTACGTCCTGAAGCGCCGCGACGCACGCAACGTCGTGATTGCGCTCTACGTGCTCGACCCTCATCGGGTGAAGCCGCTGGTCGCCGACGACGGCAGCATCTTCTACGAGTTGCAGCAGGACGATATTTCGGAGATCGCTGGCCCGATGGTCGTGCCGGCGCGCGAGATCATCCACGACCGGTTCAACTGCCTGTTCCACCCGCTGGTCGGCGTGTCGCCGATCTATGCGAACGGCCTCGCGGCGACGCAGGGGCTGCGCATCCAGGACAATTCGGCCGTCTTCTTCGGCAACCAGTCGCGCCCGGGCGGCTTGCTGTCGGCGCCGGGCAAGATCAGCCCTGAGTCCGCAGCGGAGCTCAAAGCCAACTGGTACGAGTATTACGGCGGCAAAAACTCTGGCCGCGTGGCCGTGCTCGGCGATGGCCTGAAATATGAGCACATGGCCGTCACCGCCAAGGATGCCGAGCTGATCGACCAGCTGAAGTGGACCGCCGAGGTGGTCTGCTCGACCTTCCATGTGCCCCCGTACAAGCTGGGGATCGGCAACTTGCCGACGAACAGCAACGTCGAGAGCCTCAACCTCGAATATTACACGCAGGCGCTGCAATCGCTGATCGAGGCTGCCGAGCTGTGCCTCGATGAGGGCCTCGGCATCGGCGAGGGCATGGGCATCGGCACCGAGTTCGACCTCGACGGCCTGCTGCGAATGGACACCAAGGCGCTGATCGAAGCCGAAGCGCTGGCCACCGGGGCTGGGATCAAGAAAATTGACGAAGCGCGTCGGCGGCTCGACCTCGGGCCGATCCCCGGCGGCGACACGCCGTACTTGCAAGAGCAAAATTACAGCTTGGCGGCGCTAGCGAAACGCGACGCGCGAGAAGATCCGTGGGCGAAGGGTCAAGGCGATACGACGCCTGCGGCGGCCCCTCCGGCTGATCCCGCAGAAGTTGCTGAGCAATCGCGCGCGACCGCCGCCCTGTACAAAGAATATTGCAGGGAGTTGCTGAATGCTTGATGCCAAAGCGATGGCCGAGGCCACAGCAATCATTATCCGTGAAGCTGTCGACAAGGCTACCACGCCGCTGCTCGCCCGCCTTGCAATTGTCGAGGCACGGGATGCGTCGCCGGATGAAGCAAGCATTCGGCGAATGATTGACGATGCGATCGCCGCCCTGCCCGCGCCGCGCGACGGCACCAGCGTCACGGTCGCCGACGTTGAGCCCCTTGTCGCCGCGGCCGTTGCGCGGGCTGTCGGCGATCTGCCCCCTGCCAAGGATGGCGTCAGCGTCACGCTGGACGACGTGAAGCCGCTGATCGCTGCCGAGGCCGAGCGGGCCGTTGCCGCGCTACCGCCGGTCGACGTCATTCCGTCGGTCGAGGCAGCAGTCGCTGCTGCGGTCGCCGCGCTGCCTGCGCCGGTCGATGGCAAGAGCGTCACGATCGACGATGTGCGCCCGCTGATTGCTCAGGAAGCTGAGCGCGCTGTCGCCGCACTGCCCCCGGTCGACGTTATTGCGCCGGTCGACGCGGCGGTTGCGGCCGCAGTCTCGGCGCTGCCGGCGCCGGTCGATGGCAAGAGCGTCACGGTCGCTGATGTCGAGCCGATCATCGCTGAGGCCGTAGCATCCGCAGTCGCGGCGCTGCCAACCCCTGCTGATGGCAAAAGCGTCACCGTCGCCGACGTCGAGCCGATCATTGCATCGGCCGTCGAGCGCGCTGTTGCCGCGCTGCCTGTTGCAAAGGACGGCGTCGGCCTCGCTGGCGCGATGATCGACCGCACCGGTGCGCTGGTCGTGACACTGAGCGACGGCAAGATGTGCCCGCTTGGTCGCGTCGATGGGAAGGACGGCGACCCCGGCTTGGGCTTCGACGATATGTCGATCGAGCAGACCGGGGAGCGCCAGGCGACCCTCAAATTCGTTCGCGGTGAGCAGGTGAAGACCTTCGACCTCACCGTCCCGGCAGTGATCGACCGCGGCGTCTTCAAGGAAGGCCAGGCCTATACGCTGGGCGACGCCGTAACCTTCGGCGGTTCACTCTGGATCGCGCAGAAGGATACCGGCGATAAGCCGGACGGCCCCGACACCGGCTGGCGGCTGGCGGTTAAGAAGGGGCGCGATGGGCGTGATTTCACCCGTGGCTGAGCTCGTCACCCTCTCGGACGTGAAGACGCACCTTCGCCTCGGATCGTCCAGCCGCGAGGACGCATATCTCGTCATCCTCATCGCAGCAGCGGTTCGAGCGATTGAGGGCGCCACAGGGTGCGACTTCGTCAACGATCTATCGACGACGGCGGTGCGCGATCGCGCTGTTGCAGCGCAGGCGGTGCTCCTGCTCGTTGGGCAATGGTACGCCAATCGCGAGGCGGCGGGGCAAAACCTGACGGAATTGCCGTTGGCGATCACGTTCCTCATCGCTCCCCTGCGCAAGTTCGTCGTATGACCCAGCTCACTGCCGGCGAATTGCCCGACGTTATCCGCATCGAGCGCCCCGTTGCCGATGAGGCCTTCGACGGTGCGGGATCCGGCAAATGGGAGTTGGTTGAAGACGAGGTCTGGGCGGGCGTCGTCGATATGCTGCCCAGCCGCGGCGAGAAGCTCGCCGAGGGCATCAATGTCGCCACCCGGCCAGCCCGGGTCCGCATGCGGATCCGGGACGACATCACGAGCAATATGCGGTTCGTGATGGGCGATCGGATCATGCAGATCATCGCGGGCCCCGCGATCATCCGGCAGCGCTCGGGCGTCGAGTTCATGGTCGAGGAGTACAGCACGGCCGGGAACGGCGCCTGATGGCTACCAGCCGGGGCGGCCAATCGGTTCGCCGCTACATCGCGCAGTTGCCTGCCGAGGTGGAGAATAAGCTGCTGCGCGGCGCGGCGCGGGCCGGCGGCAAGATCATCCTAGCCGAGGCAAAGGAGCGGTCAATTTCGTCTGATGTCGACGAGGCGCTCGAAATGCGGAGCAAGTCGGAGGCTGGGCGCCTGACGGTGACGATCGCCGTTCGAAAGGGCTGGGGCCGCTCGATTGCCAACTGGCTCGAATATGGCACCGACGCGCATTTCATCTCGGTCTCGAAAGACGAAAGCGGCGGCAAGAGCGTCGCGCGCATCAACGCCACGGACAAGCGCACGATGGTCATCGGCGGCAAGTTCGTTGGCGACACCATTTTCCACCCGGGCGCCAAGCCGAACCCGTTCTTACGTCCAGCGCTCGATATCAAGGGCGCCGAGGCGATCGCCGCGGCGCAGAGCTTCATCAACGCTCGCGTGACCCGCTCGGGAATCGCCGGAACCGCTGAACTGGAAGGCGAAGACGCATGACCGGTGTCGCTATCATTGGCGCGCTGCTGCAGTTGGACGAGCCGCTGATCGCGGCCATTCCTGCAGGTCAGATCAAAGCTGGCGCGCTTCCCGACGGTGTCGTGCTGCCGACGCTCTTGGTGCGGATGACCAGCAACGTTGAACGGCAAACGCTCGTGCGCGGGGCTACTGTTCGCACAATCGAGCGCATCTCGGTCACCGTGCGGGCGGCCAGCTACCGCGACCAGGTCGCTGCAATGAAGCTGGTCGTGAAGGCATGCGCAGGGAAGACCGGCAGCATCGCCGGCGCCGCAAATGTTTCCGTGCTGACCGCCGGCCGCGGCCCCGACCTGCGCGGTCCGGGCAACAGCTTCGAACAGACCCAGGACTTCCGCGTCAGCTTCGACGCGGCAGCGTGAGAGAAAAGGAAACCACCATGCCCGATAACAAGCCGAAGATGGTCCGCGGCAAAGCGACCCGCGATTTCACCGACGCCACCACCGAGCGGCGCTTCGCTGCCAAATCCTCGTACGACTTCACCGAAGGCGAGTTCGGCAACTTCCTGGCGGCCGGGCTGGTCGTCGCGGTCGACAGCACCCCGGCCGAGGCAAAGCCCGCCCGCGGCTAACCTGATCGCTCGCCGTCCGGCGGACGACACCCCGCCGGCCCTGCCGGTATTACGTTACGAGGATCATCATCATGGGTTCACAGACTGCCGCAGGCTCATCGCTTGCGATCTCCGTCGCCTCGCCGGCGACTTCCGACGCCGCTGGCTACGCCGCTCTGACCTACACCGACGTCGGCCAGGTCGAGAAGCTCGGTTCGATCGGCGCCAGCTTCGCCAAGGTCGAATTCCAGCCGCTCAAGGGCGCGAAGCAGAAGTACAAGGGCTCGGCCGACTATGGTGCCCTGCAACCGTCGATGGCGCTCGACAGCACCGACGCCGGCCAGGCGATCATGCAGACGTCGGCCGACGACGAGAGCCAGAAGCTCTATTCGTTCCGCGTCACCTTCTCGGACGGCGCCAAGCGATATTTCGGTGGCCGCAACTTCGGCATGCCGGAAACCGCAGACGGTGCCGACAGCATGCTGACCGGCGCTCCCACGATCGAGATCTGCACCAAGATCGTCAAGGTCGCCGCGCCGGCCACCTGACCCCTCCTCTACCCGGCGCCCGCGACGCCGGTCCTTATGCGCCAGCTCGGCCCGTCGTCGCGGGTCGCGAGCCGGGTTGGCGCACCATCCTCCCGCGAAGGACTCTTTCTATGAAGCTCAACATTGCCTCGCTCGCCGTGGCCGCCACGGCCGCCCTCCACGTCAAGAGCCCAGCCGGCGAATTGCTGTTCGCTGACGACGAGCGCACCCTCCCCGTCCGCATCCATGTCCATGGCCCGGGTAGCAAGGCTTACGGCGTCGTCGAATCCCGTCAGTCGGCGCGCGCGCTGAAGCGCATGCAGGACAATGACGGCAAGATCACTGCTGCCACCCCCGAGGAGCGCGTCGCCGAGACCGCCGAGGATCTCGCCGCGATCACCTCGCATTTCGAAAATTTCGAATATCAGCCCGACGGTGCGACCGAGCCCGTCACCGGTGACGATCTCCACCGCGCCGTTTACGCGAACCAGGGCCTCGGCTTCATCACCAAGCAGGTCGCGAAGTTCGTCGGCGACTGGGGAAACTTCAGCGCCGCCTCGAAGGCGGCCTGAAGCTCTACGTCCGGCAGATGGCGTGGCTGCATGCCACGCCAAAGCCGGATGCCCGCAGCAGGCGGGGCAAGGAAGAACCGGCGGTGTCGAGGCTGAGCCGGATCGACGACTTGAAGCGGAAGAAGATCAATCCGCCGATGCCACCTAACCCGGCGCCGCATATTACGGACTGGCTCATCGAGATGGGCCTGACTGAGGCGGCGGGCATGGGCGCGGTCCCGATCAGTTCGCGCGAACTGGCGGCGTGGCAGGACAACACCTGCGTGCGCTTGCAGCCTTGGGAAGCGCGGCTGATCCGCGAACTATCGAAAGCCTATCTCGCCGAAGGGCGGGTCGCCGAAAGCGAGAACTGCCCGCCACCATGGCGGGCGCCGGTCACACAGCGCGAGCTTGAGATCGAAGAAGCCCAACTGCGCGCCGTGCTGGGCTGATCAAACGGGGAGGATGACGCATGTCCATGGACGATTCCTCCCCGAGGCTTGAGGTCGGCTTTGTCATCGACACCGGCGATTCCTTCGGTGGTCTGATGCAGCTGCAAGACGCCATGGACTCGACCGAGGCCAAGGTGCTCGCCGATGCCAATCGGATCGAGCGCGCGACCCGGGGCATGGTCGACCTTGCGGCCAGCACGACGAATGTGGTCGCGTTCGGCAATGCGACGTCGCGTGAAATGCAGAGCGCGCGGCAGGCGATCGCGAGTGCTGAAAAGGCTGGCGAGCGGCTCGTGGCGCAGCTCGAGCGGCAGAACAGCGTGTTCGGCAAGACCCGTGAGGAGGTCCGCAGCGCGAAGGCCGAGTTCGCCGCGCTGGCAGCCGAGCAGCAGGGCCTGACCGAGCTCGCCCAGCGGATCCGCAGCGAGGAGCTTGCACTCGTCACCGCGACCAACCAAGCCGCGGCTGCGGTGACCGCCGAGGCGGAAGCCCTGCGTCAGGCCTCCTATGCGCATCAGATGTTCGAGGCCCGCGTGAAAGCGGGTGTCGTGGCGCTGCGCGAGGAAGAGGCAGCCAGCCTTGCTGCGGCCGCAGCCCTCGATGCGAAGGCGCGTCGTGAGGCAGCACTCGCCAGCGCAATGTTCGAGGCGCGCGCTAAGCAGGGCATGCGCGACTATGGCGCGCAGCAGGCGATCGACGAATCGGCGAAACGCGAGGCCAATGCGGCCGCCATGCGCATCGAGGGTTTGGCAACCGAGCAGCTGGCGCGCGAGCATGCTCTGCTGGCGTCGACCGTGCGTGCGTCGCACGATGCCCAAGTCGCGGATGCAGCCGCAGCCGAACAGCTGCGCATGTCGACCGACCCGCTCTATGTGTCGACGAAGAAGCTCAACGCCGAGATCGCAGAGTCGACGCGGCTCTATCATGCGGGCGCGACGGCTCCGGCTGAATATGCACGCCAGCAGGAGGTCCTGACCAGCCGCCTGCGCCAAAGCACTCAGGCCCAGGACGATATGGATCGGGTCGCCAAGAAGGGCAAAGGCACACTCACGCAGCTGTCGTTCCAGCTGAACGACGTTGCGACGATGGCGGCGATGGGCGCGGCGCCGTTCCAGATCTTCGCAAGCCAGGCAGGCCAGATCTTCCAGGTCGCCCAGATGGCCGAGGGCGGCGTGAAGGGCTTCGCCATGCAGATGGGTGGACTCGCGCTTGCCTTCGCACCCGTGATCGCCGTCGCGAGTGTCGCTGGCGTCGCGCTTTACCGGTGGAAAGAACAGATCAACGAAGACGCCGGCATGAAGAAATTCGCCGAGGGTCTCGGGCTGACGCACAAGGAAATGAAGAAGCTCGGTGATCAGTCGGTCACGACCGGCGACATGGTTGCCGGCGTCTGGAAGACGATCACCGACGGGCTCAACCTGGGCGGGTCGGGCAAGTCGCTGATGGACTATCTGTTCTCGCCGAACGACGCGCAGCAGGTGCAGGGCTTCCTCGCGTCGATCTATGGCACGTTCACCGGCACCTATGCCGCGATCGTCGAGCTGTGGAGCAGCATTTCGACCTCGGTGTCGGCCTATGTCTCGGCCGCAGCTACGGCCGTCGCGCAGTTCTTCGCCCCCGTCGTCGCCGCGGCGCAGTGGGCCGGCAACGGCATCGCGCAGATCTTCAACGCCATCTACAACCGCGTTGCCGGCTGGCTGAAGTCGATCGGCAGCGCGATCAGTGACTTTGCCGGCCCGATCCTGAAGGCCATGGGCCAGAGCGACGCAGCGACGGCCGTGACAGGCGCAGGCAACAGCCTCGGCAAGGCGTTCGGCAAGGGCTACGCGCGGGGCGCCGGGCAGGTCGTCAACGGGACGAACAGCTTCTTCGCCACGGCTGCCGAGAACATCATCAGCAAGTCGCAGGAACGGCTGCTGAAGAAGGCCAATGAGATCAAGGCGGATCGCACGACGAAGAAGACGCCCGTCGACAGCCATGCGGCGTCGCTCGTGCGAGATTCGGAAGCGATCGAGGCGCAGATCCGCAACCTGTACAAGCTGGCGGATGCTTATGGCGTCTCCGGCGCCGCAGCGCTGATCGCCGAGGCCCGCGTGAAGGCCGAGAGCAAGGCGATCAAGCAGCGCGCCGACATCGAGGCGTCGGTCGACCGTCAGGTGCGCCTCGCGATCGCGCAGCGCGTCTCGGACGTCGCCAAATCAACCGCGACCGCGCGCGACCAGGTCGCGGCGCAGATGCTGGTCAACGCGCAGGTCGCAGCCGGCCTCGTGCCTGCCGCGCGGGCGGCTGAACTGGTCAAGGATCAGATCGCGGATCTGCCATTGCTCGCCGCGATCGAGGCTGCCCGCACGCGGGGCCTGACGACCGAGGCCGATCGCGCAACCAAGGCGCTGGCCGACCAGCGCGCGGCGCGCGCCGATCTCACCACGGCCGAGCGCAGCGCGCAATTCAACACCGATATGGCATCAGGCAACGACCGGCTTGCCCAAATGCGCGAGGAGCTTCGCCTCGTCGGCGCAACCGACATGGAGCGGGTGCGTGCGCTCGCGACGTTGAAGGCCACGCAGGAGGCGCAGAAGTACAATCCCGGCGACCGCGCGGCCTATGTCGAGCAGCAGGTCGAGATCGCAGTCGGTGCGCAGCAGGTCGTCGAAAAGCAGGCGGAGCTCAATGCCGAGCTGCGCGCCACGGCAGATCTGTTTGACACGATCGACCAGACCGCGCAGCGCGCCGCGCAGGGCATGGCCGATGCGTTCGGCAACGTCGGCTCGGCGATCGGCGACGCGCTGACCGTCATGACCGGCTATTATGCCGATCAGGCCAAGCTGCAGGAAGCACACAAGGCGGCGATCGATGCGGCGGGCGACGATCAGAAGAAGATCGACCGCGAAAACCGTCTCTTCTCGCTGCGGTCGTCGTCGCAGCAGATCAGCGCGTTCGGCGACATGACCGCGGCCGCCAAGGGGTTCTTCAAGGAAGGCTCGACCGGTTATCAGACGCTGGCGACCGCCGAGAAGGCATTCCGCCTCGTCCAGTTCGCCATGTCGGTTCGAGCGATCGCGCAGGATGCGATCGAGACCGGCAGCAAGATCGCCAACAGCGTCGCGCGTATCGCCGTCGGGGCGACCGAAGCCGTTGTCAACGCGATCAAGAGTCTCCCCTTCCCGCTCAACATCGCTGCGGGCGCCGCAACGGTCGCCGCGCTGGCCGGGATCGGCGTGTCGGTCGCCGGCTCGTTCGGCGATGGTGGCAAGAACAACCAGGCGCCTACCAACAGCGGCACCGGCACCGTCCTAGGAGATTCATCCGCAAAGAGCGAGAGCATCCGGAACGCCATCGACGCCTTGAAGGACGTCGACACCGTGACGCTGTCCTATTCGCGCAACATGGCCGCGTCGCTCAAGTCGATCGACAGCCAGATCGGGGGCGTCGCAGCCCTCGTCGTCCGCGCCGGCAACATCGATGCGAGTGCCGGTGTCAACACCGGGTTCAAGAGCAACGCGACGGCGACGATGGCAGGCATCGGCATGGCGATCGGCGGCCCGATCGGTGCCGGCATCGGCGCGGTGCTGACCAAGATCCCGGTGATCGGCAGCATCCTGAGCGGACTGTTCGGCACGAAGACCTCGGTCATCGGCAACGGTCTGTCGGGCGGGCCGCAGTCGGTCGGCAGCGTCCTGAATAACGGCTTCGATGCGTCCTATTATTCGGACGTGAAGAAGAAGTCGTCGTTCCTCGGGATCTCGACCGGCACGAAATATTCGACCAAATACGGCGCAGCCGATCCGGCGCTCGAGAACCAGTTCACGCTGATCCTGCGCCAGTTCAACGATGCGATCGTGGCGTCGGCCGGGCCGCTCGGCGCCGCGACCGGCGACATCCAGAACCGCCTCAACAGCTTCGTCATCAACATTGGCAAGATCGATCTGAAGGACCTGACCGGCGAGCAAATCCAGGAGAAGCTGACCGCAATTTTCGGCGCCGCTGCCGATGGTATGGCGGCTGCAGCGTTCCCAGCCGTCGCGCAGTTCCAGAAGGTCGGTGAAGGCACGTTCGAGACACTCGTCCGCGTCGCCTCGACTGTCGAGGCGGTCGGCGCATCGCTCGACATGCTGGGGACCAACACGCAGGCCATGGGGATCGCGGTCAAGCTTGGCCTGGCCGATCAGTTCGACAGCGTCTCGGCGTTGACCGACGCGGCCGGTGCGTACTTCGAGACCTTCTATTCGAAGGAAGAGCAGGCCGCTGCCAAGACCGCGCAGCTGAACGGCGTGTTCGGTAGCCTAGGGCTGGTTATGCCGGCGACGCTTGCCGCGTTCCGCCAGTTGGTTGAAGCGCAGGACCTGACCACCACGGCCGGGCAGTCGACCTACGCCACGTTGCTAAAGCTCGCACCGGCGTTCGCCGACCTGCAGACCTCAATGGAGGGAGCCAAGAGCGCAGCCGACATCGCCAGCGAGCGGCAGGATCTCCAGCGCCAGCTGCTCGAACTGCGCGGCGACACTGCGGCACTTCGCGCGCTCGACTTGGCAAAGCTGGATGCGAGCAACCGCGGGCTTCAGCAGGAGATCTACGCAATCCAGGATGCGCAGGCAGCCGCCACGGCCGCCAAGGCGCTGTCCGACGCTTGGACCTCGGTCGGCGACAGCATCATGGACGAGGTAAAGCGGATCCGCGGGCTGACCGACGCTGCCAATGGCAATGGCTTTGCGACGCTGCAGGGCCAGTTCAATGCAGCCAGCTCCGCAGCGCGCGCTGGTGATCAAGATGCGGCAAAGAGCCTGCCCGCGCTCAGCCAGGCCCTGCTGACGGCTGCGGCCGAGCAGGCAACGAGCCGGCAGGAACTCGCGCGCGTTCAGGCCCAAACTGCTGCCAGCCTCGAAGCCACCTATGGCGTCGTCACCGCCTTGGCGAAGGGCACTAGCGCGCCCGTCACCGCCGCGCAAAACATGGATACGGTGGCGGCGGCGCAGTCGGTGACGGGCAACGTTGCCGCGAACGATGATGCGGCGGACGCGACCGACGCGCTACGCAACGAGCTCGCAGAGTTGCGCAGTGAGTTGGTTTCTGGGCTCGCGAGCGTCGCCAGCGCCGCGAACCGGTCGGCGAAGGTGCTGGAGAACGTCTCGGCCGCAAGCGGCGGCGATGCCATCGCGGTGGGTAACGCAGCATGAGAGTGATTACCGACCAAGGCGAGACGATCGAGCTCGGCAACGTCGAGACGACGCCAACGATTGGCATCACCGACTTCAGCCGTCGCGTCACTGACGATTTTGGCGTCACGACGGTTGTGGAGCGCGGCTTTTCGCGCCGCATGTCGGTAAAGCTCGGCGTTCCGATCGGCGACGTCGACGCGCTGCAGCGGCGCCTCGCCACCCTGCGCGCAACCCCTGCCCTGTGGGTCGCCGACGATCGCTTTGCGAGCCTGTCGATGCGCGGCTTCTACAAGGACTTCGATCTCGACCTTGCAACGCCGGCAGTCAGCTATTGCACCCTGACCGTTGAAGGGCTGGCCGAGACCGCGGCATCTGAAGACGTCCCGGGTGATCCTGCGCCTCCCGGGGATTCCTCACCCCTGCATCTGATCCAACCGATCACGGTCACCGACGCTGCGCTCGCTTCCAGCACCGTTCCCGAAAATGACGCTGTAGAATGGTCGTCGACGGCCACCTACGCGCTCGGGGCGCGCGTCATGCGGGCCACCACGCACCGGCTGTATGAGAACCTGACCGGGGGCAATGTCGGCAACGACCCAGCGGCCGTGTCGGGCCAGTGGCTGGACGTTGGGCCCACGAACCGCTGGGCGATGTTCGACGAAGCGCTCGGCACCTCGACGGCCAGCGTCAATTCGATCCAGGTAGTGCTCAACGCAGACGCGGCGAACGCTGTGGCGCTGCTCGACGTCGTCGCCACCAGCGTCCGCGTGCACGCAACCGGCTACGATCGCACAACGGATGCCGGCGCTGGGGCGATCACTTTCCTCGATCTGCCGGCAAATGCCGGAACGGTGACCGTGACGATCGCGGGCACCGGGCCCGTGTCTGTCGGCACGCTGCTGATCGGTCGCGTGACGACGCTCGGTCTGACCGAGGCTTCGCCAACAGCCGGCATCACCGACTTCAGCCGGAAGGACGTCGACCAGTTCGGGGAAGTGACCATCGTCGAGCGCGCGTGGGCGAAGCGCATGACGGCGCGGGCGCTCATCCGGACAGATGCGGTTGACATGGTGGCAAACCGCATCACGGCCGTGCGCGCGCAGCCGTCGCTCTGGATCGGCCAGACGGGCCTCGACAGCCTTACCGTCTACGGGTTCTTCAAAGACTTCTCGATCGAGCTCGGTGATACCGTCAGCAAGCTGTCGCTGTCCATCGAGGGGCTTAGCCAAGCGGCGCCCGTCGTGCCGTTCGCCCCAGGCAGCTCGGTGGCGTGGCCCGACGTCACTGATCCAAACGGGACGAAGCCGGCGGACAATGCAGACGTCACCGGCAACAACACTTCTAAGGACACCAACGCCGTTGGCGGCGTCCCGGCGAGCGAGATAATCGACCGGCTCGACAACATCACGATACCTGCGATCAACGCCGCTGTCGCGGAGGCGACCGCACGCATCGAAGCGGCTCAAGCTGCTGCGGACGCGGCCGTCGCTGAGGCAAATAGGCGGATCGCCGAAGCTCAGGCCAAGCTTGATCGTGCCGTGCTGGATCTTGCGGCGGAGATTGATCGGGCCCAGGGCGTCGACGAGGATCTGACGCGACGTGTCGACGCGATAGCGGCGGGCGGCACTGGACCGAGCGGCGAGGATGTTCGGGCGCTGATCGAACGTATCGATCTTGTCCGAGCCGATGGCGATCGCGCGCTTGCTACCGCGATCCAGAATGTCGCGACGGCATACGAAGGCCTCGATGCCGCGACGAACTCCCGCATCACGGATCAGGTCACTGCCCTATCGGACGCACGGCGGTCGATCGCCCAACGCATCGAAGAGGTCGTCACTCAGTTCGCTGGCCTCGATGCTGAAACGAACGTTCGGATCAGTCAGCAGTACGATGCTCTCAGCGATGCCGACGAGGCGCTCGCTCGGAGGATCGATACAATCTCGGCCAGTGGCGGCTATGACGACACGGACGTAAGGGCCGAGATCCGCCGGGTCGACACCGCCGCAATCGAACGCGACAGCGCCGTTGCGCAATCAGTCGCTGAAGTGACTAGCAGCCTGTCCCGCGGTGGCGGCAATCTGCTCAGCAATACCGACTTTGTAACTCTCGATGGCTGGTCGCTGGCATCGAATCTCCCAACCGGGATGATGCTTCGCAATGCCGCTGGCGCGTATTGGATGGCCGGTGGCGAGAACAACCTTTCGTTGACGCAAGCTGGTCGGGCGGATGGCGGTGACGGAGTCGCCATAGAGGTTTTAAGCGATCCGTTCGCCGTTTCCCCAAATAGCTTTATTCAATTCTACGTTTTTGGTGCTAGCCACCGCGCGGTCAACTGGGTCAGCATATTCTACTATGCTGCCGATGGGACGATCGTCGGTTATGGAGGGGAGTACCCTGCACCCCGCAATGGCAATGGTGGCCCGGACCCGCAAAATTGGGATCAGATCGGCTCACGGTCGCAGCGTGTGCCAGCTTCCGCTATTTCAGCACGGCTGGTTCTGCGTAAATACAACACCTTCGAAGGCGAGAACGACAGTTACGCTTGGTTCTGGCGGCCTTATGTTGGGGCTGCCCGTGAAGGCCAGAACGATTGGAACGATTGGTCGCCGGGCAGCGGTCGTGCTGTCCAGCTGCGATCTGATGCCGCCATCAGGGAGGCGGCAACAACCGCGGCAACAGCCAATGAATCGGTCGCAGATCTCTCAACGAGCGTCTCGACCCGGTTCCAGGGCGTCAATCTTACACTCGGCGGCTACGATCAGCGCATCACCAGCCTGTCGACGGATCAGCAGGGCTATGTAGGCCGGACGAGCACGCTCGAGGCGCAGATGTCGCGGCAGGCTCCGAGCGCGCTCAACACCTTCACCGACGACGTCAACAACCGCCTGACGCAGGTCGACACGAATGTGAATGCACGGATCCAGTCGAGCGAGGACGTGATCGCAGATCTGCCGAACCGATACGCCACTGCCCAACGAGCGGCGGCGCTCGAAGCGCAGCTTGCGTACCAGGTAGACAGTGGGCTCAACACGGCGTTGTCGGCTAGGATCGAAGATCGCGCCACGGCAATCGCCGATG
Source organism: Sphingomonas sp. CFBP 13706 (assembly GCF_014842355.1). Lineage (NCBI taxonomy): Bacteria > Pseudomonadati > Pseudomonadota > Alphaproteobacteria > Sphingomonadales > Sphingomonadaceae > Sphingomonas > Sphingomonas sp. CFBP 13706. Next base: position 309,783 of record NZ_JACYVM010000001.1, read on the forward strand.
CCAAAGCGGGCGCGGTGGCATCGACGCTGGCGCAGCTGCGAGCCGAATACAATGGCAGCGCCGCCACCATCGCCCAGCAGGCCGGCGCCATTGCCGGAATCGACGGCCGAACCAGTGTTTTCTGGCAGGTCACCGGCTCGACACCTGACGGCAGTACCAAAATCAGCCTGTCGAAGTCTGACGGATCGCTCGGCGTTTTCTACATTGGCGCCAATTTGCTTGTTGACGGAAATGCGATCTTTAATGGCACCGTGACGATCAAAGCGCTGGACCGGTCGACCATGACAAGCTCGACCGCGAGCTCTGTCGCAGGAAGTTACGGCGGGGCCGGGCAAGCCAGCAAACAATACATTCCAAACCTTGGCGCTGATATGTTTATCCGCTCGGGCGGGTCGATATACATCACGTTCAGTGGGTTCATTGGCGGAACGACAAACGGGACCCGCGACACCCAGCCGACATTTGAGATCCTGGATGCTGCGGACAATGGGGTTCTCGCTACGGTCCCCCTGCCGGAAAGCGGCTTCGGCGCTTCGGGTCGTTTGGATAATTACACCATCCGAATCCTGAATACGTTTGGCGAGGTGACGATCCGATGGAGGGTCGCGGTAAGAACGACTGAGCGCAACTGGTCGTACATCAGCAGCCCGGCCCTCTCAGTCTACTGGACAGCGCTATGAAGAACTTCGCGCTTTACGAAATCGCCAGCAGGATTGTCACCGGGACCATCTCGGCCGACATTCTGCCAACGCCGTCCGATGGTTATGCATACGCAGAATATGACCCGACGACAGATCCGCGCGGCTTTCACGTGGCATCGGGCAAGGTTGTGAAGGACAGCTTTGTCACGCCGGTGGAGACGATCGAGCAGCTACAGACGCGGCTGCTCGCCGCGGTAGATGCCGAACGAGAGAAGCTGCAGATGACCGTCCTCACCGACGGCGGGGCGAAAAAGTACGTTTACAACCGCAAGGCGACGGAGGCGATCGACGGCCGGACGATCGCGGCTTCGCTGCTCAACGGCCTCGGTCTCAGCGACAAGAAGAAGCGCTTCCCGTTCGCGACCATGGAATCAATACTGACGGGCGAAACCCTGACTGCAGTGTTGTCGCGCTACGACAACGGAATGAATACGTCCGCCTCGGAAAATGCACGGATCGAGGCCGTCGCGCAGAAAGCCAAGCGGGACATTCGGACTGCCGCGACGATCGCCGCCAAGCGGGCGGCATATGCTGCCGTCAACTGGAACTGGTCGGCCTGACCGGGCGCGTGCCCAAACCCTGAAGGACTCCATCATGAACAACAGTAGCTTCGCGGCTCAGGCAGTTGCGAAAGGGCCGATGACGCTCGCGCCACCTTCGTTCAACGGCCATGGCTGGCTCGTCGTGCTGAACCTTGCGGGCTTCACGGCAGGATTCGTCATCGCCCTCATGCTCGCGATCAAGATGGCGCGAGACATCTGGCGGAACCGCCAGCACGACAAGCTCCATCACCCGGTGACAGTGTGGCGCGCGTTCGGTGGCGCGGTCAGCTTCGCCATGGCGGTTCGGTTCGGTCCGGCAGCGATGGTGCTTTGGGGGTGGGATCCGGAGAAGGCCGCCTCAACCGCCTGGCTGTTGACGCTCCAGCGCATGACGGATCCGATTGCATTCACGATCGGTCTGCTCGCGCTGGCGCTGTTCGAGATCTCCGGCCGCGGGATGGCGGACCATCTTAAGCGCGAACCCCTGCCCTTGCGGATCTGGGCGCGCCGGGATCAGCTGAAGCGCCCGGTCTGCATAACTCTTCTCAGCCTGATCGCCGCGATCGGCGTGGTGAGCACGCGCTAATGTGGCGGCTTATCGCGACCGCGGGGGCGGCATTACCGGTAGCGGCTGCGGCCATAGCTAAAGACAAGGCGGCGGTCGTGACGGAAAGCACGCCTCAGATCTGGCATTTTCTCGGATATCCGTTCGAAGCTGGCAGCATGATCGCCGGCATCTGCGCATGTCTCGCCGTGCGGTTTTACGTCAGCCAAGAGGACCGCAAGGACCATCGCTGGAACGTCGATCTGCCCGTCTCGATGCTGACGTTGCTATTCACCGCCGGCATCATCATCCGGCTTCGTCCTGAACCCTTCTGGGCGCTCGCCTACGGCACGGGACTGGGATCTGCTGGCGTCCTGATCATCAGCGCATGTCTCGCTTGGGTGAAGCGCGGCAGCGACTTGTTCCAGCCACCCGGCAAACCCGAGGCCTAACGGCCCGCCCCCAGGGTCAGCCAAGGACGGGCCGACCAGGGCACGGTGGGTGTGGACCCTAGCGCATCGCTAACGAGCAGCCTGGCAGATCGCCTCACCTCAAAACAAAGAAAGATGATGACGGCATCAGAGCTGGCGTGGCTTGCCGTGTCCGGGTGCTTCTACGAAATCGTACGAGGCTTTCAGTGTCAGGCAGTCACACCGTCGCGCCCTACTCCCTGCTCGTCGTAGCTGGGGCGGCATCGTGACGAGCAGGGAACCCTTCACGGGGAGGCAGAGCCTCATCTGCAAAATGACTAATTGTGGTTAATATTTTGTTAACGGCCCGCCTCAGCGACAAGGGGAAAAGCGCGAGGCGGGCCGGCCGGAGCTTTGAAGAACCCTCTGGCGCAATCTGAACAGCGCCAAACTCGAAAACGCCTCACCATTGTAAGGAATTAAGCATGACGACGGCATTAGAGCCGGCGTGGCTTCGCCATGCCCGGTCGCTTCTTGGCACCCGCGAGGCGCCGGGGGCGGCGAACAGCCCGACCATCATGGGGTGGGCAAAGAAGCTCGGCGCGAAGGTGCTGGGCATGGTCTACAATGCCGACAGCGTGCCGTGGTGCGGCCTGTTCGTCGCGAACTGCCTCACCGAAGATGGCATCCCGGCCGCGCCGGTCGCGGTTCGCGCCAAGGCGTGGGCGACTTGGGGCACCAACATCGCGGCCGAGCGCATCGCGGCTGGCGCGGTCCTGGTGTTCGAGCGGCCGGGTGGCGGTCACGTCGGCTTCTACGTCGGCGAGGACAAGACGCACTATCACGTCCTCGGCGGAAATCAGGGCGACCGGGTCAGCATCATGCGGCTCGAGAAGTCGCGCTGCATCGCGCGGCGCTGGCCGATCGGGCGCGCAGTCATCGGCGCGCCGCGGTTGATGACCGCGACCGCGGGCGTCCCCTCATCTTCGAACGAAGCATGACCTGGGCGGCGGGCTTCGCCCTGCTGCGGCGTTTCTGGTGGGCAGTGCCGATGATCGGCCTTCTCGCCGGATTCCTGCTCACCCGGGACACGCTCGCTGACCGCACCGCCACGCTGAAGGCCGAACGGGCGGCGTGGAGCGCGGAAATCGCGAAGGCCGAGCAGCTGCGCACCGCGGCGGAAACGCGGTTCGCCGTCCAGCAGACCACGGCGCTCACGACCTTCGCCGACCGCCTCGCAAATCGCGAACCCATCATCCTTCGATCCACTGACACCGCGAGGACCTATGCGCAAACTGATGCTGGCCGTGCTGCCTGCCTTCCTGCTGACCGCGTGCGCGGCATCGACGCGCTCGACGCTGAGCTATTCGCCGGCGATCCCCCCAGTGCCGGCCGAGGCGAAGAAGCCCTGCACGGCAACGCCGGTGCGCCGGCAGCCGGACGGTAGCGCCAACAGCGCAGACGCCGAGGGCTCGCTGCGCGACGCCCGCGCCGACCTCGCCCTTTGCGACGCGCGGCGCGGCCTCGCTGTCGACGCTTGGCCGCGCTGACGCCCGCCTCGGCGGAATCATATTCGGGAGTTAAACTATGGGTTCTCAGACAGCAGCTGGCTCGTCGCTCGCTATCTCGGCGGCGCTGCCTTCCAGTTTCGAGGCGGTTGGCTATGCAGCGCTGACCTTCCTCGAGATTGGACAGGTCGAAAAGCTCGGCTCCTTCGGCGCCAGTTTCGCCAAGGTCGAATTCCAGCCGCTGATGGGCCCGAAGAAGAAGTACAAGGGCTCGGCTGATTATGGCGCGCTGCAGCCGTCGATCTCGATCGATGCCGCAGACGCGGGGCAAGCGCTTTTGCAGGTCGCGGCCGACGACGAGAGCCAGAAGCTTTACGCCTTCTGCGTGACCTTCCAGGACGGTGCGAAACGATACTTCGCCGGCCGTGTCTTCGGCGCACCTGAGACCGCCGACGGTGCGGACTCGATGCTGATGGCTGCGCCGACGGTCGAAATCTGCACGAGCGTTGTCAGGGTCAATAGCGCCGGGCAGCAGACATCGCCAACGGCGCCGGCGCCCACTCCCACGCCGACCCCAACGCCCACCCCTACGCCAACGCCCACGCCCTCATCCTCACCGACGCCGATCTCGGCGCTCGCCCTCAACATGTCGGGAATGGAATATCGCAGCAAAAACGTAGCGGTTGCGTCCGCGGAATCCCCTCAAGGTTACGCGCACTACGCCTCACGCGGCATGTCTTACGTCCGCATCCCTTTTTCGTGGCCGTCTTTGCAGCCGGTGTTGTTCGGACCGTTTGATGCCGCCTACCTGGCGTCGTACAAGCTTCAGATCGATTACGCCCATGCAGCCGGTCTGCTCGTGCTGACCGACATGCACAGCTACGGCTACAACAACGGCACCATCAACGGTAAGCCCGGGCTTTCAGCGGATGTGCCGATCAGCGCATTCTCTGACATGTGGTCGAAGCTGGCTGCAGAGCTCGTGGGCTACCCAGGCGTATGGGGTCACGATCTCTACAACGAGCCGGAAAACTACGGCGATAAGTATTTCGTCTTCGCTGCCGACAATACCTATACGCCGGTCGAGGGCGACGAGCAGTTGCGCCTGATCGTGCCGCAGCTTTTTGACGCTGCAACGACGGCAATCCGCGCAAAAGATACCTCGGTTGTGATCGTGCGCGGAGGCAACCACTACAGCGGAACTTGGGATTCGGGCTTTAACCGCCCGAATGGCTTTGTACACAACGACGCCTACAACCGGACCTTGTATGCCGGGCATGTCTATCCCGATCGCGATAGCTCGGGCACGCGCTTCGACTATGACGCAGAGTCTAGCGCATTCGGCCAGGCACCGCCCGCGGTCAGTACCAATCCAACCATTTTCGAAACGCGCATCAAGCCGTTCGTTGATGAGTTGAAGTCGCACAACTGCCAGCCGGTTGACGGCATTTTCGGCATCATCGGTGAAATGGGCATTCCGAACAGCGATGAGCGCTGGCTGACGGTCGGCTCAAACGGCATCGACTATTGCCGGCAGAACGGGCTGCTCAACTTCCTATGGTCGGCGGGTCCGGCGTGGAGCGCCTACCCGCAGAGCCTCGAACCCGAGACGATGGCGGATGGCTCGCTGTTGCAAGCGCTCGCAATGGCCATGATCACAAAGAAGACCGGCGCCCCCGAACCGACGCTGGTACGTTTCAGCAGCCCTCCCCGCGCAACACCCGGGCAGCCTTCGGCGCCCTGCGTTCTTGAATATCGCGGCAACTTGGTCGCGCCCAAGGCTGTAACGCTCAGCGACAATGGCGCTGGCGGCAGCTTCCCGGCGAACGTCGTGTTGCCCGCGGGGCGCAATCCACGCGTGCTGTTTTCTTACACGCCCGGCACGCAGCCGATCGTGGCAAAGCTGACCGCATCCATCCCGGGCATGACTATCGTCAACGACGGGGCGGAGCCAGTAAGGTTCACCGGGGCAATTTCCGGCAACACCCTCACGGCGACCAATGTCGGCGGCAAGCTGGCGATAGGTCAGCTGCTGAATGGACCCGGCATTGCACCCGGGACTTACATCACGGGCGCCAGCAGCGTGCCGCGGGGTGCGGGTACCTATCAGGTCAATATTGCCCAGCAGATCGCCGCAACCGAACTTACCGCGATCGGCGCAATGGCTGCGGGTGACGGGTTGGGCTCAATCATTTGCTCGACGGTTGATGATGGATTCGCAAGCCTTTCTGCTCCTGTATCGTCGATCCTGTCCGAGAACATGATTCTCAACTCGACCTACGGCGGGCCAGCAGTCACGCTCCGGCGCAACTATGATGGCGCCGTGGGTGATTGGGGCCGCACGAGCCCAACCGATCCCCGCCTCAATCGAGCAGCGATCGCGGAATGGGCGGGCAGCGACACGGCTCTGATTTACCGCGTTAAGACATGGGACCAGTCTGGAAACAGCAACCATGATATGCCGAACACGGTCTCTGATCAGCCAGTGTGGACGCTTGACGACGGCCAAGGCTATCCGGTCGAAGTGCGTAATCCGGGTCGCAAGTCCTATTTGCCTACGAACCTCAACAACCTCAGCGGCCACACTCTGCTGCTCGATATGCAGTATATCTCGGGCGACTATCTTTTCCCGTCAACGAGTAGCGCGTACGGAACCATAGGCGTTCTCCAAGGCAAATACGGAATGCACGTTGGCGTGCTCGACGCTACGGTAAAGGGGCCGACCTTTACCGTAAGCGCTGGCTTGCTTACCGATGCATATTACACCTACGCCTATCGCTTCCGGGCCGATACGATCAGCGGCCTCCAGGCTTTCCGAAACAATGTGCTTGTTGAGCAGACGGACACCTTCGGCGGCTTGACCACTTGGGATCGCGCGCAGTTCGATGAGGGCTATTTCCGGTTCGCCGATAACTCCAACAATCGCGGCAAGGCTAAGTATCGCAACCGTCTGATCTTCACCGGCGCACTAACCGACGCCGAAATTGCAAGCCTGACTGCTCGACTGAACAGCTATTATGCATCGCCGTGGCCTGCCATTCCAGCCACAATCTACCCGCCTGTGGTCACCACACAGAACAACAAGGATGGCTGGAATGGCATCGTCGGGCTGCCATTCGCGCTGCTGCGTGAGGCGCCAAATGCATCGGCGACGGCGCCGAAGGTTGCGCCTGGTGCCGCAACTGCCATAGGCGTAGCGACCGCTGGTGGGTCCGACGTGCTGACAGCGACGATCACTATGTCGGCGGCGAACGGCGTCCTCAGCGGGGGCGGTGGTACGGCAACCGGACTGGTCTACAGTATCCCAGCTGGCAACGCCGCGGCCACGCAGGCGGCGTTGCGGGCGGTTCGGTTCACGCCCAACGCGGCCGCTGATACGACCTTTACGCTCGAAGTGAAAAACACCGCTGGCGCCTCGTCCGTTATGACCGTCAAGACGGCGGCAACCGAGAAAGCCCCTCTAGAGCAATCTCTTGCAGCTACCGGCACGTTTACGCCCAGAAATTACTTCGGCGTCAACATATCGGGCGGCGAAACCGGCATGGCCGATACGCGAGACACGCACGGCACATCGTACACGTACGGCAGTCTTTCCGAATTCGACTACTGGTCGAGCAAGGGCTTCGGCACCATTCGCCTTCCCTTCCAGCTGCAGCGTGTACAGCCTCGAGCTTTTGGACCAATCCGAGCTAACCAGATTGGATACATCAAGGAGCGCTTGGATCGAGCTCTAGCGAATGGCCAGTATGTCGTCCTCGATATGCATAATTACGGCGGCTGCTGGGACTATTTTGGCATCGGATTAGACTATTATCTGGTGGCGGAAGTCGACGAGGGGGCCACCGACCGGATTGTTGACTGCTGGAAGCGCTTGGTCGCTCTCTTCAAAAACTATCCGAACGTTATCTGGAATCTGATGAACGAGCCGAAGGGGGATCGCGGTCAGACCGCGCTTCAGTGGAAAACGGCACAGGAGCGCATCTTGCATGAGGCCGTACGCTCTCAGGGTGCCAACCAACTTGTCATGCTCTCGGCGGGGCCAGATCATTCCGGTGCTAAGGACTGGGCCAACAAGCAGGGTGCAATCTGGGATACCTTCAACCAGCCGGGGTGGACGGGCGCTAACGGAGATCCTGCCGACAACTGGGTATTCGACATGCACCAGTACCTTGATCCCGGCAATTCTGGCACGTCGGCAACCGCACAGGCAGGCAAGGGCGCGAGCGTGCTTGTCGGGGCGACCGGTTGGTGCCGTACGACCGTCGGTGGCGCGCCACGCGCCAAACCGTTCAAGGCATGGCTGGGCGAATTTGGATGGAGCCCCAACGATAGTCTGTCGAGCCAAGGTGTGCCTTCGCAGGAGGGCACCAATCTTGTCCAGTATATGAAGGCGAACCGCGATGTGTGGATCGGTTTCACTTATTGGCTCGGTGGCGCGGCCGGCTTCTACAAAGCCTCCGTGTACGCAGCCATTCCCGACACGACCTACAACCCCTCCCCGACCGGCGATGCCCCGCAGGTAGCTATTCTGCTGAACGGCATCTGATCTTCACGCTAACTACTGGAGAACGAATTATGCTTCGAGCTATGTTCGCAGCCTTGATGCTGCTTGCCTTCCCGGCGGTAGCGCAGACCGTCCACGTCGTGACGGGTGCCGATCCGACGCCGAGTTACGAGGTCCGTGAGGGCGATACGCTCGTCCTTCGCAAGGCCATGGGGCGTGAGATGAAGGCGGACGGCAGCCGCGACCGCACCTTCGCTGCGTGGATCGATCGCGCCAATGGTCGCGGCTGGAACATGGTCGGCGCGTCGACGCTGGCCCTAATCGGCTACGAAGCCGGCAAGGGCTATGTTTATCGGCCGATGGACGCCGCCCCGCGTCCGTCCTCGACGCGGTTCGGCGTCAACCTGTCAGGCTGCGAGTTCGCTGCGTCGACGGCGCTCTGCCCAACCCCCGCGGATATCGATGCATATGCGGCAAAGGGGTTCACCCTGATCCGACTGCCGGTGCAGGATCTGCATCTGCGCGGTGACAACCTGGCGAAAATTGCCGCGCTGGTCGCCTATGCGCAGGGCAAGGGGCTGCAAGTCATCCTCGACCGGCATGACTACAAGCGGCACTCCGCAGCCGATGCGTGGGCGTTCTGGCGTGGAGTCCTGCCAGCCTTCTCTGCCGACACCCTGATCGAGCTGGCGAACGAGCCGGTTAAGGAATATCCGGCCGGGGCGAACCAGTGGATGGTGTCGGCGCAGGACACGAAGGATACGGTCGCGCTGTTCCGGGCGAACGGTATCACCAATCCGATCCTTTACGGCTCGCCAGGCTACAGCGCGACGTTCCGCTTCGTGAAATTCAAAAGCGCGAAGGCCCCGGCCGAGGGCATGGGTGATGCGATCGACCGCGTGGGCGGAATCGGCGACCCGTTGAACAAGACGTTCTTCAGCGGGCACCGGTACCTCGACAGCGGTAGCAGCGGGACGAAGGCGGCATGCGCAACGACCGGTGACGCTGGTATTGGCGAATGGGCGGCATCGATGCGCAAGCGCGGCATCAAGGGCTACTTCACCGAGTTCGCCTATGGCCGGCATTCAGGCATCCCAGCATCGTGCGCCGAGGTCGGCGCTGCGATGATGGCTGCGGTTAAGGCGAACAGCGACGTGATTCTGGGAACAACCGTCTGGGGCGGCGGCCGCGCGTGGCCCGAGGGCTATGCGTTCAAGGTTGAGTCGCCGAAAGGTACGTTCAAGACTGCCGCGGACAGCCCCTATGTCGCGCAGCTGACCGGGCGGTAGGCTCTCTCTCCCGCGGCGCCTCGTGGCCCTGCAGCTTTGCCGCGCCGCGTTGGCCCGATCGCGCACCGCGCCAATAATCCACCCTCTCCAAACGAAGGACTACCGTCATGGCGAACCGCCTCTATTCACTCTACAAGCAGAGCCTCCTCGGCGCTGGCGTCAACCTGGTAACTGGCACCGTGAAGGTGCAACTGGTCGACACCGGAGCCTATACCTTCTCGGATACGCACCAGTTCTTGTCCTCGATCCCCGCCGCAGCGCGCGTCGCGACCGCCGTGGCCCTTACGAGCAAGACCGTGGCCAGCGGCGTGTTCGACGCGGCCGACATCGTGTTCACGTCGGTCCCTGCGGGCACGAGCACGGCCGCGAATGTCGAGGCGCTCGTGATCTATCGCGACACGGGTGACGCGACGACGTCCGATCTTATCGCTTTCATCGACGCCGCGACGGGGCTGCCATTCACGCCCGACGGCGGGAATCAGAACGTGACGTGGCCATCGGCCGGCATCTTCAACCTTTAATCAGGAGGGCCGCGCCTTGGGCACGACCACGCAGAACGTCGCCGCCCTCGCGCGGGGATACCCTTATACGATCCAGCTACAGGTGCGCCCGGATTCGGACGACGACATTAGCCCCTTTCCGGAAGGCTGCACGCTTATCGCGGATGTCGCCGTCTACGCCGGCGGCACTGCGGTAGCGACGCTAAGCACCGATGACGGTACCATTGCGCGTATCGGTGATGACACGATCGAGCTTAAAATTCCGGCTGCGGCGACGAAACGGCTGACGAACACCACGGCCCAGATCGACGTGGTGCGCACGGACACATCCCCTGACCAATGGCTGGGCCTTCAGCTAAGTCTCCCCGTGATCCAGCCCATCGCCGCAGGGAGGGCGGAATCGTGACGCCAAAGCTTTTCATTACACGCCTACGTCGCGCGGCCACGGTCACGAGCGTAGGAATGTCGGTGCTGCTTATCGAAGCGCCGTGGTCCGGCTTCACCGCAGCGGGCGACATTCGCCCAGCGCTGATCGGTTCGACCTCGCAAGTAGGCTCACCAATGCTCTCCCCTGCCGATAGCGCGACGATCGAGCCTGTATTGATCGCGTCGGTCGCGCAGGTCGGCATGCCTGCGCTATCCCCTGCCATCGCCGTCACGATCTCGCCGGCGCTGATCGCTTCAACTGCGCAGGTCGGCGCTCCCACGGCCGCACCCGCCGGCGTCGCAGCAATTATCCCCGCGTTGATCGCCTCCACGGCTTTGGTCGGCCGGCCGATTATGTCCCCTGCGACGGCGCCGACCCTTACCCCCGCAATCATCTCGAGCGCGGCATTCGTGGGCGCACCTACGCTGGTGGCCGCAAGTGTCGCCGTATCGGCATCGCAAATGTGGAGCAGCACAGATAAGGGCGCGAATTACACCCTGTCAGACCGCAACCTCGTCTCGAGTTACACCTCGGGCAGCGGCGATCAGATTACTCGCGCGGCCACACCCGGCACCGGCAAGTTCTATTTTGAGGTGACGGCAGTCAACGCGGGTAGCCCGGTGAATATGCCGATTGGCTTGGCTGATTCCATCGTCGCAACCACTACTTTCTTGGGCGGCACGACGCGGTCTGTCGGCCTAGTTCCTGGGACCGGCAAAATCTTCTACAACAACAAAGAGAGCACGGCCGTCTATGCCATATTCACGAGCGGAGACGTTATCGGTGTGGCCGTTGACCGGACAATATCGCCAGCAGTCATGTATTATTCAAAGAACGGCATTTGGCTTGGCTCTTTCAATCCGGCCGCAGGCACGGGCGGTTTTGCCCTTCCCAACATGACCGACTTCATCCCGGCATTCTCGACGAACCGTATCGGCGCCAGCGCGCGGCTCAGCACCGGGCCAGCCACGCTTTACGCGCCTCCAACGGGGTTCAGCCCGCTAGTTACCGCGCCGACAGCATAAGGCCGCGCTCCTAGGCGACGATGCTCGCCATGCGATCGAAAGGCTCAATGTGAAAGGAGGTGGTGCCCATGGCCGGGTGCACCGAGTTTCGCCAGTCCGGCCCTTGCCTGATAGCATGGCAAGGGCAGACCCCCGTCGCGCAAATCGCGTGGGATGCCGCCGAGAGCGGCTGGTACATTAACTTCTTATCTGTCGAGCAACCTCAGCTGCTCGCACCGCTTCTGTCAAAATTCCGGAAGCTATGGCGCCGCAGCGGCAAGCCGACCCTCTCGTTTCATGCATCCCCCGATAATCAGGTCATCGGGAGGCTTATACGGATCCTCGGAGCTAACTGCTCTGGGGGCCTCTATACCATTGTCGACCTGGATCACTCCACCAAAGGAACTCGCCATGAGTGACAAGGAAAACCGCGCATACAAGAAGCTTTCGGCCAAGGGGCGCACGGCGTACGGCCGTGATCGAGCGAAAGACGCGGATGCCAATGGTGGCACGTTCAATGCCACCCTCGAGAAGCTGTACGCGGGCTATTACAACGCAATGTGACAGTTGGACGCCCGTCTCTAGGGAGCCGGGCGTCCCTTTGTGCAGCTCGCCTAAATCTACGAGGCGGCAACACCCGAAATTTTGACCGTGACTTTGACTTCCGACGCTTTCGAACGGCGACGAAACGCGCAGCCTATGATTCCAATGCCGAGGATCATCATTGCCCAAGTTGCCGGCTCTGGCACGGCGCTAATCCCGCCAACAGTCAATGTCCCCGTCCCGCCGCTGAAAAACCCCTCACCGTCTGGTCGACCGTCGGCTTCTAACAGATAAAAACTTCCCAATTTACCTAAGTATTCAGAAAGCGTCGGTAGATACCCAGGCTGCCTATCTACTCCGCCGAAGCTGGTATAAAAGATCGGGATCGATCGAGCTCCAGCGAAGCTGGCGGTTTTTGTCGCTTCATCATACGATGCATACAGCACTGGAGACAGGTATTCACCGAGAGAAGTCGTATAGCCAATCGATATTGCGCCATTAACTAGGTCATTATACTCTGTAAACTGACGATCATAGACGATTTGACCGGTAATTGCGTCTCCCGGCTTATAGTAGCCATATGCATCTGCGCCAAAAGTACCCGAAAAATTGAGAGTGACAATCTCGGCCTGCGCCCCCGCCGAACAACCAATAAGTGCCGCCGCAATAGCAATTTTCAGCATGATTCGTCCCCTTTTATTGCTTAACAAATCATGAATGTTCTCGGCGCCGTGAGTCAATCGAAACGCCTATGAGCGGTCTTAAAACCAGTCGGCCATTTTGAACCAGTGAACCTCGTCCTCCTTATGCCGTTCACAGCCGCAGATCAGATCTATGGTCCGGATACTGCGAAACCGCATATTTTCGAGGTCCACGGGGGCCGGATTGCTCACTGCAGTTGTCCCGCATTGATCGCGTCAACAGCAGCGGCAACACGGTGCCAATTTTTCACAGCGACAGTGTCTCCGATGGCAGCGACCATCTTATCGACGATATATTGTTCGGTATGTTCGCGGTGTTCGGCAAGGATCGCGCCAGCCTTTATCCAGACCTCTCGATCTTCCATCGGCCCAGCGTGCGCCATCAGCCAATTATGACCACGCTCAGTCGCTCCGTCGTGCCGTCCTTGAAGTGGACCACCACCCGGTCGGGAAGCACGTCGGCGCGCATCTTCAGTACGCGGCCATGCTCGCTGCGGACCTGAACGATCACGTCAGGTCCAAGGTCATGCTCGAACACGGCGACGTCCTTCGTCTTATCCGCGGCGATCGTATGGACGATCTTGCGTACGCTCACTTGTCGAGGTTACGTCGCTCGATCTCGGCGAGCAGTGCTTCAGCATCCAGGCTGTCTCGTTCGCCATCGGTTTCTCTATAGGCCTTGATCAGGTCCTCATCCGTTGCCCCGACGACTAGTTCACCAATCTGCTGCTGCATGTCGACGATCGCGACTGCCGACATTGGGTCCGCCCACATCGATCCGACCGACGTGTCGATCCCCGGGGTCGGCATGAGCGCGATCACATCCTGCGCAGCCAGAAGCCGCTGCAGTTCGGCTAGGAGGGGTGAAGCAATCAGGGGCTCGGACATATCTCCAACCTAGGCGTGGCCAATCGATTCGGGCAAACTATCTTCGTGAACGGACTGACCGCCTCCATCGTTGGCATCGACGTCCCGAATGAGGACAAGAGCAAGAGCAACCGGCACGCCTGCACGCCGCCCCGGCTGATTCCGCTAGGGTGACAGCAATAAATCAAAAACTTCCGCCAACGCGGTGATGCCGGACGTTTTTCTTGGCGGCGGTGCCGGAACGAAGCTATTGGGACGCGTGGCCCTCGGTCAGTCCAGTGATCCCAATGTTTGTCAGCACCGAAGGGCTTGATCCCATCTCGTATCTGTCCGGCCTAACCATGAATGTCCCCACCGCGTTTGCGCAACCGCCTATCTGGCGACCGCGCGGCCTGCCCCGATGGTCGCCGCACTTGAATTCTTGCGAGCCTGCGACCATCGATTACGCGTAGAGCCGCCGGCAGAGCGCCGATCAATCACTACCGATATAGCCGAGCTTCAAGCCTGATGGGCTTTCAGGGCGTCGGCACCCCCCAAACCATGGATACCGGGCCCTATTCGCTGCCGGATAGGGCTTGCTTAAGGGCCTTGAATTATGGACGTCGCATCTGATCACAAGGGGCAGGCGCCCGGCTCCATTCGCCGTTCATTCCTGTGGGCGGCAATCGGTCAGACGGGGATGCTCGTCATACAGTTTGGCAGCTCGGTCGTGCTGGCGCGGATCCTGACCCCGTACGAGCTTGGCGTGTTCGCGATTGCGCTTGCAACGGTCGGCATGATCACCGCGTTTCAGTCGCTTGGCCTTGGCAACTATCTGATCCGCGCCGACGTCGTGGATCGCGATGTCCTGTCGTCGGTCTTTAGTGTCAACATTCTGCTGTCTCTGGCTATCAGCGCGATCATTGTCGCATTCGGCCTGCTAGGCCAGGCGCTGTTCAAAGATCCCGGGGTTCAGACGGTGCTGTTCTGGATCGCCTGGACGCCGCTGATCAATGCTCTGTCGCTGGTCCCAACCGGACTGCTCCAGCGAGAGGGAAACTTCAAATCGATCTCAACGATCCGCCTGATAAGTTCTCTGACGGGGACGGTCTGCACAGTCCTATTCGCGATCGCGGGCTTTAGTTACATGAGCCTCGCCTATGGCAGCGTCATAACGGCCGTCATGGGTTCAGTTGCGACCTGCCTCGTCGCCCCGCGCCACGTCCAGTTCCGCCTGGGCACCCGTCACTGGCGCGACATCTACAAGTTCGGCTCACGGATGCTGATGATCAATGGCGTCGTACAGATGCAAAACCAAGTATCGAATTTTGCGCTGGGCAATCTTAGCGGGCTGTCGGCCCTCGGTCTCTATTCCCGCGCGAACAACCTTTTCAGCATCCTGTCGGATAACGTGCATACCGTTCTCGCGCGGGTTCTAATCGCCGACTTTGCCCAGATCGCACGCGACGGCGCACCGTTGCGGTTACGCTACCTTCGAGTGCTCGAATTCATGACCGCGATTTTATGGCCGGCCTTCGCCGGCATGGCCGTTCTGGCGGGGCCAATGGTCTACATCCTCTACGGCGCGAAGTGGACCGCGCTTGCGCTTCCGCTGGCGGTGCTGTGCTTCAACGGAATCCTGTGGGTTTCGGTTACGATGGCGTGGGAGCTCTTTGTGGTCGCGAAGGAGACCTCGAAACAGGCACGGTTCGAAATTATCCGGGCGACTGTTGGGGTTGCGCTGTTCGTGACCGGCGCACTGTTCAGCCTCACCGGCGCCATGGTGGGCCGCGTCGCCGAAGGCATGTTCGCCGTATTCCTCTATCTGCCGCACATCAAGAGAATGACGGGAAGCCACGACGGAGACTTTCTCCCTATCTATAGACGCAGCGCGGTGGTCACCATCGCAGCGATCTGCCCGCCGCTCCTGCTGATGATGTGGCACGGATGGGATGCCCGGACCCCGTTCGTGCAAGTCGCGATGTCGGTCGTGGCCGGTGGTCTGCTCTGGGCGCTCGCGCTTCTCTACTACCGTCACCCGATCATCACCGAGCTGCGCGGCCTGGCGGCTCGACGCCGGTCCGCCTAGCCAGCCTATCGTCCCGGGTCACCGCCCGACGAGCGTCTTGACCCGGGTCCGCAGCGTGCCCGGGAGCGCGACGCGGAATAGGATCCGTGCCATCACGGTCGGCAGGCGTTTCGCCGGCGCTAGCACCAATGCCTCTGCGATCAGCCCCTTGATGGCGAGGCGCACGGCGGTTCCGATTATCAATTCCTGCAGCGTGACGCGATTGTCCGGCGTCATGATATTGCCATGCGCGTTCAGTGCATCACGGATAAACCGGCAATCCTCGACCGATGGCTCGAACGGTCTGTAAAAGCACAGCTCGACGAATTTCGCAGAGAGTGCCACTGCAAGCCAGTCCTGCTCCGCCGGGGTCAGCTGCGCGCATCCCACCGTGTAGAGGTCCGCCATCGTCGTCGCCTGCTTGATTGCGTCGTACAGCGCGGGATCGAACACTAGATCCGGCACGGTTCGCATGCGACGTTGCGCCGAGATTGCGACGAGCTGCGCGCACAAGGCCCCGCGGCGCCCGGCAATGACCGACTGGCTCGTAATGCTGCCATCATGCATTCGGTAACTGCCCAGCGGTTCGGTAAGATTGTGCAGCCGACCGAAGCCCTGAAGCCGCCAATACAGATCGGAATCCTCCGCGATCAGTAGAGGGCGATAGCCACCGGCCGCGTGAAAGCTTTCGGCACGCACCATCAACATCGGCTGAAGCAGGTAGGGCTCGGTTGCAGGGATGCTGAACGGATCAGCGCGCGCGAGATCGCGAAGCCGCGTCAGCGTGCCGAGCCAGCGCCCGTCCGCGTCGATTTGCCGTGCCGCGCCCGCGACCGCAACACAGTCGGGGTTTGCCTCGAGATAGCGGATCTGCCGCTCTAACCGGTCTGGGTTCGACAGGTCGTCGGCATCATGCCGGGCGATAAAAGGGGCGGTGCAGGCCGCAAGCCCCGCATTGAGTGCCGCGACGATCCCACCATTGGCCTGCGTGATGACGTGGATGCGCGGATCCTGTCGCGCGGCCTGTGCGAGCAGTTCCGGTGAATTGTCAGTCGAGCCGTCATCGACGATGATGATCCGGATGTCTCGAATCGTTTGCGCCTGGATACTGGCCAAGGTCTCAGGCAGGAACCGGCCGGCGTTATAGGTCGACATGAGCACGTCGATTTGGGCAGTCAAGGGGCGTCCTTCATGCGAGTTGCTGGCGGTCGTTGCTCTCGCGGCACGGTCCGGGTCAATGCATAACGGCAAATTATCTTGTTAAGAACTCAGACGGCGAAATCGACCGTCGCTGGCGCGTCAGCGTGAACAAATCCCGTCCTAGTCTCGAGCTATGTAGAGCGGCTGGTGGGGCGCTAATAGTCCAGCAGCGCCTCGTCCCCGGGCAGGTAGGGCTCTTCGGTCAGGTTCATTGATCGGATCGTCGTCGTCGAGCCGACCGGGCCGCGATGCAGCCGCCCAGGCCGCGCGGCCTTCGGGCGCTTGCCGCACCTCTCGCACCGAACATTGTCGACACCAACGGCACGCAAACGCACGAAGAATTCTACTGTAGATCGCTCACCCTGCCTCTTGAGGACACCGGATCGTCGTACGGACGCCAATACACTGCTAGCAATTAGTATTAATGAAATATTAACCTTTTAGCATTGGTTGCGCCGAGATGGTCGGCGTTTTCTAGCAGCCTAGAAGGGGACCGAAAATGCGTTATTGGATCGTCGACAAGCCAATTAAGTGATCAGGGCGCCCGGTTCGAAAGAGCCGGGCGTTTCACCGAAGCTGCAGCGACCTGTCTGCGGGCAGGTAGAGCGCTTCGGTCGGTTCAACGACTAGATGATTAATGCGCCGGTTGCGAACTAGTGCGGTTGTGCTGCCTGCAGGCTTCCCGACACTAACCCGCGCACGACGTTACGATATAGTAGGCATTGGTTTTGTTTCGCGACACCCTCGCCCCATGGAATGAAAATTGTCACTAGTCGCGATCAGTATTTCTGCCATCATTCTCGCATGATGATTCTGTACGGCGTACTCGCGATCGTTTGGGGCCTCCCAATCGCTATTATCCTGGCGACCTCGGTTGGCTATGGTGTCTCTACTCGGTTCGCCCGGTTTATGCGGATACACCTTGGGCTCTGACGCCACCGATTAGAGGCGGTCGCATTCATCGCTGCGGCGACGCCCGTTCGATCATCAGGTAAAGCCTGGGGCTGGACCTTCGCCTGCCTGTACGGCCATCGCGATGATGTGTTGGATAACTGGCTCCGGAATGGCGTTGGCCACGTCAAGCCCGAATTGATCACGATAAGACCAAGCTACCCAGCCCGAGTACGTAGCGAGCCCCGGTATATCGATTGAGAGAAACCGTCCGACAGTGACCCCGTATTCTGAGCGAATCTTGAAGCCCAGAGTCGACACATTTTGAATGATTGCCGAATGCTTATCTCCAAGAGACGTTATAAGTACGGCCGGATGACTCATGGCCGTTCGGTTTGAGCACCGCCGATCAAGCGGATTGGTGCCGGCATTAGCCATCGAGCGGCGATAGGTGTTCATGGGGCTATCGTCCGTCAGGGGCGCTAAGATCTGGTTATGTTTGGATTTAACCCCGTCCCGTGGCGCATTGCAAAGGCCCACCGCCCCTTGCAAGTTCTCGTTATGACACACTTGTCACAGCAGCGGTTTATGGACGATCATTCCGCGGGTCACGTTAATGCATCCGCCCGTTGTTAATCGTGTCGACAGCGGCAGCAACACGCGCCCAATCGCCGATCTCGGCTTCGGGGCCCACGATCTGCAGCAAGGTATCGACCATCGGCTCTGATACAAATAGTCTACGTGCCTCGACGATCGTCATCGCCTTAAGCCAAACTTCTCGAGTGCTCATCATAGCCCGAGCTTACGCCGCCTAATCTCGATCGTCAGCGTGTCCGCTATCGGATCGCCGTCATTCCTATCGGTTTGCTCGTATGCCTCTAGCGAACTACGATCATCGCGGAACTTAGTGACATCGGAATGCACTGACGGTGTGGTCATATCCTAGAACTATGCGCGATTGCCCAATCCGAGCAAGGTATCACGCCCCGCAAAGACACCTTCTGAATAACGTCCAGAGCGGCAGTAGAGCGTCCAGCCGTCGTGACGAAATATTTGGTAAGCTTTAAGCAGCGTCTCCATGACAGGGCTTTAGAATGACGCTTCGAGGCCTTCATCGAGGCCTGAAATTACCGATAGGACATGGTGTCGTTTTGAGGCACATTTATTGCATTCATAGGTCGTTAGTACGTGCTAGGTACAACGAGACGCGAAATTAAGACGTCGAATTTAGGTGCGCGTGGTCTTGCACGCATTCTGTTGGGACAGTTTTTTGCAGACCTTTGGTGCCCCACTTTCGCCGATGCTCGAGAAGTTTGCTTTAAACACAGCCTTGGCAGTGGATGATTGTGCGGCCATAGTGGCGCTTCCCCTTTCGTTACATTTCTACAATCCGGGCAAACATATAATAAAGAACGACGCCACGTCTACGGAATTTCAGGTTCTTGTCTCAGGGTTTGCTATTGCATATAAAGTTACGGGTGATGGATTTCGCCAGATTGTCGGCTTTCGACTACCGGGTGACATAATTAACATTCAGCATATGCAATTTCCGTATAATGATTGCAGCGTGCAGGCGACAGCGTACTGTATGGTAGCCGCGGTAGACGAGACGTTAATCCGCAACTTGACCTGCAAGCGCCCGATCATTTTGAATGCGATAATGGCAAGCGCTCTGATCGAGGCCTCGATTTCTCGCGAGTGGATCGTGAATATCGGACGCCGTAATGCCCGAGCGCGGATAGCGCATCTGTTCTGCGAGCTTGCGAGTAGGCTTGATCCATGCCGGCTAGCAGAAGATCAGCCATTTAGGTTGCCTTTGACGCAGCAACAGATTGGCGATGCTGTCGGATTGACAGCGGTTCACGTCAACAGAACGATCAAGGGTCTAATAAAGGACGGCCTTCTCGAGCAAGACCGCCACCTAATTTCGTTTCCTGCCTGGGACCAGCTCAAAAGCGTAGCAGGCTTTAACCGTCGCTACCTCCAACTCGATCAGAAGGCCGCTGCACTCGGACATTCCCAATGACGGATCGAGCGACCGGCGCGGAACGGAAAATACCCGCCGACATGGGCGCGCGCATAGCTCGACGGAAAGCAGCTAGATTTGATAGTTTTCCATTGAAGGCTCGCCGCAGCGCGGAAACAACGCTGTTAGAAAGCGTAATGCGAAAGTCTGCACGCTTAAGCCCTATGTCCGCTCTCGCATGGATCGCGCCAATTTGGGCGGGGCTTTTTGTCCTCGATGCTGTGACGGGCCCGCTCTACTCGTTGAACTCAGCTTACCTTGTTCCACTATGTCTAACGACTTGGTGCTTCGGACGGATCGCTGGCCTCATCGCCGGCACCTCGGCAATTGTCACAACGCTACATTTAAATGGCTTCGCCGATCAACTGTCAGCTAGGGCAACCTCTATTACTGCCGCAGCGGCTGTTTGGAATGCCTCGATGCTTGTCCTTGGAGTGATCTTTATAATCCTCCTCGTGAGTGCATTCCGTCGAGCGTTCGACCACGAGAGCAGGAACGCGTTGATGGACCCACTCACAGGGCTGGGCAACCGAAGGTCCTTTCAACGTGAGGGCAAGCGACAAGAGTCTTCGGCTGCTCGAGATCGCAGGATCCTATTGTGTGGCGTGATAGACTTGGATGGATTTAAGGCGGTAAACGACCAGTATGGACATGCCGCAGGCGATGAGGTGCTGCGTATCGTCGCCCATGCACTCAGCGCGTCCGTTCGGCCTTACGATATCACTGCACGCCTTGGAGGTGATGAATTTGCGTTTTGCTTAACAGTTCGAGACGAGGCCGCGGGTGAGCGAAAGTCTAGCACCATTCATCAGGCGTTGATAGCTGCGCTGGAAACCTCACAGTGGCGTGCAACGTGTAGCTTGGGCGCTGCCACAGGAAGCGACTTTGAGCAGGCCATTCGAATTGCCGATAAGATCATGTACGAAGCAAAGTCGATCAAGAAGTCTACGGCATCCTAGTGACAATCAACACTAATATGATGAACTAATAATAAGCGTTTTCGTCGAAGCGAAATAGAAAGCGGGGCTTTGCGAAAGTCTGCTTCAGAGGCTCAACGCCTATTGTGGTTGATCCGTTATAGTATCTCGCAACGCACACCTTCGCACCATATACGACCAGTGCAACAGCTGAAGCGCAAGCCTCAAACAATCAGTTCATACGGTGAACTTTTCAAATGTGATTACAATCAGTCAGGCTTAAGTCGCAGCCCAGCTTCCTTCATCGCCACCTGCCCTAGGGCCACAGCGCTGGCGTCTATAAGCGAATCCGCGAGTTTGATGGCCGCTGCGGGGGAAAGGGTCAGCGTGATCCCTGCCCCTTCAAGCCGAACGCAGCTTTTCCAGGGCGTCGCGGTAAAGCACTCAGTATCCAGTACGACGACCATCCATCTCCTATCGTCAAGCCGCAGGTGCCTGAATGGTCTAACGTATCATATTATAGATTGATTATGCGATTTATCTTAAGGGCATAGCGACGTTGTCTGGATCTCAGCAGCATCCGATGCACAGGCCTGGTGGTCCAAGCCTCCGAGCCACGCTCAGTGAGACAGCTAACGGTCGCGTAGACACACCAGCGGTCCGCTCCGCCCTGCGCTGTCTCTGGCATCACTGCCCCGAGCGCTGGTCCGTCGTGATGTTTGGGCGGGCGCGCAGCAGGATAACTAAATCCGTCGGAGGCAGAGTGTGACGGCCTCGTTCATCGGCATTGTGCGGCAGCTGCGTCGAACGGGCGCATATACCGAAGCCAGCAACGCGCGGGCAGCATCGGCAGCAAAAATTTGCAGTTAATCGACTTTAACCGCGTGAAGTTGCAATTACTAAACATCTTTAATGCATAAATCCCCTTGTCGAAAGACGAGCACTTTTAACTTTGGGGGTTCAAATGCGCTACTGGCCAATCGGCAAGCCCATCCGCGGGTAATATTGTCATCAGCTTGGGAATAACCATTGTCATAATTGACACATCCCGCAGGGTGTAAAGAAGTCCGTGATTAGGACAATGGTGAACCTTACAACGGCTGAAGTAAAAATGCCCGGCTTTCCGAGCCGGGCATTTTTGCGTTCTCGATCGCGTCATATTCTTTACCGGCATCTCATCGGTGCAAGCCAGATGAGCAAGGCCAAGGGGTTTCACTGCCTTTTACCTAGCAGTGTACGCAGTCTTAAACAGACCGCCTACCATATAACCAATCACAGGCGTTCGCTACGCCACACTACTGCAGCGGCCCCTCGTTGATCGCATCGACAGCTGCAGCAACGCGCGCCCAATCGGAGTGGTGGGGATCATCGCCCATTATATCGAGCAGAGTGGCGACGACAGGTGCCGACTCCAGTACGCCATGCGTCCGGACAACGTCCCACGCCTTCAGCCACACTTCTCGGTCGCTCATCATCGAGCAAGGCTATGCGTCAGCGGCCGATTCGGGCAAACTATCTGCACATCGCAATGAGCTGCTTTAAGGGTCAAGTCTTCCGACAATTGCTCCGACGGCAATCACGGCCGCAATGAGCGCCCAACCCTCCCACGTTCGCGGCGTCCATCCTATGCCAACGACCTTTGGCTGAAACCATGTTCTAGGATCGTTCATTTCAACTCCGTAAACGTCGAGTCGTCGGTAGGCCCGGATAGGATAGTCTCTACGACACGCCGGGCAAAACATTACATCATCGCCATGGACAAACTGACTACCTCCATAGTCGGCATCGACCTCCCGAACGAGAACACGAGCAAGAGCAACCGACGTATGGAAGGCATGCTTTGCGCGCCGGGCGACGCGGTCGAGCTTGGCCTCGAGCCGGCCAACCCATACGACGAAAACGCCGTTGCGATCTTTAGCGCGCGCGGCATCCAGCTGGGCGACGTCAGCGCCGAGCGCGTGCCGCTGATTGGCAAGCGGATGAAGGAAGATGAGGCAATCGCCGTCTTTCAGTCGATGCACGGAAGCGGAGCGTACATCCGAATACGGCTCGGAGGCGGCGTTCTGCCCTGCCCGATCGGGTCCCCGATGTTCTGAAACCCCCGCCTCCCCGCTAGGTGCGGCCGGCCCAGCGGCCGGTCTATGACCCCTCGCATTCCGCCCGGACGAACAAGGCCCCGAGTTTGGCGCTTAACATTGGTCTTGAAGTGCGGTTTGACCTATGTTGGCCATATGAAGCCCAGCAAGTTCGTCCCGTACTATGAGCGACTGCTGGGGCGAACCCTGGGTCCTGACGAACTCGACGCAATCGCCAAGGCCCGCGGAGATAGCATTGGGAAACGGGACGCCGTCAAATCAATGCGTGCCGCGTTGCTCGAACTGGTGCCTGACGCGCACGCCAGTTACCGGAATCTCGATCCAGCGTGATTGCCGGTCTGCGATCTCCACGCGTTCTACCTGGATGAGGATGGTCCCGAATGGGGCGCCTGACCGATCGCGTCACGCTGTTGCCGGCGTGCGGAGGTGCACCCAGCCAGCAGCTGATCGGATAGGACTGATGCCGCTTCGATGTCGAGCGTGACAGCAAGGCCCGGCCCATCGATCAGCACCCTCCCCTCGTTTGCTGAGACGTTCAGAATTTCAGGACGCAAGGTACGCAGCATGCCGATTCTCCCGTAGGGCGATCAGCGACCAGTGGCTGCACATCGTTCCGCGTATTGATCCACGGCAGGACGATACTTAGCGACGCCAGCCGACCTATCTCGCGAGGGAAAGCAGCACGATTGTTGAAGGCCCTCCGGGCGTGCCATCTCTACCGAAAAAGCGCCTGAACAACGCCTTTTGGGGTAGGGATGGCTCGCCTGGTCAAAACCACACCATCCCTGTTAGCACGCATATCCCGCTCGCAGCGCAGATCCAAATATGCACCCACGAAGCACCGTTTAGATGACCCTCTGACTCAAAATGGCAAATCTCAAGCGACCGCGGTGAGAAGATTTTTCCTACGACGACGGGTTGTCCTAGCGACGCCGCCTATCATTCCGAATCCCATGAGCATGCTAACCCAAGTCGCCGTTTCGGGCACCGATGTGGTGGGCTGAACCCCAAAACTCGTCAATGAATAGTCGTAGATGCCGTCTGGGGCTTCGTAGTGCACATAACCGCTCA
The DNA here is from genome assembly GCF_014842355.1 of Sphingomonas sp. CFBP 13706. Classification (NCBI taxonomy): domain Bacteria; kingdom Pseudomonadati; phylum Pseudomonadota; class Alphaproteobacteria; order Sphingomonadales; family Sphingomonadaceae; genus Sphingomonas; species Sphingomonas sp. CFBP 13706. The sequence goes on from NZ_JACYVM010000001.1 coordinate 333,571, forward strand.
TGTACTTATCATTATAAAATGTAGGCAGGTTGACCGATACTTTAGGATTATAGTAAAGTTCAGCTCCCAACTCAAACCACCCACTTTCCTTTGAATGAGACACAACATTCAAATACAGAAAGTCACCAGCCCTATAAGCTTGTATGAAGCTATATGCGTTCAGTGTAACCGGACGAAGTAGACCATCAGATCCCATAATATTAAGCGATTTGAGCTGACCCGTGTTATATATTTCGGCTTCAGTACCCTCCCACCACGACTCGACACGAGTTGGAAGGCTGTCCGAGTCATATTCGAAGTTTCCCAACGTGGAGCCGTTACCGAAGGCGACGACTATGTTGGCAGCCATAGTAGGCTGGGCGAATAACAGGCTGATGAGGCCCGCCACCATTATACGTATACGCATTTCTCTCCCCCCAATTTACAATGGCTTTATTGGCGAGAAAACAGCACTGCTTCCATGGATTACTTACCCCAGCATCGCCCCAAATTGGCACCAACTGCGCACGGTATGAAGCGGTGCGGACAACGATTCCAGCCAAGCGCGGCACCAATTTGGGCTATGACAGCGCCGAGCGCGCGCCGCTTATCGGCAAGCGGATGAAGGAAGCCGAGACGATCGCCGTGTTTCAGGCGATGCACGGAAGCGGCGCCTATATCCGGATCCGATTGGGAGGTGGCGCGCCTAACCCTGCCCGACCCGGTCGCCGATGTTCCGAAGCGCCCGCCTCCTCGCCAAGCGGGGCCAGCGCAGCGACCGGTCTACGATCCCCACGCGTTCTATCCGGATGAAGATGGTCCCGAATGGGGAGCCTAAACCGGACCGCTACTTGCCTACCGCTTGCGCCCGCTTGGCAGAAACAGAGACCACGTCAATCTGAAGTAAACCACTAGTTCGATGGTCGCTATCACCCAAAAAGTTCTCTTCGTCGCTATCACGCATGCCGCACGTTTCGGGCCTTCCGGACAGTCGCCCATCGTGAAGATGGATAGCACGATAAGGCCGCCAAATACGAACCCGATGCTCCAAATGATTAAAACGACGATCTTCAACGGGTTCACTGAACACTCCATCCCCGGCTACCCAGCTCGCGCACCTATGCGCCGTTCAACACGCAAAGTCTCGCGGATGCTATCCTGATGAGGAAGGCCCCGAGTAGGGCACTTAGGGCTCATACCCTTCTAAAAACGGGCTGCCCCGACCTGCGACAGGACTAAATCCTGTGAGGTAAGTTCGCGTCCAGTTTAGCAGTTCCAAGCCGTTCAGGTCGTCAGAATCGTTTCTTATCTCGGCATAGGCAAGTCCGAGCCGTTCACGAAAGTCCGCTTCAATGCCTGGCATGTGCTTTTCCAGCACCTGAACGAGCACCGTAACCATCACCGCCGTCGCGTTCTTTGTCGTCTTCAGACTCTCGTCGGTCACCATTGTCATTCTCCTTGATCGGAGAGACTATGTGCCGCGACCGGATCGGTCCAGAGGCGCACCGAGCGGTTTGAATCTCCCCTGTGCCGACCATCTGGTCGAGGTAGGTCCAGCGCTTCCGGCCGCTCATCGTGACGAGGACTGCGGCCGATCTCCGCGGGGACTTGATATCGCATGCCGTGGAGCAATCTGCTGGCTGGGCACCTTGGCCGGCCAATGCACGATGCCATCACCATGAGGCTTGCATCCGAGGGCTTGGAATAGGTCAGCACCGTCTGTGCGGCGGGGTGCTACGGACAGCATATCCTGCTGGATGACTGCGCAACGGGCAATATTTGCCTGTATATCCTTATCAGCGGCGGCGCCTTCATATATTACTAGCCCGCCAACGGCGATGGTCAGTATAGTCGCGATTGCCGTTGCAAGTTTGCCCTTGCCGTCGTCCGCTAAAGCGACAGAATGCCCGGCAATTATTGCGAGCCCGGCACCAAGACCTATCGTTGCAAGGTGGACAGGGTTTGCAAGCGCCATTTCCCCCTGGGCAAAGAAGCCGACGACAACGGCCGCGAGTCCAAAGCCCCAAAAGTGCAAGATCCAACGATCATGTTTATCTTTTAGGTTCATGCGGATAAGTTATCCCGTACCGATCCGAGTGTCCATGCACTGCCCGCCCTCGGATCAGCCACAGGCGTTCTCTAGACTGCCCTGTGCGCGGGCAAAGTCGAGCAATGCTTGGCCTTCGGCGGTAGGAACCCAGACCATGTCACCGTCGCTGGCCTCGATGCCGAAGTCGTTGGCTGGGTCGTACAGCCGCTCTTTTGTCAGGCCGATCTTTTTGCACGTAGCCTGCAAGTCGCAGCCGTCCCAGTCGTAGCCCTCCTGCATGTGTTCGATTGCGGCGGCAAAGAGCCGGGCGGCCGCGATCATAGTTTCATCGGTCATGCTCTCGCGCTCCTGTATCGGGGATTGAGGGTGTCGATGATCATGCGGCGGCAGGCCAATCGCCCCAGCCGTAGGCGTGCTTGTCCTCGGTCGGGTGCTTGTCGGTCCGCGGGCGCGATGGCGTGTCCCAGCTGCGGCCGGGGACGCGCCAGAGGAAACGCCAGCCCGGCCGCGCGCCGCGACGCGCCCGTCTCGCTCGCAAGGATGTACGTCAGGCCCCGCCGGTATCCCTTGGCGACCGCCGCGCGCCGCGCCGCGCCGTAGAGCATTGAGCAGCCGTTTGCCTCCCCGTCGGTGCATAGGCAGGTGACCTCCATGGTCAGCCCGTCCTGCAGTGCGCGGGCGACGGGGCGGCCGATGACGGCGATGCCGACCAGCGCGTCTCCCTCCCCCGCCAGGCCATGCAACATAGGAAGCCCGACACCCATCCGTGGTGGCGGTGATGGTCCAGTACGAACTGCCGCGCCTCGATGCGCTGGACCGGCCGGAGGGCGGTCATGCGGCGAGCCTCAGAGGAACGATCCCCGGTTGGTTCGCCGCGACCAGTGCTCGAGCGACGGGCGGGCAGACGCTATTGCCGATCGCGCTGATCTGCTCGGCGATCGTGAGCCGGGCCTCAACCCACTTCCCGCGCAGCATCTTCCGGACGATCGGGTCGAGCACATAGCCCTCAGGGAAGCCCTGCGCCCGTGCGAGCTCACGAGGCTTGAGCATCCGCAGGCCGATATCGACGATCACATAGGTGACGGCGTCGATTGTGACGGTGACGACCGCATAGCGCGCCTTCGTCGTGACCACGTCGAGCGGACGATCCGCAGCCTGGCTCTGTCCACCCTCCCCGTAGTATTTGACGAGGAACGCCGCGGTCAGCACCGCCCGGTCAAGCATCTCCGGCGGCAGGTCACCTTCCTCGACAAGCGTTGTCTCGATGACGCCTTGATGCGGTCCGCGCGTGGCGATCGTGCTGACTAGGTCGCGCATGTCGTGTCCGGCGTTGACCGAGCCGTCGGGGTTGCTGTTGAACTGCGCCATATGCGCGGCGACCACCGAATGGTGCTGCCCGCCGGCGCGCGCCGTCTTGAACGGCTCCTCAACCTCGCCGCCCCCGCCAGTCGTGTTGCTGCCGTTGAACGTCGACAGGAAAGCTGCGACCGCGGCATGCTTGTTGCCGTCGGCCATGATCGTGCCGAGCGGCTTCTCAGCGTCAAGGCACCGCGGCGCCTGCCCTTCACGCTCGCCGCAGCCCGTCTGGACGAGCGTCGCGGCTGCGATGCAGTTCTGGTCCTTGCTCGATGCAGCAATAGTATGGTGCGGATCTTCGATCGATCGGCTCGCACCACCGTGCTGCCCATAGGTCACGAAAGGCGCGAGCGTCGTCTTGACCAGTGCGTGCTTCGCTGACGTCGCCATGACGGTGCAAAGTGGATCGGCGACCGACTTCGGTCGGCTGTCCGCGTTGAACTTTTCCAGATGGGCTTCGACTAGCCCCAGCGGCATCGCGCCGGCGGGGCGGGTCGGATTACCGTTCCCGGTGACGGTCGGCATCTCCTTGTCGATTGGCGACCCGGTGCTGCCGGTATGAAACTTCGTGATGTGCGACGCGGTCGTCGAATTCACGAGGTACGGCTTCCGCTGCATGACGTAGCGCACGACGCCGCGCGCGATACGGCGCTTTGTCGCCTCGGCGAGCTCGCGGTCCCGATCGAAGATCGAAGGACACGGGATCGACCAATCGATGCAGCTGGCGGCTGTCAGGTATGGCTGCAGCTTCCCGCTGCGGACGCCCGGCGAGTCCGGCGCGCCATGCGTCACCGCCGGCTTCACGATAGGCAGGCCATCACAACGCATGACGACGTAAAGCCGCTTCCGGCTGGTCGGCGCGCCAAAGTCGCAGGCCTTCAGCACCCACCAAGTCACCTTGTACCCCTCGCCGCGCCACTGGCGGACGAGGCGCTTAAACGCCTTGCCTTCCTGTCCCTTGATCGGCCTGTTGTCAGCGTCGAGCGGCGCCGCGTATTCGAACTCCTCTACGTTCTCCAGGTACGCGATTGTAGGCCGCACATCGCGAAGCCAGGGAAGCACCTCGTCGGCCAGTGACCGGATGCTTCGGTCCTTCACCGGCGCGCCCTTGGCCTTGCTATACTCCTTGCAGTCGGGCGACATCCACATACCCGCGACGGGCTGCATGCGCGTCACCGCGAGCGGCCAGGCGGCTCGAATGTCCTGACAATAGTGAATAGTGTCAGGATGATTGGCCTTATGAATCGCGATCGCCGACGGGCTGTGGTTGAGCGCGATGTCGACGTCGCGGCCGATCGCCTGCGCAATACCGGTGCTGGCCCCGCCCCCGCCAGCGAAGCCATCAATGAACAGTCCAGTGGCTAGGAAGCCTGATGCGAGGCTCATGCCGCACCCTGCAAATTAACTGGAATGACGCTTAGGCAGTTTTCCATTTCACACCCTTTCTCTTGGTGGAAACAGCGGAGGTTTTCTGGTATTCTCGCGTCAGAAGCACAGAGTTCTGCCGTGTCGGGTTAATTGACAGTTAACCAAGCCCGACCCTGCGCAAACGGTGCAATTCCGCGCTTGGCACGAGCGTTGCTAGGTTGCTGGAATGTGGAAACGTTTCTGCCGCCTGTTCGTGATCAAGACCAAGTTCGAGGCGTATCTCGTCATCTACGGGCTCGGTCTCGGGGCGGTCGAACGTGGCAGCCATTATCTGGAGCAGTATCCCGGCTATGGCGGCTGGCTGCTCGCGGCGGCCTGTTCGACCGCGGTATTCATGGCGGGCGGGCGGCTGATCGACTCGGTCGACCAGTCGCGCGACTGATCGCGCTTTTGCGGCCAACAGTATAAGTTCGTCGCACACCGCGTCCGCGGGCCTATCTGGGAACGCAATGACCGGGCTCACACATCTGCAACGCCTCGAAGCCGAGAGCATCCACATCCTGCGCGAAGTCGTCGCCGAGGCCGAGCGCCCGGTGATGCTCTATTCGGTCGGCAAGGATTCCGCCGTGATGCTGCATCTGGCGAAGAAGGCGTTCTTCCCCGCGCGTCCGCCCTTCCCGCTGCTGCATGTCGACACGACGTGGAAATTCCGCGCGATGTACGACCTGCGCGATCGTGCTGCAGCGGAAGCCGGGATGGAACTGATCGTCCACACCAATCCCGAGGCGAAAGCGCTCGGGATCAATCCGTTCGACCATGGCAGCCGCCACACCGACATGTGGAAGACCGACGGGCTGAAGCAGGCGCTGACTGCGGGCGGCTATGATGCGGCGTTCGGCGGCGCGCGGCGCGACGAGGAGAAGAGCCGCGCCAAGGAGCGCATCTTCAGCTTCCGCTCGGCAAGCCATGGATGGGACCCGAAAGCGCAGCGCCCAGAGCTCTGGCGTCTGTACAATACGCGGATCGCGAAGGGCGAGAGCATCCGCGTCTTCCCGCTGTCCAACTGGACCGAACTCGACATCTGGCAATATATCCTGGCCGAAGGGATCGAGATCGTCCCGCTCTACTTCGCCGCGCCGCGGCCGACCGTTGAGCGCGACGGGATGCTGCTGATGGTCGATGACGAACGGTTCCGTTTTCGCGAAGGCGAAGTCGCGGTCGATCGGTCGATCCGCTTCCGGACGCTCGGCTGCTACCCGCTAACCGGCGCGGTCGAAAGCGAGGCGGCGACGCTGCCCGACGTCATCCAGGAAATGCTGCTGACGACGACCAGCGAGCGTCAGGGCCGCGCGATCGATCATGATCAGGCGGCGAGCATGGAGAAGAAGAAGCGCGAGGGGTATTTCTGATGTCCGCCTATACGCCCGAGGCGCTGATCGCGTCGGATATCGACGCCTATCTCGATACGCATGCGAACAAGTCGATGCTCCGCTTCATCACCTGCGGCTCGGTCGATGACGGCAAGTCGACGCTGATCGGCCGGCTGCTGTATGATTCGAAGACGATCTTTGAGGATCAGCTCGCAGCACTCGAGGCGGACAGCCGCCGGGTCGGCACGCAGGGCCAGAATATCGACTTTGCGCTGCTGGTCGACGGTCTTGCCGCGGAGCGCGAACAAGGCATCACGATCGACGTCGCCTATCGCTTTTTCTCGACCGAAAAGCGGAAGTTCATCGTCGCGGACACGCCGGGGCACGAGCAATATACGCGCAACATGGTCACCGGCGCGTCGACCGCAGACCTGGCCGTCATCCTGATCGACGCGCGCAAGGGCGTGCTGACCCAGACCCGCCGTCACAGCTATCTGGCGCACCTTGTCGGCATTCGCGAGATCGTGCTCGCGGTGAACAAGATGGATCTGGTCGGCCATGACGAGGCGCGGTTCGACGCGATCGTCGAGGAATACCGGACCTTTGCCGCGTCGATCGGTATCGACCGCTTCACCGCGATCCCGTTGTCGGGACTGACCGGCGAAAACGTCGCGACCCAGGCGGCGACGATGCCCTGGTACACCGGTCTGCCGCTGCTCGCGCATCTCGAGACCGTGCCGATCGACGTCGACGCGCGCCAGGCACAGCCGTTCAGGCTGCCTGTGCAATGGGTGAATCGCCCCGATCTCGAATTCCGCGGGTTTGCCGGCATGATCGCCAGCGGCATTGTGCGCCCCGGCGACAGCGTCCGCGTCGTCCCGTCGGGAAAGACGACGACCGTCGCCCGGATCGTCGCGCTCGGCGGTGACCTGACCGAGGCGGTCGCCGGCCAGTCCGTGACGATCGTGCTCGCCGACGAGGTCGATTGCTCGCGCGGCGACGTGATCGCCGCCGCCGATGCGCCGCCCGAGGCCGCCGACCAGTTCCTCGCGACCATCGTCTGGATGTCCGACACGCCGCTCGTACCGGGCCGTGGCTATCAGCTGAAGCTCGGCACCCAGGTCGTCGGGGCGACGGTCCAGCCGCCGCGTCATGTCGTCGACGTGAACACGCAGGCCGAATTGTCCGCCTCGACGCTCGCGCTCAACGATATCGGGGTCGCGGAGGTCTATGCCGATCGCGCGATCGTGTTCGAGCCTTATGCCGACGGTGCCGATCTCGGCGGCTTCATCCTGATCGACCGCGCGACCAACGCGACCGTCGCGGCGGGAATGATCGGATCGGCGCTGCGCCGTGCGCAGAACGTCCACTGGCAATCGATCGACGTCACGCGCGAGGCGCATGCCGCGCAAAAGGGTCAGTCGCCCAGGATACTCTGGTTCACCGGCCTGTCGGGCTCGGGCAAGTCGACGATCGCGAACCTGGTCGAGAAGAAGCTGTTCGCGCTCGGCCGGCACAGCTTCCTGCTCGACGGCGACAATATCCGTCACGGGCTCAACCGCGACCTCGATTTCACCGAAGCCGGGCGGATCGAGAATATCCGCCGGATCGGCGAGGTCGCACGGCTGATGGCGGATGCCGGGCTGATCGTGCTGACCGCGTTCATCTCGCCGTTCCGCGCGGAGCGGGACATGGTGCGTTCGATGGTCGCGCCGGGCGAGTTCGTCGAAATCTTCGTCGACACTCCGCTCGCCTCGGCCGAGGCACGCGACGTCAAGGGGCTCTACGCCAAGGCACGCGCGGGCGAGATCGCAGACTTCACCGGTATATCGAGCCCGTACGAGGCGCCGCAGTCTCCCGACATCCGCATCGATACGACCCGCGAGAGCCCGGAGGCCGCAGCCGAGCGCATCGTCGAACATGTCATCGGCGTCTGGAGCTACGACCTGTGACGACCGACCTGACTGATGCCGGACTCGCGCGCTCGGTGGCGCTAGAGGCAGGCGCGCTCCTGCAGGAAATCCGGGCGCGAGGGACGATCGCGGGGGCGGCGATGGGGGCGGCGGGCGACCGCGAGGCCAATATGCTGATCATCGACCGGCTGCGCGCCGAACGACCGGACGATTTCATCCTGTCCGAAGAATCGCTCGACGATCGCAGCCGCTGTGCAGCGCAGCGCGTCTGGATCGTCGACCCGCTCGACGGCACACGCGAATATGCCGAGGGCCTCGACGACTGGGCGGTGCATATCGGCCTCGCGATCGATGGCGTCCCGCGCGTCGGTGCGGTTGCGGTGCCTGCGCGCGACGCGGTCTTCGCGACCGACGATCCGGCACGGCCCTGGGCGCCCCCAGGCGAACCGCTGCGGATCGTCGTCAGCCGCTCGCGTGCGCCGGACATCGCCCGTCGCGTCGGTGTCGCGATGGGGGCGACGATGGTCCCGATGGGATCGGCGGGTGCCAAGGCGATGGCTGTCGTCGATGGCCGTGCCGACGCCTATCTTCATGACGGCGGCCAGTATGAATGGGATAATTGCGCCCCGGCTGCGGTTGCGATCGCCGCGGGACTGCATGCGTCGCGGATCGACGGCAGCCCGCTGGTCTACAACTGCGTCGATCCGCTGCTCCCCGATCTGCTGATCTGCCGTCCCGAACTCGCGGCGTCGATTCTTGAGGCCTTGGCTGCCGCGCGCGACTAGCCGGCCTTCGTTCGCAGGTGGAGATAGCGGCTCGAAAAGTCCGCGACCTCGCGCAACGCGGTCCAGCTTGGTATGTCGATCCGTCGCTTTGTGCGGACGATCAGTCCCTCGCTTTCGAGTAGCTTCATCGTCCGGTTGACATGGACCGCGGTCAGCCCGAGCGCATCACCGATCTGTTCCTGTGACATCGGCAGCTCATAGCCCCTGACCCCGTCGAGACCCTGCGCGTCGAGCCGCGCTGCGACTTCACACAGGAAATGCGCCAGCCGGGTCCGGGCGTCGCGCCGCCCGACGTTCAGCGCCCATTCGCGGAAGATCGATCCCTCGACCAGCGTGTTGACGAACAGCGCGTGACCGATCGCAGGATGCGACAAGGCGAGTTCCTGCAGCGCCGCGCGCGGAATGATCGCCACCTCGGCACGCGTCAGCGTCTGGACGTTGTGGTCCGCGAGATCGAGAAACAGATGCTGGAGATCGAGCGGCTCGCCGGGAATGTGCAGCGACACGATCTGCCGCAACCCGTCGCCGGTGACCTTCTGGCGAAACGCATAGCCCGAGACTAGCACCGAGCAATGCTGGAGACTGTCGCCCTCGCGGACGAGATAGGCGGATGCATCGAACGTGCGGACATGGTGCGGCAGGGCCTGGATCGCCTCGCGATCACGTCGGTCAAGCGTCGCATGGGTCTCGAGCTTCCGGATCATCAGCGCGAGGGGCGATGTTGCAGTCTTTGCGGGGGTCGGGGACGATGGAGTGATGGCCAACGCAGTTCTCCAGTCGGTGTGACGGGAGCGCGCGCATCTCTCTGTCGTCGGCGGTCAGGAACGGGCCAGCGATGGTAGCGCTATAGCAGGCTGGAGCGCCACGACCAGCACCGTGAATTGGGGGCCGGTTGGAGGGCCTAGCGCTCAGCGCGGATGCAGGCGGGCCAGCGCAATCCCGGCGAGGTTGTGGGACCGGCCGACATGGCGGATCTTCACCGTCTCGAACGTCGCCGCGAGCGTCTGAAAGGCGTCGCGGTGCGCGCGAAGCTCAGCCGATCGACAGCGCGCGGTACCACGCGCCTGCCCCACCACCAGCGCGGAGTCCCCGCGCAGATCGACCGAGACCGCGCCCAGCTCGCGGGCAACTCGCAGCGCATGGATCGCCGCTAGCCATTCCGCATCGCTGTTGGTGCCGTGACCGCAATCGTCCAGGATATGGGTCACGCCGCGAACGACTACCCCGATCTCGATGCGCCCCGGATTCGGACGACAGCCGCCGTCGAAGAATAGTTTAAGCGGAACGCTGGACATCGTCGTCACCGTCCGGGGAGGTCCGACCCGCCCAGGCGAGCGCTCCGCCGACGACCAGCAGGATCATGCCTGCCTTGCCGGACCCTCGACGCAGCGCACCGAGCCCGCCGACCGCGAGCAGAACCGACGGCATCGGCGCGCGCGCGGCCCGCGATGCGGCCGCGGTCTGCGCGGTTCGCACGCCACGGCCCGGTTCTGGCATATCGGGCGTGTGTGATGGCGGGGGCGTCGTCACGGTCGCATCGGCAACGGCAGCGCCGCGCGCACCGGCCGGACGTTCGGGCCCGGTGGTCGTATCGCGGGTGGTGCGATGCTCGAGCTCCGCGTTGAGCTCGGCGCCGAGCAGGAAGACATAGGCGGACAGCCACAGCCAGGTCAGCAGCACGACCACCGCGCTCAGCGAGCCGTAGGTCGCGCCGTAATTCCCGAAATTGGCGACGTAGAAACCGAAGCCGACTGTCGCGGCGAGCCAGATCAGCGTCGCTGCAAGCGACCCCGGGGTCAGCCACGCCCATTTGGCATGCGCGCGGTTCGGCCCGAAACGGTACAGGCACGCCGCTGCTGTGACGGCGAGCGTTGCCAGCACCGCATAGCTGGTAAGCCGCAGCAGCGTCAGGACGAAATCTGGCGCCCCCGGAATCATGCTGTCGAGCAATGCGAAGGCCGCGGTCGACAGCGCGGCGGTCAGCGCCAGAACCACCGCGCCCGCGGTGATAGAGAATGCGAGAATGTACAGCGCGAAGAACCCGCGGGTCTCGCGTTCCTCATAGGCGATGTTGAGCGCCGTGACGATCGACGATGCCCCCTTCGACGCACCATAGAGTGCAAGTGCCAGTGCTAGGATCAGGCCAAACCCCTTCTTGCCCTCGGACGTCCCGACCACGGTGGCGAGCTGATCGCCGATGACCTTGGCGGCATCGGCCGGCAGCACCTGGAACAGACCGCGGATATTGGCGACGACGGTCGCCGTGTCCGCGACCAGCCCGTAGATCAGCACGATCGAGGCGAGCAGCGGCACGATCGCCGCGAATGCGTAAAAGGCGGTGCCCGCGGCGATCAGGCCGATATTGTCGTCGCTGGCTTCCGCCCAGCTGCGCTTCAGCACCGACCACCAGGTGGCCATCGACATCGACCACGGGCTCGTCGCGTCGACGGGCGCGTCGCCGTTTGCCACTGCATTGCTCACTCAAAAATCCCCTTGGCCGCCCATCGCGCCGTCCCGACCCCATGCAAACGCCGCGGCCGCCATTTCGTGCCGCGGCCGGAACAGGTCAGAGATCGCGCAACGCCCGGGCTGGCCTGGCGCTGAGGATCGGCCACGCCCCGATCAGCCCGATCGCCATCGTCAGCCCCGCACCTACGATCAGCGTCGCGAACACCGCCGGATAGCTCGGCAGCCATGTGAACGCGAAGACCTGCGTGACGACATACCACGCCCCCCCCAGCCCCAGCAGCAGCGCCACCGCGGACAGGATCACCGTCAGAAACGCATATTCGAGTGCCTGGACGCCGAGCACCTGGAGGCGAGTCGCGCCGAGCGTGCGCAGGATCACCCCGTCATAGGTCCGCGCTTCACGCGCCGCGGCGATTGCGCCGATCAGCACAGCGATGCCGGCGAGGATCGCGACCGACGCCGCCGCGGTGATCGCGGTCGCCATCTGCCCCACGATCGTTCGCAGTTGCCCCAGAACGTCGCGGACCTCGATCACCGAAACAGACGGAAACCGCGGCAGCAGCGCGCGCATCACCGCCCCCTCCTCGCCACGGTCGAGATCGATCGTCGCCGCCAGATTATGCGGCGCGTCGGCGATCGCGTTGGGGGAAAAGACCATGACGAAGTTGAAGCCGAGCGTATCCCAACTGATCCGCCGGAACGAGGCGATCCGCGCGCTCCGTTCGACACCCAGCAGGCTGTACTGGATCGGATCGCCGATCTTCAGAGCCAGCGCCTTGGCCAGCCGCTCGTCGATCGACACCAGCGGCGGCCCGGCATAGCCGCGCGGCCACCAGCGCCCGGCGGTGATCTGGCTGCCGTCCGGCAGCGTCTCGGCATAGGTCAGGCCACGTTCGCCACGCAGCGCCCAGGCGCCTTCCGGCAAGGTCTTTAGATCGGCGACACGCGTCGTTGCATAGCCCGTGATCGTGCCGCGCATCGCGGGCACGGTGGTCACGACCGGCTTGCGCGCGGCCTCAGCGACCGTCCGGCGGAATTCGGCTTCGCGCTGCGGCGGAACGTCGAGCGCGAACAAGGCGGGCGCGCGCTGCGGAACGGTCCGCGCGATATTCGCGTCGATGCTCGTCCGGATCGCAGCAAGCAGGACGAACAGCGTCAGCCCGAGGCCGAGGGCGACCACCAGCGTGCCGGTGCGAGCGCCAGGACGGTGCAGTGCTGCAACCGCAAGCCTGAGCAGCGGCTGGCGCGCCCGCGGCAATCGCGCAGCCGCGATCCGGATGACCCAGCCGAACCCGGCAAGGAGGAGCAGCACGGCCGCGACCGCCGCAAGGAACCCCGCGCTGAGCCCAGGCTGTTCCGCGGTCAGCAGTGCGAGCGCAACGAGCGCAAGCCCGCCACCGGCGACCCAGGGCAGCGTCCGGTGCAACGGTACGCGCCGCTGGCCGGCATTGCCACGCAACAGCACGACCGCCGGCACGCTTCCGGCTTCGACCAGTGCTGGCGCGGTAAACGCCAGCGCGATCACCATGCCATAGGCGGCGGCGAGCAGCAGCGGCACGGGCTGCACTGCAAAGCTCGGCGCGACCGGCAGCACGTCGCCCGCGAGCGCGACGATCAACGGCACCGCCGCGGCGCCGGCGATCAAACCGGCTAGAATGCCGATCCCGGCGACAACGACGATCTGGATCAGGTATACCCGGGCGATCATCCCGGACGTCGCACCAAGCACCTTGAGCGCGGCGATGCTCTGCCGCCGTGCGGCGAGATAGGACGAGACCCCATTCCCGACCCCGATACCGGCGATGACGAGCGCGGAGAGTCCGACGAGCAACAGGAACTGGCCCATCCGCTGGACGAAGCGCTCGGCACCGGGCGCTGCACGGTCGCGGGTCTTGCTTTCCCAGCCCGCGGACGGGAATGCCGCCTTGATCCGGTCGACCGCGCGCGTTGGCGCGAGTCCCGACGTGAGGCGGACGCGATATTTGGTCTCGTAAAGGCTGCCGGGCTGGATCAGGCCGGTCCGCGCAATCCCGGGCTGCGAAACGATCGCGACGGGCCCCAGCGTAAAGCCTTCGCCCAGCCGGTCAGGCTCCTCGGCGAGGACATGGTCGACCACGAACTCGGCCGTACCCAGCCGGATCCGGGCGCCGCGGCCGACGCCCAGCCGGTCGGCGAGCGCGGGCGCGATCCAGATCCCCGAGTCGCGCGGCTCCGCTGCGCCCCCATCGGCAAACCGGACCGTGCCGTACAATGGATAGGACCGATCGACGCCCTTCAGTTCGATCGGCACGCTGGCCGCACCGCGAACCGCCGTCGCCTGCATGCGCACCGTCTCCGATACGGTGCCGAGCGCGGCCATCGCGCGGCGCTCCTCGAGTGTCGCAGCGCGTTGCGACGTGGCGAATTCGACGTCGCCACCCAGGATCGTGCTGCCGCGACTTGCCAGTTCGCCGTCGATCGCGCGGGTCAGGCTGCCGATCGCCGCCAGCGCGCCGACCCCCAGGAACAGACAGGCCAGCAGCAGTCGCAGGCCGCGAAACCGGAGGTTGAGCTCGCGCCTGGCCAGACGCCAGGCGAGCCGCCAGTCGGTCATGCCCCCGCGCCCGTCACGGACCGCAACTGGTCGCGGACGATACGCCCGTCACCAAGCTCGACGACCCGATCGCACCGCGCCGCAAGGACCGGATCATGCGTGATGATGATCAGCGTCGCGCCCGTCGCCGCGCGTCGGTCGAACAGCAGGTCCATCACCGCCGCACCCGTCGCGGCATCGAGGTTGCCCGTCGGCTCGTCCGCGAAGACGAGGTCCGGCCGCGGTCCCAGCGCGCGGGCGATCGCGACACGCTGCTGCTCCCCGCCCGACAGCTGGGTCGGATAATGCCCGGTTCGGTGGCCAAGCCCGACCGCCTCCAGCTCATCGGCGGCGCGTGCGAACGCATCGGCCATGCCGGCAAGCTCCATCGGGACGGCGACGTTTTCCAGCGCCGACATCGTCGGCAACAGATGAAATGCCTGGAGCACGATGCCGATACGACCACGCCGCGCGCGTGCCAGCGCATCCTCGTCGAGCGCGCCGAAATCGAGTCCCGCCACCTCGACCTCTCCGCCGCTCGCCTGTTCGAGCCCGGACAGCACCGCCATCAGCGACGATTTGCCCGACCCTGAGGGCCCGAGCAGCGCCACGCTGCTGCCCCGCGCAATGTCGAGATCGATGCCCTTGAGGATCGCGGTCGCTGCACTCGCACTGCCGAGCGTCAGCGTGACATTGCGGGCCGATATCACCATATCGTCGGAGGTTGATCGGGACATGGAGCACTTTACGTTGGAGCGATACAGGCCTTCATATGTGGCAGTCGCCGCGGTTCTCCAAGCGCTGGTCCTCGCGGGGTGCGATCGGGCGGCGGATAGCCCGGCCCCTGTGGCGGCCACCCGCGGCGCGGGCGGCGACACGGCCGTCGATGGTACAGCGGTCGCGATGCCTCCCGCGCCGGCCGGTCGCGAGCGCCTGATCCTGGCCTTTGGCGACAGTCTGTACGCGGGGTACGGCGTCGCGCGCGGTCACAGCCTGCCCGACGTTTTGCAGGCGACGCTCCGCCGCAAGGACGTCAACGCGACGATCGTCAATGCCGGCGTCTCGGGCGACACCAGCGCGGCCGGGCGCCAGCGATTCGCCTTCGCGCTCGACAGCCTGCCCCGCAAACCCGATCTCATCCTGCTCGGACTGGGTGGCAACGACGTGCTGCGTCAGATCGCGCCCGCCGAGACCCGCGCCAACCTGACCGCGATGATGGACGAGGCGCGCCGCCGCAAGATCCCGGTCGTGCTGACGGGCATGCGGGCGCCCCCCAATCTCGGCCCCGAATATCAGGCAGCGTTCGACACGATCTGGCCCGATCTTGCCAAGACCTATGGTGCGGGACTCTATCCGTTCATCCTCGATGGCGTGATCGGCGACGCCGCGCTGATGCAGCGCGACCATGTCCATCCGAACACACGCGGCATCGATCGGATCGCCGATCGATTTACGCCGATCATTCTGGGACAGCTTGATAAAGGCTGATACGGACCAATCGACCTGTTGACGACCGGACGAACCGCATGGTTGAGCATGGGGTTACGGGCGGCCGCAACGGGCAGCCGAGATGGGCAGCCGACAGGGGCCGCCGACAAGGGCGAATGCAGGGGCGGAACGATGCATCGAAGTGGGTTGATCGCGCGGCTCGAACGCCATCTTGCGCTGACGGAAGAGGAACGCGCAGCGATCTCGCGCGCCGAGCAACGCGAGATCCGGCTCAAGCCCGGCGAGATCCTGATGGCCGAGGGCGGGACGAGCCATGCACTGTTCGTCGTCCATTATGGCTGGCTGCATTCGGCGGCGAGGCTCGCGGCCGGCGGCCGCCAGATCCTGCGCTTCCACTATGCCGGCGACCTGATCGGCACGTCCAGCATCGCCTGGTCGCAGGCCTCGGCGACGCTTACCGCGGTGTCGGACTGTACCGTCACCGAACTACCCAAGGCCGATCTGGGCCAGATCTTTCGCCAGCAGCCGCGGCTCGCCGGGCTGCTCTATGCCATCGCCGCGGCCGAGAATGTCGCGATGAGCGACCGGCTCACTTCGATCGGCCGCAAGGGCGCGGCGGAGCGGCTGACCACGCTCCTCCTTGATATCCTGGCGCGTCTGCGGGTCACCGCGGGTGGCGTGATCGATTCGTTCGACCTGCCCCTGACGCAGAGCGATATTGGGGATGCGCTCGGCTTGACCAAGGTGCACGTCAACCGGACGATCCGCGCGCTCGAGCGTGACGGCGTGATCGAGCGCAACGGTCGACGGGTCCGGATCCTCGACCCGGAGCTTCAGATGCGGCGGACGGGCTTTGTCGACCGCTACGGCGAGATCGAGACGGCATGGCTGCCGCCGGCGCCGTAACCACGGCGCCAGTCCGTTTGGCGGTCAGTTCGGCTCGACGACGAAGAGCGTCACGCCCTCATATTTGATGTCGTGCGGGTTGAAGACGGCGTCGGGCCGGAAACCCTCGTCTATCACGACGATATCCTTCAGCCCGGCGAGCTTGAACGTGCCGAGCTTGATCTCCTTGGGCGGCTGTCCGTCGCGCTGCAGCGTGACCGCATCGACGAACACGTCATCATGGCGCGTGAACAGGATATGCGGCGCGAGTTTGACATGCATCCGGTTGTAGACCGCGGTCACGCACTGGCGCAGCGCGATCGCTTGCAGCAGCAGCGCGTTGGCGTTGCTCGGGACGGAACCGGGTGTCGAAGAAGCAGGCATATGGTGCATCGCAGCATTGTTTAATGGTGTCGCGGCGTTCGCACGAACGCCGGCGGGGTGACAAGCGTAAACCGACGCTGCGGCGGGCTCAAGCCGCCGCGTCGACCTTGTCGGTGTGGACGTCGAAGCCCACGAGCCGCGCTGGCCCGAACGTCGTCGTGAGCGCGGCATCGGTCGCATCGCGGCCGCGCGCCATCAGGATCCGGCCGATCCGCGGCTGGTTGTGTCGTGCGTCGAAGGTGTGCCAGCGGCCGCCGAGATAGACGTCGAACCAGGCCGAGAAATCCATCGGCGCGTCGACCGGGGGAATGCCGATATCGCCGAGATAGCCGGTGCAATAACGTGCCGGAATGTTCATGCAGCGGCACAGCGTGATCGCTAGATGCGCGAAATCGCGGCACACGCCCTGCTGTTCCTGATGCGCATCCCAGGCGGTCTTGGTCGCCCGCGCATGATGATAGCCGAACTCGATATGGTCGTGCGTGAACTGCACGATCGCCTGCACGCGCGCCCAGCCTGAGGGCACATGCCCGAACAGCGACCAGGCGGTTTCGGACAGCCGGTCCGTCTCGCAATAGCGGCTGCCGAGCAGGAAGACGAGGATCTCATCCGGCAGATCCTCGACGGCATGCTGAACGGCATCGGGCTCGACCGGGTCGGGCTGCCCGTCATCCTCGATCGTGAAGTCGCACGACAGCGTCAGGCCGCCGGCGGGGACGGTCATGCGCGTGCAGACATTCCCGAACGCGTCGAGATAATCGTAGATCGGGACGTCGGGGCTCGCGACGATCCGGTGCGGTTTGACAAGATCGCGGTTGCGCGACGGGTGAAGGCTCAGCATCGCCATCAGCGGCGTCGGAACATCGGCTTCAAAGCGAATATCATAGCCGGCGCGGATCAGCATGCGGTCGTCTTTCTCATGCCCGGACCGGCTGCGGCGCGAGCGGGGTTGTGGCTGTAGGGGCGGCGCTCGGCTCGTCGACCGCGATGTCGACCGAGACGGTCATGTCGAGGAAACTGCCGGGGAATCCCGCCCAGCTTCCCGAGATCGGCACGGCCTGGTAGATGTCGCGGGCGATCGCGACGCGGATCAGCCCGCGACTGCCGATGATGCCGTTGGTCGGATCGAACTCGACCCAACCCGATCCCGGCAGATAGATGCGGACCCAGGCATGGGTGTTGCCGCCCCCCGTCCGCTGCTCGCGGCTTGAGGGGTTGTAGACATAGCCCGACACGAACCGCGCCGCGAAGCCGAGCGCGCGCGCCGCCTCGATCATCAGCATCGCATAATCGCGGCAAGTACCCTTGCGGCGGGCAAGCGTCTCGATCGGCGACTGCGTCCCCTTTTCGGGGCGCGGCACATAGGTGAAGTCGCGCCGGATCGCCGCGGTCATGTCGGACAGCATCGCCAGCGTATCGGTCCGCCCCGAGGGATCGAGGAACCGCCGCGCCCAGCGATCGATCTCGCGGTGCGGATCGTGATGCTGGCGCTCGATCGACCGCAACAGGTCGGGCATGTCCTCGGACGAATAGGTGAACGGATAGGAACGTGCGTATTGCTCGATATCGACCGTCGCGAGTTCGGCGGGGCTGTGATCGAGCCGCACCCGGCTGTCGAACACGAGTTCGCGCGCACGGCGATCGAATGTCGCGATCGCCACCGAATTGCCGAACACGTCGTGCAGCCAGCGCACCTCCGACGGTTCGGGGGTTATGGTCAGCTCGGCCGAAATCAGCTGCTGGTCATGGCTTTCGCGCGGACGGACCATGATACGGTGCTCGCCAAATGCTACCGGTTGCCGGTAAGTGTATCTCGTCACGTGAGAAAGTGTGAGAAATGGCATTCAGGATCCGTATCGCATGACCAACCGGACCGAGGGACCGCTGATCGCGGCAGGAGACAGGCCTCCGACCGTCACCGTCAACCCGAAAGGCGCATCATCGTTCCTCCTGATCGGCGATCATGCTGGAAATTCAGTGCCCGTGTCGCTCGGGTCGCTCGGTCTAGACGATGCCGAACTGGAACGGCACATCGGCTGGGACATCGGCGTCGGCGAGGTCGGACGGTTGCTGGCGAACCGGCTCGACGCGGTCTTCATCCATCAGACCTATTCTCGGCTGGTCGTCGACTGCAACCGCAGCGAGACGCAACCCGATGCGATCGCCGAGACCAGCGACGGCACGCCGATCCCCGGCAATCGCGACCTGAGCGAGGCGGATCGAGCCGCGCGATATGCGGTGATCCATGCGCCCTATCATGCGGCGATCGCGGCCGAGATCGCACGCCGGGATGCCGCCGGACAACCGACCATCCTGGTTGCGCTGCACAGCTTCACCCCGGCGATGCGCGGCGCGGACGGAGCGGCAATACGGCCCTGGCATATCGGCATCCTGCACGATGGCGGCGACACGCGCTTTGCCCTCGCGATGCTCGAGGTCCTGGGGGGCGAGCCCGACCTAGTGGTGGGTGACAACGAGCCCTATCGGATGGACCTGATCGATTATACGATCCCGCGGCACGCCTATCCGGCACGGCGTCTCTATGCGGAGATCGAGATCCGCCAGGACCTGATCGGCGCGCCCGAGGGCTGTGCCGCCTGGGCGGAACGGGTCGCGTCCGCTCTGACATCCGCCAGCGCGCGCGTCCGTTCCGCATGACACCAAACTTCCCGGGGATCGACCACCGCCTGTCTCGCGTTTGACGACCCGGGTCCAGTGACGCCGGCTGCATGGCTGGTCGTATGCCGGACCCGAGTTGGTGTTCCTGCGAGTAGAAAATTCGATGCCCTCGAGTCCGAACAATGTCCCCGGGAACGACCGTCAGCGCGTATCGGCACGTCCCGGCGAAGGCGACTATCGCGAAGTGTTCACCGCGATCGATATCGGCTTCGGGCTGGTCGATCTGATCTTTGACGGCGATCGCGTGATCGATTGTCGGTTCCTCGAGGCGAACGCGCAATTTCTCCGGCAGACGGGCTTGCGCGACCCGGTCGGACAGACCTGGCACGCGCTGCAGCCCGCACTGGATGGCGATTGGATCGGGACGTTCGGCGAGATCGCCCGGACCGGGCACGCAACCCGGTTCGAGACGCGCGTGGCGCAGGGCGATCGGCGCTATGATGCACAGGTCGCGCGGATCGGCGAGCCGGCCTCGGCCAGGATCGCCGTGCTGCTGAGCGACGTGACCGAGCGGCACAGGACAGAGACGCTCGCCCGCGAAGCCGAGGAACGGTTGCAGCTGGCGCTTTCGGCCGGCGGCGGGATCGGTACCTGGGACTGGGACATCGCCCGGGATCGCGTCACCGCCGATGCCCGGTTCGCTCTGCTGTACGGGGTGGATCCGGCAGCCGCGGCGGCGGGCGCACCGATCACGACGTTCTTTCAAGGTATTCATCCGGACGACCGCGCGCGTACCAAGCAGGCAATCGAGGCGGCGGTCCAATCGGGCGGCCCCTTCGAAGCCGAATATCGCTTGCTCGAGCGCGACGGGACGATCCGCTGGGTGATCGCGCAGGGCCGTTGCGAGCGCGCGGCCGACGGGACTGCGCTACGTTTTCCCGGGATCAGCTTCGAAATCACCGCCCGCAAGCTCGCCGACGTGCGGCAGACCGCGTTGCTGGCGCTCGGCGACGCGATCCGCGATCTGACCGACCCTGCGGCAATCGCCTATGCAGCGGCCGAAATCCTCGGCCACGCCCTGCAGATCAGTCGGGTCGGCTACGGCGTGATCGACACCCTGGCCGAGACGATCACCGTCGAGCGGGACTGGAATGCGCCGGGAACACGTACCTTGGCGGGCATGCTGCAGTTCCGCGACTATGGGTCCTATATCGAGGATCTGAAGGCAGGGCGCACGGTCGTGATCGCCGATGTCGAGCGCGACCCGCGAACCGCCGCGGGTGCTGCCGGCCTGAAGGCGATCAGCGCATGGTCGTTCGTCAACATGCCGTTGCTCGAACAGGATGCGTTCGTCGCGCTGCTCTATGCCAATCACGATCAGCCGCGAGTCTGGGCGGACGAGGAACTCCAACTTATGCGCGAGGTCGCGGACCGGGTTCGTGCGGCGACCGAGCGGCTGCGTGCGGAAGCAGCACTCCGCGAGAGTGAAGAACAGTTCCGCGTCTTCGCGCAAGCGGTGCCCAGCCTGATCTGGGCGGCGCGTCCCGATGGCGAGATCTACTGGGTCAACCAGCAGGTCTATGATTATGCCGGTATTTCGCCCGGCGCTCTAACTGGATCCGGCACCTGGCTGTCACTGGTTCACGCCGACGATCGCGAGGCCACGGCGACGACGTGGCAGGCCGCACGCGATACGGGCACTACCTATGCCGCCGAGTTCCGGTTGCGTAGTACTGATGGCGGCTACCGATGGTTTCTTGCTCGCGCGGAGCCGGTACGGACCATCGGCGGCCAGATCACGCGCTGGGTCGGCACCAATACGGACATCGACGATGGCCGCCGGCATGCCGCCGAACTGCTCGCCTGGACCGAAACGCTCGAGGATCAGGTCGCCGCGCGCACCCGCGAGTTGATGGATGTCGAGGCCGCACTGCGCCAGAGCCAGAAGATGGAAGCCGTGGGCCAGCTGACCGGCGGGCTGGCGCACGACTTCAACAATCTGCTGACCGGAATCATGGGCAGCCTCGAGCTGCTCGGCATCCGCATCGCACAGGGACGGCTGGGCGATGTCGAACGCTACTCGCTTGCCGCTCAGGGTGCCGCCAAGCGTGCCGCGGCGCTGACCCACCGTCTGCTGGCCTTTTCGCGGCGGCAGACGCTCGATCCCCGGCCGACCGACGTCAATCGGTTGATCGGCGGGCTGGAGGAGCTCGTGCGCCGGACAGTCGGGCCCGACGTCGCCGTCGAGGTGGTCGCCTCCGCCGGGCTGTGGTCGACGCTCGTCGATCCCAACCAGCTCGAAAACGCGATCCTCAACCTGTGCATAAACGCGCGCGATGCGATGCCCACGGGCGGACGGCTGACGATCGAGACGGCCAATCGCTGGATCGACGCGCGGATGGGTCGCGACCGCGATCTCGATCCCGGTCAATATGTCTCGCTCTGTGTGTCCGACAACGGCACCGGCATGCCGCCCGAGGTCGTCGCCAAGGCCTTTGATCCGTTCTTCACGACCAAGCCTTTGGGTCTGGGCACGGGGCTCGGCCTGTCGATGATCTACGGCTTTGCGCGCCAGTCGGGCGGACAGGTCCGGATCTATTCGGAGGTCGGCGAAGGCAGCAATATCTGCATCTATCTGCCACGGCATTTCGGTCCGTCGGACGAGGACGAACCGCAGCCCGATTTTGCCGAGGTCCCGCGCGCTATCCGTGGCGAGACCGTCCTGATCGTCGACGACGAGCCCACCGTTCGCATGCTGGTCGTAGAGGTGCTCGAGGAACTGGGCTATGCCGCGATCGAGGCCGCGGACGGGCCAGCCGGCCTGAAGATCCTCCAGTCCGACACGCGCATCGACCTGCTGGTCACGGATGTCGGCTTGCCGGGGGGGATGAACGGGCGGCAGATGGCGGATGCCGCGCGCGTTGGCCGTCCGGACCTCAAAATCCTCTTCATCACGGGCTATGCCGAGAATGCGGTGGTCGGCAACGGCCATCTCGATCCCGGCATGCACGTAATGACGAAACCCTTCGCGATCGACGCTTTGGCCGGTCGTATCCGCGACCTCATCCGCCTGGCCTAGTCCACATGCAAGCCACCCCTGCCCAGGTTGTGCCAGTTCATGACGGAAAGTTCATTTAAGGGGTTTAACGCCGTTTCGGCCACAGCTAGAGGATCTGCTCAAAGGGGAAGCTAAGGCGATGATGCGGAAGGCAAGTTTACTTTCCGTCTGGGCGTGCCTGCCGGCGCTTGGCGCCTGCAACCGGCACCAGTCGACGCTGGCTCCGTTCGGCGAACAGGCTGATCAGGTGCTGTCGATCACTATCGTGCTGGTCATCGGCGCGGTCGTCCTGGCGCTTGGCCTTGCGCTGCTGATGCGGCACGCGATCCGCGCGCCCGAGGGGCGGTTGACCCACAAGGGCGGGATGAAGATGGTCCTGTGGCTTGGCGGGATCGGCCCGTCGATCCTGTTGCTCGCGCTGCTGCTCTACGCGTTGCCCGCGATGCGCCCCCGCCCGGTCGCCGATGCCGACCTCCGGATCGGCGTCGATGGCGAGCAGTTCTGGTGGCGCGTACGCTATGCTCCTCCCGGCGGCGCGGTCGTCGAGGCGGCAAATGAACTTCGCCTCCCCGTCGGCCGGACCGTCGAGCTGTCGCTGCGCAGCCCCGACGTCATCCACAGCTTCTGGGTGCCGGGGCTTGCCGGCAAGATGGACATGATCCCCGGCCGCACCAACCGCCTGGTCGTCCGCGCGACCAAGGCGGGAACATATCGCGGGGTCTGCGCCGAATTCTGCGGGCTGGGGCATGCGCTGATGGCATTCGACGTCGTCGCGATGGAGCCTGCCGCATTCGAACGCTGGCTGGCCGCACAGGCGCGACCCGCGACGGTCACCGCATCGCCCGGCGCGAGGTTGTTCGCCAGCTATGGCTGCAGCGGCTGCCACAGCGTTCGCGGGGTGGGTCCGGTGGCGAAGATCGGCCCCGACCTGACGCATTTCGGATCACGTCCGACGCTTGCCGCAGGCATCCTGCCGATGACCCACGCCAATATCGCGCGGTTCGTGCGTGAGCCCGGCAAGACCAAGCCCGGCGTCCGCATGCCCGCCTTCCCGCAGATGTCGGCCGCCGAAGCCGACCAGATCGCCAGCTATCTTCAGGGGCTGAAATGACGACCGACAGTCCGGCCTATGTCGCCCCCGATCAGAACGATCCCGCGGTCCGCAAGGGCCAGGAGGATCGCCTGCGCGAGGTCTGGAAACCGCCGAGCGGCTGGTTCTTCCGCTGGACCGACGTCAACAACAACCGGATCGGCGTCTGGTACACGCTGACCGCGTTTGGCTTCATGCTGTTCGCAGGCGTGCTTGCGCTGATCATGCGCACGCAGCTGGCGGTGCCGAACAACGATCTCGTCACCGCGAACACGTTCAACCAGCTGTTCACGCTGCACGGCTCGATGATGATGTTCCTGTTCGCGGTGCCGATGTTCGAGGCGGTCTCGATCATTCTGCTGCCACAGCTGCTCGGCGCGCGTGATCTGCCGTTTCCGCGACTGTCGGGCTTTGGCTATTGGAGCTTCCTGATCGGCGGCGTGTTCGTCTCCGGATCGATCTTCTTCGATGCCGCGCCCGATGGCGGCTGGTTCATGTATCCGCCGCTGACGACGCGGACCGATCTTAGCGGGCTCGGCGCGGACATCTGGATGCTCGGCCTCAGCTTCATCGAGGTGTCGTCGGTCGCAGCCGCCGTCGAACTGATCGTCGGCGTGCTCAAATGCCGCCCGCCCGGCATGCGGCTCAACCTCATGCCGCTCTACGCCTGGTACATCCTCGTCGTCGCGGTGATGATCCTGTTCGCCTTCCCGCCGCTGATCGCAGGCGACGTGCTGTTCGAGATGGAGCGGCTGCTCAACTGGCCGTTCTTCAACGCGGACAAGGGCGGCGACCCGTTGCTGTGGCAGCACCTGTTCTGGATCTTCGGCCACCCCGAAGTCTATATCGTCTTCCTGCCGTCGATCGCGTTGTTCGCGATGCTGATCCCGACCTTCGCGCAGCGGCATCTGCTCGGCTATCCGTGGATCGTGCTGGCGGCGGTCGGCACCGCGTTCCTGAGCTTCGGGTTGTGGGTCCACCACATGTTCACGACCGGGCTGCCAAAGATCAGCCTCGCCTTCTTCGCGGCAGCGTCCGAGGCGGTTGCGATCCCGACCGGCGTGCAAATCTTCGTGTTCATCGCGACGCTCTGGGCGGGCAACGTCAAGAAGTCGACGCCCTTGCTCTATGCATCGGGCAGCCTCGCGGTGTTCGTGATCGGCGGTCTGACCGGCGTGATGGTCGCGGTCGCGCCTTTCGACTGGCAGGCGCACGACACCTATTTCATCGTCGCGCACCTTCATTACGTGCTGATCGGCGGTACGCTGCTGCCGCTGTTCGCCGGGCTCTATTATTACTGGCCGCTGGTCACCGGCAAGAAGCTGTCGGATCGGCTCGGGCGGACCGCGTTCTGGATCATGTTCGTCGGCATGAATCTGACCTTCTTCCCGATGCATCTGTCGGGCCTGCTCGGCATGCCGCGCCGCGTGTTCACTTACCCCGAGGAACTCGGCATCGGCGGGCTCAACCTCGCCTCGACCGCCGGCTCTTACATGTTCGCGCTCGGCGTGCTGATCGTGTGCATCGACCTCGCGCTGTCGCCGCGCCGCCCCAAGGCGCCGCGCAATCCGTGGAATGCGGGCACGCTCGAATGGCTGGCGCTGCCCGATGACGAGGACTGGGGCATCCGCTCGGTCCCGCTGATCGAGAGCCGCTATCCGATCTGGGACCAGAAGAACTTCGTCCAGAAGGTCGACGAGGGCCGCTTCTTCCTACCCGACGCGGAGGAGATGCGGCGCGAGTCGATCATCACCACCGTGCTCGACGCACGACCGTTGCAGGTCATCCGCCTCGGCACGCCCAGCGTGAAGCCGATGATGACCGCGGTCGCACTGGCAGGCGTCTTCATCCTGACGACCTACCACCTCTATCTCCTGTCCGCGCTCAGCGGCGTGGCGACGCTCGCCTGCGTGCTGTGGTGGTTGTGGACCGGCACCGCAGAAATCCCCGAAAAGCCAACCAAGCATATCGGTCACGGGATCGAGGTACCGCTCTATACCTCGGGGCCATCGGCGCCGGGCTGGTGGGCGATGTTCATCACGATGATGGCGGATGCGACCGCGTTTTCGGGCCTCGTCTTCGGCTATTTCTTCTTCTGGACGATCCATAGCAATTTCCCGCCCACGGGCGCGGGGCTAGACGGGCCCGGCGTATTCTGGCCGATGGTCGCGCTGGCGCTGACTTTGACCGGCTGGGCGGCGACCGTCGGCGCGCGCGAGGTGCACCGTCGCGGCAACGTCGCCGCGGGCCGTCTGCTGCTGGTTCTGGGCATCGTCGCGACGCTGTCGAGCCTGTTCGCCGGGCTCGCCGGGCCGTGGTACTCGAGGATGGACCCCGAGCTGCACGTCTATCCCGCGATCGTCTGGACGCTCGCGATCTGGACAGCGGTGCACGCCGCGCTCGGCGTGATCATGCAGGCCTATACGCTCGCGCGCAGCCTCGCAGGCAAGATGACGCCGGTCTATGACGCCGACCTGCGCAACATCACCGTCTACCATCATTTCCTCGCACTGACGGGCATCGTGACGTTCTGCACGATCGGCCTGTTCCCGGGGGTCGCATGACAACACCCAAGGACAATCGGAAACACTGGGCGCGCGACCTGAAGGTCACGCTTTGGACGCTGATCGTCCCGCCGACGATCTGGGCCGTGCATTTCCTGTTCTGCTATCTGTGGGTCGCGGTGACGTGCGCCAAGTCCCCCACGCCGGCGACGGCGCTGACGGGCTTTCCCGTGGCGACCCTGATCGCGACGATCGTCGCGCTGCTTGGCATCCTCGCCGCGGGCTATATCGCGCGTGTCCAGTCGCAGACGCCCGGTGACGCCCCGCCGCATGACGAGGGGACCGCGATCGACCGGCTGCGCTTCCTTGCGCTGTCGACCCGGCTTCTCGCTGGCCTGAGCTTCGTCGCGGTGATCTTCACCGCGCTGCCCGTGATCGTCTTCGGCGATTGCCGATGAGGCGCGCGAGCCTCGCGCTCGGCGTCGCGCTGGTGCCGATCGGCTGGGCGTTCGCCGCCGCGCCGCTCGGCATGGTCGGCCACATGACCGGCCACATGATCGCGGTCGCGGTTGCTGCGCCGTTCCTCGCTTATGGTATCGCGGGCAGCCGGTTCGATCCCGCCGAGCGCTGGCCGGCGATCGTCACTCCGCTGGCCATGTCGCTGGTCGAGCTGGTCGTCGTGTGGCTCTGGCACCTTCCCGCGCTCCGGCTGCGCGTCGACATGCAGCCGGTTGCTCTGCTGCTCGAACAGGCGAGCTTCCTCGCGGTCGGCCTGCTGCTCTGGAGCGCGGTGCTCGGCACGCGCACCGGCGGTGCGACCGACCGGCGCGTATCGGGCGTCGCCGCAATGCTGCTGACCTCGATGCACATGACCCTGCTCGGCGCACTCGTCGGCCTCGCCCCGCGGCCGCTTTACGCGATGATGGCGATGCACCCCGCCGCGCACGGCCTCGACGCGCTCGAGGATCAGCAGCTCGGCGGCGTCGTCATGCTGATGGTCGGCGCAGCAAGCTATTTCCTCGGCGGGCTCGCGATGCTCGGCGGGGTGTTGAAGACACGGAGCGCGACGGCATGACGATCCGCATTACCTGGGCGCGCGCGATCGCCGCGATCGTCGCGCTGGCGCTTGCCGGGCTGTTGTTCGCCTGGTCGGGCGTGTTCAACATCGCCGCCTCGTCGGGTCATTGGAAGATCACCGACTGGTTCCTTCATTGGACGATGCGCAATTCAGTGCGCACGCACGCCGCCTTTACCGCGCCCGACGATCCCAAGGCGAATGAAGGCCTCGTCAGCGCGGCGGGCCTGTTCCGGGCAAGCTGCGCCTCGTGCCATGGCGCGCCCGGCGTGCGTCCGTTGCCGGTGATGCAGGCGGCGACGCCCCCCGCCCCCGATCTCGCGGTGAATGCGCGCGAATGGACTGACAAGCAGATCTTCTGGATCCTCAAGCACGGCGTCAAATATACCGGCATGCCCGGCTGGGCGGCCAAGGATCGCGACGACGAGGTTCGTCGCATGGTCGCCTTCGTCCGCCTGTTGCCAGAGATGTCGCCTGCGACCTATCGCGCCCTGACCGAAGTCCCCGGCAGCGGCACCGCCGGTCCTGACGCAGCACGCATCGCCGTCTGCGCCGGCTGTCATGGCACAGATGGCCGAGGCCGTGGCCAGCCCGACCTGCCCGTGCTCGGCGGTCATAGCCCCGCCTATCTGCGTGCCGCACTCCAGGCCTATGCGACCGGCAAGCGCCAGAGCGCGGTCATGGCCAACGCCGCCGCGACGCTGACGCCCGGAGAGATGACGCGGCTCGCGCGGCATTTCGCGGCCATGCCGGGTCTCGGCACGACCACAGCGTCGGGCAGCGTGAATGCCGCGCGGATCGTCCGCGAGGGCCTGCCTGCCAAGCAGCTTCCCGCCTGTGCCAGCTGCCATGCACCGGGCAAGCCCTATCCGGTGCTTGCTGGGCAGAGCGCCACCTACATCGCACAGCGTCTGCGCAACTGGCGGGGCGACGAGACGGTGGTCGACGCGCGCAAGTCGCAGGCGACGATGCCGGTGATCGCGCGCCGCATCCCCGAGGACATGATCGACCCGATCGCGGCGTATCTCGCCGGCAAATAAGCTGCGTCCCGCCCTGTGCGGGACGCTCTCCGGATCAGTTGCTCACCGCGACGAAGACTGGTCCGTCCACGAAAAGGTCGGCTGCGCGCTCGCCAGTGGCGAGCCGCGTTTCACCCCACCAAGCCGCAGGAACCGCCGCCCCCGACTGATCGAGCAGTTCCGCCGCGCAGCGTAGCGCGACCGCGACCCGCAACGTCTGCCCATTCGCGCGGCGCTCGAAGGCGAGGACATGCGCGGCACGCGGTCCGGTCACGTCGAGAGGGGCGTAGTCGCCTTGGGCGAAGATTTCGGGTGAGGCCGCCCGGGTCGCGAGCAGGCGGGCGATCAGCGCGAGCTTTGCAGGCGCATCGTGCTCGAGCAGGCGCGCGCGGCAGGCATAATCCACCGGCCGGCGGTTATCCGGATCGACCAGGCTGAGATCCGCCAGCTCGGTGCCCTGATACAGATCGGGAACCCCCGGCACGGTGTAACGCAGCGCCGTCTGAACAAGCGCATTCGCCTGCGCCGCCGCCGCGGTCGCTTCGACAAGGTCATGCAGCTCGCGCAGAAACCGCGCGGAACGATCCGGGTCGAGCAAGGCGCGGGCGAGTACGTGACAGCGGTCCTCATAGGCCTCGTCGGGCGCCTCCCAGGACGACCGCAGCTTGGCCTCGCGCAACGACTTTTCCTGCCACCCGACGATGCGCTCGGCATAGGCGGCAAGCCCTGCGCGTTCATCGATCTGGAGCCCCTCGGGCCACGCGCCGAACAGCGTCTGCAGCAGCATATAGGCGTCGCCTGCATCGACCGCGTCGTCGATAGCGGCCGCCGCGGCGACCCAGCCCGTCACGGTCTCACGCCAGCGCACCGGGATCTCGCTCAGCACCGCGAGACGTGCACGGACGTCCTCGCCACGCTTGTGATCATGCGTCGCCGACGCCAGCATCGCACGCGGCCAACGGGCGGCACGCTCCGCCATCGCGGCATGAAACGCCTCGATGGGCAGCGCGAATGCGGCGGGGTCGAACCCGACGTCGTTGCGCGACAGCAACCGGCCATAGCGGTAGAAGGCGGTGTCCTCGACGGCCTTCGCCACGATCGGTGCCGAGAGTTGCTGGAACCGCCTCACCGCCGCCGCGGCGAGATCCGGGTCGCCCGGCCCTTTGCCGGCCAGCCAGTCGAGGATCAGGTCGACGACCGGTCCTTCGCCGGGCGCCAGATGCGTCGCGACCCGCTCGCGCACCATCTCTCGGATTGGCGTGTCGGCGGCGGGTGACGCGATGCCGGTGCCATAGGTGCGATAGACCGGGAAGACCCAGAGCATCCGCTCGACCGCCCGCCGGATCATCCCCGCCGTCAGCCCGTCGCCTTGCGGCGTCGACCGTGCCAGCACGACGAACGCCGCAACGCATCGGCCAAGCTGCCCCTCGAATTGCCAGGACAGCATGTCCTGACGCGCGCGCAGATCCTCGGGCTCGAACGCGGCCGACCGCCCGCTGATATCCGCCCAGAGCTTGGCGAGCGGTGCGGCGCCGTCCTCGTCATGCAACAGCGCGGTGACTTGCGCCATGAAGTCGTACCCGCTGGTACCGTCGATCCCCCAATCGGTGGCGAGCGGTTCGCCCTCTGCCAGGATCTTCTCGACGACGATATAGGCCAGATCCGCGCCAGCTGGCGTGATCGCATCGAAGTGCGCGCGCAGCGTTCGACAATAGCCTGCGGGGTCGGTCAGTCCGTCGACATGATCGACCCGGACACCGTCGATCAGCCCCTCGGCATAGAGGTCAAGATACAGGCGGTGGCTCGCCTCGAAGACCGCGGGATCTTCCGCGCGCAGTCCGGCGAGATCGTTGATCGTGAAAAACCGCCGCCAATTGAGATCGTCGTTTGCGGTGCGCCACGATGCCAGCCGGTAATGCTGCCGATCGAGCAACGCGGTCAGGTCGTCGCTCGCCGCGGTCGCGTGATCCTCGGGGCGGAGCGGCAGACCGTGTTCGCCATAGGCGACGAGCATCGGCACATCGTCGACCAATTCGACGCCGAGCACACCCTGCGCGATCGCCACCGACACCGGATCGCCCAGGATCGGCAGCAGGACGGGTTCGCGCCAGTCGATGTCGAAGAATTGCGCATAATGGCTCGACGCACCATTCGCGAGGACGTCGTTCCACCAGCCATTCTCGCCGCCCGCCACACCCATGTGATTGGGAACGATGTCGACGATCATGCCCATCCCGTGCGCCTTCAACCGGTCGACGAGCCGGCGAAACCCCGCCTCGCCACCCAGTTCGGGATTGATCCGGGTCGGATCGACGACGTCATAGCCGTGCGTCGATCCGGACCGTGCCGTCGCGATCGGCGATGCGTAGAGATGGCTGATTCCGAGCGCGGCGAGATAGGGCACCTGCGCCTCGGCGTCCGCGAAGGTGAAGTCCTTGTGGAACTGCATCCGGTAGGTCGCACGTGGCGTCATGATGCGCGCGCCGTTTCGATCAGGGCGATGCGTGCGGCAGTGTCGGGGCGCGCGAGGAGCGCGTCGGTGGTGTCTGGCATGCGTCTCCGCCAATTGGGGTGTTCATCGGTCGTGCCGGGAAGATTGGGCTGCTCGACGAGACCGACGAGGTCCTCGAGCGGGAAGATCGCCAGACCGCATGGCGTCCGTGCGACATGCGCCAGCGCGGCGTCGACGACCGGCGCGGTGTTGCTCGGCTCGGGCTGTGGCCCCGGCGCACCGAGCGCGGTCCACAGACGGGACCGATCTTCGGCGCGGGCGGCATGGTCGGCCGCCTCGTCCGCCGCCTCGCTTGTCCGGCCAAGGGCCCAGTTCCAGGCGATATCACGCCCCTGCCACCAGCCCGCGATCGTCGCCAGATCATGCGTCCCGCTCATCGCGACCGCATCGACCGACCAGGAGTCCGGGGGAATGAAATCACCGTCGCCGTCGCGCTCGAACCAGAGCACGCGCATCCCCAGCATCGCCCGTGCGTCCATCGCCGCGCGAAACCCTTCGGGTACGGTCCCCAGATCCTCGCCGATGACGATCGCACGCGCGCGGTGCGATTCGATCGCGATGATCCGCATCATGTCCGCAAACGGCATGTCGAGATACGCCCCATCCGCCGCCGACGCGCCGTCCGGCACCACCCATAGCCGGCGCAGGCCAAAGGCGTGATCGATGCGAAGCCCGCCGGCATGCGCCAGACCCGCGCGGATCGTCGCGATGAACGGGGCGAAGCCATTTGCCACAAGCGCGCGCGGATCGAAGCCGGTGATGCCCCAGGCCTGCCCGTCGGGCCCCAGCGGGTCGGGTGGCGCACCGATCGACAGGCCGTTCAGCAGATCACCCCGCCGCCGCCACGCATGGCTGCCGCCCGGATCCGTGCCGACCGCCAGATCCGCGACCAGACCGACTGCCATGCCGCCATCAAGTGCCGTGTGCTGCGCCCGTTCGAGCCCCGCATCCGCCAGCCACTGGAGAAAGACGTAGAAGTCGCACGTATCGCGCTGCTCCGTCATGAACGCGGCGACCGCGGCGCCATCGGGATCCTGATAGGCGGCGGGCCAGTCCTGCCATCCCCGGGCACCAGACTGCGCAAAAAAATGTGCGTGAAGCGCATCGAAAGCGGCGTGGAAACGCAGGTCACTACCGCCCCTTGCCGCGAACGCCTCGACCTTGGCCCGTACGGTGTCCCGCAACGTGTCGAACTGTCGACGTAGCGCGGCGAGGCGATCTGGGATCGCGCCCGCCCAGTCGATCAGCGCGGGCGGCGACCCTGCGTCCGCTGGCGCATCGCCGGCTATCATGGACGGATCGGCGAGCATGACGTTGAGGAACTGGCGGCTCGACGGGGCATAGGGGCTGAAGCGGGTCGCATCGGCCGGGAACAGCGCATGTGTCGGGCTGATCGCCACCGCATCGGCACCGCGCGTCGCGAACGCGCGCACCGTGTCCGCAAGCGTGCCGAAGTCGCCGAACTCGGCGGCCCGGCCGTCGCGCAACGCCGGGATCTGTACCGCCGGGCCCCAGAGACGGCGTCCTGCCTTGACGTCCGCGATCGTGACGCAGCGCGGTGGCGCGATCGCGAGGCGGATGTCCCGGCTGTCGACCGTGAGCATGTGGTATCCCGGCTCCGTGACGCCCGACAGCTGCCCGTCGACGATCGTCACGGCACGCGACGCCCCGTCCTCCAACGTCAGAACCGCAGGACCATCGCCTGCCCCGATCGACACCCGCGCACCGACGTCTGCCGACACGAACGACGGGGGTTCGGCTCGCGCCGCGCGCGCGATGACGAGGCTCGCGCGTATCGCCGCCTCGCTGTCGGCGGGAAGCCCGAGCGCGCTTAGGATAGCTTGCAACGCCTCGTCGGCCACGGTCTGCGCGCGCCCGCCGGCATCCTGCCATCGGGGCTGCAAACCAGCGGCGGCGGCGAGGTCGTGGAGCAGACTCATGCCGCCAGCCACACGGCGACGCTAGCGCGCTGCCCCGCATCGCTCTGCGCGAACAGCATCTCGCCAGATGCCTGCGGAAACGCGACCGGATCCTCGCCGAGATTGAGCGCGATCGTGAGCACCGCGCCGTCGCCCAGCGTCCAGCGCGCGACGACCGCCGCCGGCCCGATCGCCTCGGCGCCCATTGCGCGCGTGCCGGACAAGCGCGGTATGATCGCGCGCTGCCGGACTGCGATCAGCGTACGATAAAGATCGCGCCACGCATCGGCGTCGGGACCGGGTTCGGCGACCGAAGCTTCGAAGGTCGCGCGCGCATTCGGATCGGGGATCGCGGCGCGGGCGGATTCGTCGGCGAACGCGGCAAACTTCGCGAATTCCCGGCGCCGCCCATCGCGAACCGCATCGGCGAGTTCGTCATGGAAGTCGGTGAAGAACAGGAACGGCGTCTCGCTCCCCGTCTCGTCCCCCATGAACAGCAGCGGGATCTGCGGACAGAGCAGCAGCAATGCGGTCGCGGCACGCAGCCGCGCGTGATCGGTGAGCAACGTCAGCCGCTCGCCAAGCGCCCGGTTGCCGATCTGGTCGTGGTTCTGGAGAAACGACACGAACGCGGTCGGGGGGAGGTGCGCGCTCGGCGTCCCGCGCGTCCGGCCGTCATGGTTGGACGACCCCTCCCCCTGATAGATGAACCCTTCACCCAAGCACCGCGCGAGACGCTCCGCCGGCCGATCGGCGAAGTCGGCGTAATAGGCGCTGGTCTCGCCCGTCAGCAGCACGTGAAGGACATTGTGGAAGTCGTCGTTCCACTGCGCGTCATAGCCGCCGGGCCGCAGCCGATCGGCGTCGTTGCGCTCGTTCTCGAGGACGAGGTGGACCGGCCGGTCGGTCACCGTCGCGCGGATCTCAGCCGCCATCGCATCGAGGAACCGGTCATTGTCGATCGCGTGGACGGCGTCGAAACGGAGACCGTCGATCCGGTAGTCGGTGAGCCACATCAGGGCGTTGTCGATGAAATATCGGGCGACGGGCTCGACATCGACCGCCACCGCCCCGCCCCAAGGCGTATCGACGTCCTTGTGAAAGAACGATCCAGCATAGGCGCCGAGATAATTCCCGTCGGGTCCGAAGTGATTATAGACGACATCGAGCAGCACCGCGACGCCCAGCGCGTGCGCCGCGTCGACCATCGCCCGCAGATCGTCGGGCGTGCCGTAGCTCTCAGCGACGGCATAGGGCAGGACGCCGTCATAGCCCCAATTGCGCGTGCCGCCGAACGCCGCGACCGGCATCAGCTCGATCGCGGTCACGCCGAGCGCGGCGATCTCGGGCAGGCGTGCGGTGATCCCGGCGAAACCACCCATGGTGCCGGCATGGACCTCCATGATCACCAGCTCCTCCCAGCGCCGCCCGCGCCAGTCGGTCGATTGCCAGCGATACGCAACGGGATCGACGGTGACGCTCCAGCCATGCACACCGCCCGATTGCTGGCGCGACGCGGGGTCGGGAACGACCAGATCCTCGCCGATCCGGAAGCGATAGCGCGCCCCTGCCCCGACATCGGCGGTCGTAGAGAACCATCCGTCGGCCTGCCCGTCCATCGACGTCGGCGCAGCCCCGTCGATCTCCAGCGTCACCTGGTCGGAATCGGGCGCCCAGAGCCGGAACGTCGTGCCGCCGTTCGCCGGCGTCGCGCCCCAAACGCTCATGCCGGATCCATCGTCCAGGACAGCAGCGCCGCACCCTGCGGTGCGAGGTCATAGCTGTCGGTGATCGGCATCGGCGGCTGCTCGGGCTTGGCGCTGTCGACCAGGACCATACGCTCGACCTCGGAGGGCGGTGGCATGGTGAAGGTCAGCGGCCCCTCCGACGCGTTCAGCAGCAACGACACGACCTGGATTTTGCCATCCTCGCACAGCGCTGCACGGCGCATCGTCAGCGCACGACCATTGGTGTTTTCCCAGTCCTCGGGCGACAGCTGGACGCCGCGCTCGTCCCACCATTCGATGTCTTTCAGACCCTCCGCCGGGGTATCCTCGCCGTAGAGGAAATTGCCCGCGCGAAGCATCGGATAGTCGCGGCGGAGCGCGGCCAAGCGCGCGGTGAAGTCGATCAGCGCTTCGCCCTCGGGGGTCTTCGCCTGTGTCCAGTCGAGCCAGCTGATCTCGTTATCCTGGCAATAGGCGTTGTTGTTGCCGCCCTGCGTCCGCCCGAACTCGTCGCCCGCGACCAGCATCGGCGTGCCGAGCGAGGCGAACAGCGTCGTCAGCATCGACCGCGCGACCCGCTTGCGCGTCTCCGCGATCGCGGGATCGTCGGTCGGTCCCTCGACACCCCAGTTGCGCGAGCAGTTGTTCGAATGGCCGTCGCGATTGTCCTCGCCATTCGCCTCGTTGTGGCGCTCTTCATAGGCGGTCGTGTCGGCGAGCGTGTAGCCGTCATGTGCACCGAGCAGATTGACGCTCGCCCAAGGGCGCCGCGCACGGCGATCGAACAGATCCGCCGACCCGGTGAGGCGCGCCGCCAGATCCGCGCGTTGCGCATGGTCACCCCGCCAGAACTTGCGGACGGTGTCGCGGTATTTGTCGTTCCATTCGGCAAAGCCCGGGGGGAAATTGCCGAGCTGATAGCCGCCCGGGCCGATATCCCAGGGCTCGGTGATCAGCTTGAGCCGGCCCAGCACCGGATCCTGGCGCAGCACGTCGAAGAAGCCGGCGCCCGGATCGAAGCCGGTATCGGTCCGCCCCAGCGTCAGCCCGAGATCGAAACGGAACCCGTCGATCCCGAAGCTCGTCGCCCAGTAGCGCAGCGAATCCGCCACCATCTGGATCACCCGCGCCTTGGTCAGGTTCAGCGTGTTGCCGGTCCCCGTGTCGTTGATCGAGAAGCGCGGCTGATCCTTGACCAGCCGGTAATAGCTCGCATTGTCGAGCCCGCGCCACGACAATGTCGGCCCCTGCTCGGACCCTTCGCACGTGTGATTGTAGACGACGTCGAGAATGACCTCGATCCCCGCCGCATGAAGACGGCGGATCGACCGGCGCAGTTCGTTGTGACTGTCAGTCGCGAAGAAGGAGCGTTCGGGCGTAAAGAAGTTGAGGGTGTTGTACCCCCAGTAATTCCGGAGCCCCTTCTCCTGTAGGAACCGGTCCTGCGTATAGCTCTGGATCGGCAGCAGCTCGAGCGCGGTCACGCCGAGCCGCTTTAGATGATCGATGACCTTGGGATTGCCGAGCGCGGCGAAGGTCCCGCGTTCGGAGGGCTGCACCTCGTCGAACAGCTTGGTCAGGCCCTTGACGTGCGCCTCGTAGATCACCGTCTCGGACCAGGGCGTGTTGGGGCGGACGTCCCGCGACCAGTCGAAATGGCTGTCGGTCACGACACCCTTGGGCATGGTCAGCGCATTGTCGCGCCGATCGAAGCTCAGATCCTCGCGCGCCGACTTGACCTGATAGCCGTACATCGCGTCGGTCCAGCGCAACTCGCCCGTCATCGCCTTGGCATAGGGATCGAGCAGCAGCTTGTTAGGATTGAACCGGTGACCCTCTTCGGGTGCGTACCGGCCATAGGCGCGATAGCCATAGGACAGCCCCGGCTGCGCATCGGGGAGATAGCCGTGCCACACCTCGTCGGTCCATTCGGGCAGGACGTAGCGCTTCAGTTCACGGCGGCCGCTGTCGTCATAGACGCACAGCTCGATCTTCTCGGCATTGGCCGAATAGACCGCGAAATTGACCCCGAGCCCGTCGAACGTGGCGCCGAGCGGATAGGCCGAACCGGCCTCGAGCGTATCAGGCAGAAGATGCAAAGCGAGCCCCCAGATTGACGCCAACCTCCACCATTCTAGCAGCGCGGCGGCGTGTCAGGGCGAAAACCCGCCTGCGTTCGGCAATGTTCCCGGTTCGGTTTCTTTTCCCTGTCGACGAGAAATTATCGGCGGTCTCGTGCAAAGCGGGTGACGCCGATCGGCGTCACCCGGTGCGTCGCCGCCGTTATCCAAGCTGCTCGAGTTTCGCTTCCGGGGCTGCGGCCGAGGCGCGGAACCGCGCGACGCTCGCCTCCTCAAACGACTTGGCAACAACGGTCGATACCGTTTTGAAGTCTGCGGTGGCATGGTCCGGCGTCAGCGTCAGGACGATGAACCCCTTGCGATCCTGATCGCAAAAGCGGACCTCGTCATTGGCGTCGGCGATCAGCGTCCCGATCCCCGGGATCAGCGAGCCATAGGACGGGCTGGTGATCGCGGTCGCACCGAATTCGACCGCGACGAGCTTCCCCGATGCATCGTGCAAATCGTTCGCCCAGCCGGCATGGCTATCCCCCGACAGCACGACCGGTCGCGACCCCGACCGCTTGAACGCGGCATAAAGCCGCTCGCGTGCTGCGGGATAGCCGTCCCAGCTGTCGAAGTTGAACGGCAGGCCCGCGCGATAGGATGCCATGCTCGCCATCAGCGCGGTGCGCCATTTCTCTGGGAGCCGCGCCATCATCGCGGCGAAGCGATCGGGGCCGAGCTGCTTCTCGAGATCGGGGCCGGCGACGCGCGCCATCACCACCTGGTTGCCGAGTACCTGCCACGGCTTGCCCGCCGTGACCGACGCCGCCATCGTCCGCTCGATCCAGGCGAGCTGCGGTGCGCCCAGCATTTCGCGACCCGTCTGCGCGCGCTCCGCCATCATCGGGGCATATTCGTCAGGCGCAATCGCCTCGCCCTTCGCCGCGACCTGCTTGCTCCGCGCAAGCAGCCGCGTCTCGACCATCACCAGCGTCGCGAGATCGCCGAACTCGAAGCTGCGGTTGATCGCTTCCCACGGCTCGCCGGGCTTCGGGTCGCGGATCGGCATCCATTCGAAATAGGCCTGCATCGACGCGGCCTTGCGCGCCTTCCAGTCGCCCTCGGTCGCCGGGTCATGGTTCTCGGCGCCACCGATCCAGTCGTCATTGGCGACCTCGTGATCGTCCCACACGCAGATGAACGCCGCCCGGGCATGCGCCGCCTGCATGTCGGCGTCGCGCTTCACCTGCGCGTGACGCATCCGATAGTCTGCGAGCGTCACGATCTCATGCGCAGGCTCGACCAGCCGGCCGATCTTCTTGCCGATGTCGCCGCCATAGCCGTCGATGGCATATTCATAGATGTAGTCGCCGAGATGCAGCACCGCGTCGAGCCGGTCGAGTTTGGCGATCGAAGCATAGGCGTTGAAGAACCCGCCGGGGTAGAGCTGGCACGACACCACGCCCATGACGACATCCGCAACCGCGCCGCGGGGCAGCGTGCGGACCCGGCCGACGGGTGAGCGCGTGCCCGCCGCAGTTTCGAACCAGTAGCGATACTCGGTTCCGGGCTTCAGCCCCGTCACCGCGACCTTGGCGGTGAAGTCGCGCGCGGCACGCGCCGCGATACGGCCCGAACGGAGGGGCGTGTCGCCCTCGCGCAATGCGACATGCCAGGTCAGCGCGATATCGCCCGCCTGTTGCGGATCCTGCGGGGTAGCACGCGTCCACAGGATCGCGCCGTCCGCCGAGGGATCGCCGCTCGCGACGCCGTGGTCGAAGCGCGCTGCCCCCGCGCTGCCGTTCGGGCGCGCCGCCGCGGCGAGGCCGGGAAGTGCGAGCGCAGAGCCTGAGCCGAAGAGCGTGAGGGCGTCGCGGCGATTGATCGTCATAACAGTGCCTTTTGCGGTGATGCCGCCTGCTAGGGGCGCTCGGCGTCAGTCACGTTGCGACGGTGTTACGCCGCGATGACAGGCCGTCACGCGCGGGTCATGTATCCGACGCGGAACCGTAACGACCCCGCCCTAGGTGCTCGCTCACTGACAATCGGGGGACTTCATGACGACCATTTCTACGCGCCTGGCTCTGGCCGCGCTTGCTGCATCCTGTTCGACGGGTGCGCTTGCCCAGGCGATCGTCGCACCCGATCCGGCGACCGGCCCAGCCGCCCGCGCCGACGTGACGGGCGGCGAGGACATCGTCGTGACCGCGCAGAAGCGCGAACAGCGGATCGAGGACGTGCCGCTGACCGTCACCGCGCTCACCGGCGCGAAGATGGCGGATATCGGCGTCAACTCGCTGTCCGAAGTCGCAGCCTATATTCCCGGCCTGCAGATCCAGGAGCAGAGCGCGAACAACCCCGGCTTCGTGATCCGCGGCATCACCTCGGACA
The DNA here is from genome assembly GCF_014842355.1 of Sphingomonas sp. CFBP 13706. Classification (NCBI taxonomy): domain Bacteria; kingdom Pseudomonadati; phylum Pseudomonadota; class Alphaproteobacteria; order Sphingomonadales; family Sphingomonadaceae; genus Sphingomonas; species Sphingomonas sp. CFBP 13706. The sequence continues at coordinate 372,131 of NZ_JACYVM010000001.1, forward strand.
ATGGCTCGTCGCAGCAGGGTGCGCGCGTGACGCTCTATTATAACGGCGTCGACATCAGCCGCTCGCGCGGCGCCTATCAGGACCTCTATGATCTCGAGCGGATCGAGGTCGTGAAGGGCCCGCAGGCGACGCTGTTCGGCACCGCCGCCGCGGTTGGCGCCATCAACCTCATCTCCGCCAAGCCGCAGCCCGGCACCTCGGGTGCGATCACCGGCTCCTATGGTAATTACAACAGGACGCAGGTGTCGGGCTTTATCAACGCCGGCAACGACGTGCTGTCGGGGCGCCTCGCCTTCGCCTATAAATATCGCGACGGCTATGTCCGCAACATCGCCGGTGATGCGAACATCCCCAACCAGAACCAGGGCAAGGTCGATCAGGACGATCTGAACGGTCAGGACCAGCGCGGCATCCGCGGCTCGCTGCGCTTCCGGCCGAACGATGCGGTCACCGCCGACCTCGTCCTGACCTATGACGGTCAGCGCAATCCCGGCACCGCATTCAAGAGCCGCTCGCATGCCCCGACCGGCGGCCAGACCGGCGATTACGGCAATGCCGAGCTCTCGGGTTCGCCGTTCAGCGCCGAGGCGCTCGGTGCGCGCAAGCTCGGTCTCGACCGCAACGTCTACGACGCCAACCTGACGGTGTCGGTCGATCTGTCGCCCGGCATCACCTTCACCACCGTCAACGGCTATCGCCGCTTCGACGCGCTCGAAATATTCGACGCGGATGGCGGCCCGGCCTGGTATCTCGAATTCGCCGAGGATGCGAAGGGCGACCAGTGGAGCCATGAGAGCCGCTTCGCGTTCGACGGCCCGAAATATCGCGCGTCGTTCGGGTGGAACGCCTTCTTCGAGAACGGGTCGCAGCGCGTCCCCTTCTCGACCGAGGAGGGCACCTATATCGCTTGCTCGATCGCCACGGCCTATCAGCAGTTCCGTACCGCGCTGAACGGCGCGGGGATCCCGACCGGCCCGGGCTGTGTCGCCGCCAACGGCACGATCCCGGCGGCGACCCGCGCCACCGCGATCCTCACCGGCGGCCGTTCGACGCAGATCCCCTATTCGTCCGAGTTCACCAATTACGGCAACAACGACACCTATTCGGTGTTCGCCGATGCGACCTATATCCCGATCCCGGCGCTCGAGCTGACCGCCGGCGCACGCATCCTGATCGAGGATCGTCAGTCGGGCTATTCGTCGATCCAGCCCAATTCGCAGATTCTCGCCGCGCTGGGCGTCCGCACCAGCCTGCTCGGGACCGCGAACACCAATGGCGTGAAGTTCGAGGCGGACCAGAGCTTCGCCGCGATCCTTCCGCGGTTCAACGCGCTGTTGAAGCTCGACGACGATGTCAGCCTCTACGGCACGATCAGCAAGGGCCGGCGCTCGCCGGTCGTCCAGTTGGCGGCACTCAACGCCGTCAACGGCGTACGCCCCAATCTTCAGATCGTGCCTGAGGAAAATGTCTGGAACTACGAAGGCGGTATCAAGGGGCGCGTCGGTCCGTTCACCGGCGCGGCATCCGTCTTCTATCAGACCTATGACGGGTTCCAGGTCTCGGTGAACGAGGTCAATCCCGCCAATGGTGCGGTCGTCGCGGTCACGCGCAGCGCGGGCTCGGCAAAGAATGTCGGCGTCGAGCTCGAGGGCAATCTTGCGCTTGGCCAGTATCTGTCGGTGTTCGGGACCTTCGCCTATCTCGACGGCGGGATCGCGGACCAGCCTGCGGGCACCTTTGCCGGCAACCGCTTCCGCCTCCAGCCGAGCACCACGGCCTCGGGCGGCGCGACGCTCCGGCTGCCCGTCGGCGGCGCGGTCTTCTATGCGACGCCGAGCGCCAACTACCGGTCGAAGGTGTTCTTCGAACTGCCCAACAGCGCCGCGATCAGCCAGCGCGGCTACACGCTGGTCAACCTGCGTGCGGGTATCGAGCTCGCGGACGGGCGCTACCGCGTCGGCGGCTTTGCGCGCAACCTGACCAACAAGCGCTACCTGATCGACGCGGGCAACACGGGCGGCGGCTTCGGCATCCCCACCTATATCGCCGGCGAACCGCGCTTCTACGGCGTCGAGCTCGGCGCCAAGTTCTAAACAGCCCTGTCCCACCCTGTCGTTCCGGCACGCGCCGGGACGGCGGGGACCATCCGCAAAGACCAGTCGGGCGGCTGCAAGTTGGCGCGCCCGGCACTCGTCCGCCGGCTCCTATCCCGGCCCGGTGCGTTGACGCGCATTCCCCATCGCACGAGGTTCTCACGATGCGCGCCATCCCCATCGCTACGGCCGTTTCCGCATGAGCGGTCCGCAGCTCTTCACGCCGTTCAAGGTCGGCAAGCTCGATCTCGCCAACCGGATCGTCATCGCGCCGATGTGCCAATATTCGGCGGTCGACGGCTGCATGACCGACTGGCACCTGATCCATCTCGGGCATCTCGCGCTGTCGGGGGCGGCCCTGATGATGCTCGAAGCCGCCGCGGTGACGCCCGAGGGGCGGATCACCTACGGCGATGTCGGGCTGTATGACGATGCGAGCGAAGCGGCGATCGCGCGGACACTCGAGAGCGTGCGGCGCTGGTCGGACATGCCGATCGGCATCCAGCTGTCGCATGCCGGACGCAAGGCGTCGTGCGAGGTGCCCTGGAAGGGCGGCGGGCAGATCGCGCCGGGCGCCGACAAGGGATGGCAGACCGAAGCCCCCTCCCCGGCCGCTTTCCTGCCCGACGATACGCTGCCGACGGCGCTCGATCGCGAGGGGCTGGCTCGACTGCGCGACGCGTTTGCCGCCGCGGCGACGCGCGCGGGACGGCTCGGGATCGATGCGATCCAGCTGCACGCCGCGCACGGCTATCTGCTCCACCAGTTCCTCTCGCCCTTGGCCAACCATCGCGACGACGATTATGGCGGCAGCCTCGAGAACCGGATGCGCTTCCCGCTCGAAGTGTACGACGCGGTCCGCGCCGCCTTCCCGGCGGATCGCCCGGTGACGATGCGCGTATCTGGCACCGACTGGGTCGAGGGTGGCTGGGACGGTGAACAGACCGTCGCCTTCGCAAAGGCGCTCGAGGCTCGCGGGTGCGATGCGATCCACGTCTCGAGCGGTGGCCTCAGCCCGGACCAGCAGATCCCCGTCGGGCCGAGCTATCAGGTCCCGCTGGCGCGTCAGGTCAAGCAGGCGGTCGGCATCCCCGTCGTCGCGGTCGGGCTGATCACCGACTATGAACAGGCCGAGGCGATCATCGGTACCGGTGACGCCGATCTCGTCGCGCTAGCCCGGACCCTTCTCTACGATCCACGCTGGCCGTGGCATGCCGCCGCACATCTCGGCGGCCATGTGAAGGCGCCCAACCAGTATCTCCGCTCACAGCCACGCCAATACAAAGACCTGTTCCAGGCCTGATACGAGCCGCGACCCTCGAGGGTCGCGGCAGGGCTCCGTCCGCGGTCAGCCGTTGTCGCGAAAACCCGGATACAGGCTCATCCCGCCGTCGACGGTCAGCGTCGATCCGATGATATAGTCCGCAGCATCGGACACCAAGAACAGCGCCGCACGCGCGACATCGTCGGGCTCGCCGATCCGTCCATAGGGGATCAGTTCGAGCAGTGCGTCGGCGGCATCGCCCTTGGTCGCATCGGCGTTGATGTCGGTCGCGATCGCGCCGGGCGCCAGCGCATTGACCCGGATCCGCTCCTGCGCCACCTCCTGTGCCAGCGTGCGCATCAGCATCCCGCTGCCGCCCTTCGACGCGGCATAGTTTGCATGCCCCGCCCAGGGGATCGTCTCGTGCACCGAACTCATGAACAGGATCTTGCCGATCGCCCGGCCAAAGCCGCGATCACCCTGCGCGCGGAACCGGCGTACCGCCTCGCGCGAAACGAGGAACTGGCCCGTCAGGTTGACGTCGATGACGCGACTCCAGTCGGCCAGCGTCATGTCCGCATAGCCCGCGTCCTTCTGCATGCCGGCATTGGCGAACACGACGTCGACGCCGCCGAACCGCGACACGGTCTCGTCGAACAGCCGGAGGACGGCATCCTCGTCCGCGGTATCGGCCTGACAGGCAAACGCCTTGCCCCCGCCCGCCACGATCCGCGCGACCACGTCGTCCGCCGCCTCGCGATTGCTGTTGTAATTGACCGCGACGCGCGCGCCGGCCTGCGCGAAGAGCAGCGCGGCGGCGCGTCCGAGGCCGGAGCTTGCACCGGTGACGATAGCGGTCTGTCCGGAGAGATCGATGTGCATGGGGCTCGCTTTCGCTAGACTGTCGGGAGTTGCGTCCCCAACGCCCGCCTTGCCAAAGCTATCCGTCTGCCCCCACGGGGGGGCTAGTCGTCCAGCGTGTCCGCCGTCCGCAGCGCGCGCACATAGGCCTGCGCAGCCTGTTGCTCGGTCGCGGTCTTGAACGCGTCACGAGGGTCGGGCGCATCGCCGAGCGTCGCCAGCACGGCCCACAGCGCAAACCGCCGGCCGGTCTCGCGCTCGGTCCCGAACGCGATCCGGACGCGCTCGAGACCGTCATCGATGGCGATCGTATCCAGCGTATCGAGATCGGTCGTGCCGAAATAATGGGTGAGCATCGCGTCGAGATCCATGACGCAGCGCTGCCCGAGCCGTGCGATCGTGGCAAGCCATGTCGAACGGTCGGCCCCCTCCGTGCGAAAGAGTTGCGCAACGCTCCACCCCGACCTAGATGCCGGTCGCACGCGCCCCTCCGCCATCGCGGCGGTGCGGATACGGTGCGGAAGAGTGTCCGAGTGGTTTAAGGAACTGGTCTTGAAAACCAGCGTAGGGGTAACTCTACCGTGGGTTCGAATCCCACCTCTTCCGCCAAAGCGTCGTCTCAGCTTGCCTCGCTTAGGCTAATGACAGCGCCCAAGGCCACGTCTCCGGCGCGTTCGCATCCCCGGAGAACCGAACCGGTTCATAAACAGCGCTAGTAAATCGGAGTGACTGTCAGGGCACCGGGTGAGCCCGGACGTCCAGAATGGGAGCAAGCATTCTTACAGACGGTGCTTGAAGATCGTCTGTACCGGTACCCTGGTCTCGGAATGACTTGATTTCGGGCTCGGTCAGGAGCTTCATGTACATCCGAATGCTTTGAGGTAATGCGGGGCTTCAGACAAATGAAGCGGTGGTTGCTCTTCATCCTGGGTGTGGCCGTCAGCGTCCCGGCGCAGGCGCAGCTTGCGGCACCCGTGAAGAATGGCGACCCGACCATCATCGTCACGGGCAACCGAAGCCGCGAGTCGAAGGTGGAGATGAGCGAGTGGCGAATGGCGGAAACGCCGCACGTCGTCGTGTTCAGTCAGGGCGACGAAACGGCATTGCGACGCACCGCTCACAATCTCGAAAAGCTGCACTTCCTGCTCTCGGTCCTGCATGGCCGGGTGGATCAGCCTGACGAGACGATCAAGATCGCCGTGACGATGATCGGCGATGTCGCAGCGTTCGAACAGCTTCGACTGACCGACCTGCGCTGGCAATATGGTCCCTTCCCGCAGGCGTTCGAAAAGACGATCTACTATGATCCGCGTGATGAAGGGTCGGTGCTTGCAACAACCGAGGAGGGCGTGAACCTGGTTCTTCAGCCATCGGTTGGCCGCAAGACGAACCGCAATTGCACGCGCGGGCGGGACAGAAACCCTCCAATCGTTGATTATTACGTAAGCCCCAGGGTGACGGCGACCGGACAGCCGACGTACGACGTGAACCAGATTCTCGAACAGCTTCCAGTGAACGAGATTGCCTTTTGCCAATGGGCGGAATCCAGGGTTTATGCCGCCTTCGCCCAGAACTACCTGATGACCTATTTTCCGGCAGCGTATCCGCGCTGGTATCTGCAGGGGTTCGGAGAATTGTTCGCGACAATGGAAGCCGGCGACGACTTCGTCGAATATGGCCACCCCCCGCCTGGCTACGCGAAGGTCATGCATCATTACGGTCTATATCCGGTCACGCACATCCTCGACGGGCGTTATCTCTCGGGCAAGGGTAGGGCCTGGACGCCCTATCACGCATGGCGGCTGGTCCACCTCCTGTATTTCTCCGAGGAGTGGAAGCCGCGGCTCCACGGCTATCTGAACGCCCTGGCACGGGGTGACGACTTGCCGACCGCCGCGAGCGCCCTTGGCGATCCGAGCCAGTTTCAAAGCGCAGTGACCGCCTACCGAGGCCGCAAATTACAGGCTGAGAAAATGGCCTTTCCGGCCAATCGCGCGCCGGAACCCAGCATCCGCCGTCTGACCCGCGCGGAGGCCGGGCTGATCCGTGGCCGGCTTGAACTTGGCGCGCGGATCGAGGTGCCCGACGCCGGCCCCGACCGTGAGAAGGCGCTCGCGCGACGCTCCGCATGGATCGACCGGCTTCGCGACAACGCGACCCGCTTCCCCACCCTGACCGAAAACCATCTGCTCCTGGCCGAGGCCGAATGCCGCACCGGCAATCCCGAAGCCTGTCTTGAAGCCGCTGAGAGGGCGATTGCACAGTCACCGACGGAAACGCGCGCGCTGGTGTGGAAAGGCACGGCGCTGACGCAACTGGCCATGCGCACTCCAGCGGCCGAACGTCGGCAGCGGCTTGCGGACGCGAGACGTTTCATCGTCAGGGCCAACCGCCTGGACCCGGAGAGCAGCCTTGCGCTGATCGCGTATCACGACAGCTTTGCAACGGCGGGCGAGCAGGCCCCGGATGTCGCGGTGGAGGGGCTGTACAAGATTATCCAGTCTGCGCCCGCCGCGCCCGGTCCAAGACTGAAACTCGGTGAGGAGCTGATCGCCCGCGACCTTCGAGATGAAGCGCGCAGGATGCTGCTGCCGGTCGCCAAAGGGGCGTTCGCAACCCCCGAACAGCCCGCCGCCGCCGCTTTGCTGTCGCCAGCGGGAGCGACGGAGCTAGGACGTTAAAGGCTGCTAAAATCCGGCGTTCGCAGACCGTAGCGCATTTCGAAAAATCGCCGGGGTCCCGATCCGGACCCCGGCGATCACATCAGTCGGTCGCGTTACAGCCGCAGCGAGACACCCGCCACGAGCTGCCGGCCGAGCAGGTCATACCCCATCACGGTATTGCCACGCAGCAGACCGATCCGCGAACGGCTGTCCGGGATGAGCGGCGGATCGCGGTCGAAGATGTTGTTGGCGGCCAGCCGGAACGTCATCTGCTTGTTGATGTCGAAGCTGAGCGCGACGTCGATCCAGTTGTACGAACCGACACCCGGATATTGATCGCGCCGGGCGCTCGCGTCCTGGGCGGGAATGCCGGTATCCTCGGGCGCATAGATGTCGAGCGGCATCGCGCCGCGGTGGCGCCAGTTGACCGACAGGCTGGTCGTGCTGTCGGGCGCGGTCCAGGTGGTGCGGAGCTGGTGCTTCCAGCGCGGCATGCTCTCGCCGCAGAGATTGCCGAAATACCCCACGCAGTCGCGCGGTTCGATCGTCGGCGACGATTGCGAGCCGACGCGGGTCATCAGCGTCCCGTTGAAGCTCATGTCGAGCCGGCCGACGCCGCCCAGACCGACATTATACTGCCCCTGGAAATCCCAGCCATGCGACTGCGACTTGTAGCCATTGGCCGAGCCGCGGGCCACCCAACCGGTCGACGGACTGGTCGCAGGCGAGCTCGAGAGCGTACCGGTGCCGGGATTGCGGACGATGCCGCGGCAGAAATACTCGTTCCCGGTGGCCAGGCACTCGCCGATGATGTTCTGCGGCTGCAGGAAGTCGAGCTGGTCCTTCAGATCGATCAGCCAGCGGTCGATCGACACCGTCAGGCCGGGTATGAAGCGTGGGCGCAGCACGACGCCGAAGGTCTTCGTGAAGGCACTTTCGGGCGTCAGGTTGAACCCGCCCTCGCGCACGGTGCACCGATCATCAGGGCAGATCAGCGAGGCACTGCCATAGAGATTGTCGGCAAGGCCGGTGTTGCGGCATTGCTGCAACGTCGCCGACGGCGCCAGTCGCGCACCGTTGGGGTTCGACGGGTCGACCCGCGGCGCACAGGGATCGGCATAGAAGCCCTGGTTCCAGAAGATGTTGGCGGCACCCTGCGCGGTGCTGACACCCGGTGCGGCCTGGGACTTGTTGTAGGAGGCGCGCAGCGTGATGTCTGCCACCGGCGACCAGAGCCCCTCGACCTTCCAGGTATCGAACTTGCCGGCGAGCCGATTATATTGCGACACGCGGTAGCCGGCGTTGACCTGCAACAGCTCGGCGAAGCGGCGATGTTCGATCAGCGGTGCCTGCACCTCGGCATTGGCCTCGAGGATGCTTTGCGTAAAGCGCTGGTTCTCCCCGCCGTTATTCTGCTGGAAGACCTCATTGACGATCGTGCGTTCCATCTCCTCACGATATTCCGCGCCCAGCGCGATCGCGATACCCTGATCCGCGAGCGGCGAGGTAATACCGTAACGGCCCAGATCGCCGCTGACGGTGCCGACGAACTGCAACAGGCGCGGGATGCGCGTGCTGATCCCGCCGGTCGCGCCACCGTAGAGATACTGGTTGAGCGCCGTATCCTGGTTGAACGGCGCGAACGCGTTGAACGGCACGCAGGAGGGATCGGTCCCGTTGACGACCGCACGACAGGTCGGCGTGCCGTTGACCCGGACGACGTCGAGCGAGCGATTGATGTTCTCGAAGCGCGCGAACGGCACGTCGATGGTGTCGAGGCGCGCGCGCGAGATCATGCCCGCGACATCGTAGGACCACACGTCGTCAAAGCCGCGCCCGCGCAGCCCTGCGACGATACGATAGCCTTCATTGGTGAAGCGCTGCCGCACCAGTGGCAGCCCGTCAAAGCGATAGCGGACGTCGATCGGCGCATATTGTCCAGCGACACCGGCGTTGGCGCCACACAGATCCTGTGCCTGCGAGGTCGACAGGAATGCGTTGTCGCAATTCACGCGAAACGGATCCGAGCCGTACGCACCGAAGTTGAAGGTGCGATTGAGCTGGGTGTTGTAGGACTTGTCGCGATAGAACAGCCCGTTGCCGTACAGCTCGATGTCATCGCTGATCTTGGCGGTGAGGAAACCGCCAAGGTTGACGCGGTTGAACGCGCGCTGGACCGCCCAATTGTCATAGGGGTTGGCAGACGAGCCCTGCGGCCCGCTGTTGATCGGGATGAAGGTCCCGTTGCCGCTGGGATTGTTGACCAGGATCTGCCCGGCGCGCGGCCCCGACTGCGGAATGATCGTACCGGCGGGGGTGAAGCTCGCGCGTGAACAGCCGAGCGGCGAAGTATTGGTCGGCTGGACCGCCTCGCAGACCGAATAGGAGCGATCGACCAGCTCGATCGGATTGGACTGGCGGTAGTTGATGAAGCCGGTGAGGTTCACCCGGTCGTTGAACAAATTGGTACCCGCCGCCAGGCTGACATCCGAACGACCACCGTCATTGGTCAATCCGCGTTTGGCGGCGAAACCCGCGCGACCTGCCGCCTCGGTGACCGCGTTGCTGCCATTGTCGTGATTGTAGAAGCTGTAGTTCGCGTCGAGCCGGATGCCTTCGAAGTTCTTCTTCAGCACGAAGTTGACGACGCCCGACACTGCGTCGGATCCGTAAACGGACGAGGCACCGCCGGTCAGCACGTCGATCCGCTCGACCAGCGCGTTGGGGATGATGCCGACGTCGACCGTGTTGGCCAGGCCCATGCGAAGGCCGTCGATCAGCGTCAGCGTGCGCTCATAGCCCAGGCTGCGCAGCTTGATGCGCTGACGACCTTCGGAATCGCTGAAATTCTGTTCCGAGTTCACCTGCACCTGCGGCAGGCGGTTCAGCACCTCCTCGATCGTCGTCGCGCCCTGTGCCGCGATTTCCGCGGCGGTCGTCGTCACGATCGGCGCGGCGGACCGGTTGTTCGGCCGCGCGATGCGCGTGCCGGTCACGACGATGTCCGACGCTTCCTGCCGTTGGCCGGTGCGTTCGGTATCTGCAGCGAGCTTGGCGGAGGCGACGGGATCGCCGATCGCGGTCTGGCTTTCCTGCGCAGCATCGCCCGCGCCTGTATCCGACGCCTGGGCCTGCGCCTGAGCCGGCATCGCAAACAACGCCGCGACGCAACATGTCGTAGTCAGAAACCCTTTGAACAGCACCATTCTATTACCCCCCATGTTGCCGATCGGGTCACATGAACGGTGATGCATCGTATCGATTGCCGCCGACCCTGTTCGGAAGCGTTCGATGAACAACAGGACGCGCTTTCATCGGGATCTGTCGCCCCGTGACCTTGCTGACCTTGTTCGGCATTACCATCCGGACCCTCGGACAGGCACATGCTGTCACGTCCCAAATATCAAAACAATACCAATAATTTCGGAAATGACACGCGGTATGGATTTTGTGTCGTAACGGTCTCAATCGGTATCAATGACAGGACTTTGCGTTCTTCAGGCCGCACCATTCCGCATCGGTTGCGAGTCCGTCCGCCAAGGAACTGTATCCGCTGGGGTCATTGCTATCGGTCGTCGGTCAACGCATCCAAAGCGCAAGCAAGGCGGAGAAACTTGCTTGCGACGCGACGCTCTAGACCCGGCGTGACGTGCTCTCGCCTTCCATCCACTCGCGACCGGCGAAGATCACGTCCAAGACCGGTACAAAGCGGAGCGGCGGCAACAGGACGAGAAGCGACCCGATAAAAGAAATTTGCGAGTGACGATCGCGGTCAATCGGTTAGACCCTGCCGCACAAGGGGGGATCTCTACACCATGAAGCACCGCGCACTGACCGCTATCGCACTCTGCCTCGTCGCCACCGAATTGTCCGCACAGACCACGCCGCCACCGGCCGCCAAGCCCGTCGAACGGACCCAGGCGCCCGAGGATCAGGCGACGGCGCCTACCCCCGTGACGACCCGCGCCGACGCCAACCCGTCGCCCCAGCCCGTCGCCGCAGCCCCGGTCACTGCCGCCGCGCCCGCCAATGCCTCGGCTGCTACATCCAAATCGTCCGCCAAGCCGCCGGTCTGGGACGTCATGCAGCCGCGTGGACTGAAGACGCGCGAGGTCGCCCTGCATGTGGACGAGGGCAGCTGGATGAACGTCGACGTCTCGCCCGACGGCCGGCTCATCGCCTTCGACCTGCTCGGTGACCTCTACACCATGCCGATCACGGGCGGCACGCCGCGACGCATCACCGAGGGGCTGGCGTTCGAGCATCAGCCGCGCTTCTCGCCCGACGGCCGCCGCATCGCCTTCACGTCGGACCGCGGCGGCGGCGACAATATCTGGGTGATGAACGTCGACGGCAGCGACAAGCGCCAGGTGACGAACGAGGATTTCCGCCTGCTCAACCAGCCGAGCTGGAGCCCGGACGGCCGGTTCATCGCCGCCAAGAAGCATTTCACGACCGGCCGCTCGCTCGGCACGGGCGAGATCTGGCTCTATCACGTCTCGGGCGGCGGCGGCGTCCAGCTCGTCAAGCGCGCGAGCGAGGTGCTGCAGAAGGAACTGGGCGAGCCAATCTACGCGCCCGACGGCAAGAGCATCTTCTACACGCGCAACATCTCGCCCGGTCCGATCTTTGAATATGCGCAGAATTCGCGCACCGACCTGTTCGATATTGAACGCTATGACGTCGACAGCGGCGAGGTCAGCACCGCAGTATCGGGGGTCGGCGGCTCGGTCCGGCCGACACCGTCGCGCGACGGCAAGCGGATTGCCTTTGTCCGGCGCGAGAACAACGTCACCAAATTATGGGTGAAGGACTTCGCGACCGGGGTCGAACGCATGATCTATGGCCCGCTCGACCGCGACGTGCAGGAAACCTGGGCCGTTACCGGGGTCTATCCCGACATGGCCTGGACGCCGGGCGACACGGCGATCGTCTTCTGGGCGGGGGGCAAGCTGCGCCGGGTGGCGCCCGACGGCTCGGGCGCGGCAGTGATCCCGTTCCGCATCGACGATACGCGCGTCATCGTCGATGCAGTCCATCCGCAGGTCGCGGTCGCACCCGACCGGTTCGCGACGAAGATGCCGCGCTGGGCCAGTGTGTCGCCCGATGGCCGCACCGTCGTGTTCGAGACGCTCGGCAAGCTCTGGACCAAGCCCGTTGCGGGCGGCACCGCGACACGGCTGACGCGCGGCGCGGACGAATTCGAGCTGTTCCCGAGCTGGTCGCGCGACGGTCGTCAGATCGTTTTCGTCGGCTGGACGGATGCCGGACTCGGCCAGATCCGGACGATCGCGGCAGGCGGCGGCTCGCCGCGCACCGTCACGACACTCGCCGGCCATTATCGCCGCCCGCGCTTCTCACCCGATGCACGCACCATCGTATTCGAACAGGGCCCCGGCGGCGGACTGACCGCGGCGCGGGGCAATCCCGATGCCGGGGCGTACCGCGTCGCCGCCAGCGGCGGTGCGCCGGTGCGGATTGCCAAGGAGGCGAGCGGCCCGCAATTCGGCGCCGCGAACGACCGCGTCTTCCTGATGGCGACCGAGAAGGACAAGCGCCAGCTGATCAGCACCGACCTCAACGGACAGGACCGCCGCGTCCATGCCTCGGGCGAGCTGGTCAATGACTATCAGATCTCACCACAGGGCGATTACGTCGCCTTCCGCCAGAATTACGAGGCGTTCGTGATGCCGCTGATGCCGGGCCGCCAGGCGGTCGAGACCGATGCCAAGGGCGGCCCCCTGCCCGTCACCCGCGTCAGTGGGGACGGCGCGGACTTCATCAACTGGTCGAACGACGGCCGGCAGATCCACTGGAGCGCGGGCCCGACGCTCTTCACGGCCGAGACCGCGGCGCTCTTCCGCGCGGTGCCGACGCCGAAGGGTGAGGACGCGCCGAAGTTCGTCGCGCCGCGCACCGGCACCTCGCTGTCGATGGACATCGCCGCCGCCAAGCCTGACGCGACGGTGGCGCTGACCGGCGCACGCGTCGTGACGATGGCGAAGGCCGATGGCGGGATCATCGACGACGCCACGATCCTGATCCGCGGCGACCGCATCGTCGCGGTCGGGCCACGCGGCACGATCGCCATCCCCGCAGGCGCGAAGACCGTCGATCTGGCGGGCAAGACGGTCATTCCCGGGCTGGTCGACGCGCATGCGCATGGTCCGCAGGGCGAGGACGAGATCGTGCCGCAGCAGAACTGGTCGGCGATGGCGAATCTCGCGCTCGGCACCACGACGATCCACGATCCGTCGTCGCGTTCCGCCGAAATCTTCCCGGCGGCCGAGATGCAGCAGGCCGGCATGCTGCTTGCCCCGCGCACCTTCTCGACCGGTGAGATCGTCTATGGCGCCAAGGCACCCGACGTCTATGCGCAGATCGACACCTATGAGGACGCGCTCGCCGTCGTCCGCCGCCTCAAGGCGCAGGGCGCGCGCAGCGTGAAGAACTACAACCAGCCACGCCGCGAGCAGCGCCAGATGGTCGTCGCGGCAGCGCAGGCGGAAGGCATGGAAGTCGTGCCCGAGGGCGGCTCGCTCTACACGCTCGACATGAGCCTAGTGCAGGATGGCAATTCCACGGTCGAGCACAACGTCCCGCTTGAGCATTTCTACGCCGATGTGGTCGATCTCTGGTCACAGACGACGGTCGGCTACACGCCGACGCTCGTGGTCGCCTATGGTGGGCCGGCGGGCGATCCCTATTGGCGCGCGCACAGCGACGTGTGGCGGCATCCGCTGCTCGCCCGCCATGCGCCGCCGGCACTGCTCGCGGCGCAGAATGCGCGACGCGAGATCGCGCCCGAGGAGGATTATGTCGATGGCGCAACCGCACGGGAGGCGCGCAAGCTCGCCGTCAAGGGCGTGCCCGTGGCGATCGGCGCGCACGGCCAGCAGCCGGGGCTTGGCGCGCATTGGGAGCTGTGGAGCTTCGTCCGGGGCGGGTTCAGCCCAATCGAGGCGCTGCGTGCGGGCACGATCGAGTCGGCACGATCGCTGGGGTATGCCAAGGACGTCGGCTCGGTCGAACCCGGCAAGCTCGCCGATCTGGTCGTGCTGTCCGCCGACCCGACAAGCGACATCCGCAACAGCGACAAGGTCGCGCAGGTCATGCTCGGCGGCCGCCTTTATGATGCGGCAACGCTGAACGAGACGATCACCGGCACGCGCAAGCGCCAGGCCTATTGGTGGGAGAGCGGCAGTGCGGGCGCTGATACGGGCGCCCGGATCACCGTCGGCCACGGACACGGGGATGTCGACTGACATCGCCGGTCGCGACCGGCGCTGGGGGTCGACTGACATCCCCGATCGGAACCGGCGCTGAGGTCGACGGCGGTCAGTAGATGTCGCGGCGGTACAGCCCGGCCTCGCTCATCGCCTCGACCCGGTCGTCGCCGAGGATGATCCGGAGTTCGGCATCGACCGCACCCGCCATTCCGACGAGACTGCCGCAGACATAGATCGCCGCCCCCCGGTCCGCCCAGTCGAGCATCCGGTCGGCTTGTTCCGCGACCAGCGCCTGGACATAGCGCCCGCAGCCCGCATCGCGCGAGAAGGCGCGGTCGATCCGCTCGAGCGTACCCGCGGCCTGCAGCGCATCGAGTTCGGCGGCGAGCGGGCGATCAAACGCGCTGCTGCGTTCGCCATAGAGCAGCCAGGCGGGCGCGCCGCCGGTCCGCGCCCGCTCGCGAAGATGCGCCATCAACCCGGCGAGGCCGGTGCCGTTGCCGATCAGCACGAGCGGGGTCGCCGGATCCATCGGTGTCGCAAACCCCGGATTGGCGCGAAGCCGAATGGCGATAGGATCACCGATCAACGCCACTTCCGTCAGCCACCCCGAGCCGATGCCGAGCCCGCCATCGGCTGCGGGACATTGCCGCACGAGCAGCTCGACACGGCCCGACTCCGGCAGCGACGCGACCGAATATTCGCGGTGCGCAAGCGGCGGCAGCGCCAACGGATCCCGTCCTCCGGCATCGAACGTCGCCGGATCGGGCAGCGTCGCCCTGGCGAGCGCGACCGCGACCCGGCCGTCATCGACGATCCCGCAATTGGCCAGGAACCGCGCGACGCGGGCCGGATCGTGACGCGGCTCGATCTCGGCGATCGCACCCGGTGCCCAGCGCGTACCAGCGGGAATGCCGAGTTCGACCCGGTACATCGGCGCGCCCGGGCTGTCGAGATTGAGCCATGTCCGTGCGACCAGCGGCCAGGCGGCATAGTCCGCCGGCTGCCAGTCGGGCTGCGCCGGATCCGCGCCGATCGCGTGAAGCTGTTGCTGCCACTGGCGTTCGCCGTCCGCATCGGCCGCATCGAGCTCGATCCGGTCGAACAGGCGCTGCGCCCCACTCGCATGCAGCCACGCGTCGACGCGCTGACCAAAGGCGCAATAGTCGGGATATTCGCGGTCGCCCAGCGCCAGCACCGCGTAGCGGACGCCGTCGAGATCGGCCGGCGCGGCCATGACGCGGCGCTCGAACGCCCGCGCGGTATCCGGCGCATCGCCCTCGCCATAGGTCGCCACGACGAACAGGACGGTGCCGGCATCGCGCAGACCGGCCGGCGACACCGTCGCCAGCGGCCGGATCGCAGCACCCGGGAACGCCGCAGCGCTGAGGCGTGCGAGACGCTCGGCACTGCCGGTCTGCGACGCGTGGACGACCAGCACGCCGGTTCGGTCCGCCCCCCCGTTGTCGGCCGAGCCAGGAACCGCGACCGCCGCCAGCGCCCGCTTGGTCCGCCGTCGGCCCAGATACAGCAGCAGGCCGGTGATCGTGAACAGCGGCATCGTCAGGCTCGTCAGGAACAGCGCGATCCGCCCGGGCATACCGAAGAATGCCCCGGTGTGGAGCGGATAGATGCTGGTCGCGATCGTCTCGCCAACGCCGCGATCGGCATAGCGCTCCGCCTTGGTCAGCGCACCGCTCCGCGCGTCGAAGCGGAGTTCGTCGGTCATCCGGTCGGACCGCGCGCCGATCGGCACCATCCGCATCGTCACGGGCGCCGGGCCCTGCGGGACCGTGATCGTCACCCGATCGAAACGCGCGCCCTCGCTACGCTGGAACCCCGCCCAGGCCGGGGCGATCGGTCGCGACTCTTCCGCCACCTCACCCCGGTCGCCGCGACGGCCACCCGGCGCGCGCCCCTCGCGCCCGCCACGTTCCGGCCGCTCGGTCGTACCGGTCAGCATGTACCGCGCACCCCGCTGATACCAGTCATAGGACCACCAGAGGCCGGTCGCCGCACTCAGCAGGTAGAAGACGAGCACCCAGCCGCCGATCACCGCATGAAGCGCACGGTACAGGTTGCGCCCGGTCTTGCGCAGATCGAGGACGAACCAGGCCCGCCAGTCGAGCGGGTGGCGCGGCCAGCGCAGATACAGCCCCGACACCGCGAAGAAGACGAGTGCCAGCGCGGAGAGACCGGTCAGCTGGCTGCCGATGCCGTTGCGTCCACCCGGCAGCGCAAGCCAGCGGTGGAGGTTCTCGATCGTGCGGAACACCCCCGCGCCCGTGGCTGTGCCGAGCAACAGGCCGGTTCGCGGGTCGATATAGCTGCGCTCGCCACCGCGCTGTCCCTTCTGCGCGGCGAAGCGAACCTGCGCTGCGAGTGTGGGATCGCGCGCGATCGTCAGATCCTGCACCCGCTTGCCCCCGCGCTGTGCGGATGCGGCCCGGACCAGAGCATCGGGTGACAGCCTTGCCGCATCGCCCGCCCCACTTGGCAGCGGCGCGAGGGTCACCACCCCCGGGCTGAGCGCTGCCATGATCTCGTCCTCGAACGCCATCGCGGCGCCGGTCACGCCCATCAGTGCGAGCACGAAACCCGCGGTAATTCCCAGAAACCAGTGCATCTGGAACAGCACGCGGCGCAGCGTCATTGCGCGCAGTCTCGAACGATCATCATCTGCCTTCAGCCCCCCAGATCACGGATGCCGCACTATCACGTATTGCTATTGGTTCTCAAGTGCAGCTTTGAGCAGGTGTCGGCCGACGGTCGTCGTCACGCATCGACGCTTGCCCGGACGTCGCGGATCGGCAAGCATGCAACAAAGGGGAGAGATACATGAAGACCGCGATACTGGTCGCGCTGGCTGCGGCGACCGTGATGCCGGCCGACGCGCAAACGGCGCCACCGGTTGTGACCTATATTCAGGCCGGCACGCTGCTCGATCGTCCGGGCCAGGCGCCGCGCGGCGCGACCACGATCATCGTCCGCGACGGCAAGATCGTCGCGCTGCGTGACGGGTTCGTGGCGCCTGAGGCCGGCGCGACGCTCGTCGACCTGCGCACCGCGTTCGTGATGCCGGGCATGGTCGACATGCACGTCCATCTATGGGGCATCGGCGGCGACCCGATGCGCGCCCGGCTTGAGGCGATGACCCGCGACCGGTTCGATGACGAGATGACCGCAGTCGCCAATGCACGGCAGACGCTCGCCGCAGGGTTCACCTCGGTCCGCGATCTTGGCGGCGATCCGCGCGGTATCCGTGCTTTGCGTGACGCGATCGATGCAGGCGCGATCGAAGGGCCGAGCATCACCAATGCCGGCGAGATGATCTCCGTCACCGGCGGGCACGGCGATGGCGGCAACGGCCTCGCCGAGGAATTCGCCGATATGGTGCATGGTCGCGAGGTCAATGTCTGCAACGGGCCCGATGACTGCCGCCGCGCGGTCCGGGCACAGGTCGCACTCGGTGCCCGCGTCATCAAGTTCGCGGCGACCGGCGGCGTGCTGTCGAACGTCAGCGGCGGCCTTGGCCGGGCGATGACCCCGGACGAGATGCGCGCCATCATCGACACCGCGCACATGCTCGGCCGCAAGGTCGCCGCGCACAGCCACGCGACCGAGGGAACCCGCGCCGCGCTCGAGGCGGGGGTCGGCTCGATCGAGCACGGCACGTTTCTCGACGACGAGACCATCCGCCTCTTCAAGGCTAAGGGTGCCTATCTGGTGCCGACCGAGATCGCCCCCGTCGCGGCACTGGCGCAGGCACGCGGCGGCGCCCTGCCCGCGGCCACCATCGTCAAGGCCGAGTCTGCCGCCGCAGCAATGGCCGCCAGCCATCGCCGCGCCTATGCGGCCGGCGTCAAGGTCGCCTTCGGGACGGATACCGGCGTGTCGAAGCACGGCGACAATGCGACCGAATTCGCGCTACTCGTGCAGAACGGCCTTACCCCCGCACAAGCTATCGCCGCGGCGACGAGCGGCGCGGCGGATCTGCTGGGGCGGGATGATATCGGCACGCTCGCGCCCGGCAAGACCGCAGACATCATCGCGGTGCGGGGGTCCCCGCTCGACGACGTGAACCGGCTCACGCACGTCGATTTCGTCATGCACCGAGGCGTCGTGGCGAAGGCGGTCGCGGCGAAGTGATCGTCATGCGGCGGCGGCCCTTGTGCATCGAGCGCACCGCCGCCGTAGCGGCTCAGGCGGTCAGTTGACGCCGCCGGATCTCGCCGAGCAGCGCTTCGGCGGCGGGGTCGCCGACCTCGCCTTCCGTCGCGCGATAGGCGGCAATTACATCGGCATCCGACGCCGCGGCCAGCAGCCCCCGGACCTCCGCGTCGAACGCATCGACCTCACCCGCCGCAGCATCGGCGGCGTCGTCGCTGCTGATCGCCGGTGCGTCGGCGGGCGAAGGTTCATGCGCCATGATCGCGTCCTGCTTGAACACGTCAAAGGCGTCTGCGGCCTCGTCACGCTCGACAAAGGCGATCTTGAGTGAGGTGAGCAGATCGAGCGGCGATGCGATATTTTCCATATGCTCACGGTAGGCACGGGCCCGCGAATGGCAAGCGTGATCGCGTCTCAACGGGACAAGTCCGTCGCTCGCTGGCCACGGCGCGCCGCTCGTCCCGAAGCGGGGCAGCCTATTGTACGATCAATCTCGTCCGCGTCTCTTGACGATCGGGCAATGGCCTATACGATAGCGGTAACATGAGTGGAGAGGGAAATTGATGTCGCATATCGCCGCGCCGGTCCTGTCGGCGTTGCCTGCGGACTGGCGCAACGCGCTGCTGCTTGGCCGGGTTGATCTCGGCGACGGCCCCACGCCGATATTGGTAAGCCGCGGTGAAGTCTTCGACATGTCCCGCGTCGCGCCGACCGTGTCGGCGCTCGTCGCAGGCGGCACGTTCGACACAGCCGCCGGCCAGTCGCTCGGCACGCTCGAATCGCTCGACCTGTCCGCGGCGGTCGATGCGCCTGCGCGCCTGCTGAGCCCCATCGACCTGCAATGCGTCAAGGCCGCCGGCGTGACGTTCGCGGTGTCCGCGATCGAGCGCGTCATTGAGGAGCGCGCCCGGGGCGACGCTTCGAAGGCCGTCGAAGTGCGTGGCCGGCTCGAGGCCCGGATCGGCGGCAGCGTCCGTTCGGTCGTGCCGGGCTCCGCCGAGGCGGCGGCGCTCAAGGCGGCGCTGATCGAGGACGGGATGTGGTCGCAATATCTCGAGGTCGCGATCGGCCCCGATGCGGAGATCTTCACCAAGAGCCCGACGCTCTCGACCGTCGGCTGGGGAGGCCCGATCGGGATCCGGTCCGATTCGACATGGAACAACCCCGAACCCGAAGTCGTGCTGCTGGTCGATGCAGGCGGCGCGATCGTCGGCGCGACGCTCGGTAACGACGTCAACCTGCGCGATTTCGAGGGCCGCTCCGCCCTGCTTCTGAGCAAGGCCAAGGACAATAACGCTTCCTGCTCGATCGGGCCGTTCATCCGGCTGTTCGACGACGGCTTCTCGCTCGACGACGTCCGCGCGAGCGACGTGACGCTCAAGATCGAGGGCGAGGACGGCTATGTGCTCGACGGGCATAGCTCGATGCGCGAGATCAGCCGCGACCCGACCGATCTCGTCACGCAGGCGATGAGCGAGCATCATTACCCGGACGGCTTCGTCCTGTTCCTCGGCACGCTGTTCGCCCCCACCAAGGACCGCGACGAACCCGGCCGCGGCTTCACGCACAAGATGGGCGACGTCGTCACCATCTCGAACCCGAAGCTCGGCGCGCTCGTCAACCGTGTCACCACCTCGCGCGATGCGCCCGCATGGACGCTGGGCATCGGCGGCCTGATGGCCAATCTCGCGCGCCGCAACCTTCTCGACGCATGACCTACGATCAGACGGAGACTCCCGTGTTGCAGCAGACCAGCGCCGGTGAAGGCCGTGCCATCTATCCCAGTCTCGCCGGCAAGCGAGTCCTTGTGACCGGTGGAGGATCGGGCATCGGCGCGGGTCTGGTCGAGGCGTTTGTCACCCAGGGTGCGCGCGTCGCGTTCGTCGACGTCGCCGACGAACCCAGCCAGGCGCTGCTCGAACGCCTCGCGGTCGATGCGGCCCATGTGCCGATCTATCATCGCTGCGACCTGACCGACATCGATCAGCTTAAGGACGTTTTCGGTAAGCTCGAGCAGGCGCTCGGCGGGATCGACATCCTGATTAACAATGCGGGCAATGACGACCGGCACGGCGTCGACGAGGTCACGCCCGCTTATTGGGACGAGCGGCTGAACGTCAATCTTCGGCACCAGTTCTTTGCAGCCCAGGCCGTCGTCCCTGCGATGAAGCGCGCCGGCGGCGGCACGATCCTCAACTTTGGGTCGATCAGCTGGCATCTCGCGCTGCCCGATCTGGTCCTGTACCAGACGTGCAAGGCAGCGATCGAGGGCCTGACGCGCGGCCTCGCGCGCGACCTCGGCCGCGACGGCATCCGCGTCAACACGATCGTCCCGGGCAATGTCCAGACGCCGCGCCAGGAGAAATGGTACACGCCCGAGGGGGAGGCCGAGATCGTCGCCGCCCAATGCCTCGATGGCCGGATCCAGCCGATCGACGTCGCAGCACTCGTGCTGTTCCTCGCGTCGGACGATGCGCGGATGTGCACCGGGCACGATTATTTCATCGATGCGGGCTGGCGCTGATCCATGGATAGCGAAGCCCGCCTGCTCGCCTCGGTCGGCGCCGAGCTCGGTGAAGGACCGGTCTGGTCGGCGCGCGACAAGGCGCTGTGGTTCGTCGATATCAAGGCGCCGTGCGTCTATCGATATGATCCCGCGTCGCATGCGCTCGATCGCTTCGACGCGCCATCGCATGTCGGCTGGATCCTCCCCGCGCAGGACGGCCTGTGGGTCGCCGGGCTCGCCAAGGGCCTCCACCGCTTCGATCCGCGCGACGGCAGCTTCACGCTGATGAACGGCATCGAGGCGGAGCTGCCCGACAATCGCCTCAACGACGCCGCGGTCGATCCCGCCGGCAGGATCTGGTTCGGGTCGATGGACAACAGGGAAGTCCATCCGACCGGGCATATCTACCAGTGGCACCGCGGCGCCGTCAGCAGGACTGCCGTACCGCCCGTCGTCATCACCAACGGCCCCGCCATCTCGCCCGACGGGCGCACCGCCTATCTGGTCGATACGCTGGGCCTGTCGATCGCCGCGCACCCGATCGGTCTTGACGGCACGATCGGCGCGGGTCGCCCCTTCCTCAAGTTCGACGCGAGCAAGGGCTATCCCGACGGAGCGATCTGCGATGCCGGCGGTGGCGTGTGGGTCGGCTTTTACGGTGGCTGGGCGGCACGACGGTTCGCGCCCGATGGCACGATGACCGACGAAGTGCGCTTTCCCGTCTCGAACGTCACGAAGATCGCGCTTGGCGGGGACGATGGCCGCACCGCCTTTGCGACGACCGCGCGGCAGGGACTGTCGGCAGAGCGCCTCGCATCGCAACCGCTCGCGGGCGACATCTTCACGTTCCGGACCGACATTGGCGGCATTCCCGTCATGCCGGTCAGCTTGGACCTTTAATCTCTAGACCTTGAACACGCCAACAGAGCGTGCACCATCAGGAAGGACGTCACTAATGAACGGCACGGCTACAGCCAGGGCCACGGGCTCACCCACCGATACGGGGGGCGTCAACAGCGCGCTGATCGCCCTCATCGTCGCGGTGGCGACGATCGGGGGCTTCATGTTCGGATATGATTCGGGCGTGATCAACGGCACGCAAAAGGGGATCGAGGCGGCGTTCGACCTCGGCAGACTGGGCATCGGCATCAACGTCGGCGCGATCCTGGTCGGATCGTCGGTCGGCGCATTCGCGGCGGGCCGGCTGTCCGACGTGATCGGCCGTCGCAACACGATGATGCTGGCCGCAATCCTGTTCATCGTCAGTGCTCTCGCAGCGGGGGCGGCGAATTCGTCGCTGCTGTTCATCATCGCGCGGATCATCGGCGGGTTCGGCGTCGGCGCCGCCAGCGTCACCTCGCCGGTCTATATCTCGGAAGTCGCACCGGCCAATATCCGCGGTCGACTGACTAGCATCCAGCAGGTCATGATCATCTCGGGCCTGACCGGCGCGTTCGTCGCGAATTTCGCGCTCGCCCGTTTCGCCGGCGGCTCGACCGCCGAGTTCTGGCTCGGGTATCAGGCCTGGCGCTGGATGTTCTGGCTCCAGGTGATCCCCGCGACGATTTATTTCGTCGCGCTGTTCTTCATCCCGGAAAGCCCGCGCTATCTCGTCGTGAAGGGTCATGACGCAAAGGCCGAAGTGGTGCTGACCCGCCTGTTCGGCGCGGCCGAGGCCCGCCGCAAGGTGGCCGAGATCCGCTCGTCGCTCGCCGTCGATCACCACAAGCCGCGGCTGTCCGATCTGGTCGACAAGACCACCGGCAAGATCCGCCCGATCCTCTGGGCGGGTATCGGCCTGGCGGTGTTCCAGCAGCTCGTCGGCATCAACGTCGTGTTCTATTACGGCGCGACGCTTTGGGAAGCGGTCGGCTTCACCGAGGACAATGCGCTCCAGATCAACATCCTGTCGGGCGTCCTGTCGATCGGTGCCTGCCTCCTGACGATCGCGCTGATCGACCGGATCGGGCGCAAGCCGCTGCTGCTGGTCGGGTCGGCCGGCATGACGGTCACGCTCGGTATCGTTGCCTGGGCCTTCTCGAACGCCGTGCCCGCCGCCTCGGGCGTCGGCGTCACGCTGCCCGGCAATACGGGGCTGATCGCCCTCGTCGCCGCCAATCTCTACGTGATCTTCTTCAACGTCAGTTGGGGGCCGGTGATGTGGGTGATGCTGGGCGAGATGTTCCCGACGCAGATCCGCGGCTCGGCGCTCGCCGTCGCGGGGTTCGCGCAGTGGATCGCCAACGCGCTGATCTCGGTCAGCTTCCCGTCGCTCGTCCTCTCGCCGGGGCTGGCCTTCACCTATCTCGGCTATGCGATCGCCGCGCTCGTCTCGTTCTTCTTCGTCCGCGCCGCGGTCACCGAGACCCGGGGTCGCGAACTTGAAGACATGACCGGCTGATCCGGACCATGAAAAAGGGCGGGCGGGAGGTGTTCCTCCCGCCCGCCCCATTCCGGCCTGTCGGTGGCGCGCTCGGCGCCTAGTGATTGTGCCGCGGCGTCTTCGCGGCAATCCCGCGATACTTCACCGCAAAGTCCAGCACCCCGCCCTGCGCCAGCTGCCCCGTCTTTTCACGGTACAGTTCCTCCCAGGGCGAGTTGCTCGGCGGGATCGGCGGCGCAGGCTCGGTCTTGCGACGGGCGATCTCGTCTGCATCGACCAGCGCGTCGCAGGTCCCCGCGACCAGATCGATCCGGATCATATCGCCGTCGCGCAGCCAGGCGAGCCCGCCACCGACCGCACTTTCGGGTGACACGTTGAGGATCGAAGGGCTGTCCGACGTGCCCGACTGACGTCCATCGCCCAGCGTCGGCAACGTCAGGATCCCCTGCTGGATCAGGGCGTCTGGCGGCTGCATGTTGACCACCTCGGCCGATCCGGGCCAGCCGATCGGACCGGATCCGCGGATCACGAGGATGCACCGCTCGTCGATCCCCAGCGCGGGGTCGTTGATGCGGTGGTGATAATCGTCCGACCCGTCGAACACGACTGCGCGAGCCTCGAACCGGTTCTCCGCCCCCGGCGTCGACAGATAGCGCGCGCGGAAGGAGTCGGAGATCACCGACGTCTTCATGATCGCATGATCGAACAGATTGCCCTTGAGCACCAGGAACCCGGCATGCTCCATCAGCGGCGCGTCGAGCGTGCGGATCATCTCGCGGTCTCGCGTCACCCGACCCGTCAGATTGTCGCCCAGGCTCTGCCCGGTGATCGTCAGGCAGCTCGTGTCGAGCAGTCCCGACTCGGCCAGTTCGTGCATCACCGCAGGCACCCCGCCCGCGCGGTGGAAGCGCTCGCCGAGATACTTGCCCGCCGGCTGCATGTTGACGATCAGCGGCACGTCATAGCCGTGCGTCGACCAGTCGCTCATGTCGAGCGCGACTCCGGCATGCTGCGCCATCGCCATGATGTGCGGCTGCGCGTTGCTCGACCCACCGATCGCGCTGACGACGCGGATCGCGTTCAGAAAGGCTTCGCGCGTCAGGATCTTCGACGGGCGAAGATCCTCATAGGCCATGTCGACGATCCGGCGTCCGGTCTCGAACGCCATCTGGCCGCGTTCGCGGTACGGCGCGGGGATCGCGGCGCACCCGGTCAGCGACATGCCGAGCGCCTCGGCGACGGCGTTCATCGTCGAGGCCGTCCCCATCGTGTTGCAATGTCCGGCCGATGGCGCGCTGTCGGTGGCGCGGGCCAGGAACTCCTCCTCGTCGATCTCGCCCGCGGCCAGCTTGCGCCGGCTGCGCCAGATCACGGTGCCCGAGCCGACGAGTTCGCCATCATGCCATCCGTCGAGCATCGGCCCGCCCGACAGGACGATCGCGGGAATGTCGACGGTCGACACCGCCATGATCCCCGCGGGGGTCGTCTTGTCGCATCCCGTGGTCAGCACGACCGCATCGATCGGATAGCCGTACAGCGTCTCGACCAGCGTCATATAGGCGAGGTTGCGGTCGAGCGCCGCGGTCGGGCGACGGCAATTCTCGAAGATCGGGATCGTTGGGAATTCCATCGGGATCCCGCCCGCGGCGATGATCCCGTCGCGCGTCCGCTTGGCGAGCTCGACATGGATGCGGTTGCAGGGCGACAGGTCGCTGCCGGTCTGCGCGATCCCGATGATCGGCTTGCCACAGCGCAGTTCGGCGGGGGTGAGCCCGTAGTTCATGAAGCGTTCGAGATAGAGCGCCGTCATGTCCGAGCGGGCGGGGTCGGCGAACCAGTCGCGCGAACGAAACGGCCGTGCCGGTACGCGATCCAAAGCTTCTCTCCTCCAAGTCAATTCGATAGCGCTACCTTTACCTGCCGAACAGTCAAGCTCGGCGCGCCCCCTTGTGGCGAAACTCCCGCCGCACCGGGATCGCCGTACGACGATTTGAGGTTCGCGCCGATTGTAACACGCGTGCAACATGGCGGATTGACGCTCGATCGTGAAGCTGTTGAAACCGGTACATAATCGTGCGGGTCGGGAGAGCCGGAATGCGACAGGTCACAGGCATGTATGCCATATCGCCACGATCGCCGTCGGGCGAGCCGAGTACCGGACGCTCCATCCCCGGGCCACCCCGGTCGGCCGGCATCCTGGTGAACCTCGTCCGGTGACGCCGCGACAGATCGATCTGGTCCGCGACAGCTTCGTCCATATCCTGTTCGCGGCGGACGAGGCCTCGACGATCTTCTACGACCGGCTCTTCGCGCTCGCCCCGGAATCGCGTGCGCTGTTCACGAACGACCGCATTGTCCAGGGCCGGCTCTTCATGCAGACGCTCGCCAAGATCGTCACCGGGCTGACCGCGTTCGAGGCGATGCGTCCTGAACTAAGGGCGCTGGGCCGACGCCATGTCGCGTATGGCGCCAAGGATCATCACTACGCCATCATCGGCGACTCGCTGCGCCATGTCGTCGCGCATTTCGCCGGTGCGGACTTCGATCCTGATACCGACCAAGCCTGGCAAGACGCCTATGATCTGGTCGCGCAGGTGATGATCGAAGCAAGCCACGAGCACCACGTCTAGCGGGTCCGGACGGGCCGCGAAGCACGCGCCGCCGGCATCACCCCAAGCGGTCCGGGGCCACCGGCGCATAGCGCGGCACGACGAGATGGATGACGGCGAGCGCGACGAGATAGGCGCAGGCCGCGACGATGAAGATCGGCTGATAGCTGCCGACGGTCTCGAGGATGCGACCCGCGAACTTCGCCATCAGCATGCCTCCAATTGCACCCGAAAGCCCCCCCAGCCCTACCACCGACCCGGTCGCCCAGCGCGGCAACAGGTCGCCCGGCAGCGCATAGAGATTGGCCGAGAACCCCTGGTGCCCGGCACAGGCCACGCCGATCATCAGTACCGCCCACCACATGCTCGGCACCTGGGTTGCGAACGCGATCGGCACCGCACACAAGGCGCAGGCGAACATCGCGGTCTTGCGCGCGCGATTGACGCTGTAGCCGCGTCCGATCAGCCGCGATGAGAACCAGCCGCCCGCGACCGACCCGACATCGGCGAGCAGATAGACCGCGATCAGCGGCGGACCGAAGGCGAGCATCGTCACGCCATATTGCCGGTTGAAGAAGTCCGGCAGCCAGAACAGGAACGTCCACCACACCGGGTCGATGAGGAACCGCCCGAGAATATAGGCCCAGGTCTGGCGTTGCCGCAGCAGCGTCCGCCACGCGACGGGCCGACCGGGTTCGACGGGCTCGCTCTCGATATAGGCGAGCTCCTCGGCCGTGACCCGGGGATGCTCGCGGGGGCGGCGATAGAAGCCGAGCCAGACGATCAGCCAGACGATCGTGAGCAGCCCGGTCAGGATGAACGCCCAGCGCCAGCCCATCGTCACCGCGATGATCGGGACCAGCAACGGCGTGAGGATCGCGCCGACATTCGACCCTGCGTTGAAGATGCCGATCGCAAGCGCCCGCTCGCGCCGCGGAAACCATTCGTTGGTCGCGGCGATCGCGGCGGGGAACGTCCCGGCCTCGCCGAGCGCGAGCGGAATCCGCGCAAGGATCATCCCGCTGGTCGAGGTGAAGAAGACGTGGCCGACATGGCCGAGCGTCCACAGCGCCACCGCGAGAGCGTACCCGATCCGCGCGCCGAGCCGGTCGATCAGCCGGCCGAAGACGAGATAGCTCAGCCCGTAGGCCGCCTGGAACCAGATGGCGAGATCGGCATAGCCCGTCTCGCTCCAGCCATAGCGTTGCTGAAGGTCCGGCTTCAGCGTCGGCAGGACGAGCCGGTCGACATAGCTCAGCACCACCGCTGCGAACAGCAGCGCGCAGACTAACCATCGGACCCGGCCCCGCGGTTTTGGGAGGTCGGCGGGGCTCTGTCCGTCGGCGCTCACCAGTTGCACAGCGTGCCGTCTTCCAGCCGCGCGACCGGAAGATAGGCGCGCCGATAGTCATGGGTTTCGGCCAGCGCCTCGTCGATCTCGACGCCGAGGCCCGGCGCCTCCCCCGGATGCATCATGCCCGCATCGAAGCGATAGGCATGCGGAAAGACCGCGTCGGTCTCGTCCGTGTGCGGCATATGCTCCTGGATCCCGAAATTGGGGACGGAGAGCCCGAAATGCAGCGCGGCGGCCATCGCCACCGGGGAAAGGTCGGTCGCGCCGTGGCACCCGGTCCGGATATGATAGAGGTCGGCGAGCGCGGCGATCCGGCGCAGATGCGTGATGCCGCCGGCATGTACGACGGTGGCGCGGATATAGTCGATCAGTTGGTGCTCGATCAGGTCCTTGGCATCCCAGATCGAATTGAACACCTCGCCCACCGCGATCGGCGTCGTCGTGTGGTGACGGATCAGCTTGAACGCCTCCTGGTTCTCGGCGGGCGTCGGATCCTCCATCCAGAACAGGTTATAGGGTTCGAGCGCCTTGCCGAGACGCGCCGCCTCGATCGGGGTGAGCCGGTGATGGATATCGTGGAGCAGGTGGACGTCCCAGCCCATCGCCTCGCGCGCCGCCTTGAACAGCTCGGGGACAACGCGGAGGTATTTCTCGGTCGACCACACGCTCTCGCTCGGCAGATCCGCATCGGCGGGCTCGTAGCGCGCGCCGTGCTTGGCGACGCCATAGGTCGAGGCAAGCCCGGGCACGCCGCATTGCAGCCGGATCGCCTTGTAGCCCTTGGCCTGCTCGGCCTTCGCGACTGCGATCGTGTCCTCGATCGTCGTGCCATTGGCGTGCGCATAGACCATGCACGCGTCGCGCGCGGCGCCACCGAGCAGTTGATAGACCGGCATCCCCGCCAGCTTGCCCTTGATGTCCCACAGAGCCGTGTCGACCGCGGCGATCGCCGCCATCGTCACCGGGCCACGCCGCCAATAGGCGCCCTTGTAGAGAAACTGCCAGACGTCCTCGATCCGGTGCGCGTCGCGACCGATCAGGCAGGGAACGACATGATCGCTGAGATAGCTCGCGACGCTGAGTTCGCGGCCGTTGAGCGTCGCGTCGCCGAGCCCGGTGGTGCCGTCGTCGCACTCGATCTTGAGGGTCACGAAGTTGCGCCCGGGGCATGTCACGATGACGCGGGCATTGACGATCCTGGGCATGACAATCCTTCAGGCGATTTCGAGAATAACGGTCTTGAGGCGCGTCGAGTCGGCGCCGACGGAAATGTCGAACAGACCCGGCTCGACGACCTCGCGCATCGTGATGTCGAAGAACCGGAACGCATCCGGGCCGAGCGTGAACTGCACCGTGCGCCGTTCACCGGGGGCAAGCGTCACGCGTTCGAAGCCCTTGAGCTCGAGGATCGGCCGCGCGACGGACGACACCTGATCGCGCACATAGAGCTGGACGACCTCGTCGCCCGCGCGCGCACCGACATTGGCGATGTCGACCGAGACGGTGACCGTGCCCGCGATCCCGATCTTCGCCGACGACAGGCGCGGCGCACCGATCTCGAATTTGGTGTAGCTGAGCCCGAACCCGAACGGGAACAGCGGCGCGGTCGTGTCGAACAGATAGCCGCGACGCGCCGAGGGCTTCGCGTCGTAGAAGACCGGCAGCTGCCCCGTCGACCGCGCGACCGTCACCGGAAGCTTCGCGCCGGGGTTGATGTCCCCGAACAGCGCCTCCGCGATCGCAGTGCCCCCCTCCTGCCCTACATACCAGCATTCGAGCACCGCATTTGCCTGCGCCGTCACGCTCGGCCAGGATGGCGGGCGGCCGTTGATCGCGACCACGATGACCGGCTTCCCCGTCGCCTTCATCGCCGCGAACAGCGCATTCTGCTCGCCGAGCAGGTCGAGACTGGTGCGATCGCCAAGATGCGTCTTGGCATAGCCCTCCCGGCTCGTCTGTTCGGTGTCGCCGACCGCAAGCAAAATGACGTCCGCGGTGTTGGCGACGGTTACCGCCTCGGCGATCAGGTCCCGGTTGCGCGCGGGATCGGCCAGCAGCACTTCGTTGGCAGAGCGGTCCTCGCTCTGCGTGATGAAGACGCCCTGCGCGTGCACGACTTCGGCCTTGCCCTTCAACCGCGCGCGAACCCCCTCGAGCAGCGACACGGTCGCCTTGGGGATCGACGAATAGCCACCGAGCCGCGCGACGGCCGCGTTCGGACCGATGACCGCGACGCGTTTTTGCGCGCCCGGGGTGAGCGGCAGGACACCGTCGTTCACGAGCAGCGCGATCGATCGCCGCGCCGCCTCGAGCGCCAGCGCGCGCGCCTCCGCATTGCCGGTCATCCGCGCCGCCGCTTGCGGATCGACGATCGCCTGTTCGAACATCCCCGACCGCATCTTCAGCGTCAGCATCCGAAGGCACGCGGCATCGACCGCCTCGATCGCCACCCGACCGCCGCGGACCTGATCGGCGAGCGAGCGATAGGCCTCGCCGTCCGGCAGGTCCGAATCGACGCCCGCCGCCAATGCGAGGCGCGCCGCTTCAGCCTTGTCCGCGGCGATGTGATGCAACGATGCGAGTTCGCCGATCGCCGCATAATCACTGACGATCGCCCCGTCGAAGCCCCATTCGCCGCGCAGCACGTCGTTCAGCAGCCAGCGATTGGCATGGCTCGGGACGCCGTCGATCTCGTTATACGACGGCATCACCGCGCCGATCCCGGTCCGCGCGACGACTGCGCGAAACGGCGGGAAGAAATTCTCGCGCAGTTCGCGTTCGGCGATCGGTGCGGGGGCGACATTCTCGCCGCTTTCGGGCTGGCCATGCCCGGTCATGTGCTTGAGCGTCGCGAACACCTTGTCGGGTGCCAGCGTCTTGCCCTCGCCCTGCAGGCCGATCACCGAGGCGACGCCCATTTCCCCGCACAGATAGGGGTCCTCGCCGAACGTCTCCTCGATCCGGCCCCAGCGCGGGTCACGGGCGATGTCGACGACCGGCGACAGCGCCAGCACCGTGCCGTGCGCCCGCACCTCGCGCGCGATCACCGCGTTGACCCGGCGAACGAGGTCGCGATCGAACGATCCCGCCAGCGCGATCGCCTGCGGGAAGCTGGTCGCCTCCGGCGCCATGAAGCCGTGCAGCGCCTCCTCGTGGAACAGGATCGGAATACCAAGCCGCGTGCGGGTCGTCGCCCAGCGCTGCGCCGCGTTGACGAACGCGATCGTATCCGCCGGCGCACGCCAGCGGCCGGTAACGGCGGCGGCCGTGTTGGCCGCGGTCGCCGCACCGCCCCGGTCGGACGGCCGCGCGATCTGGCCTATGCCATTGGGATAGGCCGTATCGGCACGCGCCGCGTCGAATCGCAGCGCGTCGTCCATCACCTGTCGCTTCGTCGTCGACAATGTGATCAGCTGCGCGACTTTCTCGTCGAGCGTCATCCGCGCCATGAGATCGCGGACCCGCAGGTCGACGGGCGCGCGGGGATCGCGGTAGACCGGCGACTCCTTCGCGGCGCCGGCCATTCCAGGGGCCAGACCGGACGTCAAAGTTGCGAGCGATGCCGAACCCATCCAGCGGAGCATGCCGCGGCGACTGGTCGCGATTGTCCTGAAACTCGTGCCGGTCACCCATCGTCTCCTGTCTTCAAACGCGGCATTGCTGTCGATGCCGTCATCGTGATAGCGATAACATGTTCGACAAGCAGACCCGTTGTCAATGCGGGAGGCTGTGCCGGGAGAGGAAAGAATGATGCGAGTGCGTTGGCTTTGCGTGGCGGTCGCGGTTGCGATGGCGAGTACGACCGGGGCGCAGGCGGAGGACGGTTACGACCTCTGGATGCGTTACCGTCCCCTGGCGAAAGAGGCGGCGACGGCGCTCGACCGGGATGCCGAATCGGTCGAAGTGCGCGGCCAGTCGGCGACGTTGCGCGTCGCCGCGGACGAGCTTCGCCGCGGTCTCGCGGGGCTGACCGGACACGCTCTTGCCATGGGTCCGAGCCCGCATCCGATCCTGCTGGCGACCTCGGCAGACGCTGACGTTGGCCGGCTCGGGCTGCCGCTGAACGACCTTGGCGACGAAGGCTACATTGTGCGGCAGGTGCGTCTCGGCGGCCGCGACGTCACGCTGGTGACGGGGCGTACCGACCGCGGCGTGCTCTACGGCAGCTTCGCGCTGCTGCGCCACATCCAGACCGGCGGGCGGATCGACCGGATCGCGCTCGCCTCGGCACCGCGAGTGAAGCTGCGCGTGCTGAACCACTGGGACAATCTCGATGGCGTGGTCGAGCGCGGCTATGCGGGCCAGTCGCTCTGGGACTGGTGGACGCTCCCCGACTTCAAGGATCCCCGCTACACCGACTATGCGCGCGCCAATGCGTCGATCGGCATCAACGGCACCGTCCTCAACAACGTCAACGCCAAGCCCGACAGCCTGTCCGCCAGCTATATCGCGAAGGCGGCCGCACTCGCCGATGTCTTCCGCCCCTATGGCATCAAGGTCTATCTGTCGGCCCGGTTCTCGGCGCCGATCGAGCTTGGCAAGCTGAAGACGGCAGACCCGCTCGACCCCCAGGTTGCGGCCTGGTGGAAGGCGAAGAGCGACGAGATCTACCGCGCGATCCCCGATTTCGGCGGCTTTCTCGTCAAGGCCAATAGCGAGGGGCAGCCTGGGCCGCGCGATTACCACCGCAGCCATGCGGACGGCGCGAACATGCTCGCAGCGGCGGTCGCACCGCATGGCGGCATCGTGATGTGGCGGGCGTTCGTCTATGCCGATACCGACCCGGACGACCGCGCGAAACAGGCCTATACCGAGTTCAAGCCGCTCGACGGCAAGTTCGCCGCCAACGTCATCGTCCAGGTCAAGAACGGCGCGATCGACTTCCAGCCGCGCGAGCCGTTCCATCCGCTGTTCGGGGCAATGCCCAGGACACCGTTGATGCTCGAGTTCCAGATCACGAAGGAATATCTCGGCTTTGCGACGCACCTCGCCTATCTCGGGCCGCTCTTTGCCGAGACGCTGGGCAGCGAGACCTTCGCCGGTGGTAAGCACGCGACGGTCGCCCAGATCGTCGAGGGCGGCGTCAATCGCCACGCGCTGACCGGCATGGCGGGGGTTGCCAATATCGGCCGCGACCGCGACTGGGCCGGATCGACGTTCAATCAGGCGAACTGGTTCACGTTCGGGCGGATGGCCTGGGATCCGACGATCGGCGCACAGCCGGTTGCGCGCGAATGGGCGGCGATGACCTTCGGGCCGAACCCCGCGATCGTCGCACCGGTGACGGACATGATGATGGGCTCGCGCGAGGCGGTGGTCGACTATATGACGCCGCTCGGGCTCGCGCATGTCATGGCGACGGGCCATCATTACGGGCCCGGCCCGTGGGTCGCCGACCTGAAACGTCCGGAATGGAATCCGGTCTATTACCACCGCGCTGACAAGGCCGGAATCGGCTTCGACCGGACGCGCACCGGCAGCAACGCCGTCGCGCAATATGCGCCAGAGCTTGCGCGCCGTCTCGCCGATCCCACGACGACGCCGGAGCGTGACCTGCTGTGGTTCCATCACGTGTCATGGGACCGGCCGATGGCATCGGGGCGCAGCCTCTGGGCCGAGATGGTCCATGATTATGATCGCGGCGTCGGCTATGTCGCGGACATGCGCCAGCGCTGGGACGGATTGCGCGGCCAGGTCGATGCCGAACGCTGGGCCAAGACCGCGACCTATCTCGGCGTCCAGGAGCGCGAGGCCCGGTGGTGGCGCGATGCCAGCCTCGCCTATTGGATGTCGGTGAACGGCCGATCGCTGCCGGCCGGCGCCGCTGCGCCCGCGCATGACCTCGACTGGTACAAGGCGCAGCACCCCGCCTACGCGCCGGGCAACCCGCAATGAGCGGCCTTATGGAGAAAGCGATGACGGTAGGATCTTCGGTCGCCAGGCCGACGGCGTGGCTGTTGGCAGCATTGCTCGCGACCGGCGCGGATGCCCAGCGCGCCGCGCCGGCTCAGCGGTGGACCGGGAGCTGGGGCTCTGCGCAGATGATCGCGACCGGCGACAATGCGTTGCCGGCCGACCGCGCCGGCGCGATCACGCTGCGACAGGTCGTCCGTCTATCCGCTGGCGGCACGCAGGTCCGCGTACGGCTGTCCAACGCGTTCGGCACGCAGCCGCTCAGGATCGGCGCGGCGCATATTGCCCGGCCGACCGCTCTCGGCACCGCGCGTATCGCGGGCGGCACGACACTGCGCTTTGCCGGACAGGTGACCGCGGTCATCCCGGCGGGTGGGGAGATTTATTCGGATCCAATCGCGCTCGCGCTCGCGCCCGGGGCCGACCTCGCCGTCAGCCTCTATCTGCCCGATCCCGCCACGCCCCAGACCGGGCATCCCGGTGCGCGGGCCACCAGCTTCACGGTTGCGGGCAATCACGTTGCCGACTCGCTCCTCGCAGGCGCGACCGCGACACCGCACTGGTATGCGCTCGCCGATGTCGAGGTGGCGGGTCCCCGCGTCGCCCAGGTCACCGGCGCGGCACGCCCGACGACGATCGTTACGATCGGCGATTCGATCACCGACGGCTATGGCGTCGCCCCGGAACGCAACACCCGCTGGCCCGACATCCTCGCCGAACGGCTGCGCGCGACGCCGGCGACACGCACACTCGGCGTCGTCAACACCGGCATCGGCGGCAACCGGATATTGCTCGACGGGCTCGGCCCCAACCTTGTCGCCCGGTTCGACCGCGACGTGATCGCGCGCAGCGGCATCGGCTGGGCGATCCTTCTCGAAGGGGTGAACGATCTCGGCGTCTTGACGCGCGACGCTCCGGCATCGCCCGAAGACCATGCGGCGCTCGTCGCGCAGCTGACCGCCGGCTTCCGCCAGCTGGCCGAACGCGCGCATGCGCACGGTATCAGGATCATCGGCGGCACGGTGATGCCGTTCGGCGGCAATGACTATTATCACCCGGACGCCGCGCTCGAGGCCGATCGCCAGGCGGTCAACAGCTTCATCCGCAGCTCGGGCGTCTTCGATGCGGTGATCGACTTCGACCGGGTGATGCGCGATCCGCGCCGTCCCGACCGTCTCGCGCCGGCGTTCGACTCAGGCGATCATCTTCACCCGTCCGAAGCGGGCTATCGGGCGATGGGTGCCGCGGTGCCGCTCGCGCTGTTCACCACGCCGCAGCGCTGAGCACGCGCCCGGCATGACGGTCGCGCCGGTCCCCCGCCTGTGCCGCCGGACCGGGTGATCGGTTCGCCCGTTCCTGCGGTTGGTCCGAACCTGCCTGAACAGGCCCCGCCCCGCTTTCCAATGACGGGGCAGGTCTCTCCCTGTCTCAAGTATTAAATAATCATATTTAAGTTATTTTATCGGCTATGGCTTTACTGCCACTGTGTCTAAAATACGCGACACAGAATACAGATTACCGTTGACAGTATTCGTGCCCATGGTAGCCCTATCACACACCGCCAATAAGAGCGGTTTCGGAAGGGCTGCGGTCATGCCGCAAAGGGGGAGAGAATGATGAGGGGTTCGTCCATACTCAATGCACTCGTGCGTTCGAGTTCGATTGCCACAGTTGCCGTTTGCCTGCTGAATCCGGCACAGACCTTCGCGCAAATGGCGCCAGGCACCGAGACAGGGTCGCCTGCGACTGCCGCGCAGCCAGCGCTTCCGGCGACATCCACCGCGCAAGACGCAGGGCAGACCGCGAGCCAGGATCCACAATCGGCCCCCGGGGACGAGATCGTCATCACCGGCATCCGCGCCAGCCTTGGTCGCGCTATCGACATCAAGCGCAACTCGGCCGGCGTCGTCGACGCCATCTCGGCCGAGGATATCGGCAAGTTCCCCGACACCAACCTCGCGGAATCGCTGCAGCGCGTCACCGGCGTCTCGATCAGCCGCGCCAACGGCGAAGGCTCGCAAGTCGCCGTCCGCGGCTTCAGCGGCGGCTTCAACCTCGTCACCCTGAACGGCCGCCAGCTTCCGGCGACCAGCATCGACACGAGCACCGGCAACGCGTTTGCGACCGGTACGGGTCGTTCGTTCGATTTCCAGAACCTCGCATCCGAGGGTGTCGCCACGCTCGAGGTCTACAAGACCGGCCGCGCCAACATCCCGTCGGGCGGCATCGGTGCGGCGATCAACGTCGTCACCCGCCGACCGCTGTCGTCGAACGAGAGCGGCCTTTCGGGGTCGATTGGTGCCAAGGGGCTGTATGACAGCTCGGTCGAGAAGGCGGAAGGCGATCTGAGCAAGATCACGCCAGAGCTGTCCGGGCTGATCAACTACAAGAACCCGAACGAAACCTTCGGCGTCAATGTGTTCGGCAGCTATCAGCTGCGCGAATCCGCTTCGGTTCAGTCCAACCCCAATTACTGGAACATCGTGCCGCTGGCCGATTTCCTCAACACCGCGGGCGCCTATATCCGGCCGACGACGGTGATCACCAATCGCCCGACGACCGAATATGTCCAGATACCGAACGACAGCCGGTACCAGTTCTCCGAGAACCGCCGCGAGCGTCTGAACGGCCAGGCCAACATCCAGTTCAAGCCGTCCGACCGGTTCGAAATCTCGATCGACGGCATGTATGCCCGCAACAAGCTGAGCGAAGAGCGCAGCGAGCAGACCAACTGGTTCCAGCGTCCGTTCACCGAAGTCACCTTCGACGACAACAAGCAGATGCAGAGCGCGGTGATCCTCGCCGAGTCGATCCAGGCGGACAAGGGTTACGAGCAGCAGCGGTTCGCGACCAAGACCGAGCTCTATTCGGTCGGTGGCAATGTGAAGTGGGACTTCACCGACAATCTGCGACTGACGCTCGACGCCAACCATGCCAAGTCGAAGACCAATCCGGATAACGCGAACGGAACGTCGGCGACGACGATCTCGATCGGTGCGCCGGTACGCTCCTCGCACAAAGTCGATTTCACCACCGGCTTCCCGCAGCAGTCCGAGACGATCAACGACTGCACCGCAACCAACGGTGGTCGCGGGGGCAACTGCAACAACACGCTCGACATCGCGGATCTGGGCAGCCAGGTCGCACGGAAGATCACGTCGACCCAGGAAGCCCGGATCAACCAGTTCGGCGGCGACGTCGCCTGGGACCTGGGCGGGGGCAGCAAGTTCAACGTCGGCGGCAATTATATCGATGCGAACATGCGCTCGACCACGGTCAACACGATCCAGACGCTCGGTGACTGGGGCATCACGGATACCGGTCGCGTCGCAGAACTCGCCGGCGATCTCGTCGACACCTTCTGCCTGACCTGCAAGTTCGACAAATATGATCCGAAGTCGACAGGCTCGTCACTGGTCGCCTTCCGCGCCAACGCGGTCGATCTGCTCGACATCTTCGAGCCTTTCTACGCCGCCCGCGGCAACGCGGTCTCGCCGAGCCCGTCCTCGGACGATACCGTCGGTGAGAAGACCTGGGCGGCCTATGGCCAGATCACCTGGGCCGGTGAACTCGGCGGACGCCGCGCCAATGCGCTGATCGGCGCCCGCTATGAAAAGACGCGGGTCAAGTCGATCGGCATCCAGTCGGTGCCGAGCGGCATTCGCTGGTCGCAGGACAATGACTTCGCGGTCGATGGCGGGCCGCCCAGCGGCGCCGTCACGGTCAAGGCGAGCTACGACAATCTGTTGCCATCGCTCGATTTCAACATCGAACCGATCGACAACGTCATGGCGCGCGCCTCGTTCAGCCGCACGCTCGCCCGTCCCGACTATGGCAACCTCTTTGCCTCCGTCAGCGCCGGGGCACCGAACCGCCCGACCGCGCTCGGTGCGGCCCCTGCGGGCGCAACGCGTCAGGATCCGGCGCTGTTGCCGCTGGTTTCGGACAATTTCGACGTGTCGCTCGAATGGTATTACAAGCCGACGAGCTTCGTGTCGGTCGGCTTCTTCAACAAGGACGTCCGCAACTTCATCGGCAACCAGGTCACCAGCGGCAATCTGTTCGGGCTGCGTGACCCGGGTTCGGGCGCTGCCGGTTCGCGCTCGGGTACCGCGCTGGCCTATCTCCAGGCCAACGGCCTCCCGCTCAGCGATATCAACCTGTTCTCCTACACCGCGTTGCTGACGCAGAATAACGGCAACCAGGCGGCCGCATCCGCCGCGTTCCAGAACAACATCGATCCCGCAACGGGTGGCCTGAGGACGCAGTTCGTCGTCGATCTGGCCAATGCGGTCGATATCGTCGCCGATCCCAACGATCCCCTGTTCGAGTTCGCGATCAGCGGCCCGGTCAACAACCGCGAGGGCAACATCCACGGGTTCGAAGTCGCCTGGACCAACTTCTTCGGTCAGACCGGCTTCGGCTTTGCGGTGTCGTACACCAAGGTCAACGGCGACGTGAACGTCGATCCCTATGCCGATCCCAACGTCAACATCTTCGCACTGACCGGCCTCGGCGACAGCGCGAACCTGACCGGGATCTATGACAAGAACGGGCTTTCGGCGCGTGTCTCGTACAACTGGCGCGACAAATATCTGTCGGGCACAAACCAGGGCGGCAACCGCAACCCGCTCTTCACCGCAGCCTTCGGGACGCTCGACGCGAGCATCAGCTACGACATCGCGCAGAGCTTCTCGATCTCGCTCGAGGCGGTCAATCTGACGAGCGAGCCGTTCCGCCAATATGCCCGCACCGAGACCAATCTGGTCTATGTGCAGGAATTGAAGCCGCGCTTCTATCTCGGCGCGCGCTACCGCTTCTGAGCACAGGCCGGCGTGCGCCTCGGCGCGCGCCGGACACCGCATCGGGCAATGGAGGGGCCGCAGCACCGTGCCGCGGCCTTTTCCTGTTGTCCCTTGCCGCCTGGCTGATAGACCCGGACAAAAAGGGACCGGAGCGGATGAACCCCGTACAGATCAACAATATCGATCATGCCGACCTGCGCGTCAGCCCGCGCGCCGGCGCCGCATTCAATGACGCGGCCAATCAGGCGCTGGTCTTCCCCGCCGAATTCGAGGAACTGCAACGCGAATTCGCAATCGTGTTCCGCCGCCGCGACGAGGGTCTTCAGGCCTATGCGCTGCTGGGGCTCGACCGCGACGAGAATCTCTTTCTCACCGACGACCGCTGGACGAGCCGCTACGTTCCCGCCAGCCACCGGCGCGGTCCCTTCTCCATCGGCATGACCCGGTCCGCACAGGACGATGTCGGCGAGGCGATGTTGCAGGTCGATCTCGACGATCCGCGCGTCGGTGACCCGGCCGGCCTGCCGCTGTTCCTCGAGCATGGCGGCAACACCCCCTATCTCGATCACGTCACCGGCGTGTTGCGGCTGCTGTACGAGGGGATGGAATCCGCGCCCGCCGCCTATGCCGCGCTTGACGAAACCGGCCTGCTCGCGCCGGTCACGCTCACCATCGATGTCAGCGATGAGCGCCGCTACACCGTACCCGACGTGCTCGTCGTCGACCTCGAGCAGCTTGCGGCGCTGAACGGCCCGCCGCTCGAACAATTGCACCGCTCGGGCATCCTGCGGCTCGCCATCCTCGCCGCGTCATCGCTCGGCAACATCCAGCAGCTGATTGCACACAAGCAACAGCGGCTCGCGGCCGTCGGTTGACCCCGGTGCCGGACATCACCCGCCTGACACGCGTGATCGAAGGGGCGGACGCGCGGACCCTGCCCGTCGCCGATCTGATCGCGGAGGGCCGCCCGACGATCCTGCGAGGGCTCGCGCGCGACGTGCCGCTCGTCGCCGCGGCCCGTCAGGGTCCCGCGGCCGCAGTCGGCTGGCTCAAGCAGTTCGATGGCGGCCAGCCGGTGACGGCCTATATCGGCGACCCCGCCATAGGCGGCCGCTTCGGATACACGGCCGACTGCACCGCGCTCAACTTCACCCGCGAGCGCGGGTCGCTGTCCGCCTATCTCGACCGGCTTCTCGCCAGCATCGACGATCCTGCCGCACCCAGCATCTATATCGGCTCGACCGACATCGATCAGTATCTCCCCGGCCTCCGGGGCCAGGCGGTGCTCCCCTTCGGCGACCCCGAACTCATCGAACATCCGCCGCTGGTCAGCATCTGGATCGGCAACCGGACGACCGCGTCGGCGCATCACGACATGTCGAACAACATCGCGGTCACGTTGGTCGGGCGGCGGCGCTTCACGCTCTTCCCGCCCGATCAGGTCGCCAACCTCTATCCAGGGCCGCTCGAACCGACGCCCGCGGGCCAGGTCGTCTCGATGGTCGATTTCGACGCCCCCGACTTCACCCGCCATCCCGGCTTTGCCGATGCGCTGGCCGTGGCCGAAGTCGCGGAGATGGAGGCCGGCGACGCGCTCATCTACCCCGCCTTGTGGTGGCACCAGGTCGAGGCGCTCGATCCGTTCAACGCGATGATCAACTATTGGTGGAACACGACGCCGCGCTTCATGGACACGCCGCAGAACACGTTGCTGCACGGCCTGCTCAGCCTGCGCGACCGGCCCGAGCATGAGAAGCGCGGCTGGCAGGCGTTGTTCGACTATTATGTCTTCGGCGATGCGGCGCGCGCCGGCGCGCATCTGCCGGCAGACGCGCGCGGCGCACTCGCACCGCTGGATGCGATGGCCGCGCGAAGGCTGCGCGCCACGCTGTTGCAACGGCTCAATCGATGAAGGGATATGCGATGGATACCCCGCCGAAAACCCGTGTGATCATCGCCGGCGGCGGCACCGCCGGCTGGCTCGCCGCGGCGCTGCTGACGCGACAGCTCGGCGCGCTGGTCGACGTCACGCTGATCGAGTCGGACGAGATCGGCACCGTCGGCGTCGGCGAAGCGACCATCCCCACGGTCCAGGCCTTTCATGCACTGCTTGGCCTCGACGAGCGCGCGTTCATGGCCGCCACCGGCGCGACGTTCAAACTCGGCATCGCGTTCGAGGGCTGGGCACGCCCCGACGATCGCTATGTCCATTCGTTCGGCGATGTCGGGCGGTCCACCTGGATGGGCGACTTCCAGCATTTCTGGCTCGAAGCGCGCGCCAACGGTCTGGCCGGCGACTTTGGCGACTATTGCCTCGAACTCCAGGCCGCAGAGGCGCGCCGCTTCACCATCGGTCAGCAGGGTCCCCAACTCAACTATGCCTATCATTTCGACGCGGGCCGCTATGCCCGCTTCCTGCGCGAGCGCTGCGAGACCGCGGGGCTGACCCGGATCGAGGGACGGATCGCCGGGATCGATCGCTCGGCCGAGACCGGCCATATCGATGCGGTCATCCTCGCCGACGGCTCGCGTGTCGCAGGCGATCTGTTTCTCGACTGCAGCGGGTTTCGCGGCCTGCTGATCGGTGATGCGCTGGGTGTCGGCTATGAAGACTGGAGCCACTGGCTTCCCGCTAACCGTGCGCTCGCAGTGCAGACGACGTCGGTCGAGCCCGCCCGGCCCTACACCCGCGCGATCGCGCACGATGCCGGCTGGCAGTGGCGGATCCCACTGCAGCACCGCGTCGGCAACGGCATCGTCTATTCGAGCGAGTACCTCTCCGATGATGCGGCCCAGGACCGACTGCTGGCGTCCGTCCAGGGCCAACCGCTGACCGACCCGCGCCTGCTGCGCTTCACGACCGGTCGTCGCCTGCGCGCGTGGGAGGGCAATTGCATCGCGCTGAGCCTCGCCGGCGGGTTCGTCGAGCCGCTCGAATCGACCAGCATCCACCTCGTCATGACCGCGCTGACGCGGCTGCTCCGCGCCTTCCCCTTCGACGGGATCAGCCCCGCGGTCGTTACGCAGTTCAACGCGCAGACGCGGCGCGAGATCGAAGGGGTGCGCGATTTCATCATCCTCCACTATCATTTGAACCAGCGCAGCGAACCGTTCTGGAAGGCCTGTGCCGCAATGCCGATCCCCGACACACTGGCGGAGCGCATCGCGCTGTTCGCCGACGCAGCGCAGGCCTATCAGTCGCCGGACGACCTGTTCCGCGTCAGTTCCTGGACCCAGGTCATGCTGGGCCAGCGGCTCGAGCCGCGCGACTGGCATCGCCTCGCGCGGATGATGCCGCCCGAACGGCTCGGATCGTCACTCGCGGACCTGAAGGCGGGGATCGCACAACAGGTTGAGCGGCTGCCCCCGCACCAGGCGTTCGTCGATCGCTATTGCGCCCAGGACGCGCCCGGGGTTGCGGCATGAGCGTCGGAAAGTCCTGACCCGACGCGTCGCCTCAGGTCAGAGATTGGCCTGTTCGTCGGTCGGCAGCTCCGCGTCGGGGCCATAATAGAGCACGGCGCATTCGGCCTTCAGGCACCCGCCCTCGATGACGATATCGTCGCGATAGGCGTCGTGGATGAAGGCGAGCGTGTCGACGTGCTTCGCCTCGAAATACATCGGATGCACGTCGTCGCGGCCGGCGCCATAGACGACGCGCCCGACCTTCGACCAGATCGACGCCATCGTGCACATCCCGCAGGGTTGCAATGTCGAGTAGAGCGTCGCCCCGCGCAGTTCGAGTT
The DNA here is from genome assembly GCF_014842355.1 of Sphingomonas sp. CFBP 13706. Lineage (NCBI taxonomy): Bacteria > Pseudomonadati > Pseudomonadota > Alphaproteobacteria > Sphingomonadales > Sphingomonadaceae > Sphingomonas > Sphingomonas sp. CFBP 13706. The sequence goes on from NZ_JACYVM010000001.1 coordinate 413,727, forward strand.
CGCCCGTATCCTCGCAGGCGCGTCGGATCGCCATCATCTCCGCGTGCGCGGTCGCGTCCGGAAGCTCGTGCGTCTGGTTCCGTTCGCCCGCGATGATCTTGCCGTCGAGCACGATCACGCAACCCAGTGGTGAGGTCGACGGATCCGATCCCTTCGACCGTGCGATCGCGATCGCCTCGCGCATCCATCGTTCATCATCCTGCATCATGGCGTCACCTCCCGGAATCACCGTGTAACGCACGGAAGCAGGTCTTGTTCGCCCGGTCCGGCAGAGTGAGCCCTAAATCGGCGATCCGCCTTTGCCGCCGGGTCAAATTCTTCGAAACGGCTGGGCGAAATCCGCCGATGCGCGTTGTCATCACGCGTTGCAGGACGGCCGAAAGCCCGTCGTGCAGGACCTTTCGCATCCCGAGGAGCCATTGATGCCGACCACTCTCAAAGCCAAGTTCGACACGCGCCGTGAAGCCGAGATGACGGTGGAACGTCTCGTCCAGGAAATGCAGGTCGAGCGGACCGACATCTTCATCACGACCGACGGCGCGGACAATAGCGCTGGCGACGAACGCGCGGGCGCCGACACCGCAGGCGATAATCCCACGCCCGCGTCGCGCGCCGACGCCGCGCTCGAGGGCAAGATCATCGTCTCGGTCGATATCGCCGACGCCGGGCGCGCCAGCGACATCAAGGCCGCATTCGCCGAGTTCGACGCCTCCGAGGTGGCAGAGCGCTAAACGCCGTGAGGGCGGGGCGGACGACACGGTGACCGCCCCGCCCCTGCGACCGTCTTTACTCCCTCCCCGACACCATGGAATTCGACATGACCGACACTACCGCCATCATGGCCCGCCAGCGCGAGATCGCGTCCGAACATCTGCTGTTCAAACTGATGGAATATGTCGAGGCGCAGCACCCTGGGCTGCTCGACTTCATGGAAGCCAGCCTCGACCATCTCGGCGACCCGGCGACCGACGAGACCAAGGATGATGCCGGCGTGCGTCAGATCGCCGCGCGCATGATCACCGGCGCGCGCAAACAGGGCGTCGACGCGGGCTGACACGTCCGGCGACAGGCTGACGGCGGGGCGGTGAGACGCCCCGCCGCCCGCACTTCTAGCAGGCGTCCTGTCCGCCCAGCACGTCGAGCGCCATGACGTGCGCAAGGTGCGACAGACCCTGCGGCAGGTTGCCGAGAAACATCCCGGTCTTCGGATCGGCCATCTCCGTCATGATCCCGACGCCGCGATCGAGCGCCTCGGAAATGCCCGCAAGCGCCGCCTCTGCCAGATCACGCTGGCCAAGTAGAGCGCGTGCTTCGATCATCCAGAAGGTGCACGCCAGGAAACACCCCTCTTCCGCCCACACGTCGGTGTAGCGATAGTGATAGGGCCCCGCCCCCAGTTCGCGGTCGATCGCGTCGAGCGTCTTTTCCAGCCGCTCGCGCCCGTCGAAGCCGAACCGCACCGCCAGCGCGAGCGACGCGTCGAGCTTGTCGCTGCCGGGGTAGAAGACGAACGCCTGCTTGGTCTCGGACCAGCATTCATCCTCGATCCACCGCGCGATCCGGTCGCGTTCGCGCGACCAGCGGTCGCGGCACGTGGTCGGCAACTGCCCCTGGTCCGCCAGTTCGACCGCGCGCGCCAGCGCCTGCCAGCAGCTGATCTTCGACATGGTGTAATGCTGCGACTCTTCGAGCTCCCAGATGCCGGCATCCTTCTGCCGCCACGCGTCCGCACACCGGTCCGCCAGATGCGACAGCAGCTCGGCGCTCGACGCATCGAGGATATTGCCGCAACTGACGAAGCGGGCGGCGGTCTCGAATATGTCGCCATAGACGCCGTGCTGGTTCTGGTCGGTCGCAGTGTTGCCGACCTGCACGGGTTTCGACCGCCGATATCCCGGCACGTCGATTTCGCTCAGATCGGGGACCAGTGCGCCGTCGAGCGTATAGCAGACGCGCGGCCCGTGTTCGGCCAGTCGCTTCAGCAGCCAGGTGAATGCCGCCTTGGCCTCCATCTGCGCCCCCGCGGCGAGAAACGCCTTGATCGTATAGCCGGCGTCGCGGATCCAGGCGTAGCGATAGTCGTAATTCTTCTTGCCGCCGATCCCTTCGGGAACCGAGGTGGTCGCGGCGGCTGCGATCGCACCGGTCGGTGAATAGAGCAGCAGCTTCAGCGCGAGGACGCTGCGGATGAACGCGGGGCGCCGTTCGCCGTCATAGTCGATCCGGTGCGACCATTGCCGCCATTCCGCGTCCGAAATATCAATACGCTCGTCGATGTCGGCGATCGTCGGCACGACCAGCGGCTCGTCCTCACCCGCGACGATCGCGACGACCTCGCGCTGGCCCTGCGCGACCGTCAGCACGCCCGTCACCGCCTCGTCGGTGCGTTCCACGACCACGCCATCGCTGTGCAGGAACAGCCCGAGCACGCGGTCGACATGGAAAACCGGATATTCGCCAATCTTCGACTGATACGGGCTCGCCCCGCTGGCCCTGCGTCCCGGGCGCATCTCGATTCTGAACCGGACCGCACCGTCGAGCCCGTCGATCCGCCGTGCGAGTTCGGTCCAGGGCAACCGGCCCGCCGTACCGCTGTTCATCGACTCGGTCAGTCGCGCGCGGCCGCTGTCCGTGATGAAGAGCGTCTCGAGCACGTTGCTGCCGGGCAGATAGCGGCGCTCGACGGTGAACGGCTCGGTCGGGGTGATGCTGAACCGTCCCCCCTCCTCCGGATCGAGCAGCCGGTCGAACAGCGGCTGCGAATCGAGATTGGGGACGCACCACCAGTCGATCGACCCGTCCGCCCCCGACAGCGCGACCGACCGCCCGTCGCCGAGCGCGCCATAATCCTCCAGCCGAAGATAGCCGTCCTCGCGCGCCCCCTCTCGTACGTCGTCGCGCGCGGGTCGGGTGGTGGCGCGCAGCACGTCGCTGGCCAATGCGGCAAGGGTCTTGGCCATGGAAGTGTCTGTCCGATCGCGTCTTTGCCCCCTACCAGGCCGGGTATTCGACGCTGGGGAAGCCGTGGTCGGACATGAACGTCGCGGCGTGCGCCAATATCCCGCCCCAACGCTATTTTCCTGGCCGCAGCCCGCAACGCGCCGACCGGGTCCGCCCGCCGCTCAGAGCGGGGACACGTCCGGCATGAAGATATAGCCGTTGCCACGTACCGTCCGGATCAGTTCGGTGCGGTCGTGCCGCTGCACCTTGCGCCGCAGCCGGCTGATATTGACGTCGATCGTGCGGCCCTTCGCCGGGCCGTCGCTGCGCCCCAGCGTCGCGATCATGTCGTCGCGCGAATGGATCGTCTGCGGTTGCGCCACGAACAGATGCAGCATCTGGAACTCGCCATCGGTCAGCCGGACATTGGTGCCGTCGGGGGCGGTCAGCGTCCGCATCCGGCAGTTCAGCGCCCAGCCCGCAAAGCCGACCAGATCGTGGCTCTGCACGGGACTTGCGGCGCCAACGGGTCGTTCGGCTGCCGCGAGGTCGGCAGGATCGGGCGACGCACCGACGGCCAGTTGCGCCCGTTGCCGCCGCAGCACCGACCGGATCCGCGCGAGGATCTCGCGCGGGCTCGATGGCTTGGTGACATAATCGTCCGCGCCCAGCTCGAGCGCGACGACCCGGTCAATCTCGCTCGACAGCGCGGAGAACATGATCACGCGCGGCGGATCCTGCGTCTGGGTCAGCGCGCGCAGCACCGACAGCCCGTCCTCGCCGGGCATCATCATGTCGAGCACGACGAGATCGCAGGGGCGATGCGCGAGCCGGGTCCGCAACGCGGCGCCGCTCGCCACGGCTTCGGCGCGCAGGCCGTGATCGACCAGAAACCCCGTCAGCAACTCTCGCAGCCCGGGATCGTCGTCGACGATGACGATTCGCGCGCTGTTATCCGCCCCTCGCGTGCCGGCATTAAGATCAGGGCCGGGCACGGCGACGGAAACGCTGTTGGTCAAAATCATGCGCCTCGCCTGCAGGTCAGTTCTTTCCGGCATATGTCTGGATGTTGCGCAATCCGTCGCGCCGGCAACGACCGGCGGTGGCGTGGCATGATGCGAAATCGCTGAAACATCGCGAACACATACGTGGCATAGTGGCCGGCGATGCACTGCGCCGCTCCCGAACCCGCCGATACGATGCTGCTCGTGGTCGATGACGACCATGCGATCCGGACGCTGCTCGCGCAGAGCCTGGGGATGCACGGGTACCGCGTCGAAACCGCGACCAATGCGCAGGAAATGGACGTCGCGCTCGCACGGCATCCGATCGCGCTGATCCTGCTCGACGTGATGATGCCCGGCGAGGACGGCCTTGCGGCCTGTCGCCGTCTGACCCGCAAGGGCGCGCCCCCCGTCGTCATGCTCAGCGCGCTGGGCGACGAACCCGACCGGATCCTCGGGCTCGAGATCGGCGCCAGTCATTATCTGACCAAGCCGTGCAGCCCGCGCGAGATCCTCGCCACCGTCCGCGCCGCGCTGCGCGAACGCAACGGCGCGGCTGTCGAGACCGGCCGCAGCTATGGCTTTCTCGGCTGGCGGGTCGATTTCGCTGCGCACGAGCTGCTCGACGGCGACGGCATGCTCGTCGACCTGACCGATGGCGAATTCGCGGTTCTGCGCGCCTTTGTCGAGCGTCCCCGACGCGTGCTCGCGCGCGACGCGCTGCTGGAGGCGGCGCGGGGCCCGGATACCGATGCGTTCGACCGGGCGATCGACGTCCAGGTCAGCCGGCTGCGACGCAAGCTGCGTTCGCGCGGGGACGAGATCATCCGGACGATCCGCAACGAAGGGTATTTCTTCGTCCCCCGCGTGATCCGGCTGTGACCACGCCGCCACGCACGGCCGCTGCGAATCCGGCCGGCACCAGGGTCGGGCATCCGCGGCGCTGGCCGCTATTCCTGCGGATCTTCGCGTTCATCCTGTTCACCGTCCTGCTCGTCCAGCTGCTCAATTTCGCCGCCGTCCTGCTGGTCCCGCCGCCGACGCCGGTGGTCTATTCGACCAGCCGGATCGCCTCGGTCGTGCGCGCCGGACGCGACCCGAGCGGGCTGCTGACGATCGCGGTCGCGACCGCCCCGCCGACCGAGCAGGGCGATGCGCGTGATCGTCATCTCGGCCGGGTGATCGCTGCCGATCTGGGCGTGCCGGCACGTGCGGTGATCGTCGAGGCGCGGCGCTATGGTCCACCCTTGATGGCGGGCGCGTTTCGTCCGCCCATGCCGATGGGCATGCCGAAGATGCCGCCACAGTCGGTCGTCGACAACACGCTGTTCGGCGCGTTCGTCGTCTGGGTTCATGCCCCCGACGGCCAGTGGCGGACGATCCGCCCGGCGCGTCCGGCGTTCGGCTTGTGGCAGGCGCGGCTGATCCTGTGGTTCCTCGTCGCAATGGCGGTCGCGGCACCGGTCGCGCTGGTGCTAGCACGACGCATAGCGCGGCCGGTCGCGCTGTTCGCCGCCGCCGCCGACCGGCTCGGTCGCGACCCCCGCGCCGATCCGATCCCGCTGACCGGACCGCCCGAGATCATGGAGGCCGCGACCGCCTTCAACGTCATGCAGGAGCGGCTCAATCGCTATGTCGAGGATCGCACGACGCTGATCGCCGCGGTCGCGCATGACCTGCGCACGCCGCTGATGCGTCTCGCGCTCCGGCTCGAAAAGGCGCCGGACGAGATCCGCGAGGCCAGCGAGGAGGATATCCAGGAGATGAGCCAGCGGATCGGCGCCGCGATGGCGTTCGTCCGCGACATGACCCGGCATGTCCGCCGCCAGCGGCTCGACCTGCGCTCGCTCGCGGAAAGCATCACCGATGATTATGCCGACCGCGGCGAGCAGGTGGTATTGTCGCCCGGTACGTCGCTCGCGATCGACGGCGATGCGCCCGCGCTCAAGGCGTTGCTGGTCAATCTGGTCGACAATGCCGTCAAATATGCCGGGCATGCCGAGGTCCAACTCTACCGCGACCGCGACACGGTGGTGATCGAGGTCGGCGATCGCGGTCCGGGCCTCTCCGCCGCCGATGCGGCGCATGCCTTCGAGCCGTTCTTCCGGGCGGAGCGGTCGCGCAACCGCGACACGGGTGGCACCGGCCTTGGGCTCGCCAGCGTCCGCGCGGTGGCGCATGCGCATGGCGGCGCCGCGACGCTGGAAAATCGCCCCGAAGGCGGTCTGATCGTGCGCGTCATTCTGCCGGCATGATCCGGCGCCGAGACAGGAGAAGACCGATGTCGATGCGCGCATGGACGGTGATCGCCGGCGGGATGCTGGCCGCGCTGGCGCCCGCCCCGAATGCCGCGGCAACAGCGCAGTTGAGCCCCGAGCCGGCGCGACCTGCCCGGCAGCGCCCGCAACAGGGCCGCGGCCAGCTGTTCATCAGCCCGATGGGCGAGCCGTTCCGCTCGACCCAGAAGGCCGGCGCCGCGCAGGCATTATGGTTCCAGGGCGCCGACCGCGACGGCGATGGCCGGATCACCCGCGCGGAGTTTCAGGCCGATGCGACCCGGGTCTTCGCGCATCTCGACCGCGGCCGCGATGGCGAGATCGATCCTGAGGACATCGCCTGGTACGAAAACATCCTCGTCCCCGAAATCCGCGTCCGCGGTGGAGGACGCGGCGGATCGGCGGGACGTCCCGACACCGGGCCGGGCAAGCGTGGCAACGCCGCCAGCCGCCGGACCAGCACCGCCGACGCGACCTTGCGGATCGGCGCCGGCCGCTTCGGGCTTTTCGACCTGCCCGAGCCGGTGACGTCGGCGGATCTGGATTTCAACCGCGGCGTCGACCGGGCGGAGTTCGCCAAGGCCGCCGCCGACCGGTTCGCCGCGCTCGACCGCAATGGCGACGGCGCGATCCGCCGTCGCGAAGTGCCGCGCGCAGGCGGCGACACCTGGCGCAACGGCGACGACCAACTCGGGACGGCACCGCTGACGCCCGCGCGCTGACAGGCCGCATCAGCCGGGTGGCGGCCCGGCCCCCAACGGACCGCCCGGCCCACCCGGACCCGGGGGCGCATGGCGAAGCCGCATCAGCGCCTCGAACCCCGCGCGCTGGGGCGTGTCGAGACTGTCGTAGAAGCTGCGTGCTGCGATCAAGCGCGACCGGTCATGCGCTGCGTGCGCAGTCGCCTGCGCTTCGAACCGTTCGAGATGGCGGGCGAAATCCTCGCCACCCGGCATCGACGGGCCCGGGCGCATGTTCGGCCCCTCCCCGCCATCGCGCGGCGGCGGAGGCGGCCCCCAGGCGGACAGAAACGCAACGAGCGCGCCACGCTGATCGGGCCGCAGGTGCAGCAGCAGCGCGATATCGTCAGCCTCCCGGGCCTGCATCGCGTCGACATTTGCGGGCCCACGCTCGGGCCCGCGTGGGCGCTCCGCGCTCGCCGTGCAGGTCACACCGAGCAGCAGCATCGCGGCCAGCCAGCGTGCCGAACGCGGTTTCGTCATCATCATCTTCATCGTACTTTCCCCGTTCCGGCGCCGGTGTCAGCCGAGCATCCCGGATATGATCCAGCGCCGGCTCAGCGCGGATTTGGTGATCGTCGCCCCGCATCCACGGCAGGCGGCGCGCTGGATCGACACGCCGGCTACATCGCGGTGCCGCGACCGGGGAAGATGACGCCCGACGCTGCAATCGGTGGTGCGCGGTGATGGCATCGGCATGGCTGGCTCCCCGGTTCATTCCGTCGTGCCGGATATCGCAGCGCGGTTTGTCCCGAATATTTCCACGACCTGCCGGCTTCGACGTCCAGACACGAAAAGCCCCGCCATCACGATCGATGGCGGGGTGTTTCGCAGTTGTACCGGTCGTTTCTCCTAGAACTTCACGTTCGTGCTGACGAAGAAGGCACGTCCATAGGGGTCGTAGGTCGACGGATAGGTGTTCGCCTGTTGCTGGTTGTCGCCCAGAATCGGCGGCTGCTTGTCGAACAGGTTGTTGACCCCGACCGACCAGGTGAAGCCGTCCTTGATCCGGAACGCCGCGGTCAGGTCGAAATAGTCATAGGCCTTGATCCGCTCGACCGCATAGGTCGTCGCGCTGTCGTCGTCCTTCACCGCCGACAGATGGCGATACAGCACCGATACCGTCATCGGCCCGGTCGAATAGGTCGCGCGCGTCGACAGCCGCCATTTCGCATAGGGGTTGCCACAGGTCTGACCGAACTTGCCCGCACAGTCGATCGTCAGGTCGGGGATCGCCGCCAGCGGATTATAGTCGAACGCGATCAGCCGCGTACCGCTGAAGCGCAGGTCGAGCCGGCTGGTGTCGCTGCCGAACGCCCCGAAGCCGAGCGGCAGGCCGTAACGCGCCTCGAAATCGACCCCGCGCGTCGTCACGCCCCCCGTATTGGCCAGCGTGTTGGCCGCATCGGTGATCGCAAAGCTGTTCGCATCGCGCGGCAACGACCCGCAATAGCTCGCGTCATAGGGCGTGTAGCCATTGTCCGCGTCGCCGTAACAGGCGCGGATCAGGTTGGTGGTGCCGACCGTCGAGATATAGTTCGCGATCTTGATCTTGTAGTAATCCGCGGTGAACGAGAAACCGGGCAGGAAGCGCGGCTGAAGCACGATGCCCGCGGTATAGGTGTCGGACGTTTCCTCGCGCAGCGCGGGGTTGCCGCCGTTCACCGTCTGGATCTGCGTGCTGCCGCCGTCATAGGCGGTGCCGATTATTGACGCCGCGACACCGTTCGACAGGCAGCTCGCATTCAGATTGGTGTTCGTCAGCGCCACCGCGGTCGTGCAGGGATCGGTCGCGGCGGGAAAATTTTGCGACGCGCCGCTGAACAGGTCCGACACGGTCGGCGCGCGCACTGCCCTCGAATATTGGCCACGCAGTGCGATGTCGTCGATCAGCGACCAGACCGCGCCACCCGAATAGGTGTTCACCGATTTCGCCGCGGTCGAATAATAGGAATAGCGATAGGCGCCGTTGACCTCGAGCTTCTTTACGAAGGGCAGATCCGCGAGCAGCGGCACCGCGACCTCGGTATAGACTTCCTTGACGTTGTACCCGCCGCCCAGGCCTTCGCCCGCGTTGAAGCCGACCACGTCGCCCGACGACAGCGAGAAGTCGGGATTGTAGCTGCCCTGCTCGCGGCGATATTCGGTCCCGAACACGATCCCGACCGGGCCCGCACCCAGATCGAACAGCTCGCGGTTCGAGATCGACGCGCTGGCGACCTGCTCGCTGATCGTGCTCGAATTCTGCACCGGAATGGTGATGAACGCGGCGGCCGCGTCGCTGATGTTGCCCGCCCCGAAGATGTTCAGCGGGACGCAGCCATTGCTCGTATCCGAACACACCAGATTGCCGCCGGTGTCATAGGTCGTCCGCAGTGCCTGGAGCACGCGGCTGCGCGAGACGTTGCCGGTCTGGCTCTCGATCGATTTGGTCCGCGAATAGCTGTAATAGGCGTCGTAGTTCCAGCCGCCACCGATATCGCCCTTCGCGCCCAGCACCGTGCGATAGGCAGTGTTGTCGAGGCTCGACACGCGATTGCCGACCTCGCTAAGCCGCCGGTAGATGGTCGAGGTAACAAAGCCGTCGCCATCCGTATCGAGCCCCTGGAGCAGCGCGCGCGAGCCTGCGGAGAGAAACGAGGAATCGGCGTCGAGCGAGACCGACCCGGTGAACGGCGTCGGCGCGAGCTGGTTCTTCACGCGGTTGTTGATGAACTGGCCCTCGGCATAGACGGTCAGCGCATCGCTGACGTCGTAATGCGTTTGCGCGCTCATCAGGAACCGCTCCTGCGGGACCTGCAGATAGTTGGACGGCGCGTAATTATAGGCGTCGGTCGCGGCGCTATAGGCCGAAAAGCTCCCATCGGGTTCGAACTTGCGGTTCACCCCGCCGATCGCGAACCGCGTGCCCTCGATCGAGCCCGACCCGCCTGCGATCAGGCCACCCTCGCCGTCATCGACCTGCGCCTGTCGCGAATAGTCGCGCGCCGACTGCAGGATGCCGTTGCGCTTGGTATAATCGAAATAGACCGTCGCATTGCCGCGCCCGTCCTCGAAATTCCCCCCGAGCAGCAAATTGCCGTTGAACGTGCCGCCATCACCCGCTTCGTTGATGCGGTAATTCGCATTAATTTCCGCGCCGCTGAAATCCTTCTTCATGACGAAGTTGATCACGCCCGAGATCGCGTCGGAGCCATAGACCGCGGACCGGCCACCGCTGACGATGTCGACGCGTTCGATCAGCCCGGCGGGGATGGTGTTCAGATCGACGACCTGGTTCGAGTCATAGGCGACGTAGCGACGGTTATCGACGAGGACGAGCGTTCGCGTCGAACCCAGCCCGCGCAGATCCGCGGTCGCCACCCCGCCCCCGGGGTTGTTCGACGCACCCGTCGTGCTCGGCACCAGCTGCGGCAGGTCCTTCAGGACATTCTCGACATTGGGCTGGCCCGACAATGCGAAGTCCTGCGCACTGACCACGGCGATCGGTGACGCCTGCTGCAACTGGAGACCGCCCAGCCGCGATCCGGTGACGACGATCGTCTCGCCATCGGCCGGCGCGGCGTCGTCCGGCACAGCCTGCGTTGCCGGGTCGACGGTCTGCGCGACGGCCGGTGCGCTCAAGCCAAGCAGAAGCGTGGACGCCAGAAGGCGTTTGCGAAAGTCCAGACGCATGGTGATACTCCCTGAGCCGCAACACTTTGGGTTGCGAGGCATTTTTTGCGATGACGGATATGGTCCGTCCGGCAAAGCTGCAGGGATTTGACGGGGTCGACAACGGCTAAGTCGTCATCGAACCGTCATGCGTTCGACCTGTTGTTACGCAGCCACGGTTTGTGACAAACCATGTCGCAACCAAGACTGTATCGTGTCTTTGATCGCAACGCGGACATCAGGCATGCATCACGCCGCCGGTCGGCGGAACACGACGGTCACGCTCCGCACGCGTTGATCCACAGCGCGGCTCTGTACTCGAACGCCGAACCGCAGCGCTTCGATCGCCACGGTAAGGCCGGTGGCCGACGACCCGCGGATACCGGCTGGGGGCGGCACGGTCGCGCGGCTCATTGGAACGTCGACCCGGCAGCGATCGCCTTGCTCGGGCTCAGCCCCTGCTGCTCGAGGAACTGGTTCAGCGCCGCGACCAGATCCTGCGCGGCGCCGCTGGTCAGTGCGACCCGCCCGACGACGACCCGCTCGACCGACGGCGCGTCGCGCGTGTGATCGCACCGCGCGCTCTCCAGCGTCAGCACGATCACGCCCGACAGATTGGCGAGCCCGGCGAGCCCCGTGGCGAAGACTTCGGGCGCGAACGGATTGTCGACGAGCGGCGGCAGCGTCGGCGCGCTGGTCGGCGCGGATGACGGGACGGATTTGATGGCGACACGCATGGCGATGGTCCTCGCAGGATGAACGGGCGAGCCGATTGGCCCGCACGGCGCTCTAGCCAGCGACCATGTCCCGAACATTTCCCGCCACTTGCTCCATGTGTCAGCCGGGCCCGGTGACCGCGCGGTCGCGCTCGTTGGTGACCCAGTGTTGCAGTCCGGCCGGCGCGCGCCATCCGCCGGAAACATCGCCCGCCCAGGCGCCCGGTCTCACCCGGAGACCTCCCCATGATGTTCGAATTTGGCGCCAGTACGATGGCCCTGGCCTTGGCCGGCACGCTCGGCGGCACGGCGGTCGCAGCGCCCGTCCAGCATGCGACCCCCCCCGCCCCGACGCCACCGGCCGATCCCGCCGTCCGGACGATCCGCACCTTGCGCGTCGAGGGCGCGCAGCGGATCGAGCCCGAGACCGTGCTGAGCTACACCAAGCTGCGCGCCGGCATCCCCTATACGGCGGAGACGCTCGATCAGGCCCTCAAGGACCTACAGGCCAGCGACCTGTTCGCCGACTATTCGATCGCCGGGGTCGAGGACGGCAATATCGTGGTCCGTATCCGCGAGAACCCGATCATCAACCGCATCGTCGTCGAGGGCAACAAGGCGCTCAAGAGCGACAAGATCACCAAGGAGATCAGGCTAGCACCGCGGCAGATCTTCACGCGCAGCGCGGTGCGGCAGGATGTCGCGCGGATCGTCGAGCTCTATCGCCGGCAGGGCCGCTTCGCCGCGATGGTCGATCCGAAGATGGTCAGCCTCGACCAGAACCGCGTCGACATCGTCTTCGAGGTCAGCGAGGGCCCGAAATCGAAGGTCCGCCAGATCAACATCCTCGGCAACAGCGTGTTTTCGGACGCGCAGCTTCGCGGGCAGATGGCGACCAAACAGGCACGGCTCAGCCGCATGCTGTCGTCCGCAACCAGCTACGACCAGGATCGCCTGAGCTACGACCAGCAGAAGCTGCGGCAATTCTACCTGACACAGGGCTATGCCGATTTCCGCGTCACGTCCGCGGTCGCCGAACTCACCCCGGACAAGAAGGACTTCATCATCACGTACGTGGTCGAGGAGGGCAAACGCTACACATTCGGTGACGTCACCGTCGACAGCCAGATCCGCGACTTCGACAGCACCAAGCTCGCCGCCACGCTGCCGCTCAAGAAAGGCGCCTGGTACAACGCCAAGCAGGTCGAGGACGCGGTCGACAGCCTGAGCCAGACCGCCGGCCTGTTCGGCTATGCCTTCACCGAGGTCAATCCGGAGTTCCAGAAGGACGCCGACACGCTGACGATGGGGATCAACCTCAACATCGCCGAAGCCAAGCGCACCTATGTCGAACGCGTCGAGATCAACGGCAACACACAAACGAAGGACAAGGTCGTGCGGCGCGAGATCCGCCTGGCGGAGGGCGACGCGTTCAACAGCTTCCAGGTCAAACGCTCGGAGGACCGGATCAATTCGCTCGGCTATTTTCAGGACAAGACGGAGATCAAGCAGAAGCCCGGCTCCGCGCCCGATCGCGTCATCCTCGAAACCAACCTCGAGGAAAAATCGAGCGGCGAGCTTCAGCTCTCCGCCGGCTATTCCAGTCTTGAGAATTTCATCGCGTCCGCCACGATCACCCAGCGCAACTTCCGCGGCATGGGACAGGAGCTACGGGCCGGGGTCAGCTATTCGAGCTATTCGAAATCGGTCAATCTCGGCTTCACCGAACCCTATCTGTTCGACACCAACATCGCACTGGGCGGCGACATATTCCGGCGGGATTACAGCTCGTACAGCACCACCGGCGACACCGACAGCACGACCTATGAACAGATTTCGACCGGGTTCCAGATCCGCGCGGCGGTACCGCTGACCGAATATTGGTCGGCCACAGCCCGCTACGGCCTGTCCTATGATCAGGTCACGCTCGATGCGGACACCTATTACACGAACGGCGTGTGCGATCCCGCGGTCGCCGGCCAGTATCTGTGCGACGCGGTCGGCAATCGCTGGACCTCGTCGATCGGCTATTCGCTGGTGTTCGACAGTACCAACAGCCGCACCCGCCCGTCCAAGGGCAGCAAATTCAGCGTCAGCCAGGATTTCGCCGGCCTCGGCGGCGACACGCGGTATCTCCGCAGCACCGCCAACTACTCGAAATATGTCGATCTCGGCTCGCGCTTCATCCTCACCGCGCATGCCGAGGGCGGCTATATCAGGGGGCTCGGGCAGCAGGTGCGACTGACCGACCGCTTCTATCTGGGCGACCCGCAGATGCGCGGCTTCGATATCCGCGGCGTTGGGCCGCGCGTGACGCGGACCTATTACGACACCAGCACGATCCCCGCGACGATCTCGACCGACAGCAGTTCGAACACGCAGACCGCGCTGGGTGGCACCGCCTATTACCAGGCCCGCCTCGAGGTCGAGCTGCCGCTTGGCTCGGGCGCGCGCGAACTCGGCCTGCGCCCCTCCGTCTACATGGACGTCGGCGCGGTGTTCGGCGGCAGGACGCCGACGCTGACCGACAGCTGTGCCGCCGCGAACGCGACCTCGATCGCGTGCGTCGCCGCGACCCGCCAATATACCGACAGCGCCGGCAATCTGCTCTATCTCGATTCCGCCGGCGCAAGCACCACGACCAACACCGGCACGCCCTACAGCTATTCGCTCGGCGCCTATCGCGAGACCTATACGGGCAATAGCGCCAGCCCGCGGCTGTCGGTCGGCATCGGCGTCAACTGGGCCTCCCCGTTCGGCCCGCTGCGGATCGATCTCGCCAAGGCACTGCTCAAGGCGGATGGCGACGACAGCAAGCTGATCACCTTCAATATCGGCGGCCAGTTCTGATGTGCACGGTCTCCCGCTGCGAAACGCCCTGCGCGTGGCGAGGCCGCCCGGTTGAGCTTGCCTCGGGGCTGCCCTAGACCCGTCACGCCACCGGCTCGCGTCCGCACATCGCGGCGACGATCCGGGGCGTAATGGAGAGCGTCGCGCATGTGTCCTGACCCCGCCCCGAAGCGCAAAGCTGCGAAGCCCCCGACGGCGGTGACACGATGATCCTCCTGCTGCTGGCCGCGCAGGCCGCGACGCTCGGCGCGACCAATTACGGGCTCGACGCACCGATGCCGACACCCAAGACGGCGCCCGCCTTTGCCGACGAATTCAACGGGCGGACGATCGATCGCAGTAAATGGCGGTTCGACACCTCGCGCAATGCCGAGGGCTGGGCCAATCACGAGCGTCAATATTATGCCAAGGACCGGCCCCGGAATGCACGGATCGAAAAGGGCTCGCTGATCATCGAGGCGCGTCGCGAGACGCTGTCGAAGGCGCGCTTCCCCGACTGGGGCGGCCAGAGCTACAGCTCGGCGAAGCTCGTCTCCCGCGAGCCGCGCGGCTATGGCTTCTACGAAGTCCGCGCGATGCTGCCCTGCGGTCGCGGCAGCTGGCCCGCGGTCTGGCTGCTGCCGAGCGGCGGCCGCTGGCCCGACGAGGGCGAGATCGACATCGTCGAGCTGGTCGGATGGGACCCGAACGTCGTCCATGCGACGGTGCACAGCGGCGCGTTCAACCACACCAAGGGCACGCAGCGCGGCGCGCAGAAGCGCGTGCCGACCGCCTGCACCCGCTATCATCGCTATCAGCTCGACTGGCGCGCCGATGTCATCACGATCGGCGTCGACGGCCGCGCGGTCATGCGCGTCGCCAATGACCAGCCCGGCGGCAAGGCGGCCTGGCCGTTCACCCGGCCCTATGACCTGATCCTCAACCTTGCGGTCGGCGGCGACTGGGGCGGGCAGAAGGGGATCGACGACACCGCCTTCCCGCAGCGCATGGCGGTCGACTATGTCCGCTACTGGCGCCCTGCCCCGAACCGGTTGCGCCGCTGATCGCCGTCAGCCTCAGCGCCGCCCCCGCGCCGCGAGCAGGATCATCCCCCCGCCCAGCGTCAGCACCGCGAGCACGACCAGCACCGCATCGAAATCGCGCGGCGTCGCCAGCGCCCAGGTGATCACCGGCCCGAGCAGCCCGGGCAGGGTGTTGGCGAGGTTGAGCAGCCCGAGGTCGCGTCCCCGGTGCCGCGCGCTCGGCAACAGCTGCATCGCAAAGCCCGCGTGCAGCGCCAGGAAGACGGACGTCCCGCCCGTATAGACGCAGAACGCCGCCGCACCGCTGGCGAAGTCGCGCGCCGCCATCATCGCGATCAGCCCCGCCGCCGCGACCAGCGCCGCCGCGAACAAAAACGGCTTGGTCCGCCCGGTCCGATCGGCAAGCCGGCCGACGAGCACCGCGATCGGCAGCGGCACGCTATAGGCGACGATCATCACGGTCCCCATCCTTGCGGCGAGCACCGACTCCGGTACCGAGGGGGCGACGGTTTCGAAATAATAGAGAAGATAGACGAACAGCGCGCTGCCCGCGATCTGCACGAGCAGCCGCGCGGTCCAGGCGAGCAGCAGATCGCGCCGCAGCATCGACCGCAACACCGGCGGCGGCGCCCCCGCCTGCCGAGTCCCGCGCACGATCACGAGCGGGAGTGTGCACGCAGCGACGGTGACCGCGATGACCGCGAACCGCGCCGGCTCGCCGAACCGGCTCGCCCCGACCAGCGCGGCCGACAGCGTCGCCGCGACCGGATTGGCCATCGCCAGCAGCCCGCCCGCAACACCCTTGCGGCCATCGGGCACCTCTTCGGCGATGATCGCCATCAGCGGCGCGATCACGGCGTTCAGCGCGACCTGGAACAGGATGATCCCCGCCACCAGCAACGCAGGCGTGGTCGCGGCCGCGAGCCCCGCATAGGACGCCATCGTCGCAACGACGCCCCCCGCCATGATCCCGCGGCGGCCTCCGCCCCGGCTCACCAACCGGTCGCCCAGCCAGCCAAAGCCGATATTCGCCACGCTCGCCGCGATCGCTCCCGCGATCACCGTTACCGTCAGCAGATCGAGCCGACCGTCGCCCGCCACCTGATCGACCTTGATCGGCAGCAGCAGCGTCAGCAGCGGCAGATAGCCGACGACCGCCCCCGCATAAGCGAGTGCGCAGACGAGGAGGAAAGCTGCCGGTCGCGGCGTGGGCGACGGTAACCGACGATGCGGGGGAGAGAAAACGGAACGCGGCACGATGGCGCCCTTGTGACCCGCTCGCCGTCGTCGGGCAACTCCCGAACCACCCCCGCCGCCGCTGGTCTAAGCCCCGGTCAGGGTTTCATCGTCATCGGCTCGAGCGTCGTCGTCAGCAGCTGCGACCGGTCCGCGGCATCATGCGCCAGCGCGACGCGGTAGCGGCCCCCGGCAATCCGCCAGCCCGGCAGCGCGGTGTCATATTGCGCGACGACCCGCGGCTCCGCGGTCAGCGTCACGCGCCGCGACTCGCCCGGCTTCAGCGTCAGCCGCGTGAAACCCGCCAGCCGCATCGGCGTCGCCGTCCCCGCCCCGTCCGCCGCCGCCTGCGCGACATAGATTTGCGGGACGTCCGCGCCCGCACGGCGCCCGGTATTGACGACGTCGAACGTCACGCTGAGCCGCCGGCCGCCGGTCACCACCGGGTTGCGATAGGCGAAGCTGGTAAAGCTCAGCCCGTGCCCGAAGGCGAACAGCGGCCGCTGGCGCTGCTTCTCGTACCAGCGATAGCCGACGTCCGCGCCCTCGACATAGTCGACCGGAAAGCTTTCGAGCTGGATCGCGGCGGCGTTCGCGGGATTGGCGGCCGCCTGCGCCTCGACCGACGTCAGCCGGTCGAGACCGACCGGCGCCGGGCGTGGCGCCTGGGTCGCGGCGGCGGGGAAGGTGATCGGCAGCCGGCCCGACGGCGACACCCGGCCGCTCAGGATGTTGGCGATCGCCTCGCCGCCACGCTGTCCCGGATACCAGGCCTGCAGCACCGCCGGCACCGCATCGATCCAGGGCATCAGCACCGGTCCGCCGGTTTCGAGCACCGCCACCGTCCGCGGCTGCGCCTTCGCCACCGCCGCGATCAACGTGTCCTGATTGTCGGGCAGCGACAGCGTCGGCACGTCCTGCGCCTCCGTCGTCCACTGCGTCGCAAAGACGATCGCCATGTCCGCGTCGCGGGCGGCGCGCGCCGCCGCCTCGGTGTCCTTGCCGTCGACAAAGGTCACCACCGCACCCGGCATTGCCGCGGTGATCGCCCTGAGCGGCGACGAGGCATGATAGGTATAGCGCGCGAACGACATCGCCGCGCCCGAGGTCAGCGGGATCTCGATCGGCGCGCCACCGACCGAGCGGACCTGGCTCGATCCCCCGCCCGACAGCACGCCGACGTCCGCTCGTCCGCCGATCAGCACGATGCGTTTGGCCGTGCGTGCGATCGGCAGCATGTCGCGGTCGTTCTTGAGCAGCACGATCCCCGCTTCCGCCGCGTCCTGCGCAACGGTGGCATGACGCGCATAGGGGATCGGCGCCTCTGCGGCGGGCATCGGCGTGTCATAGGCGCCGGTTTCGATCAGGCCGGTCAGATAGCGGACGATCATGTCGTCGAGCCTCGCCCGAGACACGCTGCCGTCAGCCACCGCGGCCTTGAGCGGCGCGCCGAAGTAGATCGCCTTGTCGAGTTCCTGTCCCGACTGCTGGTCGAGCCCGGCATTGGCCGCCTTCGCGGTCGAATGCACCGCACCCCAGTCGCTCATCACCCAGCCGCGATAGCCCCAGTCGCGCTTGAGCACGTCGGTCATCAGATGCTTGTTCTCGCACGCCCAGTCGCCATTGACCTTGTTGTACGCGCACATCACCGAGCCCGGCTTCCCGCGCTCGATCGCGATCTGGAACGCGAGCAGGTCGCTCATCCGCAGATCGGCCTCGCCGAGCCGCGCGTCGACGACCATGCGACCGGTCTCCTGCGCATTAAGCGCGAGGTGCTTGACGGTCGAGACGATATGGTTCGACTGGACCCCGGCGATATGCGCGCCGGCCATCGAGCCCGCCAGCAGCGGATCCTCGCCGAGATATTCGAAGTTGCGCCCGTTCCAGGGATCGCGCGTCAGGTTGACGCCCCCCGCCAGCAGCACGTTGAACCGCTTCGCCCGCGCCTCCGCACCGATCATCGCACCGCCTGCGCGCGCGATTTCGGGGTCGAAGCTCGCCGCGGTGGCAAGCCCCGACGGCAGCGCGGTCGCGACGTCGCCCTTGCGCTGTTCGACCTGATTGGCGACGCCGAGCGACGCGTCGCTCTCGCGGACCAACGGCACGCTCAACCGCGCGATGCCGTCGATATGACCCGCCGACGGGATCAGCGTGTCCGTCGTCTTGCCCGCCGCCATTGGCGGGAACAGGCCGTGTGCCAGCTTGATCTTCTCGTCGGTCGTCATGCGCGCGACGATCGCCGCGGCCCGGCGTCGCGCATCGGGTCCGGCGTCCTGCGTCGCCGTCGCTGGCGCCTTGGGCGGAGCCACCTTCGCAGGCGTTTCGCGCGCCTCGACCATGGCCGCGATCCCCATCAGCGAAACGCCCAGCATCAGCGCCCGATACCCCGTCGACATCCTCATTCCCTTCCGGTTTTCCGCCTCCCCCTGCGGACTGCGACACGCGTCCGGCCGGGCTGTGGCACCATTGTCACTGTTCACAGCATATTTAGTGAACGTTCACAACCAGCAGCCCAAATCCTTGACACGAATCGCGAAAAGGGAAAGTGAACGTTCACACGGAAGGCGCACTCATAGCGTCGGCTACAGGGAGGATTACCATGCGTGGCTTCACGGCTCGCTCGCTTTCGCGTCTTGTCATCGGCACATCGGCACTGGCGTTCGCCGCCATCCCCGGCGTCGCTCTGGCGCAGGATGCCGCAGCCACGGTCGGCAATCCCGGCCCGTCCGACATCGATCCGCAGGCCGCACCTGCCACGCCCGCCGATCCGAACGCGGTCACCGACGACATCGTCGTGACCGGCATCCGCGCGTCGCTGCGCGAGGCGATCGACATCAAGCGCAACGGCCAGGGCGTGGTCGACGCGATCTCGTCCGAGGATATCGGCAAGTTCCCCGATACCAACCTCGCGGAATCTCTTCAGCGCATCACCGGCGTCTCGATCGACCGCTCGAACGGCGAAGGCTCGACCGTCACGGTCCGCGGCTTCGGTCCTGAGTACAACCTCGTCACGCTCAACGGTCGCCAGATGCCGACCTCGACGCTCGGCGACGGCGCCAGCGCGCCCGCCTCGCGCTCGTTCGACTTCGCCAACCTCGCCTCCGAAGGCGTCGCCGCGGTCGAGGTCTACAAGACCGGCCGCGCCGCGGTCCCGTCAGGTGGTATCGGCTCGTCGATCAACATCCGCACCCCGCGTCCGATCGACAAGCCCGGCACGCGCGGCAGCGTCGCCGTCAAGGGCGTGCTCGACAGCTCGCGCAACGGCAAGGACCCGATCACTCCCGAAGTGTCGGGCATCCTGTCCACCACCTTTGCCGACGACCGGATCGGCGTCCTGCTCAGCGGCGCGTATCAGCGGCGCAAGGCGAGCAACAATTCGGCGGGCGTCGGCTTCCGCGACGGCTTTCTCGGCGCGGAGAACAACTGGGGCACGCTCGCTCAGCCCGGCACGCCCGGCGGTGCTAACATCACCAACCGTCCGGGCCCGACCGACGTCTATGAAATCCCGCAAAGCGCCAATTACGACGTCGTCGACATCGATCGCGAGCGCATCAATGGTCAGCTCGTGCTGCAGGCCAAGCCGACCGACACGCTGACCGCCACGCTCGACTTCACCTATTCGAGCAACAAGGTCGAAGTCCGCAACAGCAGCGTCGGCATCTGGTTCAACTTCGGCGACACGCGCAGCGCCTGGACCGATGGCCCCGCGGCTGGCCCGGTCTTCTATTCGGAGAATTTCGCGCCCGGCAAGGATCTGTCGTACAGCAACTCGTTGACCGCGAACAAGTCCGAGAACAAGTCGCTCGGCGGCAACCTGACGTGGGAAGCGCCCGGCAACGTCACGATGTCGCTCGACGCGCATCATTCGACCGCGGTGTCGAAGCCGACCAATGATTACGGCAGCAGCACGTCGATCGGTGGCGCGATCTTCGGCGTCCAGTCGCAGACGATCAATTTCGAGAAGGACCTGCCGGTCATCTCGTACCAGATGTATCCCGGCATCGACCCGCTGAATGCATCGCTGATCACGCCGACCGGCAACGCGTTCCGCAACGCCTATTTCAAGAACGAGATCAACCAGCTCCAGCTGAAGGGTCATTACGACCATGACGGCGATTTCCTGAGCAGCATCGACTGGGGTTTCTCCTATGTCGATAACAAGGTGCGCTCGGCTTACGGCTTCATCCAGAACGAGACCTGGGGCGGTGTCGACCCGCGCGGTGCGTCGTTCGGCGCGGCGGCCGTGCCCGACGATTTCTTCAACCTCACCAGCCTGCCCGACAAGTTCAAGGGTGTCGCCGGGTCGAACGATCCCGCGCTGCCGCCGTCGATCTACACGTTCAACTTCGAGCAGATGGCCGAACTGCTGCGCTCGCAATATGCGATCTGCAGCGCACCGCAGACGGGCGTCGCGGCGGAAGGCACCTGCCTTGCCAATTACACCAACGATCGCCGCATCCGCGAACGCACGATCTCGCCCTATATTCAGTTCAACGGCAAGTTCGACATGTTCTCGATGCCGGCGCACCTCATCGGCGGCGTCCGCTATGACGAGACGCAGGTGAACTCGTCGGCGCTGGTGCCGATCCCGAACGGCACGCGCTGGACGGGCGCGAACGAATTCGCGCTCACCTACGGCGCCAATTCGTTCACCTCGCTGAAGGGCCGCTATCACAACTGGTTGCCCGCGGTCGATTTCGACATCGAACCCCTCCGCAACGTCAAGCTGCGCGCGTCGTACAGCCACACGATCACGCGCGCCGATTACGGCAGCCTGCAGGGTGGCCTGAACATCGATTCCAACCCGCGCATCGGCGGCGGCACGGGCAGCCAGGGCAATCCGAACCTCGTCCCCTTCAAGTCGAAGAACATCGATCTGTCGGCGGAATGGTATTACGGCGCCGAAAGCTACATCTCGGTCGGCTATTTCAACAAGGACGTGAAGAACTTCATCGGCACGACGCAGGTCAACACGTCCGCGTTCAACCTGCGCAACCCGGGCTCGGGCCCCCGCTATCGTCAGGCGGTCGCAGCCCTTGGAACGACGGACAATCTCCAGGTTCGCGACTACATCCTGCGCAACTTCCCCGCCTCGTCGCAGGTCACGGGCACCAGCGATTCCGGTCTGCTGAACGGCAACATCTTCGGTCTGCCCGAGGACGATCTGTTCAACTTCCAGCTGAGCCAGCCGTTCAACAGCGACCAGACCGCCAACATCGACGGGTGGGAATTCGCGCTCCAGCACAGGCTCTGGAACACCGGGCTCGGCGTCATCCTGAACTACACGATCGTCAACGGCGACGCGAAATATGACAACACGCTCGATCCGAACATCGGCCAGTTCGCGCTGACCGGGCTCAGCGACAGCGCCAACGCGGTCGCCTATTACGACAAGAACGGCATCCAGGCGCGTGTGGCCTATAACTGGCGCGGCGAATTCTATGCCGGCGGCGCCTTCGATCCGCTCTATGTCGAATCCTATGGGCAGGTCGACGCCAGCGCGAGCTATCAGGTCACCACGGGGCTGGCCGTGTTCGGCGAGGTCATCAACCTCACCGGCCAGGGCCGTCGCGGTCACCGTCGCTCGGACAATTTCGCCACCTTCGCGCAGCCGGGTTATGCCCGCTACGCAGCCGGCCTGCGGTTCAACTTCTGACCCGCGGCGCCGTCGGCCTACGGAACGACCACTCCCCCGCGGGGGGTGGTCTTTTCGGCGCCGGGGCGGCACAGAATGACAGTGTCGGACATGCAAACTGACGGGCTGGACATGGATCGCGCGATCACCTCGATCGTGATCGTCGGCGGTGGCACCGCCGGATGGCTCGCCGCGTGCCTGATCGCCGCCCGCGCGGACCGTGATGCCGAGCGCCCGTTGCAGGTCACGCTGATCGAATCGCCCGACGTCGCGACGATCGGCGTGGGCGAAGGCACATGGCCGACGATGCGCCGCACGCTCGAACGGATCGGCATCTCGGAAACCGAATTCCTCCTCGCCTGCGATGCCGCGTTTAAACAGGGTTCGCGCTTCGACGGCTGGCGCACCGGCGCGCCCGACGACCGCTATCTCCACCCCTTCACGACCCCCGCCGATGCAGCCCCCCGCGATCTCGCCTCGGCCTGGTCCGACAGCGGTCTGGCCTTTGCCGAAGCGCTCTGTGCGCAACATGCCGTCTGCAGCCAGGACCTTGCCCCACGCCAGCGCGCGATGCCCGATTATGCGGGCACGCTGAACTATGCCTATCATCTCGACGCCGGCAAGTTCGCGGCCCTGCTCGCCCGCCACGCGACCGAACGGCTCGGCGTGCGCCACCTGCGCGACCATGTCGTCGGCGTCGATGGCGCGGCCGATGGCGACATCGCCGCGGTCCGCACGCGCGCATCGGGCAGGATCGAGGGTGACCTGTTCCTCGACTGCACGGGTCATGCCGCATTGCTGATCGGCGAGCATTACGGCGTCGGCACGATCGACCGCGGACGCGAACTCTTCAATGACCGCGCGCTCGCAGTCCAGCTGCCGGTCGCCGCCGACAGCGTGATCGCGTCGCAGACCAATGCCACCGCGCACGCCGCGGGCTGGATCTGGGATATCGGCCTGCCCGCGCGTCGTGGCATCGGCTGCGTCTATTCGTCCGCGCATCTCGACGACGACGCGGCGGCGGACACGCTCACTCGCTATCTGCGCGCGACGGCCCCCGACGCACCGCTCCCCTACTTTCGCCCGCTGCGGTTCCAGTCGCGCCACCGCGACCGCTTCTGGCACCGCAACTGCCTCGCCATCGGTCTGTCCGCCGGCTTCCTCGAGCCGCTCGAGGCGTCCGCGATCGTGCTCGTCGAGCTCTCGGTCGAGGCGCTGCTCGACAATTTCCCGGCAACCCGCCGCACGATTGATCTCCACGCCACGCGCTTCAACACGCTGTTCCGCTATCGCTGGGACCGGATCGTCGAGTTCCTCAAGCTTCACTATGTCCTCAGCCAGCGCGACGAGCCCTATTGGCGTGACCACAGCGATCCCGGGTCGATCCCGCGGCGTCTCGCCGAGCTGCTCCAGCTATGGGCCGACCAGCCCCCGTCGCACGCCGATTTCCCGATGGTCGACGAGATCTTTCCCGCGGCGAGCTATCAATACGTGCTCTACGGCATGGGCTTTCCCGCGCCGCGCCGCACGCCTGTCCGGACCGGGACGCGCGGTGCCGCCGACATGCTGGTGCAGCAGGTCGACCGGCACGGACGCATGCTCGCCGCCGCCCTGCCGACCAATCGCGCCTATCTCGATGCCCTGCGGCATGCGATGACGGGCGCTACCATGGAAACGAGAGCCTGATGCCCGACCACGCGATCCTGACGCCCGAAGAGCACCGCGACCTGCGGATCCGCACCGACCGGTCGGATGCGCTCGGCGACGCCGTGATGGCGTGCATCACCGTCCCCAGCGAATTCCGCCGCGTCCAGACCCATTATCCGATCCTCTTCCAGCGCGACCAGACCCGCGACGGCTTCACCGCGCTCGCGATGTTCGGGTTCGAAGCGGGCGAAAACCTGTTTCTCGAGGACGGGCGCTGGGATGCCCGCTATCGCCCGCTCGCGATCGACAGCCAGCCCTTCCTCGTCGGTCGTGGGCCGGAGGGCTCGTCGCTGCGCCAGGTGCATATCGACATGGCGAGCCCGCGGATCGGCACCGGCGAAGGCATGCGCGTGTTCGACGATACCGGTCGCCCGACGCCGTTTCTCGAACGCATCGCCGATCAGCTGCGAGCACTCGACGAGGATTATGTCGCCGCGACCGCGTTCTTCGCCGCGCTCCAGCGTCACGACCTGCTCGAACCGCTGACGCTCGACGTCACGCTCGAGGACGGCTCGAAGAACCGGCTGGTCGGCTATCACGTCATCGACGAGGATCGCCTTGAAGCGCTCGACCCCGCATCGATCGCCGAGCTTCACGCCGAGGGCCATTTGCTACCGATCTTCATGGCGCTCGCCTCGCTCGGCCAGATCGGGGATCTCGTCGCGCGCAAGAACCGACGGCTCGCGCATGGCTGACGCCGGCACCGCGGGGATCTTCGCCGCCCTGCCGCGGATCCGCGAAGTCGCCGTCAGCGGGCCGGCGGCGCTCGACACGCTGCTGCGCCAGGCGACGACGCCGTTCATCGTCCGCGGGCTCGTCGCCGACTGGCCGATGGTCGAGGCCGGTCGGCAATCGGGACGTGCGGCGCGCGACTATATCGAACGCCATGCCCGGCCCACGCCCTTTGCCGTCTCGGTCGGTGCGCCGCAGAGTGGCGGCCGGCTGTTCTACGGCGACATGCAGGGCATGAACTTCCAGATGATGCGCGCCCCGCTGCCCGAGATCTTTGCGCGGATGACCGAGAACGAAGGGGTCGACGGCGCACCGTCCATCTATCTCGCCTCGATCGACATGCAGAATTTCTTTACCGGACTGCACGAGGCCAATCACGTCGACCTCGGCGGCCGCACGCCGCTCGCGAGCATCTGGATGGGGACGCCGACGCGGATCGCGGCGCATAACGACGCGCCCGACAATCTCGCCTGCGTCGCGGTCGGTCGTCGCCGCTTCACGCTGTTTCCGCGCGACCAGTTCCGCAATCTCTATCTCGGGCCGGTCGACAATACGCCCGCAGGCCGCGCGGTGAGCATGGTCGACTTTCACGACCCCGACTTCGCCGCCTATCCGGGCTTTCGCGATGCGCTGGCGCAGGCGCAGGTCGCCGAGCTCGACGCCGGCGATGCGCTCTACATCCCGGCCTTGTGGTGGCACCATGTCGAGGGGCTTTCGGACTTCAACGTGCTGGTGAACTACTGGTGGCGCGACACGCCGCGCTGGCTCGGCCAGCCGCAGGACGCGCTCAACCACGCATTGCTCGCGATCCGCGACCTGCCCGAGGACGAGAAACGTCACTGGCGCGCCATGTTCGATCACTATGTCTTCTCCGACGACCCCGCGGTCGCGGCGCATATCCCCGAAGCCGAGCGCGGCGTCCTCGCCCCGCTCACGCCCGACAGCGCAGGCAAGCTGCGCGCCTTCCTCCTGAGAGCACTCAGCCGATGACCACGCCCCCGATCCACCGCGTCGTCATCGCCGGCGGCGGCACCGCCGGCTGGATGGCCGCCGCCGCGATCGCCCGGACGATGGGCCGCACGGTCGCGGTGACGCTGGTCGAATCCGAGGCGATCGGCACCGTCGGCGTCGGCGAATCGACGATCCCGCCGATCGTGACGTTCAACCGCCTGCTCGGGATCAACGAAGCCGAGTTCATGCGAGAGACGCAGGCGACGTTCAAGCTCGGCATCCTGTTCGACAACTGGAAGGATCGCGGCGACACCTATTTCCATTCGTTCGGCACGACCGGCAAGGATCACTGGTCTGCGGGCTTCCAGCATTTCTGGCTGCACGGGCTGACGCGCGGGCATCACCAGCCATTCGACGATTACTGCCTCGAACTGCGCGCCGCACTCCAGGGCAAGTTCGCGCATCTTCCCGATGGCCGGATGAACTATGCCTATCAGCTCGATTCAGGCCTCTACGCCCGCTTCCTGCGCAAGATGGCGGAGGCCGACGGCACGACCCGGGTCGAAGGCCGGATCGCGCAGGTCGAGCTGAACGGCGAAAGCGGCGACATCGCCGCGCTGACGCTCGACTCCGGCGCACGGATCGAGGGCGACCTGTTCCTCGACTGCACCGGGTTTCGCGCGCTGCTGATCGAACAGGCGCTGCATGCCGGGTTCGACGACTGGACGCATTTCCTGCCGTGCGATTCCGCGATCGCGGTCCAGACCGAAAGCGTCCGGCCGGCGCTGCCCTATACCCGCGCGATCGCGCACGATGCCGGCTGGCAGTGGCGCATCCCGCTGCAGCACCGCACCGGCAACGGCATCGTCTATTGCAGCCGCTATCTCGATCACGATGCCGCGCTCGAGCGTCTGCTCGGCACCGTCGAGGGACCAACCCTGACCGAGCCGAACAAGATCCGCTTCGTCACTGGCGCGCGACGCCAGCAATGGCATCGCAACTGCGTCGCGATCGGCCTGTCCGGCGGGTTCATGGAGCCGCTCGAATCGACGAGCATCCATCTGATCCAGCGCGCCATCCTCCGTCTGCTGCGGATGTTCCCATCGGCCGGGATCAGCCCGCGCGACGTCGCCGAATTCAACGAACAGCAGCATACCGACATGCTGCAGATCCGCGATTTCCTGATCCTCCACTACAAGGCGACCGACCGCCGCGACAGCGCGTTCTGGCGGCAATGCGCGTCAATGCCGGTGCCCGACTCGCTCGCGCACAAGATCGCGCTGTTTCGCGAAACCGGCCGCGTCTTCCGCAAGAATGACGAGCTGTTCGCCGAGAATAGCTGGGTCCAGGTGATGCTCGGCCAGGGCATCGTCCCGGAAAGCTATCACCCGATCGCGACCAAGATGCGCGACGACGAACTCGTCCGGCTGCTCGGCGGGCTGCGCGACACGACCAACGCGACCGTCGATGCGCTGCCCGACCATGCCGCCTATGTCGCGCACTACTGCAGCACCGCGCCGTCCGCCTCGGCGGGATCCCCGCATCTTGGCTAGGCGCCGTCAGGCCGTGACGATAAAGCATGTTGCAGCGGACGCCGGCGTCTCGCTGCAGACGGTCAGCCGCGTCGTCAACAAGGAAACCGGCGTCCGCCCCCAAATGGCCGAGCGCGTGCAGGCGTCGATCGACCGGCTCGGCTATGTCCCCTCGATCGCCGCCCAGCGGATGGGCGGTTCGCGCTCCTATCTGATCCTCGCGCTCAACGACCGCGAACGCACGATCGCCGACTGGCGCGCGCGGCAAGGGACCGACTGGGTCGACCAGATGCTGCTCGGCGGGATGCTGACCTGCGCCGAACATGGCTATCGCCTGATCGTCGAGCTGGTCGATACGCACAGCGATCATATCGAACGCGAGCTGCTGGGCGCGATCGCCGCGCTGCAGCCCGACGGCGTGATCCTCACCCCGCCGCATTCGGGCAATCCGCTGATCATCGATCTGCTCGAGGCGCAGGACATCCGGTTCGTGCGGATCGGCTCGATCAGCGAAGGGCCCGGCGTCCGCCTGATGATGGACGACGCGCGCGCGGCGCGGATCGCGACTGAGCATCTCGTCGCGCTCGGCCACCGGCGGATCGGCTTCATCGCCGGGCCTGCCGAATATGAACTCAGCGGCTGGCGCGTCGATGGCTGGCGCGCGGCGATGGCGGATGCAGGGCTGGCCTGTACCGACCTGCTCGCATCGGGGGATTTCAGCCATGCCTCGGGCCGGGCCGCCGCCCGGACGCTGCTCGCGCTCTCCGAGCCGCCGACCGCGATCATCGGCAGCAATGACCAGATGACGCTCGCGACGCTCGAACTGGCGCGCAAAACAGGGCGGCGCGTGCCCGAGGATCTGTCGCTGATCAGCTTCGACGACACCCCGATCATCCGCCTCGCCCACCCGCCGCTGACCGCGATCGTCCAGCCGATCGCCGAGGCGTCGGCGCGCGCGGTCAGCCTCATCATCGCAGGGCTGGCGGGCGATCCCCCGCCGGACGCACCGATCACCGTCGCGGCGGAACTGACGGTGCGCCGTTCGACCGCGCGCCCACCCGCCACCGCCTGACCGGTCTGCTCGCGTCGGCGGGTCCGGGCCCTTGCGACGCACGGCCAACTCCCCCACAGGCGGCGCGGGGACGAACGGAGACCGTCATTTTCAATCTCATTTTCGCGACGCCCTGCCTGGTCGTCCTTGCCCGCTGGCTCTGGCCGCTGTCGATGTCGCTCTGGCTCAAGGCCGGCGTGGCGCTGCTGCTGCTGTTCGCCTCGCAGTTCCATTTCTGGAACCGGCTGTCCTCGGGATCGATCTTCGCGCCCGAATTTCCGCGCAGCGTCGTCATCCTGTTCAACTGGGCGTTCGCGGCGATCGTGCTGCTCGCGATGCTCCAGCTGCTGCTCGACATCGGCACGCTCGCGACCGCGATCCTGCGTCGCAGCACGACCGCCGCGCCCGACGGGCTGCGTTATGCGATCGCGGGGCTCGCGGCGCTGATCTCCGCGATCGGTGTCTCGAACGCGCTGCGCGTGCCGCCGGTCAAGGACGTCGCGGTCACGATCACCGGACTGCCGCCGCGGTTCGAGGGGTATCGCATCCTCCAGCTCACCGATCTTCACATCAGCCGGCTGTTCCCGGCGCGCTGGGCCGAGGCGGTGGTCACCCGCGCCAATGCCGCGGGCACGGACCTGATCGTCGTCACCGGCGATTTCATCGACGGATCGGTCGCGATGCGCCGCGCCGACGTCGCCCCGCTACGCGCGCTCCGCGCCCCCGACGGCGTCTATGCGATCCCGGGCAATCACGAATATTTCTTCGATTACGCCGCCTGGATGCGGCATCTCGACGGGCTCGGCTTCCGCATGCTCCCCAACAGCCACGCCGTGCTGTCCCGCGGCGACGCGCAGCTCGTGCTCGCAGGGCTCACCGATCTGTCCGCCCCCTCGGTCGGCCAGCCCGGTCCCGATCTCGACGGCGCGTTGCGGGGGGCGCCGGCTGGTGCCCCGGTACTGCTGCTCGATCACCAGCCCCGCAATGCGCGCAACGCCGCGGCACACGGCGTCGCGCTCCAGCTGTCGGGGCATACGCATGGTGGCGTCGCGCCCGGCTTCGACCGGCTATTCGCGCGCGCCAATGGCGGGTTCGTGTCCGGCCGCTACGACGTCGCGGGGATGACGCTCTATGTCGGCAACGGCACCGGGTTGTGGCCGGGCTTCGCGGTCCGGCTCGGCCGCCCGTCAGAGATGACGCGGTTCACGCTGCACGCCGCCGGGCCGGACGTCAATCCACGGGCACCAGCGTCTTCAGGTCGACCGTGATATCGGCCAGCAGCGCCGGCTCGATCCGCGCCGACGCGACGACCAGCGCGCGCCCCTGCACATAATCCCGCGTCTTGTTGACGCAGTCGAGCGCGATCACCCGCCCCGCCTTCAGATACACCACCGAGAAGCTGCGGCTCGCCGGATCGCCGCGCAGCAGCGCGAGATCATGCCCCGTCGACAGCCCGACGCTCTGCAGCTTCAAGTCATACTGGTTCGACCAGAACCACGGCACCGCGCCATACGCCTCCTCCACGCCGGTCAGCGCCTTGGCGACGATCGCCGCCTGGTCGTTCGCGTTCTGCACCGATTCCACGCGGATCAAGTCCCCGCCGGCAAAGCGACTGGCATGCGCCGCGCAATCCCCGACCGCAAAGACATTGGGCAGGGTCGTGCGACACTGCGCGTCGACCATCACACCGTTACCGCCCGCCGATCCGGCCCCTGCCGCGATCAGTGGCGCGACCGCAGGCACGATGCCGATCCCGACGATGACCATCTCGCACGGCAGCACCGTATCGTCGGCCAGCCGCACGCCCGACGCGGCTCCGCCAGCGCCCTCGATCGCCGCCACCGTCACGCCGGTCCGCAGATCGACGCCGTGCGCGCGGTGCTCGGCCTCGTAGAAACGCGACAGCGCCGCTCCCGCCACCCGCGCGAGCACCCGGTCCTGCGCCTCGAGGACCGTCACCTGCTTGCCGAGCTTGGTCAGCACCGCCGCCGCCTCGAGCCCAATATAGCCGCCCCCGACGACCACGACCCGCGTGACGCCGGGCAGTTCGGCGATCATCCGGTCGACATCGTCGCGGGTGCGCACCCCGTGCACCCCGGCGAGATCATGCCCGTCGCACCCCAGCCGCCGCGGCGATCCCCCCGCCGCCCAGACCAGCGTGCCATAGTGCAGGCTCGTCGCGTCGGCGCTCTCGGTCGCCTGCGCGTCGACATGGCTGACGCAATGCGCGGCCGCGTCGACATGGCTGACGCGACGCCCGGGGATCAGCGTGATCCCGCGCTCCCCCCAGAAGCTGGCAGGCCGCAACAGGATGCGATCGAACGCCTTTTCGCCGGCCAGATAGTCCTTCGACAGTGGCGGCCGCTCATAGGGGGGCGATGTCTCGTCACCGATCAGCCCGATCGTCCCCGCATAGCCGCGTTGCCGCAGTGCGATCGCGACCTGCGCACCGGCATGGCCGGCCCCGACGATCAGGACGTCATGATGATTGCGAGCGGACATGCATCGACCTCTGTGATTGGCCGGTCTCGATGCCCGTCCCGACGCCGGTCGACAAGGGCGCGACGATGGTCGTAATGGCCAATTGTCGCGATCGACCGGATAGAGGCCTGGAACCAGGCGCCGCCGGACGCGCTCAACCCGCGAGTCAGGAACTGTGCAAACCACCCCCTCCCCCCAGGCCCGCTCCGGCGACGGCATGCCCCACGCGGTCCCGCGCGGTTGCGCGATCATCGTCATGGGCGTCAGCGGCAGCGGCAAGTCGACGCTCGGCCAGCGTCTCGCCGATCAGACCGGCCACCGCTTCCTCGAGGGCGATGGCTTCCACAGCGCGGAGGCGGTCGCCAAGATGCGCGCCGGCCATCCGCTCGACGACGCCGACCGCTGGCCCTGGCTCGACCGCGTCGGTCACGCGATCGGCGACGCGGTCGCGACGGACGGCTTTGCTGTCGCCGCCTGCTCCGCGCTGAAGCGGGTCTATCGCGAGCGGCTCGGCGCTGCGGCGGGCGTCCCGCTTCTGTTCGTGCTGCTCGATACCGATCCGGCGGAACTCGCACGACGGCTCGGCGCGCGCGCGGGGCATTACATGCCGGCCAGCCTGCTCGACAGCCAGCGCGCGACGCTCGAGCGTCCGGGGCCAGACGAAACCGCGATCACGCTCGATGCGCAGGCCACGCCCGACACACTGATCCGCGACGTGTGGGCCTGGATCGATGACCGCGCCAGCGCGGATGGCGCTAACGGCACGGATCGGCGATAAGATCGACCAAGGTCGTAATGGCCACGCGACAACTGGTAGCCGAACAGGGTGGCCGACAGCGCTTGCAGGATGGGGGATCTGATCGTGACGATAGGACGACGCGAATTTGTCATCGGCGCAACCGCGCTGGCCGCGGTGCCCGCGATCACGCAGGCGGCTGACCCGACGCGCAAGCTCGGCTATGCGATCGTCGGGCTGGGCTATTATGGCCTCGACGTCATCATCCCCGAATTCGCCAAATGCGCGCACAGCCGGCTCGCCGCGGTGGTCAGCGGCGATCCTGCCAAGGCGCGGCGCGTCGCGGCGGCACATGGCCTGCCCGACCGGTCGGTCTACAGCTATGCGACCTTCGACCGGATCCGCGACAATCCCGATATTGATATCGTCTATATCTGCCTGCCCAACGCGATGCATGCCGAATACACGATCCGGGCCGCGCGTGCCGGCAAGCATGTGCTGTGCGAAAAACCGATGGCGGTCTCGGTCGCCGAATGCGAGGCGATGATCGCGGCGTGCAAGGCGGCGGATCGCAAGCTGATGATCGGCTATCGCTGCCATTTCGAGCCCTGCAATGTCGAGGCGATGCGGCTCGCGCGCGCGGGGACGATGGGCAGGACGCGCTATGTCCGGTCCGAACACGGCTTCGTCCAGCGCGATCCGTCGAAGTGGCGGCTGAACAAGGCGCTGGCGGGCGGCGGCTCGCTCATGGACATGGGCATCTACAGCCTCCAGGCGGCGCGCTACATGACCGGCGAGGAGCCCGTCGCGGTGACCGCGCGCGAGTCCACCGATCGCACCGATCCGCGGTTTCGCGAGGTCGAGGACATGATCGACTGGACGCTCGAATTCCCGTCCGGCGCGATCGCCAGCTGCCAGTCGATGTACAGCGCGAACCAGAACCACATCCTGCTGATGGGCGAACGCGGCCGGATCGAACTCGAACCCGCGACCCGCTATGCCGACAACCGGATGTGGACGGGCGCCGACGGCCGCGAACGCGATGTCACGCCCGCGGCGTCGGGCCGCACCCAGTTCGCCGGCCAGCTCGATCATCTCGTCACCTGCATCCGCACCGGCCGCGAGCCGATCGTGTCGGGCGCGGAGGGCCTGCGCGACCTGCGTATCGTCGAGGCGATCTATCGCTCGGCGCGCGAGGGGCGGACGATCCGGCTGGCATCGGGCACCAAGGCGTGATGCGCGTCCTGCTCGCGCTGGCGACGCTCGCGGTCGCCACGGTCGCGCCGGCCCAGGAGGCGGCGCGCGATTTCGCCGCGGCGACCGATATCCCCCGCGCGGTCGCGGCGCTCGAAGCGACGATGAAACCCGGTCAGGGCTTTGCGATGCAGACGCTCGTCAGCGGCGGGGGCAGCGTCGTCGCGCTCGAATATTGGAAAGCCGAAGGCCGTCCCGCGGTGCACCCCGATGAGAATGAATATGCGACTGTCGTCGCGGGATCGGGGACGTTGCTTTCGGGCGGACGCCTGGTCGATCCGCATGTCGTCAACCCCGGCCTGACCGACGGCGCGCGGATCGAGGGCGGCACGACCCGCGCGCTCCGCCCCGGCGACGTCCTGCTTATCCCCGCCGGCGTTCCGCACGGCTTCGGTGTTGGGCCTGAAGGGCTGGTCCTGCTCGGTACCAAGATCACGCCGCGCCGACCGGCTGCCCCTGCGCGATAAGATGCGTCCGCCAATCGCGACGTCCCGATCGGGCGTCTCGATCCGCAACCTGATCTGCCGGATCTGATGACTGCGCCGGATGTCGGACCCGCTGCGAGCGCACGCATGCTACAACCGCGAATGCGCGTATTTGTGAGGATCTATAGGGTTGGTCTGGCGCGCGTATAAACTCAGCAAATCGCAAGATCAGCGCCCGGATTCGACGTCGCGAACAGAATTCCCGGTCAATTGAGCGCTTTAATAATATTTGCGGGTGTCATTTTCTGCCAATAGCGCGTAGTCGCGCGAATGGAGGGGGAAAATTTTTCAACAATCAAGGATCCCGTGTGACCGAAACCATCAATACCGTCGAACTGGCGGCAGAACTGACGGCAGCCTGGCTGGCGAACCCCAACACCCGCACCGCTGCCGAAGACGTTCCTGCGTTTCTCCTGTCGATGCACACCGCCGTGACCAAGCTCACGACCGGCGCAGAGATGACGGGCGATACCGCCGAGGCGACGACCTATGAGCCCGCCGTGACGGCGCGCAAGTCGCTTGCATCGCCTGACCACATTGTCTCGATGATCGACGGCAAGAAATACAAGACACTGCGTCGCCACCTGACGACGCATGGTATGACGCC
Organism: Sphingomonas sp. CFBP 13706; assembly: GCF_014842355.1. Taxonomy (NCBI): domain Bacteria; kingdom Pseudomonadati; phylum Pseudomonadota; class Alphaproteobacteria; order Sphingomonadales; family Sphingomonadaceae; genus Sphingomonas; species Sphingomonas sp. CFBP 13706. The sequence goes on from NZ_JACYVM010000001.1 coordinate 447,336, forward strand.
GGAGCAGTATCGCGAACGCTTCAACCTGAAGGCCGACTATCCGATGGTCGCTGCGACCTATTCGGAAGCACGCCGTGCGATGGCGAAGTCAATCGGCCTCGGCCGCAAGGCGGGCTCGAAGGTCGAAGCCGCTGCGGAAGACGCCGGCAAGACTTCGCGCAAGACCGGCAAGGCCGCGCTCGATGCCGCCAAGCGTACGCTCGGCAGCGACGATTGATGCGCCACGGGGAGGGCTGATCGCCCTCCCCGACCGTTAAAGCCATTCTGAGCGCTCTGCCGGTCGCGCCCTGAATCACGCTATACTGCCGTCTGGCCCGATCCGGGTTTCGCGCGTTACACAGATCGATGACCGAACCGATCTCCCCCGCCATACCGGCTGCCACGTTGGTGATCTTTCGCGATCGCCCGTCGCTCGCCCCCGAACTGCTGATGGTCGAGCGCGCGGGATCGATGGCGTTTGCCGGCGGTGCACTTGTCTTCCCCGGTGGCCGGGTCGACCCGGCCGACCGCACGCTCGCAGAGCAACTTATCCCGCAGCGTAGCGATCAGGCTGCGATCGACGAGACCGCCGCCCGCATCGCCGCAATCCGCGAGACGATCGAGGAGGTCGGGCTCGCCATCGGTCTTCACCCCGCACCGTCCGCCGATACGCTCGCGACACTGCGCGCGGCGTTGCATGCCGGACGGGAACTGGGGCCGATGCTCGACGCGCTGGGGCTCCGCTGTGATCCGCACATGCTCACCTATTTCGCGCGGTGGCGGCCGGCGCATCATCTGACCCGCATCTTCGACACCCGCTTTTATCTCGCGCGCCTGCCCGCCGACGCCGCCCCCGCCCGCGTCGACGAGACGGAGAATGTCCGCCTGCTCTGGGCGACCGCTGCCGAGATCCTCGCGCATGCCGATGCCGGCCGCGCACAGGTGATCTTCCCGACCCGCCGCAACCTCGAACGCCTCGCGCTGTTCGCCGGCTTCGACGAAGCAGTCGCCGACGCGCGGCGCAGACCGGTCCGCACCGTGACGCCGTGGATCGAGCCGCGCGACGGGATCGACCATTTCTGCATCCCCGACGATCTCGGCTATCCAGTGACCAGCGAGCCCGTCACGCGTGTGGCGCACGGCTGATGCGTGCGGTGCGACGGACACTGGGCTGGATCGTCGCACTGGCGGTGATCGCGGGCCTCGGCTTGATACTCTGGTCGACACTGCGCGGTCGTCCGCAGGACCTGCCCTGGACCCCGCTCGACCTCGGCCAGCCGATCGGGCTGATGACCGGGCGCAAGCTCACTGCGCTGACCCAGTCCTATCCCGCCTGTCGCGCCGCGCTCGAGCGTGCCGGCGTCCGCTACACCGCGCTGCCGCCCCGCAGCGGTGAAGGCCAATGCGGCTATAGCGACGGCGTCCGGTTCACATCCGGCGGCGCAAGGCGGATCGACTTCGCGCCCGCGGGGCTGGGCGTCGCCTGTCCGGTCGCCGCCGCGCTCGCGATATGGGAATGGAATGTCGTCCAGCCCGCGGCCGAACGGCATTTCGGCACCAAAGTCACGAGCATCGACCATTTCGGCAGCTATAGCTGTCGCCGCATCTACGGCCGCGATGCCGGCACGTGGAGCGAGCATTCGACCGCCGACGCGGTCGACATTGCCGGCTTTCGGCTGGGCAATGGCACGCGGATTACCGTAGCCCGCGACTGGAAAGGCGATGCCGCCAAGGCCGCCTTCCTCCGGGAGGTACGCGACGGCGCCTGCCAGCTGTTCGCGACGACGCTCTCGCCCGATTACAACGCCGCACATGCCGACCACTTCCATCTCGATCAGGCGGATCGCGGCGCGATGGGCTGGCGGGCCTGCCGCTGAACGCTCAGGTCGCGAGCGACGTCCCGCTGTCGACCTTTTCCACCCAATAGGGAAAGAAGACCGGCTCGCGGCTTGACCAGCCAGACGCGGTCGCCGCGGCTTCGCTGATCGACTGGAGCAGCTTGCGGCGCAGTTCGGGATGGAGATGCGGCAACGCCGCCGCCGCGCAGAAGGCGGATGGCAACCAGGGTCGGACATCCGCGCCGGCAAGCCGCTCGTACAGGAACCGGAAGGCGGAAAAGCTCGTCAGCCGCCCCTGTCCCAGGTCGAACGCGGCCAGCGTCACCAGTTTTCCCAGGAAACGGTCCGCCCCGCCAAGTCCCGCATCCTCGGGCAGAAGCTCGCGAACATCGTCGAGGCCAAGATAGAGCCGCGCCTGTGCGCGGATGCTGGCCTCCTCGACGACGTCGCGCGACCAGCGCGTCATCGCATCCTCGCGGTCGAGGCCGACATCGAGCGAGCGCCGGATGTAGCGCTGCGTCGCGCTGGAAAAGCCTGCGAATTCCTTCATCTCGGCGAGCGTCGTGATGCCCTTTGCCGGTTTCATCCGTGAAGCCATATTGTCACCCCGCCTTGCTGCAAGTAACAGGCGTTCCCATGCATTTGGGGCAGAGGATGGTCCCTAACGCATCGTCACGTCACAATTATAAGCGACCATGAAATCTGTTGCGCTGCAACACGCAATGCGACCAGTCGAGGCCAGGCATCAAAGTTTTCGCCAAGGGCGGTATTTACGCAACAATCGAACTTGGGACGTCGGAGCGCCGCCCGCGCCCGGCATCGGCCGGGCGCGAGCAGACCCCAGGATAGATCAGCCGTTCTTTTCGGCCAGCTTTCGTTCTGCTTCCGCATCATAGCCGGACGACGGCGCCGGCCCCTGATTGTGCACCGGCTGAGTCGAGGCGGGCGGATCGCTCGCATCCATCGACTCGTCGAGCGCATTGTCGAGACGCGCATCGTTGCTCGACGGGTTCTTCTGCAGCCGCTTGCCGATCGACTTGTCCTGACCGGCCTCCTGGCGCGGGTCGCGGCCATCGGTCCGGCCGGTGACAGCATCGCCATCCTGCCCATCCGGTGCCACCGACAGGCTGTCGAGCGCGCGTTTGTCGATATCGGTCATGTCGAGACTCCTGTGAAAATCGTTACGGACGCAAACGGTTCAGCACGCCCGGTGTTCCTGCTCCTGCGACGAGCGACTCGCGTCGCGACCCGGTCACGCGGTTTCGTCGTCGAGCGCGCGGACCCGGACGGTCTGCGTCCAGAGCGTCGCCTGCCCGAACACCGTCATGAACGCGATGTCGGTGGCGTCGCGCCCGATGCAGACACGCGCGATATCGCCGCACGATGCCATCCCCGTCGGATCGACCAGCCGCCACGCGCCATCGAGCCAGAGCTCGGCGACCGCGTGGAAATCGGGCGGATCGACTCCGGGCGCATAGGCCGAGACGCACCGGGCCGGGATCCCCCCCGCGCGTGCGAGCGCGACCAGCAGGTGCGCATAGTCGCGGCACACACCCGACCTCGACGCGAAGGTGTCGAGCGCGGTCGTCTCGCCCGAACTCGATCCCATCCTATAATCGAGCGCGTTGCCGACCCACGCACTCAGCGCCGCCGCCAGCGCACCGCCGTCAAGCCCGGGAAACTCGCGCGCGACGAACCCCTCGAACCGGTCCGACTGGCAATAGCGGCTTGGCATCAGATAGGCGGTGACGTCGCCGGGCAGCAGCCGCGGCGGCGTGGTGCCATAGGCGCCGAGCGCGACGACCGGCCGCTCGACCTTCACCACCGCGCGGTACGCCGCGGTAAGCCTGCCATGTCCCCGCGCCCAGCAGCGCTGGCCGATGCCGTCCTCGCCCGGCACCGCGCGGATCGGGCTGTCCGACCAGATCGTCAGCGATTGTTCCTCGATCCGCTGGTCGGGCATCGCCGCCGCCTCGATCTGCAGCAACACGTCGGCGTCGCCGGCAATTCCATAATCCAGATGAACGTCGATCGAGAGACGCATTGTGGTCTTAAATCCTGGCCAGGATGCAAAAACGGCCCGGCGGTTTCCCGCCGGACCGTCACTGAGAGAAGGTGCGAAGCGCTTAGTTGCGGCTGCTGCCGAACAGGCGAAGCACGAACATGAACATGTTGATGAAGTCGAGATACAGGCTCAGCGCCGACATGATCACGACCTTGCCGACCATGTCCGTACCCGCGACCTGCATGTACAGGCTCTTGGTACGCTGCGTGTCATAGGCCGTCAGACCTGCGAACAGCAGCACGCCGACGCCGCTGATGACCAGCTGCATGACACCCGACTGGAGGAAGATGTTGATGATGCTCGCCACCAGCAGACCGACGACGCCGATGATCAGGAACGTCCCGAACGCCGACAGATCGCGCTTCGTGGTATAGCCGTACAGGCTCAGACCGGCAAAGCCGGCAGCCGTCGCGAAGAACGCGCTGGCGATCGACGTGCCGCTATAGACCAGGAAGATCGTCGACAGCGACAGACCCATCAGGATCGCAAAGCCCCAGAACAGCATCTGCAGCGTCGCGGTGCTCATCCGGTTCTGGCCGAAGCTCATGCCGAACACGATCGCGAGCGGCGCGAACATGATGACGTACTTCAGCGGACCGCCGCCCATGAACACCTGTGCGGCAGGCGACGATGCACCGCCCCAGGCGAACAGAAGCGCGACGATGCCGGTCAGCAACACGCCCGAGCCCATATAGTTATAGACCGACAGCATGTACGAGCGGAGACCCGCGTCATACGCTGCCGAACCGGTGGTGGTGGCCGTCGCTCCGAACGGCGCGGCACGAGGCCGGGGATCAGACCAATTAGCCATTGAAATTACAACTCCTCTATCCGGCCACATGCCGGTTGCGTGCAACATCGGTGCTGGAAGGACGATTTTCAAGCGGAGACGTTCCCAATTCGGGGTGATCGGCGCTATGATTCCTGCCGATGTTACGCCTGTTTCTCGCGCTCCGCCCGCCCCTCGACATCCGCGAACAGCTGTTCGACCTGATGGACGGGATCGGCGGTGCGCGCTGGCAGGATGACGAGCAGCTCCACGTCACGATCCGCTTCCTTGGCGAGGTCGATCCGCGTCTGGCCGACGACATCGTGACCGAGATCGACCGGCTCCGCCTGTCGCTGACGCCGGCGGCGCCAACGGTGGCGCTGCACGCGGTCGGCCAGTTTGCGAGCCGGGGGCGTACCGACACCCTCTGGGCGGGCGTCACCCCGCACGCCGCGCTCACCGCGCTGCACCGCAAGGTCGATCAGGCGGTGGTCCGCGCCGGGCTTCCCCCCGACCGCCGCGCCTATCTGCCGCACGTCACGCTCGCGCGGCTGCCGCGGTCGCTCGGCACGTCGCCGGAGATCGACGGCTGGATCGCCCGCCATGCCGGGCTCGCCAGCGCGCCGTTTGCGATGACCCACCTGACGTTGTACCAGAGCCACCTCGGCCGCGACGGTGCCTGGTACGAACCGCTGCTGCGCTGGCCGCTCGAACCCGACACCGGAACCGCCGGCGACTTTGGCGGGTTCGCGTCGGATCAATAGGGAGAGACGGACATGCGGATTGCAACATTTGCGCTGGTCGGTGCAGCAGCGCTCGGGCTGGCGGCCTGCGATCAGAAGGGGCTCGAGACCGGGACGCCGGTCGCAGGCGGGCAGAGCGCGCGCGCGATGCTGATGAACGCCGCCGGGGTCGATGTCGGCCGGGCGACCGCGACCGACGTCGCGGGCGGACTGCGCTTCACCGTCGATGCCAAGGCGCTGCCGCCGGGCACGCACGGCGTCCACATCCACACGACCGGTCGCTGCGACGCGCCCGACTTCACGACCGCCGGGGGCCACTGGAACCCGACATCGATGAAGCACGGGTCGATGAACCCGCAGGGGCCGCATGAGGGCGATCTGCCCAACCTGATCACCGGCACCGACGGCCGCGGCACGGTCGGCGTCACGATCCCGGGCGCGACCATGGCCGGGCTGCTCGATGCCGATGGTTCGGCGTTCGTGGTCCATGCCGGTCCCGACGATCTGATGACCGATCCGTCCGGCAACAGCGGCGGCCGCATCGCCTGCGGCGTGTTCCAGCCGAGCTGAACCACTTAGCCTAGCCATGACATCCTCAACGAGGGGCCATGGCTAGGCGACCTCCCCCGCCGCCCGGGCCCGCGCCTCGCGCGAAGCCTCGGCGGCGGGGACCAGCCGGTACGCCGCCACGGCTGTGGCCAGCGTGATCGGCACGCTGACCAGCAGCGACAGCATCCCGACCGACAGGCTCCCGCTGAGCGTCGAGATGCGGCCCGCCAGATACGGCCCGAGCGCCAGCCCGATCAGGGTCGTCCCGATGAAGAAGGTCGCGGTCGCCGTCCCCCGCATCCGCGGCAACACCAGGTCCTGGGTCGTCGCCGCCGCAGCACCGAGCGCACAGCTCGCGGTAATCTGCGCGAGGAAGATCCCGGCATAGAAGGGCAGCGGCGCCGACGCGGTGAAGGCGAGGCACAGGAACGGCACCGGCACTACCGCGCCAAAGATCACCACCAAGAGCCGCCCCGCCGGGTTGGTCCGCCGCAACCGGTCGGACATGACCCCGCCCATCGTCAGCCCGAGAAACCCCGCAAGCGCGCCCAGCCCGCCGAGCAGGAACCCCGCGCTCGACGGCGTCGCGCCGAGCACGCGCAGCGCATAGGGCGCCGCCCAGAAGCTCGCCGCATAGCTCAGAAACGCGTTCAGGCCATAGGCGACGACCGTGCACAGGAACGCCGGAGTACCGATGATCAGCGCGAAGGTCGGCGGATCGCGGCGGCGCAGCGCACAGGCCCAGGAGAATACGGCATAGACGCCGGTCCCGATCGCCACCCATTGCGGCCAGGGTTCGCCCGCTGCCACCAGCCCGACAACCGCCAGCGTGACGATCGCCAGCCCGGCGAGGTTGACGACGAACGCCCCGACCCCGCCCATCGCCGCACCGATCAGCGTCAGCGGCGGTACGATCGTCAGCAGCTCGCCGGCAAAGGCGCGGAACGGTGCGGGGTGCGGCGCCGGTTCGGGAAGCCCCTCGACATGCCCGCGGATGGGTTCCCTCAGCGTCGCGATCCAGATCGCAAGCAGCAGCCCCGGGATGCCGACCGCCATGAACGCCGCCTGCCACCCGACCAGCCCGAACGGCCCGCCCCCCGGATAGGCCCGGTTCCAGCCCTGCACGATCGCCCCGCCGATGAACAGCGAGCAGCCGCCACCGACATAAAGCCCGGCCGAATAGATCGACAACGCGGTCGCGCGCAGCCTTTTGGGGAAATAATCGGAGATCAGCGAATAGGCCGACGGGCTGGCGGTCGCCTCGCCGATGCCGACGCCGATCCGCGCCGCCGCGAGATGCCCGCCGGTCCGCGACAGGCCGGACACCGCCGTCATCACCGACCAAAGCGTCAGGCCGATCGTCATCAGCCGCACCCGGTGCCAATTGTCCGCAAGCCGCCCGAGCGGAATGCCGAACAGCGCATAGAAGACCCCGAAAGCGGTCCCGTAGAGGAACCCGAGATCCTGGTCCTTCAGCCCCAGATCGCGCTTTATGTCCTCGGCAAGGATCGAGATGATCTGCCGGTCGACGAAGTTGAGTACATAGACCAGGAACAGGATCGACAGCACATACCAGCCATAGCGGGTCGCCCCCGCCTGCCCGTCAGGCTCCGCCGTCGGCGGCGCTTCTTCGAACTTCGATTGATCCGCGACCTGCGCCATGACCCCTCCGACCGTCGTTTTCGAGCAATCGGTATCAGAGGTTTCTTCGTATCGACAGCGGTTTCACGCGGTCGCGGTATGTCAGCCCGATGTCGCCTGACGCCGCCGGGTCGCACCCTGCTCCAGCCGCCGCAACAGCGACTCGATCGAAGGCGGTGACGGCGATGCAGCCGGCGCCGGCGTATCGACCAGACGCGGCTCATGCCGCGCCGCGCCGTTGACGGCCCCAGCTGACGGTGGAACCGGCGATGGCGCCGACCAGGCCACCGAGACCCGAGGCGCAACCGGCTCGCTGACCATGATCGGGACCGTCGCAGCCTCCACCGGCTCGTCGATCGCGACGGATGCGTCGGCTAATGCTTCGACCCGCTCCTCGTCTTCCACCGGAGCGGCTGGCGCGACCGGCGCCGCCTCCGCCTGCACCAGCGGCGTCACCGGCCGGATCGGCGCCATCGGCACCGGCAGGATCGCATGCGGGTCGAACGCCGCGAGCGGCTGGTCGAGGTCCGCGGGGATCGACCGCTCGAGCGTGACCGGGTTCGCCGCGGTCACCTCCATCATCGGCGTGCCGAGATCGGCGGCGGTCATCGGCCGGCGTGGCGGCGCGTCAGGGTGCGCATCGGCCCGGCGGACGACTGGCACGCCGTCGTCGCGGCGACGCGGCGGACGCACCAGCAGGCCCCCCGGCCCCACCAGCAGGAACAGCGCCGACCAGGTCACCGCCGCGCCGATGACTGCGGTGGCCAGCGCGAGGACGACGCGCGCTGTCGTCCCCAGCGGAGGCTGTGCGGCGGGGATCAGCGCGGCGACGCCGGTCCGCCAGACCAGTTCCTCGAGCAGCGTCCCCGGCATCGCGACGAAGCCAATGATCGCGGCGACCGCGACGAGCAGCGCGGCGGCGACGGGAAGGTGGCGGATCGGGGACTGTCGATGGAATTCGGTCATGCCATGGTCCGTCATTCAGCCTGTATCAGCCGATGGTAAAGCGGTTCGTAACGCAAAATGTTTGACGACCAGTTACGGTCGCCCTCGACGAACGCCCGCGCGCGCTGGCGGCGCGACGGCCAGTCCGCGCGATCGTCGAACATCCCCGCCAGTGCCGCCGCGATCGCTGGCGGATCGTCGGGTGGGAACAGCGTGCCCGTATCCCCGTCACGAATCAACTCGCGGTGTCCGCCCACGTCTGACGCGGCCACCATCCGCCCCTGCGCCATTGCCTCGAGCGGCTTGAGCGGCGTCACCAGATCGGTCAGCCGCATCCGCTTGCGCGGATAGGCGAGGATGTCGATCAGCCCGTAATAGCGCTCGACCTCGGCATGCGGCACCCGGCCGACGAAATGGATCGCGTCCGCGACCGGCGAGGCCGCGGCCTGCGCCGCCAGCGCATCCGCCATCGGCCCGCCCCCGACCAGCAGCAGCCGCGCGTCCGGCCGTGCGGCGACCAGCGCGGGCATCGCCGCGATCAGGTCGTCCAGCCCTTCGTAGTCATAGAAGCTGCCGATGAAGCCGACCACGTCCCTGCCGTCGAGCCCCAGCGTCGCCGCCAGCGCGTCGTCGCGCGGCGGCACCGCCCCGAACAGCGTCAGGTCGACGCCGTTGGGCGACACCATGATCTTGCCCCCGTCGATCCCGCGCGCGATCAGGTCGTTGCGCAGCCCCTCGCAGATCACCGCGACGCCGTCGGCACGGCCGACCGCCCAGGTCTCGAGTGCACGCGTCGTGCGATAGGCGAGCGATCCCTCGGTCCCGGTCCCGTTGCCGACCGCGGCATCCTCCCAGAACGCCCGGATCTCGTAGACCAGCGGCAATTTGCGCCGCCGCGCGACGATCAACCCCGCCAGCGCATCGAGCACCGGCGAATGCGCGTGCAGGATATCGGGGCGAAAGGCATCGACCGCCGCCTCGATCCGCCGGGCAAAGGCGCGGATCCCGGCAATTTCGCCCAGCGGCCCCGACCGGCGCGTCGCCGGCGTCCGGTGGAAGGTCAGCCCGTCGACCGACTCCACCGCGGCGGCGGCCGGACCATGACGCTGCCCGGTCACCGCCGCGACCGTCCAGCCGCGCGCCTCCTGCGCCTTGAGGATCGCCCGCGTGCGAAAGGTATAGCCGCTCTGCAGGGGCAGGCCGTGGTCGAGGATATGAAGAATGCGCATCGTGAGTAGCGTGTTGCCATGACAGCGCTTAACGGCGCGTCAACCGCCATGGCCTATGCCGCTGCGACGGACACGGGCGGCAACGGGACCGCGCAGACACGGAAAGGCGGGCCGATGATCGACAATTTCGCGCTGGGCCTGACGCACGGCCTGATGATGATCGCCGCGATCCTGCTCCTGCGCCGCCCCGATCTCGATTCCGAGCCGAAATCCGACGACGATCGCACGGGTACCGACACGCTCGACCGTGACGGACGCCGCCCGCGTGCGTGATCTCGCCTTCATCGCCTTTCTGGCTGCGATCTTCGCGCTGGGGTTCCGGCGTCCGTTCCTGCTCGTCCTCGCCTATGTCTATATCGACATCGTCTCGCCGCAGCGGCTGACCTATCTGCTGCTCAACACCGTCCCCATCTCGCTGATCGCGGTCGCGCTGGCGGTCGGCGGCTGGCTGATCGCCGACGACAAGCGCGACACCCGCGTCGCGCCGCGTCAGCTGCTGATCGTCGTGCTGCTGCTCTATTGCTGGGCGACCACGCTCGCCGCGGACTTCCCGATCGAGGCGAAGGACAAATGGGACTGGGTCTGGAAGGCGCTCGCCTTTGCCGCGTTCCTGCCGCTGACGCTGCGCACCCGGCTCCGGATCGAGGCGCTGCTGCTGTTCATGATCCTATCGGCGGCCTCGATCATCATCGTCGGCGGGATCAAGACGATCGCCAGCGGCGGCGGCGGTTACGGCCAGCTGAACCTGATGGTCGACAATAATTCGGGGCTCTACGAAGGCAGCACGATCAGCGCGGTCGCGGTCGCGATCATCCCGATCATCATCTGGTTCATGCGCTACGGGACGATCTTCAGACCCGACTGGCGCGTGCGCGGCTTCTGCGTCGCGCTCGTCTTCGCCTGCCTGCTGATCCCGGTCGGCACCTCGACGCGCACCGGTCTGCTCTGCATCGCGCTGCTCGCGGTCCTGTCGCTGCGCGTCGTCAAGCGCAAGGCGCTGTATCTGGCGGGGCTCGGCGCACTCGGGCTGATCGCGATCCCCTTCCTGCCCTCGACCTTCACCGACCGCATGAACACGATCAAGACCTACCAAGCCGACGAATCCGCCTCGACCCGGATCGCGGTGTGGCAGTGGACGATCGACTATGCCAAATCGCATCCGTTCGGCGGTGGGTTCGAGGCCTATCGCGGCAACCGCATCCGCTACGACCTCGCCGGCACCGGTGCTGCCACGCCGGGCCGTGTCGAGGAAGACAAGGCGCGCGCCTATCACAGCGCCTATTTCGAGATGCTGGGCGAACAGGGCTATTTGGGGCTCGCGCTATGGCTGGTCCTCAATCTCGGCGGCCTCGTCCGGATGGAGATATTGCGCCGCCGCTACCGTGATCCGGAGGGGCAGTTCGCCTGGGCCGGCCCGCTCGCCGCCGCATTGCAGAGCGGCCATCTCGTCTATCTGCTCGGCGCGGCGTTCATCGCGATCGCGTTCCAGCCGTTCATCTACATGTTGATCGGTGCGCAGATCGGGCTCGACACCTATCTCGGGCGCAAGCGCCGTGACGCGAGCTTCCGCCCGATGCGACGCCCCGCCCCCGGCCCCCTGCCGGCATGAGCGAACTGAGGGCGCTGACGGGCGCGCGCGGCGTCGCCGCCTGGTTCGTCGTGCTGTTCCATCTCCGCGCCGTGCTCGGCGTGTCCGACGGCGTGCAGCGTTTTCTCGCCAAGGGCTATCTCGCGGTCGACTTCTTCTTCCTGCTCTCGGGCTTCGTGATCTGGCTGAGCTATGCCGACCGGATCGCCGTGCAGCGCTGGCGCGCCATCCCCGGCTTCCTGCGCCGCAGGGTCGCGCGGATCTGGCCGCTCCATCTCGTCATGCTCGGTTTCGCGCTGCTGATCGTCGCCGCGCTCGCGCTGACCGGACGCCCCCCTGACCCGCGCTTCCCGCTCGACCGGTTGCCGGTACATATCCTCCTGCTTCAGAACTGGCCGATGACGCGCGACTGGTTCGGCGTCACCGCGCTCGACTGGAATGATCCCGCCTGGTCGATCTCGAGCGAGATGTTCGCCTATCTCGTCTTCCCGCTGCTCCCGCTCGTCATCGACTGGCGACGCGTCCCGACACCGGGCCTGATCGCGGCAATCGCGGTCGCGCTGGGCCTGCTCGCTTACGTGATGCGATCGAACGGCATGACGACGCTCGGCCAGGCGATCCCCTGGTTCGGCATCCTGCGCTGCGTCACCGAATTCGCAGCAGGCACCGCGGTCGCGGCCCTGTGGCTGCGCCACCACAAACAGCCCCGGCGCGCACTCGTCGCAGCAGTGTGCGTCAGCAGCCTGGGCTTTGCGAGCTTCGCAACCGGCCTCGTCAACGAGATCGTCGCGATACCCGCCGCACTCGCGGCACTGCTGCTCGCCATCGCACTGACCTCGAACCGCCCCCGCAACCCGCTCGCCTCCTGGCCACTCCACCGGCTCGGCGAAATCAGCTTTTCGACCTATCTCAGCCATTCGCTGCTCTGGACCGCGTTCAAGATGGCGTTCGTCGCCAGCGCGGTCGCGGTCCCGCCGCTCCTGATCGGCGCGCTTCTCATCGCGATCCTGCTCGCCTCCCTCGCGCTGTACCACGGCGTCGAGCGGCCCGTGCAGGCCTGGATCAACCGCTTTGGCCAAGCAAAGAAAAGGGGCCAGCAAACACGCTGACCCCCGGGTATCTCGTCGCCTTTGGCCGTCGGCCGTCAGTCGACCGGCTCGTCCGCCAATTCTTCCTCGAGCGCCGCGATGATCGCCTTGTTGAACGCAGGGATGTCGTCGGGCTTGCGGCTGGTGATCAGATTGTCGTCGACCACGACCTCCTCGTCGACCACCTCCGCGCCGGCATTCTCCAGATCGGTGCGGATCGACGGAAAGCTCGTCAGCCGGCGCCCGTCGATCACGTCCGCCTCGGCCAGCAGCCAGGGCGCGTGGCAGATCGCGGCGACGATCTTGCCGTCCTCCATGAACTCGGTGATGATCTCGATCGCGCGCTCCTGGACGCGCATCGCGTCCGGGTTGGCGACGCCGCCCGGCAGCACCAGCGCGTCGTAATCGTCGGTATCGACCTCGTCGAGCGTCAGCTCGGGGGTGATCGTCTCGGCCTTGTTGATGTCGCCCTTCATGCCCTGGATCGGGTCGGTCTTTATCGACGCGAGCGTCACCTTCGCGCCCACCGCCTCGAGCGCCTTCTTGGGTTCGAACAGCTCGACGGTCTCGAAACCGTCGGTGGCGAGGATCAGAATGCGTGCCTGGGAAAGATCGGCCATGTCATGTCTCCAGTGAAATCCCGTGCCCCCTCAACCCCGCGCCGCGCGGGTCGTTCCGGAACGATGCGCCCGCCCGAACATTTCGAATGTCGGCCGGAAGGAACGACGCATTGCCCAGCAGACTCGTATATTCAGATGACAGCAAGCCCGGCATTTCCCGCCGCAAGATGCGCGCCGGCTGGGGCTATTGGGACGCATCGGGCACCCGCATCACCGACCGCGACGAGATCGACCGGCTGAACGCGGTCGGCCTGCCCCCCGCCTACAGCAACGCCTGGTTCTGCCCGAAGCCCAATGGTCATATCCAGGCGGTCGGCTGGGACGAGAAGGGTCGCAAGCAATATCGCTATCACGCCGGCTTCCGCGAGGCGCAGGACGCCGCGAAATACGAGCGCTGCGCCGATTTCGGTCTCGCCCTCCCCAAGCTGCGCAAGGCGGTAGAGGCCGATCTGCGCAAACGCTCGCTCAGCCGCGACCGTGCGGTCGCCGCGGTCCTCCGCCTGCTCGACGGCGGGCATATCCGCATCGGGAACGAGGCCTATGCCGCCGCGAACGAGAGCTTCGGCGCGACCACGCTCCGCAAGCGGCACGGCGCGGTGAAGGGCGCCACGCTCCGGCTCGAATATAAGGGCAAGTCGGGCAAGATGCGCACGCTCAAAATCACCGATCGCTCGCTCAGCAGCTTCGTGAAGAAATGCCAGGACCTCGACGAACAGCATCTCTTCGCGTGGCTCGACGATGACGGCGTCGCGCATCCCGTCACTTCGAGCGACGTCAACGCCTATATCCAGGCGGTCACCGGGACCGATTTCACCGCCAAGCACATCCGCACCTGGGCAGCCAGCGTCGCCGCGTTCGAGGCGCTTGCCTCGGCAGAGCGCGATCTCAGCCTCAAGGCGATGCTCGAGCCGGTCGTCGCGCGGCTCGGCAACACGCATGCCATCGCGCGGAAAAGCTATGTCCACCCCGCCCTGATCGACCTCGTCAAACAGGGCCAGTCGACCTTCCGCAAGGCGCTCCGCCTCCCGCGCGCCAAGCGCTATCTCAGCCGGGAGGAATGCGGCCTGATCGCCTTCCTCGAAGCCGGCACGCCCGCGACCATCGCCGTCGCGGCCTGACGAGTATCCAGATGTCCAATACGAACAGCGTCGCCAAGGCCCCGATCTTCAACGCGAGCGATGTCGGCAGCCAGGCACAGGGCTTCGTCACCGCCAGCCTCGCCTGGGTCCAGGCCTATTGGCTGCAGATCCTGATCGCGTTCGGCGCCGGCGCGCTGATCGTCCTTGCGCTCCACACCGCCCGGCGTTTCGGCAGCCGGCTGTGCGAACGGCCGCGCGCGCTCAACGGCTGGGGGATCGTCGTCGGCAAGGCGGTCTCGCGGACCAGCAACTTCTTCATCGTCATGCTCGCTGCCAAGCTCGTCGACGGCTATTCCGCCGCACCGGGCGAGGTCGCGACTACGGTCAACTTCCTCTTCACCGTTGCCGCGGTGTTCCAGGTCGCGGTCTGGGTGCGCGAGATCATTCTCGGCGCGATCGAGCACCGCACCCAGTCCGAGCATTATTCGGGTGAGGCTCTGCTGTCGGCGATGGGGCTGATCCGCCTGCTCGTCACCTTCGTCGTGTTCGCGGTCGCGATGGTCGTCGTGCTCGACAATCTCGGCGTCAACGTGACCGGCCTGGTCGCAGGCCTCGGCGTCGGCGGCATCGCGATCGGTCTGGCCGCGCAGGGCATCTTCGCCGACCTGTTCGCCGCGCTCGCGATCATCTTCGACCGCCCGTTCCGCCGCGGCGATTCGATCAGCTACGACACCGCCTCGGGCAGCGTCGAGGCGATCGGCCTGAAATCGACCCGCATCCGCGGTATCGACGGCGAGGAGCGCGTGATCTCGAACAAGAACCTCCTCAACAAGGAGATCCTCAACAACACGCAGCGCAACCATCGCCGTGCGAAGTTCATCATCGGCGTCACCTATTTCACCCCCGCCGAAATCTGCGCGCGCATCCCCGACATGCTGAAGGACGTGGTCGAGGCGCAGGGCAAGATCTTCGTCCGCGCAGGCTTCACCGGCTTCGGCGCATCGAGCCTCGATTTCGAGGTCCAGTTCGACAGCGACGGCCCCGACTATGCCAGCTTCTACAACGGCCGCACCGCCGTCGGCATCGCCATCCTCCAGCGCTTCAACGACGAGAAGATCGAGATCGCCTTCCCCACCCAGGTCAACCTCACCGCCGCCCCGGACGGGTCGATGGTGATGCCATTCCCGGAGGTGAAACATTCGCGCGCGGATACACCCTCCACCTGACGCCGCCCCCGGGTCTGAAGGTAATCGCCACGCCAACCCATTACACCTCCCCGGCGAAGGCCGGGGCCCAGTTGGCGAGGCCGCAGTAACGGAACGCACCCGTCGTCAATAACGTCCTCCAACTGGGCCCCGGCCTCCGCCGGGGAGGACGAAGGAAGCGCGGCACGTCTCATACAAGATAAAGCCCACACCCCTTCGTCATCCCCGCGAAGGCGGGGATCCATATACTCGACGGGTCGAGATAGCCCTCACCGCCAGCCAGTATGGATCCCCGCCTACGCGGGGATGACGAGGAGAAAGTGGATAGGCGCCCCCCCCCTCAGATCCCCCCCTCATCCAGCGACAGCAACGTCGCATTCCCGCCCGCCGACGTGGTATCGACCGACACCGCCCGCTCCGCACAGAAGCGGTAGAGATAGCGCGGCCCGCCCGCCTTCGGCCCGGTCCCCGACAGCCCCTCGCCGCCGAACGGCTGCGAGCCCACCACCGCACCGATCATCGACCGGTTGATGTACAGGTTGCCGACCGCCGCCTCGGCCTCGATCACCTCGGCCGCGCGCGCGATCCGGCTGTGCAGCCCCATCGTCAGGCCGTAGCCCTTGGCGTTGACCCGCGCGATCGTCTCGCTCAGCTTGCCCGCCTCCCAGGTCGCGACATGGAGGATCGGCCCGAACCACTCCTCGTTCAGATCCTCGATCGCGCCGATCCGCACCAAAGTCGGCGGCACGAACAGGCCGTCTGAGGGCACGTCGAGCGTCTTGACGGTCTTCGCCGCCACCCGCGCGCGATACGCCATCAGCCGGTCATAGGCGGCCTGGTCGATCACCGGCCCGACATCGGTCGCCGGATCGCCCGCACGGCCGATCCTCAGCGTGTCCATCGCGCCCGACAGCATCTCGATCACGCCGTCCGCGATATCCTCCTGCACCAGCAGCAGCCGCAGCGCCGAGCAACGCTGCCCCGCCGAGCGGAAGGACGAGGCGATCACGTCCGCCACGACCTGCTCGGGCAGCGCGGTCGAATCGACGATCATCGCGTTGATCCCGCCCGTCTCCGCGATCAGCGGCACGATCGGCCGGCTGTCGTCCTCGAGCAGTGCGCGTGCGATCTTGCGCGCGGTCGCGGTCGACCCCGTGAACGCCACGCCCTGGATCCGCGCGTCCGCGGTCAGCGCCGCACCGACCTCCGGCCCGCCCGTGACCAGGACCAGCCCGTCGGCCGGCACGCCCGCCTCATGCGCGAGTTCGACCGCCCGCGCGGCGATCCGCGGCGTCTGCGGCGCGGGCTTGGCCACCACTGCATTGCCCGTGACGAGCGCCGCCACCGTCTGCCCCAGGAAGATCGCCAGCGGGAAGTTCCACGGCGCGATCGTCGCCCAGACGCCGCGCCCCTCGATATGCAGCATGTTGCGCTCGCCGGTCGGCCCCGGCAGTTCGATCGGCTGCAGCTTCGCGCGCGCCTGCTGCGCATAATAGCGGCAGAAATCCACCGCCTCGCGCACCTCGCCGATCGCGTCGGGGATCGTCTTGAACGCCTCCTGCACACAGATCGCCATCAGCTCGTCGCGATGCTTCTCGAGCAGGTCGGCCAGCCGGTCGAGACACGCCGCGCGCTCCTCGACCGGCGACCGCGACCAGCCCGGGAACGCCGCATGCGCGCGGGTGATGGCGGCCGTAACCTGATCCCCGCCCAACCCTGGTGCTCCCCCCCGGCGCAGGCCGGGGTCCAGTTGGGAAGGCTGCCGTGACGAAGCGCCGTCCTCGGCCACGTCACCGCTCCCGATTGGGCCCCGGCCTTCGCCGGGGTGGCGGCCTGACGCAGCGACCGGCGCATTCACCACCTTAACAGTCGCCGCCAGCGTATCCACGTCACTCAGATCGAGCCCCGCCGAATTCCGGTGCCCGCCCGCCCCGAACAGGTCGACCGGCAACGGTATGCTCGGATGCCGCTTGCCCCCGACCGCAGCGATCTTCGCCACCGGATCCGCGAGGATCTCCCCCTCGGTCAGTCGCTCATCCGCCAGCTGATGCACGAAACTCGAATTCGCGCCATTCTCCAGCAGACGCCGGACGAGATAGGCGAGCAGGTCGCGGTGCCCGCCAACCGGCGCATAGACGCGGCAGTGATAGCCGTTCTCCTGTACCAGCCGCTCGTACAGCCCGTCGCCCATGCCGTGCAGCCGCTGGAACTCGAAATCGCGGCTGTTGCCCGCCCATTCCATGATCGTCGCGACCGTCAGCGCATTATGGCTCGCAAAGGCCGGCCGGATATTCTCCGCCGCCAGCATGTCCTTGGCGACCGCCAGGTAGGACACGTCAGTCGCCGCCTTGCGCGTGAACAGCGGATAGTCCGCCAGCCCCTCGACCTGCGTCCGCTTGATCTCGCTGTCCCAGTACGCGCCCTTGACCAGCCGCACGTTCATGATCCGGTCGAGGCCGTTCGCCCACGCGATCACCGGCCGCGCGCGCTTGCCATACGCCTGCACCGCCATGCCGAACCCGTCCCAGCCCTTCAGCGACGGCAGCCCGGCGACCGTGCCGATGATGTCGAGGCTCATCTCCAGCCGCTCGGACTCCTCCGCATCGACGGTCAGCGCGATGCCCTTCGACGCCGCCTGCACCGCCAGCGCCTCGAGCATCTCGGTCAGCGCGGGCACGCACTCGCTCCACCGCGCGACCTCGTAGCGCGGGTGCAACGCGGACAGCTTGACCGAGATCGAATGCCCCGCCGCCGGATCGCGCCCGACCGCGTCGACCGCACCGACATAGGCCTGGAAATAGCGCTGCGCATCGGCATGCGTCCGCGCCGCTTCGCCCAGCATGTCGAAGCTCGCGGTGAACCCCTTGTTCTCGGGCCGCCGCATCCGCTTCATCGCCTCGTCGATGGTCCGGCCCATCACGAAGATCTCGCCCATCATCTTCATCGCGGCACCGACCGCCTGCCGCACGAACGGCTCGCCCGCCCGGCTGATCAGCCGGCGCAGCGGCCCGGTCGCACCCTCGCCGACCAGCACGCGGCCGACCACCAGCCCCCAGGTCGCCGAATTGACGAGCTTCGAATTCGACTTGCCCGCATGCGCACGCCAGTCGGCATCGCCCAGCTTGTCGGCGATCAGCAGGTCCGCGGTCTCGGGATCGGGCACGCGCAGGAACGCCTCGGCCAGCGAGAGCAGCGCGACCCCTTCCGACGAATTCAGTCGATATTCCTGGAGGAACTGGTTCACCCAGCCCTTGCTCTGCGCCGCGCGAAGGTCGGCGAGCAGGCCGAGCGCATGACCCATCACCCGCTCACGCGAATCCGAATCGAGCGCGGCACGCTCCAGCAGCGGTTTTAGAACATCGGGTTCGCTTGCGCGGTACAGCTTTGCCATGGTGTTACGGGCATTGGACGTTACGGCAGTCGACATTTTCCAGCTTCCGGTTGGGTGAGGCTTGCGGTCGGCCAGCCTGTACGCCTAGAGACGTCGCTGCGCTTAGCGCCAAACAGGCTAGGAGGGGAATGCCGTGGCGACGATCACCACTGCCGAGATGCAGAACCGCGTCGGCACCGAGACGCTGTCCGACTGGGTCGAGGTCACGCAAGGCATGATCGACAAATTCGCCGACGCCACCGGCGACCATCAGTTCATCCATGTCGATCCCGCCCGCGCGGCGCAGACGCCGTTCGGCGGGACGATCGCGCACGGCTTCCTCACGCTCTCGCTGATGCCGCTCCTGTCGTCGAAGATCCCCGACGCACCGACCATCGAGGGCGCGAAGATGGGCGTCAATTACGGCGGCAATTCGGTCCGCTTCCTCACGCCCGTCCGCTCGGGATCGAAGGTCCGCGGCCGCTTCAAGCTGCTGTCGTTCGACGAGAAGCGCCCCGGCCAGTGGCAGCAGACCAACAGCTTCGCGGTCGAGATCGAGGGCCAGGACAAGCCCGCCCTGATCGCCGAATGGATCAGCCAGGTTTTCGTTTGATACCGCTCCCCTCCCGCTTGCGGGAGGGGACTTCAGAAAAAAGGATAGCATCATGCGTTCAGCCGTCATCGTCTCCACCGCCCGCACCCCGATCGGCCGCGCCTATCGCGGTGCATTCAACAACACCCCCGCGCCGACGCTCGCCTCGCATTCGATCAAGGCTGCGGTCGAACGCGCCGGGATCGACGGAGGCGAGGTCGACGACGTCGTCTTCGGCTGCGCGCTGCAACAGGGGCATCAGGCGGGCAATATCGCGCGCACCTCGCTGCTCCGCGCCGGGCTGCCGACGACGGTCAGCGGCATGTCGCTCGACCGCCAGTGCGCCAGCGGGCTGATGGCGATCGCCACCGCCGCCAAGCAGATCATCACCGACCAGATGGACATCACCATCGGCGGCGGGGTCGAGAGCATCAGCCTCGTCCAGACGCCGCAGATGCGCGTCGCCCCCGATCCCGAACTGCTCGCGATGCACCGCGACGTCTATATGCCGATGCTCCAGACCGCCGAAGTCGTCGCCAAGCGCTACGGCATCACGCGCGACGCGATGGACGCCTATGCACTCCAGTCGCAGCAGCGCACCGCCGCCGCGCAGGCCGCGGGCTATTACGATGCCGAGATCGTCCCCGTCACCGCGAACATGGCGATCGTCAACAAGGAAACGAAGGACGTCTCCTACAAGGAGGTGACGATCGCCCGCGACGAGGGCAACCGCGCCGACACGACGCTCGAGGGTCTCCAGTCGCTCAAACCCGTGATGGGCCCCGACATGACGATCACCGCAGGCAACGCCAGCCAGTTGTCCGACGGGTCGTCCGCCTCAGTGCTGATGGAGGAAAAGATCGCGTCGCAGCGCGGGCTTCAGCCGCTCGGCCGCTATATCGGCATGGCGGTCGGCGGCACCGAACCCGACGAGATGGGGATCGGCCCGGTCGTCGCGATTCCCAAGCTGCTCAAGCGCTTCGGCCTCAAGATGGACGATATCGGCCTGTGGGAGCTGAACGAGGCGTTCGCGGTCCAGGTCCTCTATTGCCGCGACACGCTCGGCATTCCCGACGAGCTGCTGAACGTCAGCGGCGGCGCGATCTCGATCGGCCATCCCTACGGCATGACCGGCGCGCGCGCGACC
This sequence comes from Sphingomonas sp. CFBP 13706, assembly GCF_014842355.1. Taxonomy (NCBI): domain Bacteria; kingdom Pseudomonadati; phylum Pseudomonadota; class Alphaproteobacteria; order Sphingomonadales; family Sphingomonadaceae; genus Sphingomonas; species Sphingomonas sp. CFBP 13706. The sequence continues at coordinate 467,783 of NZ_JACYVM010000001.1, forward strand.
GGCCATGCGCTGATCGAGGGCAAGCGGCGCGGCGCAAAGCATGTCGTCGTGACGATGTGCGTCGGCGGCGGCATGGGCGCGGCGGGCCTGTTCGAGGTGCTGTGATGGTCGCGGGGCGGCGGTGGCAACCATCCTCCGCCCCGCCCGTTCTCTGTGGCAATCCAAGCCAATAGGAGAACGACGATGGCCGACAAGGATACCCCGCAGGAAGTCGCGAACACCTTCCTCGACAAGCTGAAGTCCAGCCCGTTCGTGATGATCGGCCTCGACGACGGCCAGCATTCCGAGCCGATGACCGCGCAGCTCGACGACGATCAGCCCAACGTGCTGTTCTTCTTCGCCGGTCGCGACAACCGCATCGCCAAGGGCGGCGCGGCGATGGCGCAGTTCGTCGGCAAGGGGCATGATTTCTTCGCGTGCATGGCCGGCACCGTCTCGCAGATGAACGATCGTACGCAGATCGACAAGCTGTGGAACAACCAGGTCGAGGCCTGGTTTCCGGGCGGCAAGGAAGACCCCAACCTCACGCTGCTGCGCTTCGACATCAACAGCGCGGAACTCTGGGAAACCGACATTTCGCTGACCGGACGCGTCAAGATGCTGTTCGGCGGCACGATCACGTCGAGCGAGTCGAGCAGCCACGCAGTCGTCGACTCGGTCGGCTGACCCAGATACCGATCGTGACCGCCGGTTTCAGGACCGGCGGTCGCGATTGACCTTTATACTGGCGGATTCTTATCCGTTCGCGGTGATGAACTCCTCGACCACCGGCGCAATCGTGTTGCGCCAGCGCGAGCCGTTGAAGATCCCGTAATGACCGGCCCCCTCGGCGATCAGATACCGCTTCTTTGCCTCGGGAAGAGCGGTCGCCAGCGACAGCGCCGCCTTGGTCTGCCCCAGCCCCGAAATATCGTCGCGCTCGCCCTCGATCGCCAACAGGCCGATATCGGTGATCGCCGCCGGATCGACCGGACGCCCGCGGTGCGTCAGCAACCCGCGCGGCAGCGCGTGGGTCTGGAACACCACGTCGATCGTCTGCAGATAGAATTCGGCGGTCATGTCGCAGACCGAGCGATATTCCTCGTAAAATCCCTTGCTCGCCATCGCGCTCTCGCCGTCGCCCTGGACGAGATGCTTATACATCTCCCAATGCGAGACCATGTGGTTGCCGAGGTTCATCGACATGAAGCCGGCAAGCTGCAGGAAGCCTGGATAGACCTTGCGCCCCGCACCCGGATAATTCGCCGGCACCGTCGCGATGACATTCTGTTCGAACCACGTATGCGGACGCTCGGTCGCCAGCGTGTTGACCGCGGTCGGTGCCTCGCGCGTATCGACCGGCCCGCCCATCAGCGTCAGCGTCTTCGGCCGACACGGATTGCCGTCCGCGCTCATCAGCGCCGCCGCGGCATAACAGGGCACCGACGGCTGGCAGACCGCCAGCATATGCGTGCCGCCCTGCCCCTCGTTCGCACCGATCGCCTCGAGGAACGCGATCACATAGTCGATATAATCGTCGAGATCGAACCGCCCGGCGGACAGCGGCACGCTGCGCGCGTCACGCCAGTCGGTGATGTACACATCGGCGAACGGCAGCATCCGCTCGACCGTGCCGCGCAGCAGAGTCGCATAATGCCCCGACATGGGCGCGACGATCAGCAGCTTGGGTCCGCCCTCGACGCCCTCCCGCACGAACCGCTTGAGCTGGCCGAAATCCTTGCGCAGCACGATCTCCTCACGGACCGCGAATTCGCGTCCGTCGATGATCGTGTGGTCGAGGCCGAACGCCGGCTTTCCGCGAGTCGCATTGACGTGCGCGAACACCTCCAGCGCCGATCCGACGACCGCGCCGCCGCCCAAATAGGCGAATGGGTTTGCTGGATTGTTCAGCATTCCCGCCCCGAAACTGGCCATTCTGCTGGCACCTGCCATCATCGACCGCTGAAATTCATAGGCATCGTAGAGCATTCGGTATCCTCTACCCCAAAAGGGGTTAACATTTCCGTAACGCAATTATGCTGCCGCGCAACAGAGCATTGCCGGGACGCAGGCGCGCGCGTGTCCCAATCCCGTGCGCGTCCTGCTCGTCCAACGTCCCGGCCGTCATGCGGTTGCCGTTGAGCGTGACCCTCGCCACTGCTAGGCGATCCGCCATGGCCAAGCCGATACTCGACGAAAAGACGCCCCGCCGGATCGGCGACCTCGCAATGGTGTGGCGACACGCCGCGAACTACCCGCGCCAGATCACCTTTGCGGGGCTCGCGCTGGTAACCACCTCGGCCGCGACGATCGGCATACCCTATGGCTTCAAGCGGGTGATCGACCGCGGCTTCGGCCCGGGCGCGAGCGGATCGGTCGGGACCTCGTTCCACTATCTGCTTATGATCGTCGTCGTGCTCGCGGTCGCGACCGCGGTGCGCTTCTATTATGTGTCATGGCTCGGCGAACGAGTCGTCGCGGACATCCGCACCACGGTCCAGCGTCACCTGCTCACCCTGACGCCGCGCTTCTTCGAGGAAAATCGCCCGTCGGAGATCGCCTCGCGGCTGACCTCGGACACCGCGCTGATCGACCAGGTCGTCGGCAGCACCGTCTCGATCGCGCTGCGCAACACCTTCACCGGGGTCGGCGGGCTGATCTATCTGTTCGCGATCTCGCCCAAGCTCGCCGGGCTGCTGATGATCGGCATCCCCCTGATCGTCCTGCCGATCGCGCTGCTCGGCAAACGCGTCCGCAACTATTCGCGCACCTCGCAGGACCGCGTCGCCGATGTCGGCTCGATCGCCACCGAGACGCTCGGCGCGATGAAGGTCGTGCAGGCGTTCGGGCAGGAAGACCGCGAGGCGACCCGCTTCGGTGACGCGGTGCGCGCGACCTTCGCTGCGGCGCGTGCGCGGATCCTGTTGCGCGCGATCATGACCGCGATCGTCATCGGCCTGCTGTTCGGCTCGATCACGCTGGTGCTGTGGGAAGGCGCGGTCGACGTCGCCGCCGGGCGGATCAGCGGCGGCGCGATCGCCGCCTTCGTCCTGACCGGCGGGATCGTCGCCGGCGCGTTCGGCGCGCTGACCGAGGTCTATGGCGACCTGCTGCGCGGCGCGGGTGCCGCCGGGCGGCTGTCCGAACTGCTCCGCGAAACGCCCGAGATCGCGCCGCCCGCCGCGCCCGTCGCGCTGCCGCAGCCGTCGCGCGGTGCGCTCGCCTTCGAGGGCGTCCAGTTCCATTACCCCACCCGTCGCGACGTCGCCGCGCTCAACGGCTTCTCGCTCGACATCAAACCGGGCGAGACGGTCGCGGTCGTCGGCCCCTCGGGCGCGGGCAAGACCACCTTGTTCCAGCTCGTCCAGCGCTTCTACGATCCCGATGCGGGCCGCGTGACGCTCGACGGCGTCGACCTGCGCGACGCCGATCCCGCCGCGGTCCGCGCCCGGATCGCGATGGTGCCGCAGGAGACGGTGATCTTCGGCGCATCGGCGCGCGACAATCTCCGCTATGGCGACTGGACCGCGAGCGACGACCAGCTCTGGGCCGCCGCCGAGGCCGCCAACGCGGCCGAATTCCTCCGCAAACTCCCCGAGGGCCTCGACACCTTCCTCGGCGAAGGCGGCGCGCGGCTGTCGGGCGGTCAGCGTCAGCGCGTGACGATCGCGCGCGCGCTGCTCCGCGACGCCCCGATCCTGCTGCTCGACGAGGCGACCAGCGCGCTCGACGCGGAGAGCGAACGGCTCGTCCAGGAGGCTTTGGAACGGCTCATGGCGAACCGCACCACGCTCGTCATCGCGCACCGCCTCGCAACCGTCCGCGCCGCCGAACGGATCATCGTAATGAACGACGGCCAGATCGTCGAGGAGGGCTCGCACGGCGCGCTGATGACCAACAGCGGCCTTTATGCCCGGCTGGCCAGCCTGCAGTTCAACGACGCGGCCTAGCCCTTCGGCGGTTTCGCCCGCTTGGGCTTGGGCAGCGGCAGTTCGGCGGCCGAGATCCGGACGATCTCGGCCATCCAGTCGGCATCGTCCCAGCGATCCGCGTCGATCACCAGGCACGGTTTCGCCCCCGGATAGGGCGATGCTTCCTCGATCGGCGCGCCGTCACTGCCCGCGAACGCGCGCCCGCCCGGGGTCGGCTTGAGGAACAGCCGGTCGTCGCAGACCAGCGCCACCATCCGCCCGTCGCAATAGACGCCATATTCGCCGAACATCGGCCGCGCGGCGACCTCGCCCGCGGCGGCGATCTGCTCGACGATGAACGCGACGATGCTCGGGTCGGAGGCCATTGCCCGATCCTGCCAGATCCGCCCCGCCTTGACGAGACGCGGCGTTTCGCTTGCGGGGCGGCGCCGGTCGGGGCAGACTTGCGGCAAAACGGGAGATGGACATGCGCGACTTCGACATCGTCATCTATGGCGCGACCGGCTTCACCGGCCGGCTGGTCGCCGAATATCTGGTCCAGACCTATCCGACCGGCCTGAGCTGGGCGATGGCCGGGCGGTCGCGCGCCAAGCTGGAGGAGGTTCGTGACCTGATCGGCGCACCCGCCGACACGCCGCTCATCACCGCCGACTCGGCCGATCCGGCAAGCCTGCGCGCGATGGTCGAGCGCGCGACCGTCGTGATCTCGACCGTCGGGCCCTACCAGCTCTACGGCTCCGACCTCGTCGCCGCCTGCGCCGCATCGGGCACCGCCTATGTTGATCTGTGCGGCGAGCCCGCCTGGATGCGCCACATGATCGACGCGCACGAGGGGGAGGCCACGCGCACCGGCGCCCGGATCGTCTTCTCCTGCGGCTTCGACAGCATCCCGTTCGATCTCGGCGTGCTCACGCTCCAGGAGGCGGCCAGGGCGCGCTACGGCGGCCTTGCGCCGCGCGTGAAGGGCCGCGTCCGGACGATGAAGGGCACCTTCTCCGGCGGCACCGCGGCCAGTCTCAAGGCGACGCTCGCCGCCGCCGCGCGCGATCCCGGTATCGTCAAGCTGCTGACCAGCCCGTTCGCGCTTACCCCGGGCTTCACCGGGCCGCATCAGCCGACCGGGCTGCTCCCCGAATATGACTCGACGCTCCAGACCTGGGTCGCGCCGTTCGTGATGGCGCCGATCAACACCAAGAACGTCCACCGCACCAATTTCCTGCTCGGCAAGGCCTATGGCGCGGACTTTGTCTATGACGAGATGATGGTCGCGGGGCTCGGCGACATGGGCAAGGCCGCGGCCGAGGCGATCGCGAAGTTCAATCCCTTCGCCGGCGACAAGGGCCCGAAGCCCGGCGAAGGCCCCTCCAAGGCCGAACGCGACGAAGGCCATTACGACCTGCTGTTCGCAGGGATCATGCCCGATGGCAGCCGCATCGACACCGTCGTCACCGGTGATCGCGACCCGGGCTATGGATCGACCAGCAAGATGATCGCGGAGGCGGCGATCTGCCTCGTGCGCGATGTCGCGGGCGATGGCGGCATCTGGACGCCGGGCGCGCTGATGGGCGCCAAACTGCGCGACCGGCTGATCGCGCATGCCGGGCTGACCTTCGTCTCCAGCTGAGCGATCGCGGCGTAAACATTTGATATAAGGGTGATCGCGCCCTATCTGAACGGGGGATTACAAAGGACTCCCGCCTCGATGCTCGTCGGCCATTCCCTGTCGGACCCGAACGGTCTGCTACTGACGATGGACCAGACCGTCGAGGACCTGCTGCAACGGCCGCTTAGCGAACTCGTCGGGCGGTCCTATGCCGACGTCACCCACCCGGACGACCGCGAACGCAACATCGATCGGGTCACCATGCTCGCCCCCGGCGCGGGTCCGGTCTGCATCCGCAAGCGCTATCTCCAGCCCGGCGGTGCCGCGGTGTGGGTCGACGTCCATGTCTCGCGGCTCGACCGCGGGCTCGAGGCCGGCCGGCTCGTCGGCACGCTCTACCTCCCGCAAGCCAAGGCGCTCACCGCGGTGCCCGACGTCGTCATGCCCGAACGGCTCTGGCAGGTCGCGCTGAAGGTCGACCGGAGCCTGCACCGACGACGCGAGCAACTCGGCGACGACCTGTTCGGCGACCATGCCTGGCTCGTGCTGGTGCAGATCTATCTCGCCGAGGCCGAGGGTCGGGTGATCGATGCGGCGACGCTCGGCGCGCTGTCGCTGCTTGATCTGCCGCGCACGCACCGCTGGATCGGCGCGCTCGCCGAAAAGGGCCTGGTCGAACGGCCCGACTGCAGCGCGGGCGTGATCCAGCTCACCGCCACGGGCCTCGCCAGGACCGAAACCCTGCTCGCCACCTACTCCGCCTTGGCGTAACAGCGGCGGCGCCATCTTCGATCCGGACCGTCCTGCCCATGCCTGCCGACCCCATACCCGCCGCCGATCCTCTGGCGAGCCATCCTGAGTCCCTTGGACCGGTCCGCGTCGCCGCGCTCTATCGCTTCACGCCCTTTGCCGACATCGCCGCGATCAAGCGGCCGCTCGCCGCACTGTGCTGTGCGCAAGGGGTGAAGGGCACGCTGCTGCTCGCAGCCGAGGGGATCAACGGCACGATCGCGGGGACCGACGCGGCGATCGACACCGTGCTCGCGCACATCCGCGCGCTGCCCGGCTGTGCCGCGCTCGACGTCAAGGATTCGCGCGCCGAAACGATGCCCTTCCACCGCATGAAGGTCCGCCTCAAGCGCGAGATCGTGACGATGGGCGAACCCGATATCGATCCGCTCGGTGATGTCGGCCGCTATGTCGAGCCCGGCGACTGGAACGCGCTGATCGCCGATCCGGGCACGATCGTGATCGACACGCGCAACGATTATGAGGTCGCGGTCGGCAGCTTTGCAGGCGCGATCGACCCGAAGACGCGCAGCTTCCGCGACTTCCCCGCCTGGTTCCGCGACCACCGCGACCAACTCGTCGGCGACGGCCCGCCGCCGAAGATCGCGATGTTCTGCACCGGCGGGATCCGCTGCGAGAAGTCGACTGCGTTCCTGAAAGCGGAAGGGTTAGACGAGGTCTATCACCTGAAGGGCGGCATCCTCAAATATCTCGAAACCGTGCCCGAGGCCGAGAGCCTGTGGGAAGGCGAATGCTTCGTCTTCGATCAGCGCGTCGCGGTCGGCCACGGCCTCGCGCCCGGTACGCACGGCCTGTGCCACGCCTGCCGCATGCCCGTCTGCGCCGCCGACCGCGCCTCGCCGCTCTATGTCGAGGGGATCAGCTGCCCCGCCTGCCACGACGCCCGCGACGCGACCCAGCGCGCCGGCTATGCCGAACGCGAACGCCAGATGCGCCTCGCCGAAGCCCGCGGCCAGACGCATGTCGGCGCGGTCCTCCCGCAGACGCACGCGGATGACAACGGCCTCACTCCGTCATCCTGACGAAAGTCCGGACGCACACCCCTTCCCGTCATCCTGACGAAAGTCAGGATCCAGAGCCACGAAGGTGCCGCCCGTTACTCTGGGTCCTGACGTTCGTCAGGATGACGAAGTTTGGATTTCGGATCCCGACCCGTGCGAACCCTCGCCAAACCGCGCCGCCAGCGTCGCATTCCCCTGCGACATCGCCAGCGACGCCACACTGTTCCCTGCCGCATCGACCACCGCCGGATCCGCCCCCTGCTCGATCAGCAGATCAACGATCGCCCCCTGATTGAACAACGCCGCCATCATCAGCGCGGTCTGCCCGACGCCGTTGCGCCGGTTCACGTCCGCCCCCGCCGCGATCAGCATCCGCGCGATCGGCGTATAGCCCTTGAAGCACACGCCCATCAGCGCGGTATTGGCGGTGCTCGCCGGATCGCCATCGACCCGCGCGCCCGCGTCGAGCAGCAGCCGCGTCGTCGATTCCTGCGCATTGTAGCTCGCCAGCACGAGCGGCGTGTACCCCCGCGCATCGGTCACCTCGATATCAACCCCGGCCTGCAACAGCGCCGGGATCATCTCGTCCCGCCCCATCCGCGCGGCGTCGAACATCAGTTCGACCAGCCGCTCGATCGGCGGCAACGGCGGCAGCTCGCGTACGTCAGTCATTATTCGCCTCGATGATATGCGGGACGAAGCGCGCCATGTTGCGCGTCACCACCGTCTCATCTTCCCGAACGCCGATCCCCGCGGCTTCGTTGCCGACGATCCACGCCCCGATCACCGGATGCCGCCCGTCGAACACCGGCGGCGGCGCATAGGCCTGGAGGATCGCCCCCTCCGCACCATAGCCCTGGTCGAGAATGGCGGGCGTGCCGCCCTCCCCGCCAACGATCTCGACATTGGCGCCCTCGCGCGAGAATAGCGGCTTGCGGACATGGCGCGGCCCCAGGATCGTCGCCGCCGGATCGCCGTCGAAATACGCCGGCAGCAGGTTCGGATGCCCGGGATGCCGCTCCCACAGCAGCGGCAGGATGCCCTTGTTCGACAGGATCGATTTCCACGCCGGCTCGATCCACCGCACGTCCGCGCGCGACAGGTTCGGCGCATAGGGTTCGCGCAGCATGAACTCCCACGGATAGAGCTTGAACGCCGCCTGCACTTCGAAGCCTTCGGGGTCGACGAACCGGCCATCGGCGGCGAGGCCGATATCCTTCATCTCGACGAACTTCGGCTCGATTCCGACCTGGCTCGCCAGATCCTCGAAGAACCGCACCGTCTGCCTGTCCTCGATCGCGGTCGCGTCAGCTGCGAAATGGACGAAACCGCCGCTCGGGAACAGCGCGCGGAAGCGTTCGCGGAGCTTGTCGAATAGACTGTTGAACTGGTCGGTCCCCGCCGGCATCGCCCCGCTCGCGAGCAGATCCTCAAGCCACATCCACTGGAATGTCGCGCACTCGAACACCGATGTCGGCGTATCGGCATTATATTCGTAGAGCTTGGCCGGTCCCGTCCCGTCATAGGCGAAGTCGAACCGGCCATAGAGCGACGGCTGGCGCGTCCGCCACGTCTCGGCGACGTAATTCCACTGCTCGCGCGGGATGGCGAGCCGCTCCATCAGCTGCTGGTCGCGCACCACCTCGTCGACCAGCTCGAGGCACATCGCGTGCATCTGTTCGGCCGCGGGTTCGAGATCCTCCTCGATCTCCGCCAGCGTGAAGGCATAGGCGGCGCTCTCGTCCCAATAGGGTTCGATTGCGTCGCCCACCGCCGTGCCGTGATAGACGAACCCGATCGCGTCGGCCCGTTCGCGCCAGTCGCCGCGCGGGTCGACCGCGATCCGGCGCATCAGTTGTCCTGCGTCTTGCTGTCGTCGCGCTGCTCGATCCGCAGCGTCTGGCCGAGCTGGTCGGTCTTGGGCGCGGTCAGCCGGGCGAGCACGTCGTCCGCGGACGACTGACCCGGCAGGATCCCCGCCTGGCGCAGCTTCTCGTCGAGATCCGCGCCGGTGCGCCGGTCCTCGAGCTCGCCGGCCGCCTTGATCCGCTCGCCGCGGATCGCCTGCCGCTCGCGGATCCGCGCGAGGCTGTCCGCCGCGGAGCCCAGCTTGTTGCCCGCGCCGATGCTGCCCGATGCGACCGTCGCCTGCGCCTTCTGCACCGACTCGTTGACCTTGACGACCTCGACCTCGCGGCGGAGCTGCTCGATCTTGCGGTCGGTCTGCGCGACCGCGGTGTGGATCTGCTCCTCGGCGGCGCGCATGTCCTCGACCTGCGGGCTTTTCAGCGCGATGTCCTGTTCGAGATCGGCGATCCGCTGCGCGACCTGCCGCGCAAGGTCCATATTGCCCTTCTCGACCGCGATCCGCGCCGAGGCCTCGTATTTCGCGGCCTGCGCGCGGAAGCTCTCGACCTCGGTCTCGAGGATCCGGCGGCGGGCGACCAGCCCGGCCAAGTCGTCGCGCGCTTTCCCTTGCGCCTTGTCCGCGTCGCGGATCTCCTGATCGAGGATCCGCAGGGCGTTCGCGTCGACGACCGCCGCGCCGGCTTCATGCGCGCCCGCCCGGCCGAGGGTGAAAATCTTGCTCCAGATGGCCATTCCAGTCTCTCCGTATGATGCTTTGGGTCAGGCGGCGGGGATCTGCGCGTTGCGCAGGTCGGTGGCCGCATCGATCGCGTTCTCGGCCAGCGTGCGCAGCTCGATCACTATCGTGTCGAGCCGGCTCGACGTCGCGAGTTCGCCGAACAGTTCATAATAATCGCGCCCCTCGACGCTGCCGATCCCGAAGTTCGACAGCGGCACCAGCTTCTGCGTCTTCAGCAGGAACGCGTTGAACGCCGCCTGGTCCTCCTGCTCGTCGCACGGCCAGAGCAGCGTGGATGCCGAGATCTGCGCCTCGCTCACATTGACGAACAGTTCGAGGTCGCCATGCTCGTGCATCGTAACGAGCAGGATCGGATCGGCCCCCTCGACGATACGGACACTCAACTCCCCCGTTTTCGCAGGCTCGGACGTATCGAGCGCGGCCTTCAGGCTGCGGACGGTCCAGATGTCGGTCAATGCAAGAACTCCCATGCGTGGCTCGTGCGCCAACATAGGACGTCTCGGAAAGCCTTGCTATGCCGTTCGCGCGCGAAAGCGGCACCCGCCTCATCCCCCTCCGCCATCTTTCCACTCCGCCACCCCCCACTTCGTCATCCTGACGAAAGTCAGGATCCAGAGTAACCAGGCGCACCGCATCGTAACCCTGGATCCTGACTTTCGTCAGGATGACGAGAAAAGGCGTACGGACAGGAAACACCAACCCCGCCGCCCTTTGCGACCGCCACCGCTTTGCCCTATGCAGGCCGTCAACACAGATGCGAGGATTGCATGTTCGATCGCCTGTTCGGCCGCAAGCAACCGCTTGAAGGCTCCGGACTTCCCGTCATCCGCAACGTCACGCTCGGCCGCACGGTGACGGTGGATCCGCTCGCCTGGCGCCGGTTCGGGTCGGAGCTGCTGTTCCCGTTCGACCGCGACACGCTGGTGATAGTCGCGCAGGGTCTCGTCGACCTCAACGAGGGCGGATTCGTCCACCGTTTCTACACCGATGACGACATCATGTTCCAGGCGGTCTCGAACGACCGCGCCGGGCAGGACGTCACCGACGTCACGATCTTCGCGCCCTGGGACAGCGCCTACCCCTCCTCCGCCACCGAACGCCCGGCGTGGAAGTCCCGGCTCAAGGCGCGCAGCTTCACCGCCGAGGGGCTCCCCGACTATGACCGCGTCTGGTTCGGCCCCGAGGCGAGCGAGCAGGAGCCGGTGACCTTCTGGGAGGATCTCCACGACGACCGCGACGGGATCGTCGACCGTCGCATCTTCCAGACCTGCATGCTGTTCGGCCGCGACCTGCCGGGCGACGACGGCCGCGAACTGCTGCTCGCGATCGACCAGGAGAATGAGGCGGGCGAGGTCTCGTTCGAGATCATGCTCGGCGTCGCACTGGAACTCGGCGAGTTCCGCGCCTAGCATCGTCGCATCAGCGTTCCGGGGGATTCAGATGATCGACTATTACAGCTTCGGCGCCAGCGCGGCGGCCTTCCTGATCGCGTTCGTCGCGGCCGGGCTCTTCACCATCGCGTTCAAGATCATCTTCCAGGCGACCACGCCCTATAACGAGAAGGTGCTGATCCGCGACGGCAACACCGCCGCGGCGATCACGCTGGGCGCGGCGCTGCTCGGCTATGTCCTCCCGCTCGCCTCCGCGCTGACGCACACCGTCACGCTGGTCGAGTTCGCGGTGTGGGCGGTGCTCGCAGGCGTCATCCAGATCGTCGCCGCGCTAGTCGTCCGCCGCCTCGTGATGCGCGACATTCACGACCGGATCGTGCGGGGCGATATCGCCGCCGCCACCTATATGGGCAGCATCTCGCTCTGCGTCGGCATCCTCGATGCCGCGTGCATGACGAACTGAGAGGCAAAGACATGAAGCGTTCCAGCTCGATCGTCCTCACCGGCCTGATCGCGGGCTCGGGCATCTCGCTGACCGCCTGCGATGGCGATGTCGGCGGCAAGCCCGTCGACGCGCAGAGCTATGCCTCGGTCGCCGAATGCCGCTCGGCGGGGGCGATCCCCGCCGCGCAGTGCGACACCGCGTACGAACAGGCCAAGACCGACGCCGCCAAGACCGCACCACGGTTCGAGGACAAGCAGACCTGCGAGGAGCAGTTCGGCGCCGCGCAGTGCGAACCGCGCAACAATGGCAGCGGCGGCAGCTTCTTCACGCCGTTGCTGACCGGGTTCATCATCGGTCAGGCGCTCAACGGCGGCTATGGCTATCGCGGCGCACCGATGTACCGCGACCGTCAGGGCAATTATTATGGCGGCGCCGGCGGCCGCATCAGCCGCGATTACGTCACCGGCCGCACCCGCGTCGGCTCGGACGCCTTCACGCCGACAACCGCGCGCGCTCCCGCACGGGTCCAGACCCGCAGCTCGGTGATCTCGCGCGGCGGGTTCGGCGGCGGCTTTGGCGGCCGCGGCGGGTTCGGCGGCTGACCCCTGATCCTCCCCCGACAGGGGGAGGACAGGATCTCAGGCGTCCCGCGGCACGCGCAGCATCGCCAGCGCCGCAACGCCCATCACCCCCGCCGCGATCAGCATCGCCCAGACCGGGTCGCCCGGAAACACCGTCCGCATCACCTGCCCCATCACCGACGACACGATCAGCTGCGGCAGCACGATGAAGATGTTGAACAGCCCCATGTAAACGCCCAGCTTGGCCTGCGGCAGCGCGTTGGACAGCATCGCATAGGGCATCGTCAGGATCGACGACCAGGCGATCCCGATCAGCACCATCGACCCGATCAGCGCATAGGGATCGCGCAGCACCAAGAACGACCCGAACCCCGCCGCCCCGCTCAGCAACCCCAGGATATGCGCATTGCGCCGCCCGATCCGGCCCGCGAGCCACGGCATCACGAACGCCCACACCGTCGCCACGCCGTTATACACCGCGAACAGCACCCCGACCCAGTTCGCGCCGTCATTATACGCCGCACTCGCCGTGTCGGTCGTCCCGAACGCGCGCTGCGTGACGATCGGCGTGGTGTAGATCCACATGATGAACAGCGCCGACCAGGTGAAGAACTGGACGAGCGCAAGCCGCTTCATCGTCTGCGGCATGGTCGCAAGATCGCCGACGATCTGGCTGAGAACATTGGACTCTCTACCCGACCGTACCAGCGCGGCGCTGACCAGCAGCGCGATACCGAACGCGATCAGCCCGCCACCCAGCAGATAGACCGGCTTGTCGAGCCCGAACCGCGCCACCGCCGCGATCACGATCGCCCCCAGCGCGATCCACACCGGCGCCAGCCGCGCGCCCGCTCCGACCGGTGCCGCTATCGCCGGTTCCGCCTCGACCGCGCCGCCATCCTGCTCGAACGCGGCCATCTCGTCGGGCGAATATTCCTTGGTCGTCAGCACCGTCCACAGCACCGCGCAGAACAGCGCCGCCGCGCCCAGATAGAAGCCATAGCGCACCGATGGCGGGATCCCGCCGCCCGCCGCAGTATTGGCGACGTGGAAGACGTCGGTCAGGATCAGCGGCGCCAGGCTGCCGATCACCGCGCCCGCGCCGATGAAGCCGGTCTGGAAGGCATAGCCCGCGGTCCGCTGCCGGCTGCCCAGCATGTCGCCGACGAATGCGCGGAACGGCTCCATCGCGACGTTGAGCGATCCGTCGAGCATCCACAGCAGCGCCGCCGCAACCCACAGCACGGGCGCGTTCGGCATCCCCAGCAACGCGATCGTCGCCAGCACCGCACCGCCCAGGAAATAGGGTCGCCGGCGCCCGAGCCGCCCCCAGGTCCGGTCGCTGTAATGCCCGATCACCGGCTGGACGAGCAGCCCGGTCAGCGGCGCCGCGATCCACAGAAAGGCAAGGTCGTCGACACTGGTGCCGAGCGACTGGAAGATCCGGCTGACATTCGCGTTCTGCAGCGCGAAACCGATCTGGATCCCGAAGAACCCGAACGAGATGTTCCACAAACCCCAGAAACCCTGACGCGGCTTCTCGCGCGTCACGCCGCGGCCTCGCCCGAGGAACGTCGTACGACCAGTTGCGTCGGCAGCACGATGCTCGTCACCGGGCGATCGTCGATCCGCGCGAGCAGCATCTCGACCAGCCGCCGGCCGCCCAGCACCGTGTCCTGCGCCACCGTCGTCAGCGGCGGGTTGGCGAGGCTGGCGGCGGGAATGTCGTCGAAGCCGACGATCGCGACGTCGTCGGGCACGATCCGCCCCGCCCCCGCCAGCACCCGCATCGCCGACAGCGCGATCAGGTCGCTCGCCGCGACGATCGCATCGAACGCGACCCCGCGCGCGAGCAGCGCCTGAGCGGCGCGCGTGCCGTCCTCCTCGGTCGTGATCGCATCGACCTGCAAGTGCGGATCGGCATCCAGGCCATGTTCCGCGAGCGCCGCGAGATAGCCGCGGTGCCGGTCGTAAAATTCCGGATAATGATCGGTCGCATCCCCCAGGAACGCGATCCGCCTCCGCCCCTGCGCGATCAGGTGCCGCGTCGCCTCCGCACCGCCCGCGACATTGTCGCACCCCACGGTGAGCCCGGGCTGGTCGTGCCGCACCGATCCCCAGCGGATGAAGTGCGTCCCCTGCGCCACGAGGTGATCGAGCCGCGCGCGATAATCCGCATAATCGCCATAGCCGAGCAGGATCAGCCCGTCGGCACGGTGGCTGTCCTCGTAATCGGTATGCCAGTCGGACGAGAAATTCTGGAACGAGACGAGCAGGTCATAGCCGTGATCGGCACACGCCCCCATCATCGCGCCCAGCATGCCCAGGAAGAACGGATTGACCTCGGTCTCGTCGGGCGTCGGATCGCGGAACAGCAGCAGCGCGATCGTGCGCGTCTTGCCGCTGCGCAGGTTCGATGCGCTGCGGTCGACGGTATAGTTAAGCTGCTTGGCGATCGCCTCGATCCGCTGCCGCGTCGCCGGGCTGACCGTCGGGCTGCCGCGCAGCGCACGCGACACGGTCGGCTGCGATACGCCCGCGGCCTGCGCGATGTCGAACGACGTGGATTTGCGCTGGGCACTCAAGACAGGGATCCTCTCGGGGGCGCTCGGACGGCGTCGCCGTCGCAATCATCACTCCAGTTTGCCCGCAACGTCAACGCATTGGCCCCCGCGATCCGTGGCAAATCGGCAACACGGCCGGAACGGCCGCACTGAATACGTATGTCGATTGATTGGCTTTCATGAGGCGGAATTCCATTGGAACGCCACACACGGCCCACGGCGCGAAAGATGCAGCGGGGCTTTCAGGGGAGTTGAACATGACGACGTCCAAGCGTTTCCCGGCATCTGCCGCGCATCACCTTTTCACCCTATCGGCCAGCGGCACCGCGCTCGCCGTGGCGCTCTTCGCCGCGTCGGTCGCCGACGCGCAGGTCGCGACCGATCCCGCCCCGGCCTCCGCCGACAACACCGTGTCGAGCGCACCCTCGACGCCCGCCCCGACCGTCGCGACGCAGGACGCCACCGCCCCGAGCAGCGGCCCCGCAGCCGAGTCCAGCGACGACATCGTCGTCACCGGTTTCCGCGCCAGCCTGCGCTCGTCGATCGCGGTCAAGCGCAACCTCGACGTCGTCGCCGAGATCGTCTCGGCCGAGGATATCGGCCGCTTGCCCGACGTCTCGATCGCCGAGTCGCTCGCCCGCCTGCCCGGCGTCACCTCGCAGCGTACCGGCGGCCAGGCCTCCGCGATCAACATTCGCGGGCTCAGCCAGGATCTCGTCTCCGCCACGCTCAATGGCCGCGAACAGGTTGCGACCTCGGGCAACCGCGTCATCGAATTCGACCAGTATCCGTCCGAACTCATCAACCAGGCCGCGGTCTACAAGAGCCCCAAGGCGTCGCAGATCGAGGGCGGCGTCGCCGGCAAGGTCGAGCTCAGCACCGCGCGCCCGCTCAGCATCCCCGGCAAGACGCTCGTCAGCGTCAACGTCCGCGGCGTCTATAACGACCGCGCCGGCCAGAACCCCGACGCCAGCGAATTCGGCTATCGCGGCAGCGCCTCGATCCAGACCAAGCTGCTCGACGACACGCTCGGCCTCGCGGTCGGCTATGCGCGTCTGAAGCAGGCGAACGTCGCGACCCGCTTCGTCGGCTATGATTACACCGCGACCGGCCAGAACGGCAGCCCGGCGATCCGCGACCTCGACGGCAACGGCCGCGCCGACGCGATCGGCTATGGCTTCGAGGCGGTCCAGTCGGGCGGCAACGAGACCCGCGACGGCGTGCTCGGCAGCATCCAGTATGAGCCGACCGACACGTTCCGCGTCCTGCTCGACGGCTATTATTCGCGCTTCAAGTCGGACGTGTTCCGCCGCGGCATCCGCGTCGAGAACCTGCAGCAGACCAGCAGCAACCTGACCGACCCGACCGTCATCGGCAACACGATCGTCGGCGGCAACGCCTCGGGCATCCGCACCCGCACGATCCAGCAGAACGAGAACCGCCTCGACAAGCTCTACACCTTCGGCGGCAACGTCCAGAAGGACATCGGCCAGCTCACGCTGACCGCCGACGGCTCCTATTCGCGCGCGTCGAGCTTCTTCAACAATTCGGGTCTCGACGACAACGGCAACACGACCGCGACGCCGACGACGCTCAGCTACAAGCTCGACGGTCTGAACGTCGGATCGTTCTCGACCAACGCCAATTACACCGACCCGGCCGCGAACACGTTCGAGGGCTTCTACATCGTCCCGCAGAAGGACACCGACCGCCTCTATGCGTTCGCGGGCAGCGCGCTGCTCAAGATCGACGGTCCGTTCCTCAAGTCGTTCGAGGTCGGCGGCCGCTATGGCAACCGCAAGGCGGAGCGGACGATCACCAGCTTCAACGCGTTCAGCTTCGCTGCACCCGTGACGCTGACCGGCTCGAATTCGACGACCGCGGGCTTCAAGGGCAAGTTCTCGTCCTTCCCCGACTTCATCGTCGCCGACATCGGCAGCATCTTCGACTCGCAGCTCGGGCCCGACCGCGTCGTCGACCAGACCCAGGCGTTCACGCAGGACCAGAGCTTCACGATCGACGAGAAGACCTATGCCGGCTACGGCCAGCTCAACTTCGACACGATCGCCGGCTCGCTGCCGTTCAAGGGCAATATCGGCCTGCGCGTCGTCCATACCGACCAGAGTTCGTCCTCGACGATCTCGGACGGCGGCACCGGTCGCTACCTCAACACCCGCGGTCGCAAGTTCACCGACTGGCTGCCCCAGGCGAACTTCATCCTCGGCCTGACCGAGAACGACCAGGCCCGCCTGTCGCTCTCGCGCCAGATCTCGCGTCCGCGCTTCTTCGACTTCCGCAACTCGATCAGCACCAACCTGGTCAGCATCGGCGGCACCGCGGCGCGGCTCGACGGGTCGGGCGGCAACCCCGCGCTCCAGCCGTTCCGCGCCAACCAGTTCGACGCCACCTATGAGCATTATTTCGGCAACAGCGGCTCGCTCGTGCTCGGCGCCTTCTACAAGGACGTCCGCAGCTTCGTGATCGGCGGCGTCATCCCGAACTACGACTTCGCCGCCAACGGCATCAGCACCCCGCCGCTTGCCGGGACCGGCTTCACCAGCGTCGTCACGACCGGCAATCTGTTCGCACCGATCAACGGCAATGGCGGCTATGTCTATGGTTTCGAAGGCGCCATCACCAAGACGTTCGACTTCCTGCCGGCGCCGTTCGACGGCCTCGGCGCGGTGCTCAACATCTCGTACAACCAGTCCGACGTCAGCATCACCAACGCGATCAGCGGCAACACGCTCTCGCTGTCGCTGCCCGGCCTGTCGAAGATCGTCTCCAACCCGACGCTCTTCTACGAGAAGAACGGCTTCCAGACGCGCGTGTCGATGCGCTACCGGTCGAAGTTCGTCGCGCCGCAGTTCGGCCTCAGCGAGCAGATCGTGACCAACGCCGCCGAGACCGTGTTCGACGCGCAGATGAGCTATGAATTCCCGCAGGGCAGCCCGCTCGCCGGGATGACGCTGCTCGCACAGGCGAATAACCTCACCGACCAGCCGACCCGCTCCTATTTCGGCCAGACCGCACAGACGGGCACGCTGCAATATTTCGGGCGCCAGTTCTATCTGGGTGCGAGCTTCCGCTTCTAAGTGCCTGCAATACCGCCGTCCGCCCGGGGTCCTCCCGGCGGACGGCGACCCGGCGCCGGTGGCGCCGTCACCGATTCCGGTGCGAAAAGGACATCCGATGATCAAGAGCGTCGCCACCATCCTGGCAGGGTTGCTCGCGCTCTCGCCCGCCATCGCAGACCCCGGCCCGGCACCGAAGCCCGCACCGGCGACCGACTATCGCGCGCGGCTGCCACAGGACGAGGTCATCTATTTCGTCCTCCCCGACCGGTTCGAGAATGCCGATCCCGCCAACGACCGCGGCGGCCTCACCGGCGATCGCCGCGTCACCGGCTTCGACCCGACCGCCAAAGGCTTCTATCACGGCGGCGACCTCAAGGGCCTGACCAAGCGCCTCGGCTATCTCCAGTCGCTCGGCGCGACCGCGATCTGGCTCGGCCCGATCTTCAAGAACAAGCCCGTCCAGGGCGCGCCCGGCAAGGAATCCGCGGGCTATCACGGCTACTGGATCACCGACTTCACGCAGGTCGATCCGCATCTCGGCACCAATGCCGACATGACCGCGCTCGTCACCGCGGCGCATGCGCGCGGGATGAAGGTCTATATGGACATCATCATCAACCACACCGCCGACGTGATCCAGTACCGCGAATGCACCGAGGGCACCCCCTGCGCCTATCGCGACCGCGCGAACTATCCCTATCAGCGCAAGCTCGGCCTGCGCGGCAAGCCGATCAATCCCGGCTTCGCGGGCGACGCCGTCCGCACGCCTGAGAACTTCGCGCGGCTGACCGACCCCGGCTTCGCCTACACGCCGTATGTCCCTGCGAAGGAACGGACCGTGAAGGTCCCCGCCTGGCTCAACGACCCGATCTATTATCATAATCGCGGCGACTCGACCTTCACCGACGAGAGCTCGACGATGGGCGACTTCTCCGGCCTCGACGATCTCGCGACCGAGAACCCCCGCGTCGTGTCGGGCATGATCGACATCTTCGGCAGCTGGATCGACCGGTTCAAGGTCGACGGCTTCCGCATCGACACCGCGCGCCACGTGAACCCCGAATTCTGGCAGGCCTTCACACCCGCGATGCTCGACCGCGCCAAAGCGAACGGCATCCCCAATTTCCACATCTTCGGCGAGGTCGCCTATGGGACGATGGATCCGGGCTATCTCGCGCGCTTCACCCGCGTCGACAAGCTGCCCGCGGTGCTCGACTTCGGCTTCCGCTGGGGCGTGACCGACGTCGTCGCGGGCAACAAGGGCACGAACGAACTCGCCGCCTTGTTCGACGGCGACGCGCTCTACGAACATGGCGCCGACACCGCGATGATCCTGCCGACCTTCCTCGGCAATCACGACCAGGGCCGTTTCGCGCGCGACGTCCGCCGCCTCAATCCGACTGCGAGCGAGGCCGAGGTGCTCGCCCGCGTCAAGCTCGGCCATGCGATGCTGCTGACGCTACGCGGCGTGCCGACCATCTATTCGGGCGACGAGCAGGGCTTTGCCGGCGACGGCGACGACCAGGACGCGCGCGAGGACATGTTCGCCTCGAAGGTCGCGGTCTATAACGACAACCGCCTCGTCGGCACTGACGCCACCACCGCGACCGCCAGTTTCGGTACGACCCACCCGCTGTTCCGCCAGATCGCCGAGCTCGCGCGCCTCCGCGTCGCGCATCCGGCGCTGACCCGCGGCCGCACGCTCGTCCGCGCGCGCGGCGACTCGCCCGGCCTGTTCGCGGTCTCGCGCTTCGATCCCGTGACCGGCGCCGAGATGCTTCTTGCGTACAACACCAGCGCAAAGCCGCTGACCAGCGCGATCCAGGTCGAGACTCGCTCGACCCGCTTCGATACGCTCGCGGGCGCTTGCGCCGCGCGCGCGACCGCCCCCGGCAGCGTCACGCTGACCATCCCCGCCTTTGGCTATGCGGTCTGCGCCGCGGAGACCCGCTGATGCCCGACACGACGAGCCTGCCCGTGCACCAGCCCTGGTGGAAGGGCGCGGTCATCTACCAGATCTATCCGCGCAGCTTTGCGGATTCGAACGGCGACGGCATCGGCGACCTGCCCGGCATCACCCGCCATCTCGACTATGTCGCGAGCCTCGGCGTCGATGCGGTCTGGCTCTCGCCCTTCTTCACGTCGCCGATGAAGGACTTCGGCTATGACGTTGCGAACTACCGCGATGTCGACCCGATCTTCGGCACGCTCGCCGATTTCGACACGCTGATCGCGCGCGCCCACGCGCTCGGGCTGAAAATCATCATCGACCAGGTCTACAGCCACACCTCCGACGAGCATCCCTGGTTCGTCGAGAGCCGTTCGTCGCGCACCAACCCCAAGGCCAACTGGTATGTCTGGGCCGACGCCAAGCCCGACGGCAGCCCGCCGTCCAACTGGCAGTCGGTCTTTGGCGGCCCCGCCTGGACCTGGGACGCGCGCCGTCGCCAATATTATCTGCACAATTTCCTGAAGGAACAGCCACAGCTCCACCTCCACGACGCGGACGTGCAGGACGAGATCGTCGACACCGCCAAATTCTGGCTCGACCGCGGCGTCGACGGCTTCCGTCTCGACGCGATCAACTTCGCGATGCACGACCCCGCGCTGACCGACAATCCGCCGGTCACCGACAACAGCCTGAAGACGCGCCCCTTCGACTTTCAGGCGCATGTCCACAACCAGAGCCATCCCGACATCCCCGCCTTTCTCGAACGGCTGCGGCGGCTGATCGACGGCTATGGCGACCGCTTCACCGTGGCCGAGGTCGGCGGCGCGGACAGTGACCGCGAGATGAAGCTGTTCACCCGCGGCCAGACCCGGCTCAACAGCGCCTATGGCTTCGACTTCCTCTACGCGTCGGACCTCCGCCCCAGCACCGTCGCCGACGCGATCACGCTCTGGCCGTCGGATGCGGAGATGGGCTGGCCGAGCTGGGCGTTCGAGAATCACGACGCCCCCCGCGCCGTCTCGCGCTGGATCGGCCCCGATGACCGCGACGCCTTCGCGCGGATGAAGATCGCGCTGCTCGTCTGCCTGCGCGGCAACATCTTCCTCTATTATGGCGAGGAACTGGGCCTGACCCAGGTCGAGGTGCCGTTCGACCAGCTCCAGGATCCCGAGGCGATCGCCAACTGGCCGCTGACGCTGTCGCGCGACGGCGCCCGCACGCCGATGCCGTGGCGGGCCGATGCGCCGCATGCGGGATTCACCGATGCGTCGCCGTGGCTCCCCGTCGGCGACGACCATCCCGAGCTCGCGGTCGACCGGCAGGAGGGCGATCCCGACTCGCTGCTCGCGCTCACCCGCCGCCTGCTAGCGCTGCGCCGCGAAATCCCCGCGCTTGCGATCGGCGATCTGGTGCTCACCGAGGTCACCGACACGCTGCTCGCCTTCGAACGCCGTGACGGCGACCAGATCCTGCTCTGCGTCTTCAACATGGCCGCGACGCCCGTCGCGTGGAGCCCCGCTACCCCCGAACACTGGCGCGTCCGCGACAGCATCAACGACGCAACGATAGGACGACTGGGCGGCTATGCCGCGCTGATCGTCGAAAGGACCGGATCATGAAGACCCTCTCGCTGACCCTCGCGACGTTGCTCGCGACCACTGCGCCCGTGATTGCGCAGGATCAGCCCGCACCCGCGGTCACGACGAACGAGACGATCAAGCCGCAGCCCGTCCCGACGATCCCCTCGGCGATCGCGACCTCGCCCGACGGCAGCATCGCGGTCACCGTTGCGACCGACGGTGAGGGTCATGCGACCTACAGCGTCACGCGCAAGGGCACGCTGATCGTCAAGCCGTCGCGGCTCGGCTTCCTCTTCACCGACGCCCCCAAGTTCGACCGCCACCTCAAGATCGAGACCGTTACGCGCGACAAGGCGGACTCGACCTGGACGCAGCCCTGGGGCGAGTGGAAGACGATCCGCGACAACCACACCGAGATGCGCGTCCGCCTGCGCGAGACCGACCGGTTGCAGCGCGCGGTTGACGTCGTGTTCCGGCTTCAGGACGACGGCATCGGCTTCCGCTACGTCTTCCCCGACCAGCCCAACTTCAAGACGATCAACATCGCCGAGGAGCTGACGCAGTTCGCCTTTGCCGAGGACGCGACCGCCTGGTGGAAGCCCGGCTTCGAATGGAACCGCGAGGAATATCTCTACAACCGCACGCCGCTCGCCGATGTCGGCACCGCCGCGACGCCGATCACGCTGAAGCTCGCGGGCGGCACCCATGTCGCGCTGCACGAGGCCGCGCTGGTCGACTATGCCGGCATGAACGTCGCCAAGGTCGAGGGCAACACGCTGAAGGCGGTGCTGACCCCCGGCGCCGGCGCCCCCAAGGTCACGCGGACCGGCCCGTTCGCGACGCCGTGGCGCACGCTGATCCTCTCGGACGACGCGCCCGGCCTCTACATGAGCCATATCGAGCTCAATCTGAACGAGCCGAACAAGCTGGGCGACGTGAGCTGGGTCAAGCCCGGCAAGTTCGTCGGCGTCTGGTGGAACATGATCACCGGCAAGTGGAGCTGGGCGACCGGCCCCAATCACGGCGCCACCACCGCGCATGTGAAGACCTATATCGACTTCGCCAGCGCGAACAAAATCCCCGGCGTCCTCGTCGAGGGCTGGAATGTCGGCTGGGACGGCGACTGGTTCGGTGACGGCACCGCGATGCAGTTCGACACGCCGACCCCCGATTTCGATGCCGGCTATCTCGCCAAATACGCCAAGTCGAAGGGCGTCTACCTGATCGGCCATAACGAGACCGGCGGCTCGGCCAGCCATTATGACGGCCAGCTCGACCGCGCCTTCGCCTTTGCGCGCGATCACGGCATCCCCGCGATCAAGACCGGCTATGTCACCGACGCGGGCCAGATCGAGCGCGTCGATCCCGACGGGTCGCAACACCGCGAATGGCATGAGGGCCAGTGGATGGTGAACCACTATACCCGCGTCGTCACCACCGCCGCCAAGTACAAGGTGTCGATCGACAGCCACGAGCCCGTCAAGGACACCGGCCTGCGCCGCACCTATCCCAACTGGATCGCGCGCGAGGGCTCGCGCGGGATGGAATATAACAGCTGGGCCGGCAAGAACCCGCCCGAGCACGAGGCGAACCTCGCCTTCACGCGCATGCTCGAGGGGCCGATGGACTTCACCCCCGGCGTGCTCAGCCTCAAGGGCACCGACGACAGCGATCTCCTGTCGACGATCGCCAAGCAGCTCGCGCTCTACGTCGTGCTCTATTCGCCCGTCGTGATGGCGGCGGACACGCCCGAGAATTACGCGAAATACCCCGCCGCGTTCCAGTTCATCAAGGACGTGCCGACCGACTGGTCCGACACCCGCGTGCTCAACGGCGAGGTCGGCGACTTCGTCACCTTCGCACGCAAGGATCGCAAGTCGAACGACTGGTATGTCGGCAGCGTCACCGACGAGAATGCCCGGACGCTCACCGTCGCGCTCGATTTCCTCGACGCTGGCCGGACCTACACCGCGCAGATCTATCGCGACGGCCCCGGCGCGGACTACAAGACGACCGCACGCCACGCGATCACGATCGAGACGAAGCGCGTCCGCAAGGGCGACACGCTGACGCTCGCGCTCGCGCCCGGCGGCGGTCAGGCGATCCGCTTCAAGGCACGCTGAGCCGACAGGACCGGCGCTGCCGTATCGCAGCGCCGGTCCGCTCACACGTCAGCGCCGCGGTGGCGCCAGCGGCCCGCCGATCTCGATCGCCTTCTGATAGCCCGGCACCGCCTTCAGCCGCTCGAAATACGCGCTCACCACCGGCTGGTCTTTCAGCAGCCCCGCGCTCTCCGCGGTCGCGAGCAGGTACGACATCTGGATATCCGCCAGCGTCAGCTTGGCCCCCATCAGATACGGCCCCTCGCCAACCGCGTCGGCGATGTACGCAAAGGTCTTGGCGACCTCGGGCTCGGAGAATTTGCCGAGGCCCTCGGGCAGCCCGCCCATCATCTTGCCGATCACCGTCATCATGATCGGGAACGCCGCCGAGCTCTCGACATAGTGCAGCCATTCGTCATGGATCGCCGCCTCGGGCGTGCCCTCGGGCGGGCTGAGCCGCGCGCCGCCGTACTTGCGATCGAGATAGGACAGGATCGACGCGCTCTCGGCAAGCGTCAGCTCATCGTCCTGCACGATCGGCGCCTTGCCCAGCGGATGCACCGCCTTCAGCGACGCGGGCGCACGGAAGCTCGCATCGCGCTCGTACCGGACCAGCTCATAGGGCAGCTGCAGTTCCTCCAGCAGCCACAAGATGCGGAAAGACCGGGAGAAATTCAGGTGATGGACGGTCAGCATGGCGGGTCCTCGGATCGTGGTGATTATCGGATCGGCATGCGGAACGGGTCAGGCGGTTGGAAGGTTTCGCTGCCATGACCGGAATACTCCGGAGACGGAGTCGATCATGCCGAACACCAGCCCCGAGTTAACCTGCGACGTCGCGATCATCGGCGCGGGCACCGCCGGTCTCGCGGCCGAGCGCAACGCACGGCGCAACGGCGCGCGCACGCTGCTGATCGACGAGACCTTCTCGGGCACCACCTGCGCCAGCGTCGGCTGCATGCCCTCCAAGCTGCTGATCGCCGCCGCCCACGCCGCGCACGCGGTCCGCCAGGCATCGGTCTTCGGCATCACCGCCGAGCCACGGATCGACGGGGCCGCAGTCATGGCGCGCGTCCAGCGCGAGCGCGACGCGTTCGTCGCGGGCGTCTGCGACTCGCTCGACAAGCTTCCCGACGGCGTTAAGGTCCAGGCCCGCGCGCGCTTCGTCGACGCGACCACGCTCCGGCTCGACGACGGCCGCACCGTGACCGCCAAGGCCGTCGTGATCGCGACCGGCTCCTACCCGCATATCCCCGACACGTTCGACGCGGTGCGCGACCGCGTGCTGACCAACGAGACGATCTTCGAACTGCCGACCTTGCCCGGATCGGTCGGCGTCATCGGCGCCGGCCCGATCGGCCTCGAACTCGCCCAGGCGCTCGTCCGGCTCGGCGTCGAGACGATGGTGTTCGACCAGTCCCCCGGCCTCGCCGCGCTGAAGGACGAGAAGGTCTCGGCGGTGCTGCACGGTATCCTCGACAAGGAACTGCCGATCCATCTCGAGATGGATCTGAAGGCCGAACCCGACAGCGACGGCGTCCGCCTGTCCTGGTCGGGCGAGCAGTCCGGATCCCGCCGCTTCGACTATCTGCTCGTCGCGACCGGCCGCCCGCCCCGGCTCAAGGGCCTCGGGCTCGAGACCACCGGGGTTACGCTCGACGATCACGGCACGCCGGTCTTCGACAGGACGACGATGCAATGCGGCGACGCGCCGATCTTCATCGCCGGCGACGCGGATCACGACCGCACCGTGCTCGGCGAAGCGTCTGCCGAGGGGATGATCGCCGGCCGCAACGCGGCGCAGTTCCCCGACGTCACCCCCGGCCCGCGGATGGTCCCGCTCGCGATCATGTTCACCGACCCGACCGTCGCGGTGATCGGCGACATCACCCCCGACGACCAGGACGGCATCGTCATCGGCGAAGCCTCCTACGAGGATCAGGGTCGCGCCAAGGTCATGGCGCGCAACGCCGGGCTGATCCGCTTCTATGCGGAGGCGGGCACCGGCCGGCTCACCGGCGCGACGATGGCGGCCCCCGGGGTCGAGCACAGCGCGCATCTGATCGCCTGGGCGATCCAGCAGGGCCGCACTGCGACCGACCTGCTCGACATGCCCTTCTATCACCCGACGCTTGAGGAGGGGCTCAAACCCGCACTCCGCGCGATCTGCAAGGCGGTCAGCGCGCCCGTGCCCGCCGACCGCGACGACGGCTTCACCGCGGGCGCCTGAGCCTCACTCGTCGAGGTCGAGATAGGCGACCACGTCGTTCTCGGTCGCGATGTACAGCCCCGCCTGGACCTCCTCGCTCTGCTGCGCGGCGATCGCCAGCGCTTCGCCGAGCGGGCCATAGAACAAGGTCGTCGCCGCCCCGCCCTCGAGCGCATCGTCGAGATGGTAGAGACGAACGCCGACGGCGGAGGAGATGGTACGCATCGCCCGTCCCTGCCGCGCCGCGCGAGCCGGCGCAACCACGTGCGCGTTACAGGCCGGTCAGGATGCGATCCGCTCGAGCGCCTGCGCCTCGATCTTCTCCAGCTCCTCCAGCGTCTGCGCGATCGCCGCCTGCTGCTGCTGAAGGTCGTCGATCCGCTGGCGGCAGCGTTCGGCGAGCGCGCGCATCTGTTCGACATGCTGCGGATCCGCATCGTACAGGACGAGAAACTCCTCGATGTCGCGCAACGAGAATCCCAGCCGCTTGCCGCGCAGGATCAGCTGCATCCGCGCGACGTCGCGCCGCGTATAGACGCGCGTCGTGCCGATCCGGCACGGCTCGATCAGCCCCTTGTCCTCATAGAAACGCAGCGTCCGCGCGCTGACCCCCAGCGCCTGCGACACGTCCTGAATCCCGGTAAGATCGTCCTGCCGTTCGTTCACGGTGTCGCTCCCCTCTCCCCCGACGCCGCCCCGGCCGGCATCGCGCGTGCCAGCCTGGCCTCTTCCTCCGCGACAAGTTCCTTTTTGGATAGCTTGCCGATCAACGTCTTGGGCAGAGTGTCGCGGATTTCGACCTCGCGGGGAAGCTCGATCTTGCTGATCTTGTCGCGCAGAAAATCACGCAATTC
Organism: Sphingomonas sp. CFBP 13706; assembly: GCF_014842355.1. NCBI lineage: Bacteria > Pseudomonadati > Pseudomonadota > Alphaproteobacteria > Sphingomonadales > Sphingomonadaceae > Sphingomonas > Sphingomonas sp. CFBP 13706. The sequence continues at coordinate 494,470 of NZ_JACYVM010000001.1, forward strand.
CACAGGGGTTGCGACCGCACCTTCGACCAGCGTGACGAACGCCTTGGGCGCCTGGCCGCGATAGGCGTCGGCGACCCCGATCACCACCACCTCGGCGACCGCGGGATGCTCGTACAGCGCCTCCTCGATCACGCGCGGATAGACGTTGTAGCCGCCGCACAGGATCAGGTCCTTGATCCGGTCGACAATGAACAGATAGCCGTCCGCGTCGAGATGCCCGACATCCCCGGTGCGCAGCGCGCCGTCCGCGAACAGCGCCGCGCTTGCTTCCGGCTTGTGCCAATATCCTTGCGTAACCTGCGGACCACGCGCGCAAATCTCGCCATTCTCACCGACCGGCAGCAGCCGGGTCGGGTCCTCGCGGTCGCGGATCTCGATGATCGTGCCGGGAAAGGGCAGCCCCGCCGATCCCGGCTTGTTCAGCCCCTCGATCGGATTGCAGGTGATGATCGGCGACGCCTCCGACAGGCCATAGCCCTCGACCAGCTTCGACCCCGTCGCCGCCTCGAACGCGGTGCGCACCTCGGCGGGCAGCGGTGCGCCGCCCGAGATGCACGCATGGATCGACGACAGGTCGATCGGCTGCGTCTCCGCCGCCTTGGTGATCGCGGCATAGATGGTCGGCACCGCGGGGAAATAGGTCGGCTTGGTCCGCACGATCGTCTTGAGCAGCTGCTGCAGCTCGAAACGCGGCAACAGGATCATCTGCGCCCCCGCGCGGATCGAATAGGTCAGCACCGTCGTCAGCGCGAAGACGTGGAACAGCGGCAGCGCCCCCATCACCCGGTCCTGCTCGGGCGTCTCGCCACCGACGAACGTCATCATCGCATCCGCGTTCGACACCAGATTGGCGTGGCTCAACATCGCCGCCTTGGGCTCGCCGGTCGTCCCCCCGGTATATTGCAGCACCGCGACCTCGTCCGGCGTCACCGCGACCGGCGCGGGCGCGCCCTTTGCATGCACCAGCGAGTCGAAGCTGCGATGCCGCGCGTCGTTCGGCGCGCGCGCGATCTCGGCGCGCTTGAAGATGCGGTAGGCGATCGACTTCAGCGTCGGCAGCGCGCCCGCAATCGGGCAGGTGATGACATGCCGCAGCCCCGTCTCGCCCGCCACCTTCAGCACGCGCGCATGGATCTCGGTAATGTCGCAGGTCGCGATGATCTCCGCGCCCGAATCCTTCAGCAGGTGGCACAGCTCACGCTCGACATAGAGCGGGTTGACGTTGACGACGATTCCGCCCGCCTTCAGCACCGCGAAGAACAGCACCGGATAATAGGGCGTGTTGGGCAGGCACAGCGCGACGCGCGTCCCCTTCACCACGCCCAGATCCTGCAGCCCCCGCGCCGCATGCGTGACCGCGTCGCCAAGCTCGGCATAGGTCATCGTCGACCCGAGGAAATCGAGCACCGTCCGCGACCCGAATCGGCGGACCGCCGTGTCGAGCATGTCGCCCAGCAAACGCGCTTCGCCTTCTAGCGGTACGCCGATCGCACGGCCGTCGGTGTCCAGCATCTCTCTCTCCTTTTCGGCGTGCGCTCTCGACTGATATTGTAGGCCGCATCACCTTGACGTATAGGAGAGGTATCGCACCTTAAGGGTAGCCCGCAAGTCTTAAGCGGACCGATTGCAATTGGAGAGGATCATCGTGACCAACGTCGTCATCGCCGGGTACGCCCGCTCGCCGTTCCACCTTGCCGGCAAGGGCGACCTCGCCCGCGTCCGCCCCGACGATCTCGCCGCGCAGACGATCCGCGGTCTGCTCGACAAGACCGGCGTCGATCCTGCCGCGATCGAGGACATCATCCTCGGCTGCGCCTTCCCCGAGGGCGAGCAGGGCCTGAACGTCGCGCGGATGATCGGCCTGCTCGCCGACCTGCCGCTGTCGGTCGGCGGCATGACGGTCAACCGCTTCTGCGGCTCGTCGATGAGCGCGATCCACATCGCGGTCGGCCAGATCAACATCGGCGCTGGCGACGCGTTCATCTGCGCCGGGCTCGAATCGATGAGCCGCGTGCCGATGGGTGGCTACAACCCGCTCCCCAACCCCGATCTCTTCAAGAAGAACGCCGGCGCGTACATGGGCATGGGCGAGACCGCCGAGAACGTCGCACGCGATTACCAGATCACGCGCGCCGAGCAGGATGCGTTCGCGGTGAAGAGCCAGGACAAGGCCGCCGCCGCGCGCGCCGATGGTCGCCTCTCCGACGAGATCGTGACGATCCAGACCAAGGCGGGCCCGGTCAGCCAGGACGGTACGATCCGCGCCGGCACGACGACCGAGGCGCTCGCGGGCCTCAAGCCTGCGTTCAGCGCAGACGGCTCGGTCACCGCCGGCACCTCCTCGCCGCTGACCGACGGCGCCTCCGCCGTCCTCGTCACCTCGGAAGAGTTCGCGACGAAGCACGGCCTGACCATCCTCGCGCGGATCAAGTCGGTCGCGGTCTCGGGTAACGAGCCGTCGACGATGGGCCTCGGCCCGATCTACGCCTCGCAAAAGGCAATGGAGCGCGCGGGGATCACCGTCGCCGACCTCGACGTGGTCGAGATCAACGAGGCCTTCGCCAGCCAGGCGATCGCCTGCATCCGCGACCTCGGGCTCAAGGACGAGACGATCAACCTCGATGGTGGCGCGATCGCGATCGGCCATCCGCTCGGTGCGACCGGCGCGCGCATCGTCGGCAAGGCCGCAGCCCTGCTCGCTCGCGAAGGCGGCCGCTACGCGCTCGCCACCCAGTGCATCGGCGGCGGTCAGGGCATCGCAACGGTGCTGGAGCGCGCATGATGGACAACGCCGTAAAGAAAGTCTGCGTCATCGGCGCAGGCGTGATGGGCGCGGGTATTGCGGCACAGGTCGCCAATGCCGGCATTCCCGTGCTGCTGCTCGATATCGTGCCGCGTGAAGGCGACGATCGCGACGCGGTCGCCAAGGGCGCGGTCGCGAAGATGCTCAAAACCGACCCCGCGCCCTTCATGTCGAAGCGTGCGGCCAAGCTGGTCGAGACGGGCAATATCGACGACCATCTCGACCGCGTCGCCGAATGCGACTGGATCGTCGAGGCGATCGTCGAACGGCTCGACATCAAGCAGGCGCTCTATGCCAAGCTCGAGGCGCTGAAGCGTCCCGGCACCGCGGTCTCGTCGAACACCTCGACGATCCCGCTCGGCCATCTCGTCGACGGGCGCTCGGACCAGTTCAAGGCCGACTTCCTCATCACCCATTTCTTCAACCCGCCGCGCTACATGCGGCTGGTCGAGATCGTCCGCGGTGAGCATACCGACGTCGCGGTCGCGGAGAAGGTCGAGGATTTCGTCGATCGCTTCATGGGCAAGCGCATCGTCCGCGCGAAGGACACGCCGGGCTTCATCGCCAACCGCATCGGCACCTACTGGCTGGCGATCGCGATCAACGCGGCGATGGACCAGGGGCTGACCGTCGAGGAGGCCGACCAGATCGGTGGCCGGCCGATGGGCGTGCCGAAGACCGGGATCTTCGGTCTGGTCGATCTCGTCGGCGTCGACCTGATGCCGCTGCTGTCGAAGAGCCTCTCGTCGACGCTCCCCGCGGGCGATCCCTATTTCGACACCGTCCGCGACATGCCTCTCGTCGACAAGATGATCGCGGAAGGGTTCACAGGCCGCAAGGGCAAGGGCGGCTTCTACCGCTTCGACAAGGCGACGCGCACCAAGCTGTCGCTCGACCTCGCGACCGGCGACTATCGCCCCGAGGCGAAGCCCGCCGAGCTGCCCGGCAAGACCGGCAAGGATCTCGCCGCGCTGATCGCCGAACCCGGCAGGATCGGCACCTATGCCTGGACGATCCTCGGCAACACGCTGTCCTACGCGGCGATGCTCGTCGGCGAGGCGGCGGACGATATCGTCGCGATCGATGACGCGATGAAGCTCGGGTACAACTGGAAATACGGGCCGTTCGAGCTGATCGACCGGATGGGCCCAGGCTTGCTCGCCCAGCGTCTCGCCGCCGAGGGCCGCGACGTGCCCGCGATCCTGACGACCGCGGGCGACCGTCCCTTCTACCGCGTCGAGAAGGGCAACCGCCAGTATCTGACCACCGCGGGCGACTATGTCGACGTGCCGCGCGCCGACGGCGTCGAACTGCTCGAGGACATCAAGCTCCGGTCACAGCCCGTCCTGACCAACGCCTCGGCGTCGCTCTGGGACGTCGGCGACGGTGTCGCCGCGCTCGAATTCCACACCAAGATGAACGCGCTCGACGATCAGGTCATCGCGCTCATCGAGGAAGCGGTCCCGGTCGTGCGCGAGCGCTTCAAGGCGCTGGTCGTCTATAACGAGGGCAGCAACTTCTCGGCGGGCGCCAATCTCGGCGCGGCGATGTTCGCGGTCGGTGCGGGCCTGTGGGACATGGTCGAGGCCAGCGTTTCGCGCGGCCAGCAGGCGTACAAGGCGCTCAAATACGCCCCCTTCCCCGTCGTCAGCGCGCCCGCCGGGCTCGCGCTCGGCGGCGGCTGCGAGATGCTGCTCCACTCGGACGCGGTGCAGGCGCATGCCGAGACCTATGCCGGCCTCGTCGAATGCGGCGTCGGGCTGGTGCCCGGCTGGGGCGGCAATGGCGAGATGCTCGATCGCTGGACGAAGTCGCGCACGCTCCCCAACGGCCCCATGCCCGCGTTGACCAAGGTATTCCAGGCGGTCTCCACCGCGCAGGTCGCCAAGTCGGCGGCGGAGGCGAAGGAGATGATGATCCTGCGCAAGGACGACGGCATCACCATGAACCGTGATCGCCTGCTCGCCGACGCCAAGGCGAAGGCGCTCGCGCTGGTCGAGGGCTATGTCGCCCCCGAGCCGCCGACCTTCCGTCTGGCGGGCGCGAGCGGTCGCACCGGGCTGTCGATGGCGGTGTCGGACTTCCACAAGAAGGGCATGGCGACCGACTATGACGTGGTGGTCGCCGACCGTCTCGCCGAGGTGCTGACCGGCGGCGAGGCCGACCTCGTCGACACCGTCACCGAGGCGCAGCTCCTCGACCTTGAACGCGCCGCCTTCATGGCCAGCGTCAAGGACCAGCGCACCCAGGCGCGCGTCGTCCACATGCTCCAGACGGGTAAGCCACTGCGCAACTGAGACAGTTCCCCCGCGCGAGCGGGGGAACACCCGCGCATGACCAATTTTTCACCTGCCCGGATCAGTAAGAACACTTGACTATTGTTTGTACAAATCTAGGCGGGTCGACGACATGCCGTATACGGCAGCGGACTCGCGAATAGGTCGCGGGGCTCGCAAATACACTGGGTGACCGTACAGATGCGGCGCCCCGACACTAGGAGAGGATAGACGATGTCCCTGATGATGATCGCCGCGCTGCTCGCCGGCGCGCCCGCGACCGCCGACACCGTGGTCGGCCGCTGGCGGACCGAGACGCACAACGCCATCGTCGAGATCGCGCGCTGCGGCCCCTCGATCTGCGGCAAGATCCTGACCTCCGACGCGCTGCGCGCCAACCCGTCGATGAAGGACGCCAACAACAGCAACACCGCGCTGCGCAGCCGTCCGATCCAGGGCATGCAGATGCTCAGCGGCTTCAAGTCCGACAAGGACGGCGTCTGGAGCAGCGGCCAGGTCTACAATGCCGAGGACGGCAAGACCTATAGTGGCAAGATCACCCCGGTCGGCGCGAACCAATTGAAGCTGCGCGGCTGCGTCTTCTTCCCGCTCTGCAAGACCCAGACCTGGACGCGCGTCCGCTGATCCCAGGTCCCTTTTATCTTCCCAAAAGTTAGCGTTCAGGAATTTTGTAAATGTCGTTTCGTACCAAGGCCCCGTTGCTGGCCGTGACCGCGCTCGTCTCCGCTTTCGGATGCGCCAGCACCGCCTATGCCGACGCCTTCTATCTCCAGGCGCAGTCGGCGCGCGGCGCGGGCCGTGCGTTTTCGGGTGAAGCCGCCGATACCGGCGCCGCGTCGCTCTGGTGGAACCCCGCCGCGATCGCCGGCATCCGCGACGGCAGCGCGACGCTCAGCGCCAGCGCGATCATCCCGCGCGGCGACGTGATCGACACCGGCTCGCAGATCTGCCGCCCGGGCGGCCAGCCCTGCACCGCGATCAGCGGCCAGTCGAATTCGAGCGACCCGGTCAACAAGGGCGTCGTCCCCTCCGGCGCGGTCGCCTATCCGCTGACCGATCGGATCGCGGTCGGCCTCGTCGTCACCTCGCCGTTCAGCTTCACGACCAACTATGACGCCGACAGCTGGGCCCGCTACAGCGCGGACAAGACCCGCCTGCGCACGATCGACATCCAGCCCTCGATCGGCGTCGAGCTGACCGACTGGCTCCGCGTCGGCGGTGCGCTCAACGTCGAATATACCGACGCGATCCTCAGCAACGCGCTGCCCAACGTCTCCGCGGCACAGCCCGACGGCCGCCAGGAACTCAGCGGCGACGGCTGGGATCTCGGCTGGACCGCGGGCGTCCAGCTCCACAACGACTTCGCCACCGTCGGCGTCACCTACAAGTCGAGCATCCGCCACAAGCTGAAGGGCGACCTCGTCGTCACCGGCCTGCTCGGCCCGCTCGCCGGCGGCAATACCGAAGTCTCGGGCGCGACCGCGGAGTTCAACACCCCCGGTCAGGTCATCGTCGCGGGCCGCGTCCGCGCCACCGACCAGCTGACGCTCAACGCCCAGGTCATCGCGTTCAACTGGAGCAAGTTCGACACGATCGATCTCGGCGCGCCGCTCAACACGTCGATCCCCGAAAACTACCGCGACAGCTGGAGCCTCGCGGGCGGCCTCGACTATGACGTCACGCCAAAACTGACCGTGCGCGGCGGTGTCCAGCGCACCAAGACGCCGACCCAGGACGGCCAGCGCGACGCGCGCGTCCCCGACGCCGATCGCTGGACCTATGCCGCCGGCGCCTCCTACCAGCTGACGCCGCGCATCGCGGTCGACGCCGCCGCGCAATATGTCGACTTCGAGAACACGACGATCGACCGCGCCACTTTGGTCGCGGGCAGCATCATCCGCACCAACGGCGCGCTCCGCGACGCCAGCGCGATCGTCACCTCGCTCGGCGCCCGCGTCTCGTTCTGACGCCGCCAGCCCCTCCCCATATCGGGGAGGGGCACCCTATCCCTTCATCCGGATCGTCAGCCCGGACACCGCGAGATCGACCGTCTCGACCGCAGCCGCGACCCGCTGGTTGAGCATCCCGGCCAGATCGCGGAACCGCCGCGCCATCGCATTGTCGGGCACGATCCCCATCCCGACCTCGTTGGTGACCAGCACCAGCCGCCCCGCGACGCGACCGATCGCGTCCAGCAGCGCGACGATCGCCGTCTCCGCATCGGCCTCCGCCAGCATCAGGTTCGACGCCCACAAGGTCAGGCAGTCGACCAGTATCACCCCGTCCGGCGCATCCGCCTCGACGATCGCCTCTGCCAGCGCGAGCGGCGCCTCGACCGTCCGCCACCGTTCGTCCCGCTCCGAGCGATGCCGCGCGATCCGCTCGGTCATCTCCCCGTCGAACGCCTGCGCGGTCGCGATATAGACCAGCGCGTGGCCACCTGCCGCCTCTGCCCCCGCCTCTGCCAAAGCCTGCGCATGGCGGCTCTTGCCCGAGCGCGCACCGCCGGTCACCAGCACCGTCTTTCCAAACCCCTGCACGACCGTCTCCTCCATCGCCTCTTGCGCTATCCCCGGCGAATGGCGAAGGCCAGCAGCAACGCCGCGGCATCGCCGGCGCAGGGGACGCATGTGAACGCGCTGATGGAACATGGCGGTCGGATCGACAGCGCGCAGGCGCTGTACCCGCACGCGCCGCGTCCCTGGCTCGACCTGTCGACCGGGATCAACCCCTGCGCGTGGGAGCCGCCCGTCGATCTCGCGGTCGACCTGCGCAACCTCCCCTCGCCCGCCGCGCTCGCGGCGCTCGAGGCCGTCGCCGCGCGCCATTTCGGCACCGACCCCGCGCGCGTCGTGGCGCTGCCCGGCACCGAGATCGGCCTCCGCCTGCTCGGCGAGCTCGGCCTGCCCGCCCCCGCCCGCCATGTCGGCCCCAGCTACGCGACGCACGAAGCGGTCTTCCCCGCGCGTATCTCGATCGACAGCCTCGCCGACGAAGCGGCCAGCGGCGGCACCATCCTGCTCGCCAACCCGAACAACCCCGACGGCCGTCTGGTCAGTCCGGACGCGCTTCGGCCAGTAATCGACCGGCTCCGCGAGCATGCAGGCTGGCTGGTCGTCGACGAGGCCTTCGCCGACACGCTCCCCGACGCCGGCCTGGCCTCGCAGCTTTCCGCAGAAGATCCCGTTATCCTGTTCCGATCATTCGGAAAGTTCTTCGGACTCGCGGGTGTCAGGCTCGGCTTCATGATCGCACCGCCCGGCATCGTCGCGCAGGTCCGCGACCATCTGGGCAGCTGGCCGATCTCCGCCACCGCACTCGCGATCGGCACCGCCGCCTATGCCGACCGCGACTGGATCGACACGACGCGAACGCAGCTCGTCACTCGCGCGGCCGCGCTCGACGCGGTGCTTCTCCGCCATGGGCTGACCACGACGGGCGCCTGCCCGCTCTTCCGCCTCATCGCAACAGACGACGCCAAGTCCCTGTTCGAACGCCTGAATATGGCGGGCATCCTGACCCGACCCTTCACCTATGACCCCCGCTGGCTGCGTCTCGGCGTCCCGGCCGACGCGGCCGCACTGGCGCGTCTCGACGCGGCACTTACGCATGGCTGATCCCGTCGCGCTCATCGCCCTCGCGCTCGACGCCGCGTTCGGCTGGCCGGAACGGCTCTACCGCCGGATCGGTCATCCCGTCGGCGCGATCGCCGCGATCATCGGCAGCCTTGAAAAGGCGCTCAACCGTCCGTCATGGCCGGACGTGACGCGCCGCATCGCCGGGGTCGCGACGCTCGTGATCACGCTCGCGGTGACGGGCGGGATCGCCTGGGGCGCGATCTGGCTGCTGACGACCTATCTCGGCGGCTATGCCTGGATCGGCATCGGCCTCCTCGCCGCCCCCGGTCTCGCGCAGCGCAGCCTCAACGATCACGTCGCCCCGATCGCCACTGCGCTCGGCAAGGGTGACGTGCAGGGCGCGCGGATCGCGGTCGGCCGGATCGTCGGTCGCGACACCGACCGGCTCGACTCCGCCGGCATCGCCCGCGCCGGAATCGAAAGCCTTGCCGAGAGCTTCTGCGACGGCATCGTCGCGCCGCTCTTCTGGCTGCTTATCGGCGGGCTTCCCGGGCTGTGGATCTACAAGGCGATCAACACCGCCGACAGCCTGATCGGCCACCGAGAGTCACGCTGGCGCGCGTTCGGATGGGCCTCGGCACGGATCGACGATCTCGCCAACTGGATCCCCGCGCGGATCAGCGGCGCCCTGCTGTGTCTCGCCGGCCCCGGCGGCTGGCGCGTGATGCGGCGCGACGCGCGCAAGCACGCCTCGCCCAATGCCGGCTGGCCCGAGGCGGCGATGGCGGGCGTGCTCGACCTCCGCCTCGCCGGTCCGGTCAGCTATGACGGCGTCACCCAGCTGAAGCCCTGGATCGGCAGCGGTCGCCCCGCCGCCACCGCCGCCGACATCGCCCGCGCGCTTCAGGTCTATCGCCGCGCCTGCCTGCTGCTCTGGATCGTCACGGGGGCGCTGCTGTGGGTGCGGTGATGCTTCAGGGCACCGGCTCGGACGTCGGCAAGTCGGTGCTCGTCGCCGGCCTCTGTCGCGCGCTGGCCAATCGCGGGCTCGCCGTCCGGCCCTTCAAGCCGCAGAACATGTCGAACAACGCCGCCGTCACCGCTGATGGCGGCGAGATCGGCCGCGCGCAGGCGACCCAGGCGATCGCCGCGCGCACCGCTGCGACCACCGACATGAACCCCGTCCTGCTCAAGCCGCAGGGCGACCGCAGCTCGCAGCTGGTCGTCCACGGCAAGGTCCGCGGCATCCTGCGCGCGAGCCGCTGGCGCGAGGGACGCGCGGGGCTGATGGACGACGTGCTCGCCAGCTATCACCGGCTGCGTGCGCAGGCGGACATCGTCGTCGTCGAGGGCGCGGGCAGCCCCGCCGAGATCAACCTGCGCGCCGCCGACATCGCAAACATGGGCTTTGCGCGCGCCGCCGGCGTCCCCGTCATCCTGATCGGCGATATCGACCGCGGCGGCGTCATCGCCTCGCTCGTCGGCACGCGCGCGGTGATCGATCCCGCCGACGCCGCGATGATCCACGGCTTCCTCGTCAACAAGTTTCGCGGCGACCCCGCGCTGTTCGACGACGGCTATCGCGCGATCGAGGCGCGGTCGGGCTGGCGCGGCTATGGCGTCATCCCCTGGCTCCCCGAGGCCGCTCGCCTGCCGAGCGAGGATGCGGTCATTCTCGAACACCGGACCGGTCACGGCCAGCAGGACGGCCAGGTCGTCATCGCCTGTCCGATCACCCCGCGCATCGCCAATTTCGATGATCTCGATCCGCTACGGCTCGACCCCGGCGTCACGTTGGTCATGGTCCCGCCCGGCGAACCGATCCCCGACGCCGACATGATCATCCTCGCCGGCTCCAAGGCGACGATCCCCGACCTCGCCTTTCTCCGCGCACAGGGCTGGGACATCGACATCCACGCGCACCGCCGCCGCGGCCGCCCCGTGCTCGGGCTGTGCGGCGGCTATCAGATGCTCGGTCGCAGCATCGCCGATCCGGACGGGCTGGAGGGTCCCGCCGGTATCGCCCCCGGGCTCGGCCTGCTCGACGTCGCGACGATCCTGTCCCCCGCCAAGACGCTCGAACGCGTCGCCGGCACCGCGATCGGCGCACGGTTCGACGGCTATGAAATCCATATCGGCGAGACCACCGGCCCCGACACCGCGCGCGCGCTCACGACCCGCGACGATGGCCGCCGCGACGGCGCGGTCAGTCCCGACGGGCTCGTCTCCGGCAGCTATGTCCACGGCCTGCTCGGCCTCGCGGATCAGCGCCGCGCCTGGCTCAGCCGGCTCGGGGTCGATGCGGTCGGGCCCGATCATTCGGCGTCGATCGACGCCGCGCTCGATGCGATCGCCGAAACGCTCGAACGCCATCTCGATATCGATGCGCTGATCGCATTGTCGAAGCTCGCCGGCTCAGACGCGGCCGGCAATGGCGAGCGCGACTAGCATCCCGGTTTCGACGAATTCGATCCCCGCACCGTGGCAATCCCCCGATACGCCGCCGACCCGCCGGATCAGCCACCAGCCGAACAGCGCGATCAGTGCAGGGGCCCCTGCAACGGCATGCACAGGCACCCCTAAACACCCTGTTACGCACCCCCAAAAGACCAGATCGTGCACCCTGATCTTCCCTGCCACCATCCCTCCCAGCCCGCCCTCGCGGAGCAGCGGCACCCACCGCGCCCAGCATAACGGCCCCATTCGCGCGAGCATCGGGACGAGGATCACGACCGCCCATCCCTGCGCGGAGACGGCGTGCAATAAGACAAGTTTTGCAAGAAGTTGCAGGACGATCATCACAACGCCGAAGCTGCCGATATGCGGATCGGCCATCACGGCGATCAGCCTGTCGCGATTGCCATGCGCGGCACCCAGCCCGTCCGCCAGATCTGCCAGCCCATCCAGGTGCAAAGCCCCTGTAATCGCTACCCAAATAGTCAGCGCGGCGAGCGCACCGGTCCACGGATCGACCTGCGCGCCGACCCACCCCGCTCCCGCGACGACCACCCCGATGCACGCCCCGACGACCGGATAACACCGGATCGCCGCTGCAAAATCCTCTGCATCGGCAACGACTTGCGGCATCGGCACGCGCGTCAGGAAGCCGAAGGCGACGATCAGCCGCTTCACGAAACCGGATCCGTCTGCAGCCCCACGATCTGCGCCGTCCGGTCCGGCCAGATCCGCAAACTAATCAGCGCCGCATAAGGCAAATCGAACGCCCAGAGCTCGCGAAACCCGAACCCGCAAAGCGATTTTAACGCCGCACGCATCGCTCCGCCATGTGTCACGATCAATGAGGGTTCAGGTGTAAGGTCTTCTATCGCATCGGTAATTCTCACGACCAGATCGCTCCACCGTTCGCCACCCGGTGGCGGTGCACTGTCCGGATCATCCCAGAACCGCTGCAACGCCGCAGCGTCGATCTCCGCCGCAGCCAGCCCGTCCCAGTCTCCGAAATCCAGCTCCCGCCACCGCGCATCAGTCGTTGGAGCAACCCCCCGCTCCCGCCCGACGGCATCCGCAATAGCCTGCGATCGCATGAGATTAGAACAGACCAGCCCCTTGAAATCCAATGATTTCACCCGCGCCACACAGGCCGCCAGACCCTCCGCCGTGACCGGACTATCAGTCCGCCCCAGCATCCGCCCGCCCAGTTCAGGCGCACCATGCCGCAACAGGTGGAGCAGGAACGCCCCACTCACGCCACCGACACCCCCGCCTCGGCAAACGTCGCCATCCCGTCATGCGCCGCCAGCGCCGACCGGATCACTCCCACCGCAACCGCCGCCCCGCTTCCCTCCCCCAACCGCATCCCAAGTCTTAGTAAAGGCTCGAGTTTCAGCGCGGCGAGCAGTCGCTCATGCCCCGGCTCAGCCGAACAATGTCCGGCAATGCAATGCTCTGTGATGCCAGGATACGCCGCCGCGATCGGTGCGATCGCCGCCGACGAAATGAATCCGTCCAGCATCACCGGCACCCCCGCCAGCCGCGCCGCCACCACCGCGCCAGCGATCGCGACGATTTCTCGCCCCCCCACCCGCCGCAACGTCTCGAACGGCTTACGCGGGAAATCAGCATGCCGCCCAATCCCCGCCTCGACCACCGCGATTTTCCGCGAGATTCCCGCAACATCAACTCCCGTCCCCGGCCCAACCCAGCCGGCGGCGGTTCCGCCGTAACTGCGCAGACACAGTGCTGCGGCCGACGTCGAATTGCCGATCCCCATTTCGCCAACGACGAGCAAGTCGAGCCCCGGCACGACGACGTCGGCGCCAATGTTGAGTGCGACGAGACACGCGGCTTCGTCCATCGCCGGCCCCGTCGTGAAATCTGCCGTAGGGGTTTCCAGATCGATGTCGGCGATGACGAGCTCGAGCCCGACGGCATCCGCCAGCGCATTGATGGCCGCGCCCCCATGGCGGAAATTCTCGACCATCTGTGTGGTTACGGAAACCGGGAAAGCGCTCACCCCGTGCACCGCAACGCCGTGATTTCCGGCGAAAATCGCCGCTCGCGCACGCTCGAACCGCGGCCGCTCGCGCCTCTGCCAGCCCGCCATGAAGACTGCGAGGTCTTCAAGTCGGCCGAGTGATCCGGGCGGCTTGGTCAACTGTGCTTGCCGCAGCGATGCGGCCCCTCGCGCGGCTTCGTCTGCCGCAGGAAGGGCCTCCAGCGCCGCCTCGAACGCCGCGACCGTCGGGAAAAGCGTCACTGCGCGACATAGCCGGCGGGGGGCGTCCGGGTGATGAAATGCCCCTTGATCCCGGCGGGCCACTGCCGAAACGGCACCTGCCCCTCCGCACTCTCCGCATGCAGCACGGCATAATCGAGGATCGCTCGCGCAGCCTCCTCATCCGGCGTGAAGCGCCCCAGCACATAGCCGATCTTCGCGGGCCCACGAACATGGATGGTGCAGAAGTCCTGGCAGGCGAACAGGCACGGCATCGCCTGCACCGCAATCCCGGCATAGCGCGGATCACTCGCCTGGACCGCCTGCAACGCCGCGACGAGTCTCGCACCGCCCCGCATGCCCTCGGCATCGTCCTTCGCATCGGTGGACGCGCGGCAGGTGCTGCAGGCGACGACGGCCGCACCGTCTTCGGCGGGAACCAGTAGATTCGGCATTGAAACCCCATGACATACGCGCCCGCGGCACAGGCCGCAGGCTGGTTATGTCGTCGCGCGGGTTTACCCCCGTCCGCTCGGCGCACCCTGGCCGGACGAAAGACGACTGCGACGGGCAGGTCTCCTGGCTCACGGGTCACAGCCCTTCGCGCCGCCTTCTCGGGACCGGGATCCCAATGGCATGTTGGCACGATGGCTCGCCGCTTACAGTTGCAGGGGCAGCCGGGGTTCTCCCGTTCCCTTTTCATCCCCGTCGCCGAGGAACCTGTCGCGGTCAGAGGGATAGGCCGGGCAAGCGGCCCGGGTCAATCGCCCTGCGCGCTGTCACGCGTCAGCGGTACCACGACCGGTACGCCCTCGATCGATCCGAACCACGCCCGAACGCCATAGGTCTCACGCAGCCGCGCCGGCGTCAGAACTGCCGACGGCGCGCCGTCGGCCACGAGCCGTCCTGCGTCGAGCACGAGGATACGATCGCAATAGCGCGCGGCGAGCCCCAGATCATGCAGCACGGCGATCACCAGAACGCCGCGCGCGGCCTCCGCCCGCAGGATGTCCATGACCGCGATCTGATGCGCGGGATCGAGCGATGCGAGCGGCTCGTCGACAATCAGCGCCCGCGCCTCGACCGCGAGTGCCCTTGCCAGCAGGACCCGAGCCCGCTCGCCCCCCGAGATTTCGGTCGCGACACGCGCGGCAAGCGGGGTCACGTCCGCCACCGCCATCGCACGGGCAATCGCATCACGATCCTGCTGAGAAATGCGCGACAACGGTGCGAGATGGGGCAACCGGCCCAGCGCGACGAGACGCTCGACAGTCAGCGGCCAATGAAGACTTTGACCCTGCGGCAGATACGCGACCGTCTGCGCAATCTCGCGTCGCGAGCGCTCCGCCAGCGGAACCCCGTCGAGCAGGATCTCCCCAGTAGCGGGAACCAGCCCGAGCAGCGCCTGAACCAGCGTCGATTTGCCCGCCCCATTGGGGCCGACGATCCCGATGAGCGCGCCGCCCTCTGCTGCGAAGCTGACATCGTCGACCACGACCCGCCGTGCACGGCGGACGTTGAGGCGGTCCGCGGAGAGGGCTACCACAGCCGCCGCTCGCGCATGAGGTGGACGAGGAACACCGGCACGCCGAGAAACGCGGTGACGACCCCGAGCTTGAGTTCGTTCGACGTCGGGATCACCCGGACCAGCACGTCGGCAAAGGTGAGCAATGCGGCCCCGCCCAGTGCGGAGGGCAGCAGGATCGCCGACGGCGAACGATCTGTCATCGGCCGGACGAGATGCGGGACGATCAGGCCGATGAACCCGATCGCGCCCGATACCGCGACTGCGCCGCCGACCCCGATCGCCACCCCGACCAGCATCCGAACGCGCGTCCGACGCAGATCGACGCCGAGCGCGCGCGCGCCATCCTCGCCAAGCGTCAGCGCGTCGAGCGCATGGCTGTCCCAGGCGACCAGCACCATGCCGAGTGTGATACAGGGCAGCGCCAGCGCGACATGGCTGAACGACCGGTCTTCGAGCGACCCGAGCAACCAGGTCATGATCTCCATCGCCGCAAACGGGTTCGGGGACAGGTTGAGCGCAAGACTGACCCCCGCGACGGCCAGCGTTCCGACCGCGATCCCCGCGAGGATCAGTGACAAGGCGCTTTGCGACCCCGCCGACAGCACGAACAGCAACCCCAGCGCCGCGAACGCCCCGGCGATCGCCACAATCGGCAGCATCGCCGGGTAAAGCTCCGCCAGCCCGAAATACAGCGCGATCACCGCGCCCAGCGATGCGCCGTTCGACGCACCCAGCACCGATGGCTCGGCCAACGGATTGCGCAGGAACCCCTGCAGCGCGGCACCCGAAAGCCCCAGCATCGCGCCGACCGCCAGCCCGAGGATCGCGCGCGGCAGACGAAGTTCGAACAGGATGGCGCGTTCGATCGGATCGCCCTGCCCGCTGAGCGCCCGCACGACATGCGCCAGCGGGATCGCCGCGCTACCCACCGCGACCGACGCGGCGCCGGCCAACAGCGCAAGCAGCGCGAGGCCACCGACCAATCGCGCACGCGTCACGCGTTCCATAGTGCCAGATCCCACCGCATCGATTTCCGCCTAGCGCATAAGCGGCCGCTGCGGCAGGGCTTTGCGCATGCGCGGCCGCCGTCTCCTGACCATCCTGATGATCGCCGCCGCCGGCGCACCTGCCGCGGCGGCGGCGCCTAGACCGCCGCGGCGTATCGTCTCGCTCAACCTGTGCGCGGACCAATATCTTCTGGCGCTCGCCGACCCCGCACAGATCGTCGCACTGACCCGGTTCGCGCGCGATCCGAACATGTCCGCTGCCGCCAACGCCGCGCGTACCATGCCCGTCAGCCGCGGCAGCGCAGAAGACGTGCTGATGCTGCGTCCCGATCTGGTCATCGCCTCGCCGTTCCGACGCCAGACGGTCACGGCCGTGCTGGCCGGACGGCACGTCGATACGCTCGATCTGCCCCCCGCGGACAGCTATGCCGCGATCGTGTTGCAAGTCCGTCAGGTTGCCGCGGCCATCGGCCACCGCGATCGCGGCGAAACGCTGATCCGCCGGATGGACACCGCGCTTGCACAATTGCCGCGCGCGCCGGGAGTTGGTCGTACGGCAGCCTATTATCAGCGTCGGGGTTTCCTGACCGGTACCGGCACGCTCGTCGACGAACTGATGCAGCGTCTCGGGCTTGCCAATCTCGCGACCCGGCTCGGCAAACCGGCACTATCGCAACTGTCGCTTGAACAGATGGCGCTCGCACGCCCGGACTATCTCATAGTCGAAAGCGCCACCGACCACGTGACCGATCAGGGCACCGAAATGCTGCATCATCCGATTCTCGACGGGATTCCCCGTCTGCGCATCCCCGAGGCGTGGACCGTCTGCGGAGGTCCCGCCTATGTGCTGGCCGCGCGAAGCCTCGCAGCGCAGTTGCGCACGCCGCGTCCGACCGTTCCTCGCCGCGACCGTTAGAACTCAACGCCGGCCTGGGCCTTGACCCCGCCCCGGAACGGATGCTTGACCTGCCCCATCTCGGTGACGAGATCCGCCGCGGCAATCAACGCCTCGGGCGCGTTGCGTCCCGTCGCCACGACATGCGTCATCGCCGGTCGCGCCGCGAACCCCGCAAGCACCTCGTCGAGTGGCAGATAGTCATAGCGCAGGACGATGTTGATCTCGTCGGCGATGACCATCGCATAGCTCGGGTCGAGGATCATTCGGCGGACCTCGTCCCACCCTTCGCGCGCCACCGCGATATCGCGGGCCCGATCTTGCGTATCCCAGGTAAAGCCCTCGCCCATCGGCTTGAATTCGACCAGATCGGGAAAGGCGTCAAAGATGACCTTCTCGCCGGTCGTCATCGCACCCTTGACGAACTGTACGATCCCGACCTTTCGCCCATGCCCCATCATCCGCACCGCCATGCCAAGCGCCGCGGTGGTCTTGCCCTTGCCCGGTCCGGTGTGGACCATCAGCAGGCCCTTCTCGATCGTCTTGGCCGCGACGATCTTGTCCTGGACGACCTTCTTCTTGGCCATCCGCGCCGTGTGCTCCGCCTCGCTCCGCATCAGAATGCTGCCTTCACGCCGGCATAGGCGCCGCGCCCCTGGCCAACATAGCTGAACACCTCCTCGTACCGCTCGTCGAACAGGTTTTCGACCCGACCGAAGACCGATAGCCGGGGCGTCAGCTTGTACGCCGCGTTCAGGTTGACGAGGACATATTCCTGGAGCGAAACGCGGACAGGGACATAGCTCGGATCGGTATAGGCATCGTCCTGCTGCCGGCCATTATACCGGACGGTGAGGGTCGCCGAGGCGCGCTCGTCGCGGCTGAATGCGGTCATGTTGACGCTGCCGATATGGTTGGGGCGCCGGATCTCCACGCCCCCGTCCTCGCGCGCCTTCAGATAGGTATAGGCGAGGTCGAAGCGCAGTTGTGCGATCGGTCGGGCTGTGGCGAACACTTCGACGCCATGCTGCGTCGACCGCGTATCGCGGTTGCCGGGCGTCGCGACGAAGTCGGGGGCAGGATAGGTAGTGAAGATCTCGTTCTTCAGCCGACTGTCGAAATAGGTCGCGCCGATCGTCGCACGATCCCCCCCGAAAGCCTGTTCGACCCCGGCTTCCCACCCCTTTGACTTTTCGGGCGTGAGGTTCGGATTGCCGATGTAGCGACCGTCGGAATAGCCGAAGAGATCGAAATAGCCGGGGTTCTTCACGCCGGTACCGTAGGCGCCGCGCACCCGCGTTCCGGTCGCGAACCGGTAGCTCGCCTGCGCGCGATAGGTGGTGGTGTCATCGAACCGGTTATTCTCGTCGCGCCGCACCGATCCGCCGATCGCGAGCGCATCGTCGATCACGACGTCATACTGTCCCACGATCCCAACATTGTCAGTGTGCCGCCGTCCGGTGAAGACGAACTCTGAAGGGACCGGACTAAGCGTCTGGAATTCCTCACGCTCGACATCGACTGCGGCGGTCAGCCGATGCCGGATGCGATCGGTGCCGAACCGGAAGGCGCTTTCGAACGATCCCTTGTACCGTCGTGCCTTGTTGCCAAAGCTCAAGGCATCGTCGACCAGCGCCCGGCGTGTCGTATCGGCAAACTGGCCGCTGAGCGCATTCGTCCAGCGGCCATCCGCCAGCGCCAACTCGGCGCGGAGAAGCCCGTAATAGGCTTCCACCGTGCTGCGCGCGCCGGGCGTATCGACGATCGTGCCGAACTGCGGGCCGCTCAATGCCGTGTCGTTGCTGTCGGCATCGGTATAGCTATAGCGCCCGACGCCCGTGACCTTCAGCATGTCGGTCGGCGACCAGCTGAGCTTGCCCGTCGCGCCGACGCTCTTCGCGCCGATGTCGCGCGATCCGCCCCGTGCGGTCGGCGTGCCGTCGGTGAGGTAGGTCGAGCTCGACAGCGCGTAATCGAGATTGCCCGCCACGCCCGCGACCCGGGCGCCTCCAGAAAACGTGCCGAACGATCCCCCTTCGGCCCGCAGTGATACGCCCGGGGCCTCCGCGCCGCTCGGCGTGAGATACTGGATGACGCCGCCGATCGCGTCGGACCCGTACAGCGCCGATTGTTGGCCGCGCAGCACCTCGACCCGTGCCGCCTCGTCGGCAATCAGTGTGCCGAAATCATATTCGCCCTGATAGGGATCGGACACTTCGATCCCGTCGATCAGCACCAGCACGTGATTGCCCTCCGACCCGCGGATCCGGACCTGCGTCGTCCCCCCGACCGCGCCGGTCCGGCTGACCGCCAGTCCGGGGACGTCGCGCAGCACGTCGGACACGATCCGCGTCTGCCGCTGGTCGAGCGTCGCTGCGTCGAGCACCGTCACCGACGCCCCGAGCTGATCGGCGGGAACAGCGTCCCCCGACCTTGATGCGGTAATCACCAGCTCGGCGCCACCCGCTGCCGCCTCGCCCGTCGGCGCAGTAACCGGATCGGGCTCGGCCGCAGCCGGCGATGCAAAGGCCGTGGCGGTCGCGAGCGCCGCAAGCGAAACGAAAATTCTGGTCATGAAACGATACCCCCGGCGTCACGAGCGACCAGCCGGGGCCTGCCGTCCGATGATCCGGACGGCCGGCGCAACGCTTGGGGTGTACGCCGAACCGCACCCGCCACGCGCACCGATGCGGCCCCCGCCGCATGGTTCGTCGCTCAGACGGAGTACCGTGCCGCGGCCATCCCCTGGACCATGGCAAGAGCGACCGAGCGCCGGCAGGTCTCCTGGCTCGCGGGTCGACGCCCGGTACGCGACCTTCCCGAGCCCTGCGCTTTCGCTCAGGCCTAGTGGTCGTCCCCTCGTGACGAAGGAACATGCGCACCGCGCTCACCGCTTACAGTTGCAGGGAGAGCCGCGGCATGAGGAGGCTCGCCTCCCGCACCGCATTCCCTTTGAAGCCCCGAGGGGCACCGACGCGATCTGCGACGCCGGCCTTCACCGGTTTCGCAAGGCGACGGTAGCGCAGAAAATACCCGTCGCCAATGGGCCTAGAGTCGCGCGAGGATCGCCCGCGCCTGACGCAAGTGCGGCGCATCGATCATCCGCCCATCGAGCTGCAGCGCGCCGGCCTCGGGAGCCGCCGCAAACGCTGCGACGACGGCGTGCGCACGTGCAACGCTCGCCGCATCCGGCGTGAACGCGGCGTTGATCGTGGCGACCTGCGACGGATGAATCGCCATCATGCCGGTAAAGCCGTCGCGGCTGCCGCGCGCGGCATAGGCTGCCAGCCCGTCAATGTCCGCGATTGCTGGATAGACCGTTTCGATCGCCGCGACGTCCGTCGCATGCGCGCCGAACAGCAGCAGTGATCGTACGAGCTTATAGGGATCGGTATAGGACCCGTCGTCCTCCCGACTGGTCGCCGCGCCGATCGCCGCGGGCAGGTCCTCGGCGCCCCAGGTCAGGCCGCATAACCGGTCGTTGACCCGCGCATATTCGCCCAATGTGAAGATCGCGGCGGGCACTTCGGTCGCGATCGGCAGGATCGGCGGACAGTCATCGCCATAAGCCTCGACCAGCGCGAGGACGGTCGCGGGTCCGGTCGCCTTGGGCAGCATGATCGCATCGGCGCCCCTCGCCGCAGCGATATCGTCGTCCAGCCACCCCGAGTCGACGGGATTGATCCGGACCATCCGCACGACGTCGGTGTGGTCCTGCAACGCGGCCCGGACCGCCTCGCGGGCAACAGCCTTGCGGGAGAGCGAGACCGAATCCTCCAGATCGAGGATGATGGCATCGGCCCCGCTCGCTGCGGCCTTCGCAAAACGCTCGGGCCGGTCTGCGGGCACGAACAGCAGCGAGCGCAACCTCATGCCGGCGTCCGCAGCAGCAGTGCCGAGCGAAGGCACTGACAGACGATCTCGTCACGCTGGTTGATCAGCTGGTGCATGAATGTGACGATCCCGGCGTTCGGGCGCGACCGGCTGGGCTTGAGCTCGGCGACCTCGGTCTCGGCGCGCATCGTGTCGCCGATGAAGACGGGTTTCGGATGCACGAGCTTGTCGTAACCGAGATTGGCGACGAGCGTCCCGAGCGTCGTGTCGCCAACCGACAGGCCGACCATCAGCGCGAAGGTGAAGGTGCCGTTGACGAGGATCTGGCCGAATTCGCTCGCCTTCGCCGCCTCCGCATCGAGGTGCAGCGGCTGCGGATTGTGCGTCATCGTCGAAAACAGGAGGTTGTCCGTCTCCGTGACGGTGCGGCGGATCTCATGGACGATCCGGTCGCCGACTGCCCATCGGTCGAAATAGCGGCCGGCCATCAGTCATCCTTCTCGATACGCGCGAGCACCATGCCATCGCTCACCTGCCCGCCTTCGATCGCGGTCAGTTCGGCAACCGTCCCGTCGAACGGCGCGATGAGCGAATGCTCCATCTTCATCGCCTCCAGCGTCACGAGCTTCTGCCCCTTTGCGACATGGTCCCCGATAGCTACGTCGACCGCGATGATCCGTCCCGGCATCGGTGATAAGATCGCGCCATCCGCTGCCGCCCCCATCGCCGCGCCAGACGCACGCCAGGGCCGCAACTGCCAGGTCTGCCCGGCATCGGAAACGAGGGCGGCATCGACTGGTTCATGGACGCCGCGACCGTCGAGATCGATCGTCACGATGTCGTCGTCGAGCAGGAACCGCGCCGTCTTCAAAGGTGCCGCGTTGAGGCGAAAGCCCGCCATCGGTTCGACGCGTACGAGCGTGTGCGCGGCCTCGATCAGCGCTTCCTCGCTGGGCTGCGCCGGGGGCATCAGCGCCGCACCTTCGCGGGCTATCAGCCCGGTATCGAGCGTTCCCGCGACAAATTCCGGATGGTCGAGCGCCTGGACGAGAAACCCCGCATTTGACCGGACTGGCCAGACGACCGCCTTGTCCAGCGCCTCCGCCAACGTCTCGCGCGCGGCTTCACGCGTGTCGCCCCAGGCAATCACCTTGGCGATCATCGGGTCATAATAAGGCGAGATGTCCGCCCCCTGTTCGACACCCGTATCGACCCGCGTCGCATCACCCAGATCGAACGCCTCGAGCCGCCCGATCGACGGCAGGAAACCCTTGGCGGGATCCTCCGCATAGAGCCGGGCCTCGATCGCCCAGCCGCGGATCGCAAGATCATGCTGCTGCAGCGGCAACGCCTCGCCGCTGGCAATCCGCAGCTGCCACTCGACAAGGTCCTGTCCGGTGATTTCCTCGGTGACGGGATGCTCGACCTGCAACCGGGTGTTCATTTCCATGAACCAGATCCGATCGGCGCGCAGGCCTTCGCTCGCATCGGCGATGAACTCGATCGTACCCGCGCCGACATAGTTCACGGCCTGTGCCGCGCGCACCGCCGCCGCGCAGATCGCCGCGCGCGTCGTATCATCCATGCCGGGCGCCGGGGCCTCCTCGATCACCTTCTGATGCCGGCGCTGCAACGAACAGTCACGTTCGAACAGATGGACGACGTTGCCTTGCCGATCGCCGAACACCTGCACCTCGATATGCCGCGGTGACAGGATATATTTCTCGATCAGCACGTCGGTATTGCCGAACGAAGCGGAAGCTTCGCGCTGGCACGAAGCGAGCGCGTCGGCAAAGTCGGCGGACGCATCGACGCGGCGCATACCCTTGCCGCCGCCGCCCGCAACGGCCTTGATCAGGACGGGGTAGCCGATGGCATCCGCCTCGCGCTGGAGCCGATCGGGCGACTGGTCCTTCCCCAGATAGCCCGGTGTCACCGGAACGCCGGCCGCCATCATCCGCTGCTTTGCGGCATCCTTCAGCCCCATCGCGCGGATGCTGTCGGGATCGGGGCCTACCCACAGGATCCCTGCGTCGAGCACGGCCTGCGCGAAGTCCGCATTCTCGGACAGGAACCCGTACCCCGGATGAATAGCCTCAGCGCCGGTGGCGAGCGCGGCGGCGATGATCTGCTCTCCGACCAAATAGCTCTCGCGCGCCGGGCTCGCACCGATATGCACCGCCTCGTCCGCGTGCCGGACATGCAGCGCGCCCGCATCGGCATCGGAATAGACCGCGATCGTGCGGATTCCCAACGCCCGAGCCGTGCGAATGATGCGGCAGGCGATCTCGCCACGATTGGCGATGAGCAGTGATTCGATCATTGCGCGGGGCATCCGGTGGTCCGCTTAGACCAAGTGATGTTGAGGATCTTCCACCGGCCCGCTTCGCGCACCATGTCGAAATGGTCGGTCCCGCAATGCGCGACCCGGCCGTCGATAATGAAGACATAGGGCGACCATACCATCGCGATATCGCCATCGATATCCACGGCGGGATCCGTCAGGCGTTCCGCATATCGCTCCGGCCCGGGCTTCAGACCGGCGGCGAAGTCGGACCAGGCGGTCCGGCGGATGATGCGCGTGCCGTCGGCCTTTTCTTCCACGGCCGTAGCCCCCCCCTCGGGGCGCACCTGTGCGAGCAGTGCCTGGCCATCGCGGGTGGCCAGCGCGGCCAAAATCGCGTCGATCGGCACCATGACGCCGGCCTCCTCCGTCACCACGGCTGGCGGCAAGCCGGTGCCCTTGACGATCGGCTGGACCGGAGTGACCTGACCCGCGGCCAGCAGCAACGATAGCAGGATCATCGGCTTACATCCTGAACACACCGAACGCGGGGCGTTCGGCGATGGGAGCGTTGAGCGTCGCGGCGAGCGCGAGGCCGAGCACGTCACGGGTCTGCGCGGGATCAATGATCCCGTCGTCCCACAGGCGCGCGGTCGCGTACCAGGGATTCCCCTCGTCCTCATATTTCTGACGAACCGGCACCTTGAACGCTTCGGCTTCCTCCGCCGTCCAGTCGTCTGCGTCGCGGTGAACGGTGGCGAGGACCGAGGCCGCCTGTTCGCCGCCCATCACGCTGATCCGGCTGTTCGGCCAGCTGAACAGGAAGCGTGGCGAATAGGCGCGTCCGCACATGCCGTAATTGCCGGCGCCGAAACTGCCGCCGATCAGCACTGTGATCTTCGGCACGGTCGCGGTGGCGACTGCCGTCACGAGCTTTGCACCATGTTTGGCAATGCCTTCCGCCTCGTACTTCCCGCCAACCATGAAGCCCGAGATGTTCTGGAGGAACAGGAGCGGTACCTTGCGCTGGCAGGCGAGCTCGATGAAATGCGCGCCCTTCTGTGCGCTTTCGCTGAACAGGACGCCGTTGTTGGCGAGGATCGCAACGGGGAGCCCGTGGATATGCGCGAACCCGCACACCAGCGAGGTACCATAGAGCGCCTTAAACGCATGGAATTCGCTGCCATCGACCAGCCGTGCGATTACTTCGTGCACGTCATAGGGCGCGCGCACATCGGACGGCACGACACCGTAAAGCCCCTCAGCGTCGTATTTCGGCGGGCGCGCCGGTTGCCGGTTCACCGTGACAGGGACCTGTGGCGGCAAGGTCGAGACGATGTCGCGAACGATCGTCAGCGCGTGGTCGTCCGATTCCGCGACATGATCGACGACGCCCGACCGCCGTCCATGCGTGTCCGCGCCGCCGAGGTCCTCCGCGGAAATCACCTCGCCCGTCGCCGCCTTGACCAGCGGCGGCCCAGCGAGGAAGATCGTGCCCTGCCCGCGGACGATGATCGTCTCGTCGGACATGGCCGGGACATAGGCGCCGCCCGCAGTGCAGCTCCCCATCACACACGCGATCTGCGGTATCCCCAACGCCGACATCTGCGCCTGGTTGTAGAAGATCCGGCCGAAATGCTCGCGATCGGGAAATACCTCTGCCTGATGGGGAAGGTTCGCCCCACCACTATCGACGAGATAGATGCAGGGCAGCCGATTTTCCTGTGCGATTTCCTGCGCTCGCAGGTGTTTCTTGACGGTCAGCGGAAAATAGGTCCCCCCCTTCACCGTAGCATCGTTGCACAGGATCATGCACTGCCGACCGGCAACGCGGCCGATCCCCGCAATCACCCCCGCGCCGGGCACCGCATCGTCATACAGCCCATTGGCGACGAGCTGGCCGATCTCGAGGAACGGCGAACCCGGATCGAGCAAGCGCTCGACCCGGTCGCGCGGCAGCAGCTTGCCACGCGCAACGTGCCGGTCGCGCGACCGGGCGTCTCCGCCGAGCGCGACGCGCGCAACGTCGTCGCGCAGGCGCTGGGCGAGCGCGCGGTTGTGCGCCGCATTCGCCTGGAACGTCTCCGCGTCGACCGACACCTTCGTATCGAGGACGGGACCGCTCACCGTTCACCCCGCCGCGACCTGATCAGCACGCTCATTGCATCACCTTGGGCGCGGCACCGATCAGTTCGCGTCCGATCAGCATCCGGCGAATCTCGTTCGTCCCCGCGCCGATATCGAGCAGCTTGGCGTCGCGCATGTAGCGCTCGACCGGCCAGTCCTTGGTATAGCCCGCGCCACCCAGAGCCTGGATCGATTCCAGCGAGACCTTCACCGCGCTCTCGCTCGCCAGCAGGATCGCGCCCGCCGCGTCGAACCGCGTCGTCTTGCCCGCATCGCAGGACCGCGCGACGGCATAGACATAGGCACGTGCAGAACTCAACGCGACATACATGTCCGCGACCTTCGCCTGGATCAGCTGGAACTGCCCGATCGCGGTCCCGAACTGCCTGCGTTCGCGGACATAGGGGATGACCACGTCGAGACAGGCCTGCATGATGCCGAGCTGAATGCCCGCGAGCACCGCGCGCTCATAGTCGAGGCCCGACATCAGCACGCCGACGCCGCCATTCTCCGGGCCCATCACTGCGTCGAACGGCACGTGGCAATCGGTGAAGACAAGCTCGGCGGTCGGGGATCCCCGCATGCCCATCTTGTCGATCTTCTGCCCGATCGCGAATCCCGGCATGTCCTTCTCGATCAGGAAGGCGGTGATCCCCTTCGATCCCTCCCCCGTCTTCGCATAGACGACGAGCGTATCGGCATAGGCCGCGTTGGTGATCCAGAACTTGGTGCCGTTCAGCACATAGCCACTCTCGGTCTTCACCGCCTTCAACTTCATCGACACGACGTCGGATCCCGCCCCGGCTTCGGACATCGCGAGGCTTCCGACATGCTCGCCCGACACCAGCTTGGGCAGATATTTCGCCTTTTGCTCGGCATTGCCCCAGCGGCGGATCTGATTGACGCACAAGTTGGAATGCGCGCCATAGCTCAAGCCGATCGACGCCGATGCGCGCGATACTTCCTCGACCGCAACGACATGCTCGAGATAGCCGAGCCCGAGCCCGCCATACTCTTCCTCGACGGTGATGCCGTGAAGCCCCAGCTCGCCCATTGCCGGCCAGAGCTCGCGGGGAAACCAATCCTCCGCATCGATCTTCGCAGCCAGCGGAGTGATCTTCTCCTTCGCAAAACGCTGCGTCGTGTCGCGGATCATGTCCGCGGCTTCGCCCAGCGCGAAGTCGAAATCTGGCGTCACGAAACTCTCCTTACCGTATTATTCCCGTGGCTTGCCGGGCTGCTCTCTTCACCGTTCTCGCCCGATGCTCAGCGGGGGTCAGAGACCGCAGCTGTCGCACCAAGCGTCGTGATCACGCCGTCTACGACCGTGATCGGCCAGACCGCAAGCGCTTGCCCCATGCAGGGACCGCCGACGCAGCGGCCATCGTCGATCCTGAACAGTGCGGAATGCCACCCACAGACGATCAGGTCGCCATTCGGGCTCAGATAGTCGTCGAGGGTGCGCGCCAGTGGCAGTCCGGCGTGCGGGCAGCGGTCGACATAGCCGACGACCCCGTCACCGCGCCGAACCGCAAAACCGTGGAACCGCCCCGCGCGCATCTGCACGACATAGCCTCTCGACTGGCCGGGTGCGATCGCCTCGATCGACCCGAGCGCAATCCCGGCCGGCGTGGCGAACAGCCGCACCGACGACGGAGTATCGCTCACGACATTGCCGTCGCTAGGCTCGCCCTGCATGTCCGTCATGACGTCGTCACGCGTCGACCGTGATCACCCCACGCCGGATCTGGTCGAGTTCGATCGATTCGTACAGCGCCTGGAAGTTGCCGTTGCCGAACCCCTCATTACCCTTGCGCTGGATGACCTCGAAAAAGATCGGCCCGAACAGCGGTTCGGTGAAGATCTGGAGGAGCAGCCCCTCCTCACCGACATTGCCGTCGAGCAGGATCCGGTTGCGCCGCAGCCGCTCGAGATCCTCGCCATGGTTCGGCACGCGCTTGTCGACCAGTTCGTAATAGGTCTCGATCGTGTCCTGCAGCCGCACGCCGCGCGCGCGCAGTTTCTCGACGGTCGTGTAGATATCGTCGGTGGTCAGCGCGAGATGCTGGATGCCTTCGCCATTATAATCGCGGATGAACTCCTCGATCTGGCTGTGGTCGTCCTGGCTCTCGTTCAGCGGGATCCGGATCGCGCGATCGGGCGCGATCATCGCCTGGCTGAACAGGCCCGTCGCCTTGCCCTTGATGTCGAAATATTTTTGCTCTTCGAACCCGAAAATCTGGCCGTAAAAGGTCGACCAGGTCCGCATCTGGCCGCGTTTTACGTTGTGCGTGAGATGGTCGAGCAGATCGAGACCGACCGAATTCTCCGCCTCGGCCTCCGCCGCGCCCGGGATTTGATCCCAGGCATCGTACAGGCTGCCAGCGCCGCCATGACGGTCAACAAGATAGAGCAGCGATCCGCCGATCCCCTCCAGCGCGTAGCTCTCGTCGCCCAGCGCACCGAGCGACGCATCGGCCGCCTTCGCGCCCCGTGCCAGCGCAGCGTCGAAAGCCGCCTTGGCGTCCGCAACACGGAACGCCATGCCGTTCGCCGAAGGACCATGGTCGGCGCGGAACGTCGCGGCCTGCCCCGTCGGTTCAGCGTTGAGCAAAAGGTTAATGCGACCCTGTTTGTAGCGGGTCACTGCCTTGGTCGGATGCCGGGACGCGGGCACGAAACCCAATTGCTCGAACTGTTTGCCCATCGCCGCCGGATCGGGCGATGTGAACTCGCAGAACTCGAAACCATCCAACCCCATCGGGTTGACGTCCATATGCTCCATGATGCGACAGCCTCTCACAGCTTTATAGTATCGTTGGATACCAACTGCGCGTTTACGCAGATCGTGTCAACTGATACTATCCCGGGCCATGACCGCTTCATCCGACCGCCCACTGCTGCTCGACGACTTCATCCCGTTCCGGCTGTCGTTCACGTCGAACCTCGTCAGCGACACGATCGCGCGCAGCTATGAATCGCTGTTCGGCCTCTCGATCCCCGAATGGCGGCTGGTCGCCGTCATCGCCGAAACCGGCGGCATTACGCAGGCGGAAATCGGTCATCGTACGCGCATGGATAAGGTTACGGTAAGCCGCGCGGCGATCGCGCTGGTCGAGCGAGGCCTTCTCGAACGGCGCGCCAATGCCAGCGACCGTCGCTCGCACCTGTTGATGCTCAGCGATGCCGGTCGCACGCTTTACGCTGCGGTCGCACCCAAGGCGCGCGATCTGGAGGCGCGGATCTTTGCGCAGTTCGACCCGGCCGAAGTCGCTGCATTCACGGCGATGCTCCGCCGGATCGACGCGGTGACCAGCGCGCTCGATCAGCCGGCCCAGGGCGGTGACGGTGTCCACAGCGTCCGCAAATAGTCGAGCAGTGCAACGACCGACGACGGCACTGCACCGCGCGGGTGCAGCGCGAAGATCCCCACATCCGCGCTCCCCTCGATCGCCGGCAGGACGCGAACGAGCCGCCCCGCCGCCAGATCACTGCTGACGTCCCACAGCGACCGCAGCGCGATCCCCACGCCCGACAGCGCGAGTTCTCTCACGACCTCGCTCGAATTCG
This sequence comes from Sphingomonas sp. CFBP 13706, assembly GCF_014842355.1. Taxonomy (NCBI): domain Bacteria; kingdom Pseudomonadati; phylum Pseudomonadota; class Alphaproteobacteria; order Sphingomonadales; family Sphingomonadaceae; genus Sphingomonas; species Sphingomonas sp. CFBP 13706. The sequence goes on from NZ_JACYVM010000001.1 coordinate 523,068, forward strand.
TGCGCACGTGGCTCGCGGCATCGATCGTGAAATCGCCGTCAGACCCCGTCAGCCGCCACGGCATCTGCCCGCGCGCCGCGAGCAGCCGATGGTCACCCAGCGCCGCCGCGCTGCCGGGAATTCCCGCCATTTCGAGATAGGCGGGTGCGGCGCACAGGACCCGGCGGCTGTCGCCCAGCCGGTGCGCGTCAAAACCCGGCTCGACCGTCGGCGCGATCCGGATCGCGAGGTCGATACCCTCGCCGAGCAGGTCCGAAAAGCCGTCGGACAGGTTCAGTTCCAGCGCGATGTCGGGATGCGCATCGAGAAAAGGCTTGAGCCTAGGTGCGATATGCAAGCGCCCGAAAGACGTCGGCGCGCTGACGCGGAGCGGACCGCTCGGCCCGGCGGCCCGGTCGCCGACCCGCCCCTCGGCCTCCCGAATCGCGGTAAGGATCGCGACCATGTCCGCGTGATACCGCTCCCCTCGCGCCGTCGGCTCGAGCCGCCGCGTCGTACGATTGAGCAGCCGCACTCCGAGCCGCGTCTCGAGCCGGACGATCCGTTTCGATACCATCGCCGGGGAGATGCCGCGCAAGCGGGCAGCCCCGCTCAGGCTTCCGGCCGCGACGACGTCGACGAACAAGGCGGCATCCGGATCCATTCATTCCCCCGGTGATCGACAGCTTCAACACTTGATCGTCTACCGAACAGCCTGGCGGTCGTATAGAATGATCGTCAGATAGGGAGAGAGCGATGAGCGCGACGTCTGACGGCATGATAGACAAGGCGGGGCTCCGTGTCGCCGCACCGCTGGCACGGTTCCTCGATGACCAGGCGCTGCCCGGCACGGGAGTCGACCCGTCCGCCTTCTGGTCCGGAATGGCCGACATCTACGCCCGCTTCGCACCTGAAAATCGCGCTCTGCTTGCCCACCGCGACGCGCTGCAAGCGAAGATCGACGCCTGGTACAGCGCGCTTGGCGGCCGCCCCGTCGATCCGGATGCCCAGGCGCGCTTCCTCCGTGAGATCGGTTATCTCGTTGAGGAGCCTGCGCCGTTTGTGGCGACCTCGACCCGCGTCGATGACGAGGTGGCACGGCTGGCAGGCCCGCAGCTGGTCGTGCCGGTCCTCAACGCCCGGTTCGTCCTCAACGCCGCAAACGCGCGCTGGGGCAGCCTGTACGACGCACTCTACGGCACCGACGTGATCCCCGGAACGCCGTCCGGTCGGGGCTATGATCCGGACCGCGGTGCACAGGTGATCGCCTGGGCCAAGGCGTTCCTTGATTCCAGCGTGCCGCTTGCGACGGGTTCGTGGACCGACTGGGACGGCAGCCCGCCCGTGCTGGCACAACCGGATCAGCTCCGCGGCCATGCCGGCAGCACGATTCTGTTGCGCCACAATGGCCTGCATATCGAACTTGTCATCGATCGCGACCATCCGATCGGCGCGTCCGACGCCGCCGGACTGGCCGATGTCCGGCTCGAATCCGCGCTCACGACGATCGTCGACCTTGAGGATTCGGTCGCAGCAGTCGATGCCGACGACAAGGTCGCAGCCTATGCCAATTGGCTGGGGCTGATGAAGGGCGATCTGGAGGCGCAGTTCGACAAGGGGGGCCGGACGCTGACCCGGTCGCTGGAGGACGACCGGCGCTACACCGCGCAGGACGGGTCCGAGATCGTCCTGCCGGGACGAAGCCTGTTGTTCGTCCGCAATGTCGGCCATCTGATGACCACACCCGCGATCCATCTGCCCGATGGGACGGAGGCGCCCGAGGGCATACTTGACGGGATCGTGACCGTGCTGATCGCGCTGCACGATCTGAACGGCACCGGCCGCTTCAGGAACAGCCGCCAGGGTTCGATCTACATCGTCAAGCCGAAGATGCACGGCCCCGACGAAGCGGGCTTCACCAATCGGCTGTTCGACGCGATCGAGGATCTGCTCGGCCTCGACCGCCACACGATCAAGGTCGGCGTGATGGACGAGGAGCGCCGCACTTCGGCCAATCTGGCCGCCTGCATCGCCGCGGTGAAGGACCGCATCGTGTTCATCAACACGGGCTTCCTCGATCGTACGGGCGACGAGATGCACACCGCGATGCGCGCCGGACCCATGATCCGAAAGAGCGAGATGAAGGCGAGCGCCTGGATCGCCGCCTATGAGGATCGCAATGTCCAGATCGGCCTCGCCTGTGGCCTCAGCGGTCGCGCGCAGATCGGCAAGGGCATGTGGGCAGCTCCCGATCGCATGGCGGACATGCTCAACCAGAAGATCGCACACCCGATGACCGGCGCCAACACTGCCTGGGTCCCCTCACCCACCGCGGCGACGCTCCACGCGACGCATTACCACCGCGTCGACGTCTTCGCGCGGCAGGCAGCACGACAGAGCGAGCCGGTCACGCCGCTCGAGAAGCTGCTGACGATCCCGCTGGCACACGGCCATAACTGGTCCCCCGACGAGATCCGCGACGAGCTCGAGAACAATGCACAGGGCATTCTCGGCTATGTCGTGCGCTGGATCGACCAGGGCGTCGGCTGCTCGAAAGTGCCGGACATTCATGACATCGGCCTGATGGAAGATCGCGCGACCCTGCGGATCAGCTCGCAACATATGGCGAACTGGATGCTCCACGGCATCGCAACGCCCGCCGAGGTCGATGCCGCCTTTGTGAAGATGGCGGCCAAGGTCGATGCGCAGAATGCTTCCGATCAGCACTATCGGCCGATGGCAGGGCACGAAGCAACCAGCCTTGCCTATCGCGCCGCGCGCGCGCTCGTCTTCGAAGGGCTTGATCAGCCGAACGGCTATACAGAACCCCTGCTCCACCGCTTCCGGCAGGAAGCAAAAGCAGCGCAAACTGGTAACAGTTGACACCATATTGGCCGGGGGCCATCGTCCTTGGCGAAACCCCCGGCCCCCGCGGCACGTCGAACAGGGGTGCGCGAGGAGAGTGTTACGATGGCCAATGACCCGGCCGCCACCGGCTATATTTCGGGTTTCGGCAACCATGTCGCGACCGAGGCCGTCGCAGGCGCGCTGCCCATCGGCCGCAATGCGCCACAACGGCCCCCCTTCGGGCTGTACACCGAGCAGCTGTCGGGCACGGCCTTCACCGCACCGCGTCACGAGAACCGGCGGAGCTGGCTGTACCGCATGCGCCCGACCGCCGAACATCCGCCCTATGTCCGGTATGACGGCGCCGCACGTTTCGCGGCGGACGCGCAGGACTGTCCGCTGGCGCCCAACCGGTTGCGCTGGGACCCGAGCGCGCCACCCTCCCCGGGCACCGACCTGATCGACGGCATGACGACGATGCTCGCCACCCGCGATCCTGCGGATCTGGAGGGCGTCGCGGTCCACCTCTATGCCGCCAACCGCGACATGACCGCGCGGGTCTTTGTCGATGCCGATGGCGAATTGCTCTTCATCCCCCAGGCGGGGCGGCTCGAACTCCTGACCGAGCTCGGGCGGATCATGGTCGCGCCCGGCCAGATCGCGCTCATCCCGCGCGGTGTTCGTTTCCGGGCTTTGCTACCCGATGGGCAAGCAACGGGCTATGTCGCGGAAAACCATGGCGCGCTGTTCCGTCTGCCCGATCTAGGTCCGATCGGCGCGAACGGGCTAGCCAATCCGCGCGATTTCGAAACGCCGGTCGCCTGGTTCGAGGATCGCGACACGCGGTTCGAGGTGATCCAGAAATTCATGGGCTCGCTGTGGTGCACGACGCTCGAGCACAGTCCGCTCGATGTCGTGGCGTGGCACGGCAATCTGGCGCCGTGGCGCTATGATCTTGCGCGCTTCAACACGATCAACACGGTGAGCTTCGACCATCCCGATCCGTCGATCTTCACCGTCCTGACCTCGCCCTCCGACGTACCCGGCCGCGCGAACGCCGATTTCGTCGTCTTCCCGCCGCGCTGGATGGTCGCCGAGGATACGTTCCGCCCGCCCTGGTTCCACCGCAACGTCATGTCCGAGGCGATGGGTCTGATCCAAGGCGCCTATGACGCCAAGGCGGCCGGCTTCACACCCGGCGGTCTCAGCCTGCACAATCTGATGGCAGGCCACGGTCCCGACCTCGATAGCTGGACCGCCGCGACCAACGCCGATCTCAAGCCGCACAAGATCGACGGGACCATGGCCTTCATGGTCGAGAGCTGCTGGCCCTACCGACCGACGCCGCATGCGCTGGCGCATGCCCAGCTCGACTATGACGCTGTCTGGGCCGATTTCCCCAAGGCGGTGCTGCCGGCATGATCCTGCACGGCTATTGGCGGTCGACAACCTCCTACCGCGTGCGGATCGCGCTGAACCTGAAGCAGTGCTCCTATGAGCAGCGCACGCACGATCTCAGGACCGGCGCGCAGCGTGACGCGCGCTATCTCGCGCTTAACCCGCAAGGGCTGGTGCCCGCGCTGGACATTGGCGACGGCACGATCCTCACGCAGTCGCCTGCCATCCTCGAATGGCTCGACGCGACCTATCCGGCGGCGCCGCTATTGCCCGCCGATCCGACCGAGGCCGCGATCGTGCGCGGCATTGCGGCGACGATCGGGTGCGACATTCATCCGGTCAACAATCTGCGGATCCTTGATGCACTCAGGACAGATTTCGCCGCGACGCCCGATCAGGTATCAGCCTGGATCGCGCGGTGGATGACCGCGGGATTCGATGCGATCGAGCCACAGATCGCTCGCCACGGCGACCGCTATGCCTTTGGCGCCACGCCGACGCTGGCCGACTGTTATCTCGTGCCGCAGGTCTATGCGGCCGAACGCTTCGCCGTCGATCTCTCACGCTACCCCTGTCTGGCCACCGCCGCCGCGAACGCCGCGACCCTGCCGGCCTTTGCCGCTGCACATCCCGACATGCAGTCTGACCGCGACCCGCTATAGTATTGATATAGATTAGCACAAACGCGGTGCGAGTAGCGGACATAAAAGCCGAATTGATGCGTTTCTCACCGAATCGACGCGACCTAGATCGTGATCGCTGGTGAAGGGGTCGGAATGCGAATCGCGATTATTGCGCATCTCAAATATGCCATCCGCGAGCCTTTTGCCGGTGGCCTCGAGATGCATACGCACCTGTTGGCGACCGCGTTACGCCGACGTGGACATGCGGTCACAGTATTCGCATCGATGAAATCCGATCCGGCAATGGGGCTCGAGGCGATCTGCGACGAAACCTCGCTTCTCGAAACCGGCACCGCCGAAGCGCAGGACGTGACGTTCTTCCGCGAACACCATGCCTATTTGCGGCTGATGAGCATGCTGCGGAACCGGCGGTTCGACGTCATCCACAACAACTCTCTCCACTATCTTCCCGTCTCGATGGCAGAAACGCTCGACACGCCGATGGTCACGACGCTGCACACGCCCCCGTTCTGCTGGCTGGAAAGCGGCATCCGCCTCTGCAAGTCACCATCGATGCGCTTCGTTGCCGTATCTGATACGATCCGTGGTCTGTGGAGCCACGTGACGCCGATCGACCGGACGATCCCGAACGGTATCGACCTTGCGAGCTTCCCCTTCCAACCTGCCGCAAGTCCCGACCGCTATCTCGTTTGGTATGGGCGGATCGTCGCCGAAAAGGGCCTTCATCTGGCGATCGACGCGGCGAGGCTGGCAGGCTATCCGCTCCGCATCGCCGGACCGATCTCCGATCCGGACTATTATGCGGCCGAGATCCTGCCGCGGCTCGGCGCCGACGTCACGCATGTCGGGCATCTCGAGCATGCGGCACTCGGCGCGCTCGTCGGCGGCGCGAGTGCGTTCCTCTGTACGCCCCGCTGGGAAGAACCGTTCGGGCTGGTGGTCGCCGAAGCCCTCGCGTCCGGGACGCCCGTCGCCGCCTTTGCGCGCGGCGCGATTCCGGCGCTCCTCGACGAGTCCTGTGGCACGCTCGCACGCGCGGACGATGTCGCATCGCTCGCGGACGCCGCGCTGCGGGCGGTGCTGCTCGACCGCCGTGCCTGCCGCCTGCGGGCGGAGGCGATCTGCGACGCCGACGTCATGATCGACCGCTATGAGGATTTGTACGAAGAGATGATCCAGCCGACGCGCCACGCCGCACGGGGCCGCGCGTCTGACTATCCGATCACATTGGCGGGGGCGGCATGACGGACGCCCGCTTCTGCGTATGCGTGCCCGCGCGTGACGAGGCAGACCGTCTGCCAATTCTGCTCGACGCCCTCGCGCGACAGGACGTGGATGGACCGATCCGCGTCTCGATCTTGATCAACAACACCGTCGATGACAGCGTCGCCGCGGTGGCCCGGGCACAGGCAGTCTGGGGCGAGCGACTGCATCTCGCCGTGGCCTGCCACGATATTCCGCCCGAGCGCGCGCATGCCGGCACCGCGCGACGCCTGGCGATGGACGCCGGCTTGGCACGCATCGATCCGGATCGCGGCGTTCTAATTTCCACCGATGCCGATACCCGGCCGCCGTCCGACTGGATCTCGGCGATGCTGCGCGCGATCGACGCGGGGCTCGATATCGTCGGGGGCCGGATCGTCGTCGACGATGCCGAACCGCTCGCGGCGGACATGAACGCGATGCAGGTCAAGCTCGACCGCTACTGGGCCTGTGTTCGCGCGATCGAGGACGACATTGATCCGTGCCGCTGGGATCCGGCACCCCGTCACGGCGACCATACCGGCGCGAGCCTGGCGATTCTTGCTCCGCTCTACCGTACGGCAGGCGGCGTTCCGGCAATCCCTGCAGGGGAAGACCGCGCACTGGTCGAGGCGGCGGTCGCAGCGGGTGGTCGCCTCGGCCATCCGATGAGCGTGTGGACCCGTGTGTCCGCGCGCACCATCGGTCGCGCGACCGGGGGCATGGCGGACCATATGCAGGCGCTGTCCGATCGCGTGGCGCGCGGCGAGTCCACTTTTCTACCGTCGTTCGATCAGTGGCGCGCACGCGCGGCGTGGCGACGGATGCGGCGCGACCAGCCGGGTGGTGATTCCGGGGTCGCGCGCGATGAACCCCTGCTCCCGCCGATGCGCTGCGACATGCCGTTGGGGCTCGACCGATGAGTGGCCCGACTGCACGGCCAGCCCCCGCGTCTCCGTCCCTCGACCTCGTCGAGACGCTCGCGTCCTGCGGCGAGCGTTATGATGCCGCCCCCATGTTTCCCGCGGACAGCATGGCCACACTGGTCCGCCACGGCCTGCACCGGCGGTTCGCCCCGCGTGCACTTGGCGGCCAGGCCAATGGTGCACCGGACGAGCTGCTCGATGCGTTGCGGACTGTCGGACGCGGCGACCTCAGCGTCGGGCGGCTGTTCGAGGGCCATGTCAATGCGCTCGCACTGTTCGACTGGTATGCATCGGCCGATCAGCTCGCCTGGCTCGATACCGAGCTAGACCGCGGTGCATGGTTCGGCGTCTGGGCGACCGAACCTCCGCCCGGCGTCGCGGTCGTCGACAGTCCCGACGGCCCCGTGCTCGATGGGGCGAAGCACTTCGCAAGCGGCGCCGGGGGTATCGATTACGCGATCGTCACTGCGCGTCCGGCGGCGGGGCAGCGTCCGATCGTCGTCATCCCGGCCAATGATCCCATACGCACCGACGCGTCCCGTTGGCGCGTGCGCGGCATGCGCGCGAGCATGAGCGGTCGCTACGAATGTTCGGGCTATCCAGCCGGCGCCATGCAGACGCTGGGCGCACCGGGCGACTATGACCGCGAACCCCGGTTCACCGCGGGGGCATGGCGGTTCCTGGCGGTCCAGCTTGGCGGCATGGAGGGGCTGCTGACCGAGACCCGACGCGCCTTGTCCGACACCGCGCGCGGCGATCCCGTCCAGCGTGCGCGCTTCGCCGAGGCGGTCGTTGCCGCGCGTACCGGCTATCTGTGGATCCGCGAGGCTGCGGGACGTGCCGCGCGCGAGGAGGCGGACGCGATCGTCTTCGTCCAGATGACGCGAGGTGTCGTCGAGCGTGCCGCGCTCGACGTCATGGAAGCCACCGCGCGTCTTCTCGGTACGCGCAGCGCGTTTGATGGTGAGCGTGCGGACAAGATCAGCCGCGACCTCAGCCTCTATCTGCGTCAGGCAGGCCCCGATTATGCGCGCGATCAGGCGGCGCTCGCCTGGCTCGACCGCGACGTCTGGGGCGCCGGCGACCGCTTGTGGTGACCCCCGCGACTGCACTGAGCCGAAGTCCTTGGCACAGCGCGCGGTGGCTGTTGCTCGCGCCGCACGCCGATGATGAAACGCTCGGCACGGGGGCATTGATCGCCGATACGGCGGCTCGCAATCGCCTTGCCGGTGTGATGATCCTGACCGACGGATCGGGTTCGCATCCGTGCCCGACGCCGGCGGATCGTAGCGCGCTCATCCGGCGACGACGCGTTGAGGCACGGCACGCCGTCGCGCTGCTGACCGGCGGACGGCGGATCGTCCCGCAGTTTCTTGACTGGCACGACGCGAACCCGCACCGCCCCGGAAGCGCCGCGTTCCGTCGATCCGTCCGGCAATTGGCGATCCTGCTGCGCCGGCACGCGGTCGACGCGATTGCGACCACCGCGGCAGGCGAGCCGCATTGCGATCATGCCGCGTGCTTTACGCTTGCGGTGCATGCTGCGCACGCGGCGCGCAGGCCGGTCGCGGTTTTCGAATATGCCGTCTGGGGCGAACGCCCCGCGGGCAGGCGCGTCGTCCGTACCGCGGCGATGCCGACCGCCCGGCGCAGCGCCGCGCTCCGCGCGCACCGCAGCCAGTTGACCGGATTGATGGGCGACGGCTTTCGCCTGCCGCGCGCGCAGCAGCGCATGCCGGGCACCGATCTCCTCTATCTGGCGAGCCGACATGCGACCCGACCATAGCCTCGACGCGCGCTATTTCGACGACGTCTTCACCGGCGACGATGATCCCTGGTCGCTCGCCTCGAGCCCGTATGAAGCCGCAAAGTTCGATGCGACGATCGCCGCGATCGACGATCGACGCTATCGTTCCGCCCTTGAGATCGGCTGCGCCCACGGCGTGCTGACCGCGCGGCTTGCGCCTTTGTGCGATACCCTGACCTCGATCGACATCAGCCTGCGCGCCGTCGAGCTTGCCCGGTCGCGCTGCGCCGCACTGCCCAATGTCACGATCGCCCGCTGTGGCTTCCCGGCCGAGACGCCGGACGACGCGTTCGATCTCGTCGTGCTGTCGGAGGTCGTCTATTATTGGGACGACGCTGACATCGAGCGCGCAGCCGCGGCGATCCGCGCCAGCGCCACGCCCGATTGCCGCATCATGCTCGTACACTGGACGGGCGATACCGACTATCCACAGACCGGCGACGCAGCCGTCACCAAGCTGCGCGACCGGCTCGGCGATTTTGCGGTCGAGCGTGCGGAACGGACCGCCGCGTACCGCCTCGACCTGTGGTCCCTGCGATGACGCCGCTCTCCGTCCTGACCCTCGTCAAGGACCGCGAACCCCATCTGATCCAGCTGGTCGAGGGCTTGAAACGGAGCGCTGTCGCCCCCGCCGAACTGATCGTCGTCGACATGAGCAGCGACCCGGTCGCGCAGCCGGAGGCGCCCTTCCCCGTCCACGTCCATCGGCTCCAGACCGGCACTCTCGCGCTTGCCGCCGCGCGCAACCTTGCAGCACGGCACGCGACGTCTGCACATCTGCTGTTCCTCGACGTAGACTGTATCCCGATGGCGCAGTGCCTTGGCAGGATGGGTGCGGTACTCGATGCGGACGATGCGTTGCTCTGCGCGGATATCCGCTATCTCGGACCCGACGACGCGCGTTCGACATGGAACGAAGAGGTCCTGCTGGCAACCGGGCGGCCACATCCGGTGCGCAGCTTTCCCGCAACGGGCACGCGGCGCGAAACCAATCCCGGCCTGTTCTGGTCGCTGGCGTTCGCGATCCGCCGATCACGGTTCGACATGCTGGGTGGCTTTGACGAGGCGTTCGTCGGCTATGGCGCGGAGGACACCGACTTCGGCTTTCGCGCCGAGCATGCACAAACCCCGCTGATCTTCGTCGGCGGGGCGATCGCCTGTCATCAGTATCACGACAGCTATGATCCGCCCGTCCAGCATCTCGACGACATCGTCCGCAACGCAACGGTATTCCATGCGCGCTGGGGCTGGTGGCCGATGCAGGGCTGGGTCGACGCCTTTGTCGCGATGGGGCTGATCGACTATCGCGATGACGGCATCTGCATCCTGCGCCGTCCAAACGCCGCGGACATGATCGCCGCGCATTCGGGCCAATCCTAGACCTTGGCACCGATCGGCATGGTGACCGAAGCCGAGAGCCCGCCGCCCGCGGCATCGTCGAGGACCAGCACGCCGCCATACAGCGCCGCGAGCTCGCGCGCGATCGCCAGTCCGAACCCATGGCCGTCCTCGCGTTCGTCGAGCCGCACGCCAGCATCGGTCGCCCGCTGACGGTCCGCCAGCGCGATGCCTGGGCCATCGTCGACGACGCTGAGCCGGATCATGCCCTGATCGACCGTTGCGCAGACGCGCACCCTTGTGCCCGCATGCCGCGCGGCATTGTCGATCAGATTGCCCGCCAGCTCGTCGAGATCGGCGGCATCGACCGCGACGTGCAGCGCCGGGTCGATCGCCTGATCGATCGTGATGCCGCGTTCCATCCTCAGCCGCCGGATCGTCGATACCAGATCGGCGATCGCGGGGGCGAGTGCGGTGCTGCTCGCATGACCGCCGGCGATGTTGCGCGCCCGGGCAAGATGATGCCGGATCGTTGCGTCGATCCGGGCAAGCTGCGCCGCCTGGGCCGGATCGTCACGCACCGTTAGCGCAAGCGTCGCGACGGGGGTCTTCAGCGCGTGCGCCAGGTTGGCCGCCGACGCGCGCGCGGTCGCGAGCGCCTCCGCGTTGTCCCGCGCGAGTGCGTTCAGTTCGATCGCGAGCGGACGAAGCTCGTCGGGCTGCGCTTCGGACACACCCGCGGCCCCCCTGCGCATCGCAGCGACGCCGTCGCGCAACGCGCGCAGCGGTCGCAACCCGATCCGCACCTGCACCAGCGTCGCAACACCGAGCAGGATGCCAAGAATGCCGAGCGTTGCGAGCAACGGCACCACCGCCGACCGGATCGGTCGCGCGACGACGTCGCGCGGGGCCGCCGCGGTAAGCACTACCGGCCCCGCGGCAGTCGCGATCGAAATCTGTCGAGCATGGACCCCGTCCCGCCCTTCCAGTGGTTGCGGACGCTCCTTCCCTTCTCTGCGCAGCGCGTCTCGCGGTGCCGGGCCAGGCGTCCGCAGCGTCGGCAACTCGGCGGAACGCACGGTCTGTGCCGGACCACTGATCTGCCATTGCCAGCCGGGGCCGGCATCGAGCAGGCCACGAAGCCGCGTCAGTCGCGCCCGGTCGATCCGCCCATCGCCATCGACCGCACCGGCAAGCAGCGACAATTCGGCATCGAGCCGCTGGTCGAGCCCCTGGGTGACGAACCGCTGCAGCACGCCGGCTATCGCCGCGCCCGCGACCGCAAGCGCGACGAGGGTGGCGAGTAGTGAAAGGCCGAGCATCCGCCCATGGATCGACCGCGGGATCAGCCTCATCGGGGTATCGGCGTCGCGAGCCGGTAACCTCGGCCGCGCACGGTATCGATCAGCGACGCGCCGATCTTCTTGCGCAGCCGACCCACGATCACCTCGAGGCTGTTCGAATCGACGTCCGCATCGCCCTCATAGACACGCTCCATCAACGCCAGGCGCTCGATCACCGCGTCCTTCGACAGCATCAGCGCCGACAGCACCCGCCATTCGAGCGCAGTCAGTTTGACCGGCAAACCGTCGAGCTCGAACTGGCCGGTCTGCGTCTCGAATGCGAGCGGACCGCATTCGAGCCGCGTGGCGCCATGCCCCGCCGCCCGGCGCACCAGCGCACGCAGCCGCATGACGAGTTCCTCGACGCGGAATGGCTTGGTCATGAAGTCATCGGCCCCAGCCTTGAACCCCGCCACCTTGTCCGACCATCCGTCACGCGCGGTCAGGATCAGCACGGGAAGGTCGCGCCCCGCCGCCCGCCAGTCCCGCAGGATCGTGACGCCGTCCCGCCCGGGCAGGCCGAGATCCAGCACGGCGGCGTCATAGGCCTCGGTGTCGCCCAGATGCCCCGCATCGACGCCGTTTGCGGCAAGATCGACCGCGCAATTCTCGCCTCGCAAGGCCTTGGCGAGCGCGGGGCCGAGATCGGGATCGTCCTCGACGAGCAATATACGCATGACGACCTCGCTAGCTGTGAACGCTAAACCCAAACTGAACGGGGAAGTTCAGCGGGCCGTGGGGATGCGGCGCCTAGAAGCCGGTCATCGACACGAAGAGGAGACGATGAATGCCCCGTTTGATGGACACACTGAACCGCGGATCGCGGATGAAGCTCGCCGCTGCCGCCCTGCTCGCAGTCGGCGTGGCAGGCGGCGCCGGCGCCGTATCGCTGACGCGGCCCGGCATCGAGATGGCACCCACCACGCCGACCGCTATCGCCCGACTGTCTGGTACGAGCGGCGTGGTGACGGTGAAGGGCCGTGTGGTCGAGATCTTCGGTGACCGCTTCGTCCTTCAGGACGCGACCGGGCGGACGATGATCGATGCCGGCCGCAACGGCGATGGCGTCACTGCCGGTGCGACGATGACGGTACAGGGGCGCTACGACAATGGGCAGCTGCGCGCGTCCTATCTGGTCGATCCGAATGGGCGGATCGTCGCCGCCGGCCCCGCGGGCGGGCCGCCGCCGCATGGCCCCGGTGGCCCTCGCGGCCCCGGTGGTCCCGGTGCGCCCGGCCGCGATGGTCCGCCGCCCCCGCCACCGGGCGGCGCGAACTTGGCCCCTCCCGGGGCAATGGCGCCGTCCACCGTCCCAGGCTGTACCCCATCCGTAACCGGTGTCACGCCGGCACCGGCACCCGTCGGCACACCCGTCGCGCAAACGCCAACCCGCGCACCGGCTGCCGCGGTAAATCGCTAGGATGGTTGCGATCCGCCACAACGGTGGCGGATCGAGCCCCGAGACCGATCACTAATGACCGGCACCCTCCGTACCGCTTTCGCCGTCAGGCCGAAGCGGTACGGTGTTCGTCTTTCGAGGGTCGTAGGGCACGCGCCATGCCGAGGATCAGTACAACGGGTCGGAGCATGAACATCGGCGCGACCGACAGCGTGCCGACCATGATGACCGCCGCGATTGAGCCGCCACCCAGAAACCGCACGACGCGTTCGCCGCTGACCGGCGCCCCGCACCGCAGGAACGCCAGCGTCAGTGCGGCGGCGGCGGCGATCCGCAACAGCCGGATCGTCCCGGGTGCGGTGATCCCGAGATCCCGGCGATAGCGAAACGCGGAGGCCGCGAGCAGCATCCAGCCCGCCAGCGTGACGATGATCGTTTCAAGCATGAACCACTCCACGGGCAGGACGTCGTACCGGCGCCGCCGGACGAAGATGCGCGACACGCCATGCCGCCATCGCCAGCACGGTGGCGATCGCGAGCATGGTCAGGTCGAACCCGGCAAATACCGGGTCGTCGCCACGCAATGAGGCCGGCAGACCGCGCGCGGTCGTGACGGCATTGATGACCGGAATTGCGGCAAAGGCGATGGCGCCGATCGCGAAGCCCTCGATCCAGGCGCGCCGCGGCGATCGGGCCAGCTGCGCGACTTCGACCGCGCCCCAGACCCAGAACATCGCGGCGACTTCGCCATCCGCACGCCCGGCCGCATCGACAGGAATCAACCGGTTCGCCAGGAGATACGCCGCCATCCCGACCGGCAGCCCGGCAATCACCGCGATGTTCAAGCGCTCGACGAGCGTCAGCCCCGGAAACGGCGCCGCGCCCGGCCGCCGCCGCTTGGTCGTCCAGAGCAACAGGCCCGTACCGACCATCGCAGCGCCGGTCAGGCCAAGCAGGCAATAGGCCCAGCGCAGCCCGGTACCCGCATAGCTCGCGACGTGCAGACCAAGCATCACCGCCGAGGTCATCAGCGCGGGGCCGGTGCCGCCCGATCGCTCGAGCATTTGCCCGGTGCTTCCCGAATAGGTCACCGATGGCAGCCGCGCATTGATCGACACGCCGGCATGACGATAGACGGTCACCGTTGCCGCACGATCATTAGGATGGCGCACCACGACCCGGGTCGCAGGTGCGCCGAGCACCGCTTCGGCCTTCTCGATCATCGGCCCGATCGGCAGCAGCGGCGCGGCAATCCCGGTCGCCGCGCGCTCGGTCGGAATGCCGAATGCGACCGCCCCGTAATCGAGCGGCGTCTTGTAGTTCACCATCGCCGGCCACGGCATGTACATCGCCACCAGCGTGATCAGCCCGGTATAGGTGATCATCGCATGATAGGGCAGCGCGAGCACCGCCGAGACGTTATGCGCATCGAGCCAGCTGCGTTGTCCCTTGTTCCAGCGCAGCGTGAAGAAATCGGCAAAGATCCGCTTGTGCGTGATCACCCCCGACACGATCGCCGCCAGCATCACCATCGCACACAGTCCGGCCAGCCAGCGCCCCCAGGGATAGGGCAGCTGAAGCTGGAAGTGGAACCGATAGAAATGCTCGCCGCCCCGCGTTTCGCGGGCACGGACCGGTTCCCCGCTGCGGGGATCGAGCGTGAGTTCGGCGGGACGTGGCGGTGCCGTCGACGTCGGACTCCGCTGCTCGAACACGCGCGTCACCGCCGAGCGGGCATCGGGAAGGTAGAGGAACCACTGGACGTCGTCCCCCGCGCCGATCCGCTGCAGATAGGTCATCGCGCCTTGCGCGGCCTGCGCAGGCGACACCGTGCTCGCGCGGATTTCGGGTTGCATCCACTGGGTGATTTCGGGCCGGAAATAGCTTGCCGTCCCCGTCAGGAACATCGCGAACAACAGCCATCCCGCTAGCAACCCCAGCCACCCATGGATCCACGCCATGCTCTGCCGCAGCGGCAACGCAGCCGTCATGAGCGGACGCCGAGCAAGGCCAGTACCAGACCGATCGCCACGCTGCCGCCCCAGATGCCGAGCACGACGCGCATAACGCGTGGCTCGTGAAAGCTCCAGAGCACGGCGATTGCGTAGACTAGGAACGAGAGGATCATTCCCCAACTGGTGGCCTCGGCACGGTCCACTGGCAGCAGCCGCGCGATCAGCGTCGCACCCGCGGAGGCCAGGACATAGCCGCCGACCAGCGCGGTCCCGATCCGGGCAATCATCGGCACGACCGCAGGACGCAACCGACGCCGCGGCGACGTTGCCGTTCGCCTTAGGTCCGGCGTGCGCTGCGGGGTGGCCTGCATGCCCATGCCCTACAGAAGTTTGCGAGTGGTTATCAATAGCAAAGTTGTTGCACGATATCCGGTCAGGTCCGAAAGCAGCAGGTCACGGGGAAATCCGCCGCGGCGATGCGATCCATGGATATAAACGCGAGGTCTATCGCTGAACGGGGCAAGGGTGTGCGCATGCAGGACGCCGCCCGGTGAAAGGTCCGCGCATGGAAGCTGCCAACGTCTTCAAGAAGCTTGAGATCGAACTCAAGCCCGATCCTTCGCGAACGGTAATCCGCCCGTTCAGCTTCAGCTACCCCGAGGCATTTGCGGCCGATCGTCCATCGCGCGCGCAAAAGGTGGCGCAGCGGGTGATGGCACTCGACCCCGCGCTGCGCAAACGCATGGTCGAACTGCTGGCGAAACCGATGGAGGAGCGGCATCGCAATGCCGATGAAGTCTTCCGCCGCCGCTTTGCCGAGGTTCAAGACGAGCTTGATATCGGCGACATCGACGCCGACGAGGCGCTGCTGCTGGGCGCCTATTTCAGCCAGGAATATGCGTTCGAGTCGGCGGCCCTGTTCAATCCGAGCATCGCGCGGATCGACGATGAACCCCCATCGGCCATGGGCGGCGTCAAGTTCGTACTGTCGTTGCGCGGCATCGGCGAAGGACATATCTCCTCGGTTACGTTCCGTACCGGCGAGTGGGGACCCGACGATCGCCTCGTGATCGATCCGGCAAGCCCGCATGGTGTGCCGCCACGAATCGACCGCAACCAGGATGGCTGGGTCCGGCTCTTATGCGACGACAGCCAGGATGCCTCGGAAACGGTCATCTTTCCCGTGCTGCCCAGCCAGCGCCAGGGGGTCGAGGATCTGCGCCTCGTCAATTTTACCGATCATGACGGCGTTCGCAGCATCATCGGGACCTATACCGCGTTCGACGGACGCAAGGTTCAGCAGGAAATGCTCCGCGGCGTCGACATGCGGACCTTCGAAATGCGCCCCCTCGCCGGCGCCATGACCGGCTACAAGGGCATGGCGCTGTTCCCGCGCCGGATCGATGGCCAGTTCGTGATGCTCGGGCGGCAGGACAGCGAGACGATCTGGCTGCTCCGCTCGGACGATCTTTACACCTGGGAGCGCGGGACGCCGATCATGGCACCGAAATATCCGTGGGAATTCGTGCAGCTTGGCAATTGCGGATCCCCGATCGAGATCGACGAGGGCTGGCTGGTCTTCACCCACGGCGTCGGCATGGTCCGCGGCTATTGCATCGGCGCGTGCCTGCTTGACAAGGCGGACCCCAGCCGCGTGCTGGCGCGCACGCCCTCCCCGCTCCTGTTCCCGAGCGCGGAGCAACGTGGCGGCTATGTGCCGAACGTCACCTATAGCTGCGGCGGGCTGTTGCAGGGTCGCCGGATCCTGCTGCCCTATGCAATCGGCGACGAATATACCGCGTTCGCCACCGCGCAGGTCGATGATATCCTGTCGGTCATGGTACCCGCCTGACGTGCAGGCAGGTTCGGGCGCGGCCGCCGAGCGCCGCGCCCGATCTCGTCAGAAGGTGATGTTGAAGCGCGCGTAATAATAGCCGCCGTTGATGCCGTAGGGACTGAACGTCAGTGGCCCGTCGAGGACATTGGCGTCGTTGACCAGCGAGTTGGTCGACCCCGGCACCAGCCCGACGGTCAGCGGCCGCTTGTTGAACAGGTTGTTGGCGCCGACCGACAGCTTGAGCGCGGCGGTCAGGTCATAGTTGAGTTCGACGTCGCCGATGAACGCCGACCCGACCGTCTGCTTGTAATATGCGCCGCCATCCGGGGTCAGATACGCCGTCGTCTTGCCGTAGACGGTCCCGCGCAGCGTCGCACCGAACTTGTCGAGCGCATAGACGATCGAACCGATCACCTTGGTCTTGGGCGACGCCGTCTCGAGATAGCTGATCGCCTCCTGGTCAAAGAGCGGGATGCCGCCGAGCGTCGCAGGCGCCGCATTCAGTCTGAGCGCCTTGGTCTCGTTATAGTTGCCCGACAGCATCCAGTTCACTTTGCCATAGTCGGCAAGATCAGTGACGTAGCTCGCCACCAGATCGATGCCGCGCGTCCGCGTGTCCGCGCCGTTGGTGAAGATGTTGATCCCGGTCTGATTGACGGTCGGGTCGAGGATGTTGCCGTTCGCCCGAATGGCCGCGGTCACGATCGGGAAGTTGGTCGCACCACCGCTGCCGTACAGCGAACCGGTCCCGAGGATGCGGTCGCGGATCTTGACCTGATAAGCGTCGATCGTGATCGTCAGGCGTGGCGCCGGACGCAGCACGGTACCCAGGCTGAAATTGGTCGATTTCTCCGGTTTCAGATTGGCAAACCCCAGAAGCTTGGCCGCGGCGGAATTGGCCGGCAGCTGCACGAACGCAGACGTCGGCGACACATTGGTCGCGGAGTAATAAGATTCTGCAAGCGTCGGCGCCCGGAACCCGGTCGAGACCGTGCCGCGCAGCGCGAACGCATCCGAAAAGTCGTACCGGCCCGTCCCCTTGTAGATGAACTTGCTGCCGAAATCGGAATAATGTTCATAGCGTCCGGCAACATCGACCTTCAGCCCGTCGATCGGCATCATCGCGACATCGACATAGGCCGCCTGGCTGTTGCGGCCGTTCACGCCCGCATCGGATGGCCGGAACCCGGGATAGGATTGCCCGCCTTCCTTGTAGATCGATGCGGCATCGCCCGAGCCGATCTCGTACACGTTCTTCCGATACTCCGCGCCGAATGCGAGGTTCAGCGGGGCCGCCATGCCCACCGCGATCTCGCGGGTGACATCGGCGTTCGCGGTGAACTCGGTCGCCTTGAAGAAGCCGTTATAGAAGCTCGTCGGCGTAAATCCGGTATCTGCGTAGAGCGAGGCGTTGGCGGAATCGACGGTGTAGATGAGGTTCTTGTCCTGCCCGAAACTGGTCGACAGGTCGTAGTTGAAGCCGCTCAGCAGCCCTCGAACGCCGCCGGTAAACGCCATGTCGTCCTCGCGGATCTTTTCGCGCGGTGAAAAGCCGTTGACCGGGCTGTCGCCGTCAGGATCGAAATAGGTCGTGACCCCGCCGACCGTCCGCGAGACCCGCGTCGGTACGCGCAGATTTTCGTACGCACTGGCGATCCGCTTCGAATAGGTGCCGAAACTATACACCTCCGCCGCGCCGAAGTCGTAGGCGCTGTTATATTGCAGGTTGGTGAGGCGGGATTGCGCATCGCCGTTGATCCGGTTGACGTACGGGAAGCCCGAAATATTCGGGTAGAGCTGCTGCTGCAGGGGACTTAACGCCGGCGACGTCGTGCCGGTGAGCAGCTTGCCATCACCGTCCGTCACCCGCCGGTCGAGCCCGCCGACCTGCGTGAAGTCGTGATAGCGGTGAAAGGCCGTCACGTTGAGGAACCCGTCCTCGCCGATCTTCGTCGCGAGATGCAGCGTCCCGGCATAGGTCCGCCCGCCCGTCTGGTAATTCTCGCCCGCGGTCGCATAGCCATCGCCGCCCGTATCGCCGTCCTTGAGGATGATGTTGATCACCCCGGCGATCGCATCCGAGCCATATTGCGCCGCCGCGCCGTCTTCCAGAACCTCGATACGGTTGATTGAAGAGGGCGATATCAGGTCGAGATCCGCGGTCGCGGCCCCCTGATAGGGCCCGCCGAGCACCGCGAGGTTGGCGGTGCCATGCCGGCGCTTGCCATTGACGAGCACGAGTGTGTGGTTGGGGCTCAGTCCGCGCAACCGCGCGGACAGCGTCAGGTTCGCGGTGTCGCCGCCAAATGCCTGCGCAGTGAAGGACGGGACCAGCTGCGTCAGGATCTGGTTCAGATTGGGCTGGCCGACATGACTCATCATGTCGGCATCAAGCACCTTGATCGGCGCCGCGCTTTCGGCGGCAGTAATGCCGGTCGCACGTGTCCCCGTTACGATGATGTCGTCGGGGATGTCGTCGGACGCATCACTTGTCGGCGGGCTGGCCGATCCTACCGTGGCGGGGTTTGTCGTCTGGGCAAGCTCTTGGGCACTGGCCGAAACATGCCCCCCAGCGGCAAGGGCGACGATCAAGGCGTGACGCGAGATATGATGAGCGATCTTCATTAGGCTACCCCCGAATGGTGAGCGCCTTTTCGGATCCTTCCCCCAAGTCTATCGACGATTTACGTCGTTTGCTCACGCAATACTGGTCGTGCTGAAATCAGTCCTTCGTGTGTGATCCGGAGTGTTGCCGGGATCCGATACCTATGCTCGGGTCTGAAAATCCTGAATGCAACCGATTCAGGGGGACAAGATCGCCGCTGCGCGCAATCTCGTGACGAAAAATCAAACTTGTTACATTTCTGCAACGATGTGATCCTGCCGGTCGTGGCGTAAATCCCGCGTTGCATCCGCGTCACTTGCCGCCCGGACGCGTTGAGGCATCGACCTTCCCCCCTTTCGAGACCCGGAGACGCCCGATGCCGAAGACCCTGATCGCCGACCTGTTCGTCGAGACGCTCGAACTTGCC
Source organism: Sphingomonas sp. CFBP 13706 (assembly GCF_014842355.1). Classification (NCBI taxonomy): domain Bacteria; kingdom Pseudomonadati; phylum Pseudomonadota; class Alphaproteobacteria; order Sphingomonadales; family Sphingomonadaceae; genus Sphingomonas; species Sphingomonas sp. CFBP 13706. Next base: position 542,815 of record NZ_JACYVM010000001.1, read on the forward strand.
GGTGTCGAGCGCATCTATGGCGTGGTCGGCGACAGTCTGAACGGCCTCACCGAAGCGCTCAGGCGGCGCGGAACGATCGAATGGGTGCACGTTCGCAACGAGGAAGCGGCGGCCTTCGCGGCCGGCGCCGAAGCGCAACTCACCGGCAAGCTCGCGGTCTGCGCCGGCTCCTGCGGGCCGGGCAACCTGCATCTGATCAACGGGTTGTACGACTGCAACCGGACCCGCGTGCCCGTCCTGGCGATTGCCGCGCAGATACCGAGCGCCGAAATCGGCTCCAACTATTTCCAGGAAACCCGTCCCGAGGCGCTGTTCCGCGAATGCAGCGTCTATTGCGAGACGATCTCCGATGCGGATCAGATGCCGCGCACGCTCGACACCGCGATCCGTGCCGCGGTCGGCCATCGTGGCGTCGCGGTCGTCGCGATGCCGGGCGATGTCGCGTTGCGCACGACCACGGGCCTTATCGCCCGGTCCAGCATGGCGTTGCTGCCCGAAGCGGCCACGATCATCCCCGATCAGGACTCGCTCGCCCGCCTTGCCGCGTTGCTGAACGACGCCGGCAAGGTGACGATCCTCGCGGGTCGCGGCTGTCGGGGGGCGCATGCGCAACTCGTCGCGCTTGCCGGCGTGCTCCAGGCACCGGTCGTCCATGCACTCGGCGGCAAGGAATTCGTCGAATATGACAATCCTTATGATATCGGCATGACCGGGCTGATCGGCTTCTCGTCCGGCTATGACGCGATGATGGCGTGCGACACGCTGCTGATGCTCGGCACCGATTTTCCCTATCGCCAATTCTATCCGGAAAAGGCGAAGGTGGCGCAGATCGACCTGCGGCCCGAAAGTCTCGGCCGCCGTACCGCGATAGACCTCGGCTTGGTCGGCGACGTCGGCGCGACGATCGACCATGTCCTGCCGCTGCTGACACGCGAGCGCGACGGCGCCTTCCTGCGCGACGCACGCGAGGACTACGCCAAGTCGCGCAAGGGCCTGGACGAACTCGCGACCGGCACCCCGGGGAGCGGCGTGATCCACCCGCAGCATGTCGCGCGAGTCGTCAGCGAGCTCGCAAGCGACGACGCCGTCTTTGCATGCGACGTCGGCACGCCTACCGTCTGGGCAGCGCGCTACCTCGAGATGAACGGCCGCCGGCGGCTGATCGGGTCGTTCAACCATGGCTCGATGGCAAACGCCCTGCCTCAGGCGATCGGCGCGCAGGCCGCCTATCCCGGCCGTCAGATCGTCAGCCTGTCGGGCGATGGCGGCCTTGCGATGCTGATGGGCGAATTGCTGACCGTTCGGCAGCTTGGCCTGCCGGTGAAGATCATCGTCTTCAACAACGGCACGCTCGGCTTCGTCGAAATGGAGATGAAGGCGGCGGGGATGATCGAGACCGGGGTCGCACTCGACAATCCCGATTTCGCCGCGATGGCACGTGCGATCGGTCTGCATGGTGTCCGCGTCACCGACCCTGGCGAGGTCGAGGCGGGCGTCCGCGAGGTGCTCGCGCATCCGGGCCCTGCGCTGCTCGATGCCGTCACGGCGCGCACCGAACTGTCGATGCCGCCCAAGATCACGCTCGAACAGATGAAGGGCTTCACGCTCTATATGGCGAAAGCGGTGATGAGTGGTCGTGGGGATTCAATCGTCGAGCTCGGCAAGACCAATGCCGGATTGTTCAAGACGCTGTTCTGAAACAGATCTGGGGTGCCGCGGCTGCCGCACCCCGGATCTGCTCGATACGTCCGTTCAGCCGTGCAGCGAGCGGCGGAACGTCTCGGGCAGGAAGACCAGCCCGACCAGCGCGGTAACCGCACAGGCGAGGATCGGGTACCACAGGCCGTAATAGATATCCCCCGTCGCCGCGACCATCGCGAAGGCCGCGGTCGGCAGGAACCCGCCGAACCAGCCATTGCCGATATGATAGGGCAGCGACATCGACGTGTAGCGGATCCGCGTCGGGAACAGTTCGACCAGCAGCGCGGCGATCGGGCCATAGACCATCGTCACGTAGAGCACGAGCAGGACGAGGATCGCGACGACCATCGGCTTGTTGATCTGCGCCGGGTCGGCCTTTTCGGGATAGCCGACCGAGGTCAGTGCGGTCTTCACCTCGGCCCCGAACGCCTTGATCGCTGCAGTACGATCGGCCCCTGTCACGATCGCCGGATTGACGACCGGAATGGTCGCGCCGCCGATATGGATCTGCGCGACCGTGCCCGCCGGTGCGACGACGTTGGTGTAGGAGATGCCCGCCTTGGCCAGATACGACTTGGCGATGTCGCACGAGCTGCTGTCGAACTTGTTCTTGCCGACGGGATCGAACTGCACCGAGCATTCGTCGGGGTTGGCGACGACGCTGACTGGCGACGACAGCTGTGCCGCATAGAGTGCGGGGTTGGCTGCCTTCGACAGCGCGTGGAACAGCGGCATATAGGTCAGTGCAGCGAGTGCACAGCCGGTCAGGATGATCCATTTCCGCCCGACCTTGTCCGACAGCCAGCCGAAGAAGATGAACGCGGGTGTCGCAATCAGCAGCGCGATCGCAATCAGGATGTTCGTCGTCGGCCCGTCGACGCGCAAATTTTTCTCCAGGAAGAACAGCGCGTAGAACTGGCTGGTGTAGAACACGACGCCCTGCCCCACGACCGCACCGAACAGCGCGATCAGCACGATCTTGAGGTTGCCCCATTTGGCGAACGCCTCGGTCAGCGGTGCCTTGGAGGTCTTGCCCTCCTCCTTCATCTTCTGGAACACCGGGCTCTCCTCGAGCTGCATCCGGATCCAGAGCGACACCGCGAGCAGCGCGATCGAGACGATGAACGGGATACGCCAGCCCCAGGCCGCGAACGCCTCCTCGCCGACGAGCGTGCGCACACCGATGACGATCAGCAGGGCGGCGAACAGACCGAGCGACGCCGTGGTCTGGATGAAGCTGGTGAACAGCCCGCGCTTCTTGTCGGGCGCATGCTCGGCGACATAGGTCGCAGCGCCACCATATTCGCCGCCGAGCGCGAGGCCCTGCAACAGTCGCAGCACGACCAGCGCGATCGGCGCGGCGACGCCGACCGAGGCATAGCTCGGGAGCAGGCCGACGAGGAACGTCGACAGGCCCATGATTGCCATCGTGACGAGGAAGGTGTTCTTGCGCCCGACGACATCGCCGATCCGCCCGAACACCAGCGCGCCGAACGGCCGCACTGCGAACCCGGCCGCGAACGCCGCGAGCGCGAAGATGAACCCGGTCGTCTCGTTGACGCCCGAGAAGAACTGCGCAGTGATGATCGTCGCGAGCAGCCCGTACAGATAGAAGTCATACCATTCGAACACCGCGCCGAGCGACGACGCGATGATGATCAGTGGCTGGCTCTGCTTCACGTGACCAAGGGGCGATGCGTCCCCTGTTGTCGTTGCCATGGCGGTATCCTCTCAAGTGGAGCGGTGGGATTTTTAGAGCGTCGGGCGATCAGAACCCGTATTTGAAGGCGAATTCCATGCGGTCGAGCGCACCGGTGTCACCCGAGACCAGTTCGCGGACGGCGTGGCGATATTCCACGCCGATGTCGAAGCCCTTGCCGGGCGACCAGAACAGGTTGGCAGCACCGCCATAGGACTTGGCATTGGCCAGCCCCGTGACGATCACGCCGGCCGGATAATCGGCCGATTGGTAGCTGCCCATCAGCGTCGAGTGGATCGCATCGGTCCAGCCGATACGCAGTGCCGCGAAGCCCGCGAAATTGTCGATCCGCTCGAGCTGCGTCGCGGTGCCGCCGTAGATCGCGTCGGGGACATATCCCAATCCCAGATACCGGCCGATGCCCTGCCCGTAGGTCGCCATGAAGCGCAGGTCGTGACGCTTGCCGATCGGGATCTTGCCGGACCCGGAAACGCCCCAGCCAAAGGCGGTATCGCCGCGGCCCAGCGTATCGGTGCGCAATTCGCGCGCGATGCCGGCCAGTGCGAAATCGCCCAGTGTCGACTTCCAGTTCAGCCGTGCCACCACGTCGGGCAGGCGGTCGTCATCCGTGTCGACCAGCGCCGCATTGGCGGGCAGCGCCGTTTCCGTTTCGGGATTCTCGACCGCGACCTGCAACGTCAGCCCGGTTCGCAAGGGGATGGAGTAGCGGATCAGCGCCTGGCGGTTGAACACCGTGCCGTCCAGCGGGCCGACGAAATCGGTCGTCTCGGGCAGCACCGCGATGTTCTGGAAGGTCGACCATTCCTGCCCGACCAGCAGATTGCCATATTCGATGAAGCCACGGCGGAAAGTGGGCGTGTAAGGGTTGGTCGCGCGCTGGGCACCGACCGGCGCCGTCGCGAGCGCGAAATCGAACTCCACCAGCGTCTTTATGTCGGTACCGTTCATCGGGGTCGCAGTGCTGAACTGCAGGCGGGTCTGGCGCGCCGAGAGCAACAGGTCCTGGCTGGAGAACCCGCCGCCGACCGGGATCTGCTGCGGCAGGAAGAACTCCTTGCCCAGCCCCCCGACCGCGACCTCGCCACCGCTGTAGCGGCTGGCGATGGCGTTGAGGCGAACGAAACCGCCCAGCTTGACCGTCGTGTTCCCCATGCGAAAACCGTCGGTCGGTGCCGAATTTGTCGCGACAGGCTTGGCCTGGGCCACATTGGTCGCGCCGGGCGATCCGCCGGGCGATGCGGCCGGCGCCGTCACCTGCGACGCAGCGACGGCGGTCTGTGGGGGCACAGTCGGGGCCGCGGCGGCGGTTGCACGCGCTGCGGTCAACTCACCGCGAAGGTCCTGGACCGCTGCTTCGAGCGCCTTGAGCCGTGCTTCGAGTTCCGCCTCTCGCGCGGTCTGGCCGAAGGCGGCGCCCGGCGTCAGCCCGGCAAGGGCCGTGCCCAGCAGCAACGTCGTGAATACCGATCGTCTCATCCCAACCTCCTGGTTGCTCCACCGGTCTGACGCGTAGATGCAAGCAACACGACGATGGCGGATCGCCCGGGTGGGATCATCCCTGACTTTGGTTGGGGGTGCCGCGTACCGCGCGACCGTCTAGAACGGCGGCAAAAGGAGAGTGTGATGACCGAGGCCAGCTATCCCGTTCCCGCAGCATGGGCCAAGGACGCACGGATCGATGCCGCCGCCTATGACCGGATGTATGCCGAGGCCGCGACTGATCCCGATGCCTTCTGGGCGAAAGAGGCGCAGCGGCTCGACTGGATCGTTCCCCCGACCAAGATCAAGGACACGTCGTTCGACGAGGCCGATTTCCGCATCCGCTGGTTCGAGGACGGTCAGCTCAACGTCGCCGCCAATTGCGTCGATCGCCACGCCGATACACGCCCAGACGCGACCGCGATCCTGTGGGAAGGCGACGACCCCGCCGACTCGCGCACGATCAGCTACGCCGAGCTGCGCGACGAAGTGTCCCGGCTCGCCAATGCGCTGAAGGCACGCGGCGTCGCGAAGGGCGACCGCGTCACGATCTATCTGCCGATGATCCCCGAAGCCGCGTGCGCGATGCTCGCCTGCGCGCGGATCGGCGCGATCCATTCGGTCGTGTTCGGCGGCTTCTCCCCCGACAGCCTGTGCAACCGGATCCACGATTGCGACAGCCGCGTCGTCATCACCGCGGACGAAGGGCTGCGCGGCGGCAAGACGATTCCGCTGAAGGCCAATGTCGATGCCGCGCTCGATCAGGGCAATCTCGGCGTCGAGACGGTCATCGTTGTCCGCCGCACCGGCGGCGACATCGCGATGACCGAGGGCCGCGATTGCTGGTATCACGAGTGCGTCGCAAACCAGTCGACCGACTGCGCACCCGAACCGATGAACGCGGAAGACCCGCTGTTCATCCTCTACACCAGCGGATCGACCGGGCAGCCCAAGGGCGTGCTCCACACCACCGGCGGCTATCTCGTCTGGGCGTCGATGACGCATGAATATGTGTTCGACTACCGCGAAGGCGACGTGTTCTGGTGTGCGGCCGATGTCGGCTGGGTCACCGGCCACACCTATACGCTGTACGGCGCACTCGCGAACGGCGCGACGACGGTGATGTTCGAGGGCGTTCCCAACTATCCCGATCACAGCCGCTTCTGGCAGATCGTCGACAAATATCAGGTCAGCACGCTCTACACCGCACCGACCGCGCTTCGCGCGCTGATGCGCGAGGGTGACGACTGGGTCACGCGTACCAGCCGCAAGTCGCTCCGGCTGCTCGGGTCGGTCGGCGAGCCGATCAACCCCGAGGCCTGGAACTGGTATCACAATGTCGTCGGTGAAGGCCGCTGCCCGATCGTCGACACCTGGTGGCAGACCGAGACCGGCGGGCACATGATCAGCCCACTTCCCGGCGCGACCGCGCTCAAGCCCGGCAGCGCGACCAAGCCGTTGTTCGGCGTGGTGCCCGAGCTGGTCGATGCCGACGGCAAGGTGCTCGATGGCGCGGTCGAGGGCAATCTCGTGATCGCCGACAGCTGGCCCGGGCAGATGCGGACCGTGTGGAACGATCATGCGCGCTTCTTCCAGACCTATTTCTCGACCTATCCGGGCAAGTATTTCACCGGTGACGGCTGCCGCCGCGACGCGGATGGCTATTACTGGATCACCGGCCGCGTCGACGACGTGATCAACGTCAGCGGCCACCGCATGGGCACCGCCGAGGTCGAGAGCGCGCTGGTCGCGCATTCGAAGGTCGCCGAAGCCGCGGTCGTCGGCATGCCGCACGACGTGAAAGGCCAGGGCATCTATGCCTATGTCATGCTCAATGCGAATGCCGAACCGAGCGAGGAGCTGCGCAAGGAACTCGTGCAATGGGTCCGCCGCGAGATCGGTCCGATCGCGACGCCCGATGTCCTGCAGTTCGCCCGCGGCCTGCCCAAGACGCGCTCGGGCAAGATCATGCGCCGGATCCTGCGCAAGATCGCCGAGAACCAGCTCGACGGTCTGGGCGATACCTCGACGCTTGCCGATCCGACGGTCGTCGACGCGCTGATCACGGGTCGCGAAAAGGCCACCGCCGCCTTCGCATGACCGCGCGCACGATCCTGATCGCCGACGACCACCCGCTGTTTCGCCAGGCGCTGAAGCTGGCGGTCGGTCGCGCGGCCCCCGATGCGACGATCCTCGAGGCGGGGCAGCTCGGCGAGGCGATCGAGGCGGCGCGCGGCGCCGCCCGCCTCGATCTCATCCTGCTCGACCTGCGGATGCCGGGGTCGGAGGGCTTTGCGGGTGTCGCCCTGCTGCATGCCGAGCGTCCCGACACGCCGATCGTCGTCATCTCGTCCGCCGACGAGGCGGAGGCCGCGCCGCGCGCGCGCGCCTATGGCGCGGTCGGCTTCGTATCGAAGACCGCCGATCTCGCCACGCTCGAAAATGCGGTCGCGCGCGCGCTGGCGGGCGACCGCGATGCCCCCGTCGCCGCCCTGCCGGCCGATGACATCTCCAATCGCGTCGCCAGCCTGACCCCGACCGAATTGAAAGTATTGCTCGGCGTTCTCGCGGGGCGACTCAACAAGCAGATCGCGTTCGACCTCGGCGTTTCGGAGGCGACCGTAAAGGGCCACATGACCGCGATCCTGCGCAAGCTCGGCGTCCAGAACCGCACCCAGGCGGTGCTTGCCGCGCGCGCGCTCGACATTCGCTTCGCCGACTAGCCGACCGCCTCCCACTTGCGAGACGAGCCGCACGGCAATCGACGTCTTGCGACACCACCTTGCGCGGTCTAGGCGACCATCAATGGCTTCGACGTCCTACCTGTCCGCGTCGAACCGATCGCGCCAGCCGCTCTGGCGGCGCGCGCGTTCATTCCTGCTGGCGATCGCCGCGCATGTCGTCGTCATTCTCCTGCTGCTGCGGCTCGCGCCAACGCCGACCAAGCCCGAGCCGACGCCACCGCCCAGCAGCTTCCGCCTGTTACCCGACCGCGAGACGAAACCCGAGACCCCGCAACGCCCGGTGATCGAAAAGGCGAAGAAGGTCGCCGGCGGCGCCTCGCCCAGATCGCCCCGCCCGCCATCGACCGCGCCGGCGTCGGACCCGCGCCCCGTCACCCCTGCCCCGGCCTTCCCCAAGATGCTGGCGGGCGGCATGGAGTTGTTCGATTCGGCGGACATATCCAAGATCCCGTCGCACCCAGGCGATCGACAGGCGGGCGGCTCTGACACCGATGGCGCGGGCGCCGGCAAGGACAGCGGCTCTGCCTACGGCCCAGGCGAAGGTCCAAGTGGCGAGCGGCTCTACAATGCCGAATGGTATACCGAACCGAGCCATGCCGAACTTGCGGGCTATGTTCCCAATGGCGCCCCCCCGGGCAGTTGGGCACTCATCGCCTGCCGGACCGCGGAGAATTACAGGGTCGAGAATTGCCGGTCGCTCGGCGAATCCCCGGTCGGCTCGGGGCTGGCCCGCGCAATGCGCCAGGCCGCATGGCAGTTCCGCGTGCTGCCGCCCCGGGTCGGCGGCAAGAAGATGATCGGCGCCTGGGTCCGCATCAAGATCGACTTCACCAGCGCACCGAACAAATAGGCGCGCTGGGTCAGCACCTTAAACCGCAGCCGCGGCTGCCGATGCGCGCTCAAGGAATGCCCATAGCTCGCCTGGCACCACCGGCTTGTTCAGCACGGTGATCCCCGCACAGCGCGGATCGTCCGCCGCGCTGCGGTCCGCGGTCACCAGCGCGATCGCGGGCGCCGGCGCCATCGCCGACAATCGTTCGGCAACGTCCAGTCCGTCCTGCGCCACCTCGAGATGGAAATCGATCAGCGCGACGTCGGGCTCTTCGTCCGCCGCCAGCGTCATCGCCTCCTCGATCGTCGCCGCCAGCAGCGGGACGCAGCGCCGCGACCGGAGCGCCGCGTCGAGCGCCGCGAGAATGGCGGCATCATTGTCGAGGCACAGGACGCGCAGCCCCGGCGGCAGGTCGCGCAGGACCGGGGCCGTCCTGGCACGATCGGGCAGCGTCGCATGCGCCGCCAGCGGAACGCGAACGGCGAAGGTCGACCCCGCACCCGGCTGCGACCGCAATTCGATCCGCAGGTCGAGCAGTTGCGCGATCCGCTGGACGATCGCCAGCCCCAGTCCGACACCGCCGCCCGCGCTGCCCTTGCTCTCCACCCGCTCGAACTCGGCAAAGATCCGTTCACGGTCACCCGCCGCAATTCCCGGCCCGCTGTCCCGCACCTCGACCAGGACGTCACCGCCGCGCCGCCGCGCGCCGATCCAGATCCGCCCCGACGGAGTATAACGCACCGCATTCGACAGGAAGTTCTGCAGGATCGAGCGCAGCAACGACCGGTCGGTGGCGACGATGTGCGTCCCCGGGTGCGAGGCGAGGATCAACGCACGTTCGCCGGCGAGCGGCCGGAACTCGGCGGCCAGTTCCTCGATCAGGTCGCCGAGCACGAACTGCTCGATCTTCGGCACGACCCCGCCCGCGTCGAGCCGCGACACGTCGAGCAAGGCCCGCAGCAGCGTATCCGCCGACCCGATCGCGCCATCGATCGCGCGCACCAGGTCGGCCTGGTGCGGCGCCTTGCCCTCGTCGAGTGCCGCGCAGAAGAGCCGGGCGGCATGAAGCGGCTGGAGCAGGTCATGGCTTGCCGCGGCAAGGAACCGGGTCTTGTCGCGCGTCGCGGTCTCGGCATGCCGCCGCGCCTCGTCGAGCATCGTATTCGTTTGGGCCAGATCATGTGTCCGCGCCTCGACCCGGGCCTCCAATTCCGCCTGCGCGGTCTTCTCCGCGGTGATGTCGGTGAAGCTCTGGACATAGCCGCCGCCGGGCATGGCCTGACCGACCGTCTTGATCCACCGCCCCGACGGTCGAAGCCGCTCGAAACTGTGCGGAAGGCCGCGTTCGAGATGCGCGAGCCTGCGCGACACATGCGCTTCGACGCCACCCGGCCCGCATTCGCCGCGCTCGGCATTGTAGCGGATCAGATCAGCGATCGGCCGTCCGGCGATCACATAGTCCTCGGGATAGTCGAACATCTCGACATAGCGCGGATTCCACGCGACGAGCCTCAGATTGGCGTCGATCACGCTGACGCCCGGGTCGATCGTCTCCAGCGTTGCCGACAGCAGCGACCGCGAGAAGCGCAGGCTGCGTCCCCGCTGGTCGAGCAGCCGGACGACGTCGCCTACTTCCATCGCCGAACCCGCAAGGCTCGACGTCACGATCAGCCGCGCCGAGGGTGCGCCGATCACGCCCGCGATCAGCCGTTCCGCCTGACGGGCGGCGCGTCCGTCGATCGGCGCGCCCGGATCGCGTGACAGCGGGTCCAGCCCCTCTGCGGCTTCGGCATCGCCGACGAAGCGCGCAACCAGGATCTTCAGCTCGCCAAAGGTCGTGACGTGATCCAGCACGCTGTGCCGTCCCCCGAACACCCGCCGCCGCGCCGCGTACAGGTGCAGCCCCGCCATCAGCGCGATATTCACGCCCAGGCTCCAGACCGTGCCGTTGACCAGCGGCGATCCAAGCGCGACCCGCATCAGCGCATCGGGGTCGAGCAACCCCCCGCTGGCTTTCGCAAGACTGGCGCCGAAGCCACCCAATACCGATTGCATCAACAGGCAATAGGCCCAGACGACGACGCCGCCGATCAAGCCGCCGCGCGCCGCCCGGGTATCGGCAAAGCCCCAGCCGACGGTGGCGATCAGCGCGGGCGCGAACTGCGCGACGCCGGCGAACGCGATCAGCCCGATCGATGCGAGCGACAGCTCGTCGCCGATACTCGTGCCGTACCACAAAGCCGCGGCGACGATCGCGGCGATGATCACGCGCCGGACACGCAGCAGCCGCCGCCCCAGATCGCCCTCCCCGCCATCGGTCTGCCGCCGCAGCAGCAATGGGGCCAGCAGGTCGTTGGTCGCCATCGTCGACAGCGCGATCGTCTCGGCGACAACCATCGCGGTCGCGGCGGAAAACCCGCCGATGAACGCGAGCAGCGCCATCGGATCATTGTCGCGCGCCAGCGGGACCGCCAGCACGTAGAGGTCGGGTCGCGTATCGGCGGGCAGCACCGCCAGCCCCGCGAGCACGAGCGGCAGGACCATCACCGAGATCACCGCGAGATAGGCGATGAACGGCCAGCGCGCGCGCCGCACTGCCGCCGGGCCGCTCGCTTCGAGGATCCCGACATAGAATTGACGTGGCAGGCAGAGGATCGCGCAGGCGGATAGCAGCGTGCGGACAAAGAAGTCGGAGGTCAGCGCGTCGGGCGCGAAACCCTCGACGAACCCGGTCAGCGGCGGCGTGATCCGCGCGGCCGGCATCGTCGCAAGCAGCGTCAGCGCGAATCCGCCGAGCGCCACGAAGCAGAGCAGCTTGATCAGCGACTCCGCCGCGATCGCCGCGACCACGCCGGTATTGCCCCCCGCCACTTCATAGCGTCGCGCGCCAAAGCTGATCGCGAACGTCGCCAGCAGCAGCGCGACGAGCGGCCCGACCAGCACCGATCCGCCGATCCCGACCAGCGCGCCGAAGCTGAGCGTCACCGAGCGCAGCTGCAGCGCGATATAGGGTATCGACGCGACCAGCGCGGTCCCCGCGACGATCGCCGCGGTACTCCGGCTGCGACCATAACGCGCCGAGATGAAGTCGGCGATCGAGCTCGACCCTTCGTCGCGCGCCAGCCGGACGAGCTTGGTCAGGAATCCCGGCGCGAGCAGGAACACCAGCGCCGGGCCGAGGTAGATCGACAGATAATCCCAGCCGCGCGTCGCCGCGGTGCCGACGCCGCCGAAGAACGTCCAGCTGCTGCAATAGACGGCCAGTGACAAGGGATAGGCGATCCGCGCCATGCGCGGCGATAGCCCACGCCGATCGACGACCCAGGCAATCCCGAACAATGCGGTGCCATAGGCAAGCATCGCGGCGATGACGACGGCGCTGTTGATCGGCTAGCTCCTTTGGTCCCGGATGCCGGTACCGTGCAGTCCGGGCCGTCCCAGGGCAAGGCCTGCACGGTCTGCGCTTCGGTACCACAGCTCATGGCGAAACCCCGCGGCCCGCGTTACAGGGCCCCATGCTCCGCATCACCGAACTCAAGCTGCCGCTCAACCATGCCGACGAAGCGATCCCCGCCGCAGTCTGCAAGCGGCTGCGCATCACCCCCCGCGAATTGATCCGCTACACCGTCGCGCGGCGCGCACATGACGCGCGCGACAAGATGGACATCCAGCTCGTCTATTCGATCGACGTCACCGCGAAGAACGAGGCGACGATCCTCGCGCGGTTCCGCAAGGACCGTCACGTCAACACGACGCCAGATACCGGCTACCGCCACGTCGCCAAGGCACCCGAGACGCCGGGCGCGCGTCGCCCGGTCGTCGTGGGGACAGGGCCGTGCGGCCTGTTCGCGGGCCTCATCCTCGCGCAGATGGGGTTCCGCCCGATCATCCTCGACCGCGGCAAGCTGGTCCGCGAACGCACCAAGGACACCTGGGGCCTGTGGCGCCGCAGCGTCCTCAACCCCGAATCCAACGTCCAGTTCGGCGAGGGCGGCGCGGGCACCTTCTCCGACGGCAAGCTGTGGAGCCAGATCAAGGATCCCCGCCATCTCGGCCGCAAGGTCATCACCGAGTTCGTCAAGGCCGGCGCTCCGCCCGAGATCCTGACCGAGGCGCATCCGCATATCGGCACGTTCCGGCTGGTGACGATGGTCGAGGCGATGCGCGCGACGATCGAGTCGCTCGGCGGCGAATATCGCTTCCAGCACCGCGTCGACGATCTCGACATCGCGGTCGATGCGGACGGCACGCGGCGCATCCGCGGGCTTCACCTGCATACCGGCGACTATCTCGAGGCGGATCATGTCGTGCTCGCGGTGGGGCACAGCGCGCGCGACACCTTCCACATGCTGCACGATCGCGGCGTATTCCTGGAGGCGAAGCCCTTTTCGATCGGCGTGCGCATCGAACATCCGCAATCCTGGATCGACGAGGCGCGGTTCGGCCCCTGTGCCGGCCACCCCGATCTCGGCGCCGCCGCGTACAGCCTGTCGCATCATTGCACGAACGAGCGCACCGTCTACAGCTTCTGCATGTGCCCGGGCGGTACCGTCGTCGCGGCGACGTCCGAGGAAGGCCGCGTCGCCACCAACGGGATGAGCCAATATTCGCGCAACGAGCGCAACGCCAATTCGGGACTCGTCGTCGGCATTGATCCTGCGCGTGACTATCCCGGCAATCCACTGGCGGGCATCGAATTGCAGCGCCACTGGGAATCGCGCGCCTATGTCGCCGGCGGATCCGATTATAAGGCCCCCGCGCAGCGTCTCGGCGATTTCCTCGCCGGCCGCCCGTCGAGCGCGCTTGGCACGGTCATCCCGTCCTACCGCCCCGGCGTCCACCTCACCGATCTCGCCGAATGCCTTCCCGAGTTCGCGGTCACCGCGATGCGCGAGGCGCTGCCGGTATTTGGTCGCGACATTCTCGGCTATGATCACCCCGACGCGGTCCTCACCGGGGTCGAGACGCGTACCTCGTCCCCCGTCCGGATCACGCGCGGCGACGATTTTCAGAGCCTCAATACGATCGGCCTGTTTCCCGCCGGCGAAGGCGCGGGCTATGCGGGCGGGATCCTGTCGGCCGGCGTCGACGGCATCAAGGTCGCCGAGGCGGTCGGACTTAGCCTCGTCGGCGCCACGCCGGGAGCTTAACCACTATCTAACATCCGGGTGGTACGCGCAGGCTTCCTGTCACGACGCGCGACCTACCCCATGCTCAAGAGAACAGTGCTCGGTTTCGCGGCGATCGCCGCCAGCACCTCGTGCGTTCCCCCGTCGACGCGCGTGGCTGCACCGACGGCTGGCGTCCCGGTCCGCGACGCAGCAGAAGCGCGTAGCCTGCTCGCTGGGCTCGCGCTCGAGGTGCCTGCCGAACCGCTCGACCGCGCCTTTGCCGCCTCTGCAGCCTCCACCGACGACACCCCGCGCACCCTCGCCGCCGCGCCCGCCTTTCCCGGCGCCGCGCAGAGTGACGACGACCGCCAGCGCGCCATCGCCTGCCTGACCGCCGCGGTCTATTACGAGGCACGCTCCGAACCGACCGATGGCCAGCGCGCCGTCGCACAGGTCGTGCTCAACCGGGTTCGCGATCGCGCCTTTCCGCACAGCGTCTGCGGCGTCGTCTATCAGGGGTCGACACGGCGCACCGGCTGCCAGTTCAGCTTCACCTGCGACGGCTCGATGAACCACCCCCGCGATGGTGCCGCCTGGGCAAGGGCCGCATCGGTCGCGCGCGCCGCGTTCGACGGCAGCGTCTTCGCGCCGGTCGGCGCCTCGACCTCCTACCACGCCGCTTCGATCCTGCCCTGGTGGGCGCCAAGCCTCAGCCGGGTCGGCACAGTCGGTGCGCACATCTTCTATCGCTGGCGCGGCGCGATGGAGCGCGCGCTCAGCTTCCGCCAGACCTATGCGGGCGTCGAACCGACCCGCGTTGCGGCGCCCGATACGATCCTCGCTGCGTCCCCGTCCGCCTCAACCGAATTCGGTACGGCGGGATCCGGCGTCACCGTTCATCGCGGCCGGACCATGCCGGGGATGGAGACTGCGATGCCGACACCGCCGGAGTCGTCCGCCGCCACACCACGCGTGCATATGGCGTCGGGCGTCCGCATCCATATCGGTGCGGCGCATGCAGGCACGGTTTTTGGCAGCGGCGCCCCGCTACCGGTCGTTTCGATTTCAGAGGAAAGCGATCCGACCTGATCGCCCTTTGGGGGGTGCCACAGCGCGACGGGCACGGTATCGCCCGTGCCATGTTGCTCCACCTGCCCTGCCCCATGACCCGCTTCGGATCCCGATGCTGACCGCCAGCGAATTGCGCGATCGGCTCGTGACCGTTCTGACCCGCGACCATCTCGGCGACCGGCGTCGCTGGCGCATGGCGGTCGGCGAGGTCCGGGTCTATTCCACCGCCACGCACGCGCATTGCAACTGGTCGGTCACGCCCTCGGGCAGCGCTGAGGACATCGACCGGATCGAGACACTCGTCGACCGGTTTCGCGAGGAATTTCCGATCATCCGCTGATTGACGAGCCGCGCGACCGACAAGCTCGGCTATCCCGGCACGGACAGCGTCTTCGTTGCACCGCACCATGCAAAAGCTGTATTTCGTCCGGTTCATACGGGACAGCGGCCATGCAGACATTACGGCGATCGTTCGGATTACAGGTTCTGATCGGGATGATCGCCGGGCTCGCGCTCGGCTTCGTCGCGCGCGGAACCGGCGCGGGATCTGGCCTCGCGGAAACGCTGCGCATCGTTGGCGAGATCTTCGTTCAGTTGCTGAAGACTCTTGTCGTCCCGCTCGTCTTCACGGCGATCATCGCGTCGATCGCCGCGCTGCGCGATCTCGACAATGCGCGGCGGCTGGTCATCAGCACGCTCGCCTGGTTCGCAATCACCGCGCTGATCGCGGTGTCGATCGGAATCGTCCTTGCGCTGGTGATCCAGCCCGGCGTGACCGCGGGGGTCAGTGCCGCCAGCGCGGTCGCGCCGACGACCGCCGGGTCGTGGCTCGACTTCCTGCGCGGACTCGTTCCCGCCAATATCCTCGGGCTCGAGGCGTCGACCAAGCTGACCGACGAGACCGCGCGGACTGCGCTGTCGTTCAACGTCCTGCAGATCATCGTCATCGCGATCACGATCGGAATCGCCGCGGTCCGGATTGGTGATGCGGGCGCGCCGTTCCTCGCCTTCAATGCATCCGCGCTCGCGCTTTTCCGCCGCATCCTGCGCTGGGTAATACGGTTGACGCCAATCGGTACGGGAGCACTGCTCGGCAACGCGATCGTTCGCTATGGCTGGCAATCGCTGTCGGCGCTCGGCGCGTTCAGCATCGCGGTCTATGCCGGGCTCGCGATCGTACTGTTCGTGGTCTACCCGCTGCTACTGCTCGCCAACGGGCTCAGCCCGCGGCGGTTCTTCGCCGCCGCCTGGCCCGCGATCCAGCTCGGCTTCGTGTCGCGCTCGTCGATCGCCGCGCTGCCGGTGACCGAGGATGTCGTCGAACGCGGCCTCGGCGTCCCACGTACCTATGCCGCCTTCGCCGTGCCGCTCGCCGCCACGACCAAGATGGACGGGTGCGCCGCTATCTACCCCGCGGTCTCGGCGATCTTCGTCGCGCAATATTACGGCATCCCGCTGCATGCCGCCGACTATGTGCTGATCGTGCTCGTGTCGGTGCTAGGGTCCTCCGCCACCGCAGGGCTGACCGGCGCGGTCGTCATGCTGACGCTCACGCTGTCGACGCTCGGCCTCCCGCTCGAAGGCGCAGGCCTGCTGCTCGCGATCGACCCGATCCTCGACATGGGCCGCACCGCGGTCAATGTCGCCGGGCAGGCGCTCGTCCCGACGATCGTCGCCAAGCGGCAGGGCTTGCTCGATCCGGCACTGCAAGACGCCGGGACGGCGCAGGCCGCCACGGCATAACTGCGCGCTGTCACAAACGTGACAAGAAGACTCAGGCACGCGCAGGAGTTTGACAGCGCGACGCTGTAGCTGCCTCCTAGCCCCGAGCGATTCGTTGTCATGTTGTGTACCGATCCGTCATCAAACGCGGAACGAGGATGCAGCATGACCTTCCAGACCGACCTTACCCAGATCGACCAGCTGATCGCCGCGCGGAACGGCACCTGGGACGGGATTTCCGCCGAATCGGTCGCCCGGATGCGCGCACAGAACCGCTTCCGCTCGGGTCTCGACATCGCCCGCTACACCGCGGGGATCATGCGCCGCGACATGGCTGCCTATGACGCCGACCCGGCGAACTACACCCAGTCGCTCGGCTGCTGGCACGGCTTCATTGCCCAGCAGAAGATGATCAGCATCAAGAAGCATTTCGGCACGACCGACCGCCGCTATCTTTACCTCTCGGGCTGGATGGTCGCCGCGCTCCGCAGCGAATTCGGGCCCCTTCCCGACCAGTCGATGCACGAGAAGACGAGCGTCCCCGCGCTGATCGAGGAACTCTACACCTTCCTGCGCCAGGCGGATGCCCGCGAGCTCGGCATGCTGTTCCGCGACGTCGATACGGCGCGCGCGGCAGGCAACGCGATCGAGGAGAAGCGCCTGCTCAACGCGATCGAGAACCACCAGACGCACGTCGTCCCCGTCATCGCCGATATCGACGCAGGCTTTGGCAATGCTGAGGCGACATACCTGCTCGCGCGCAAGATGATCGAGGCGGGGGCCTGCGCACTCCAGATCGAAAACCAGGTCAGCGACGAGAAGCAGTGCGGGCATCAGGACGGCAAGGTCACCGTCCCGCACGAGGACTTTCTCGCCAAGGTTCGCGCCTGCCGCTACGCCTTCCTCGAGCTCGGCGTTGAGGACGGCATCATCGTCACGCGCACCGACTCGCTCGGCGCCGGCCTCACCAAGCAGATCGCGGTCAGCAAGACGCCCGGCGATCTCGGCGACCAGTATAACTCTTATCTCGATTGCGAAGAGATCGACCCCGCGACCGCGCAGAATGGCGACGTCATCCTCAACCGCGACGGCAAGCTGCTCCGCCCGAAGCGCCTGCCCTCCAACCTGTTCCAGTTCCGTGCCGGCAGCGGCGAGGATCGCTGCGTCATGGACTGTATCGCAAGCCTGCAGAACGGCGCCGACCTGCTCTGGATCGAGACCGAGAAGCCGCACATCGAACAGATTGCCGGGATGGTCGACCGCATCCGCGAGGTCGTTCCCAACGCGAAGCTCGTCTACAACAACTCGCCCAGCTTCAACTGGACGCTGAACTTCCGCCAGCAGGTGTTCGATGCGTGGAGCGAAGCCGGCCGCGACGTGTCGGCCTATGACCGGACGCGCCTGATGAGTGTCGACTATGACGGCACGCCGCTCGGCGACGAGGCGGACGAGCGCATCCGCACCTTCCAGGCGGATTCGGCAAAGCGCGCCGGCATCTTCCACCACCTGATCACGCTGCCGACCTATCACACCGCGGCGCTCTCGACCGACAATCTCGCCAAGGAGTATTTCGGCGATGCAGGGATGCTCGGCTATGTGAAGGGCGTCCAGCGCAAGGAAATCCGCGAGGGTATCGCCTGCGTGAAGCACCAGAACATGTCGGGCTCCGACCTGGGCGACGATCACAAGGAGTATTTCGCGGGCGAGGCGGCGCTGAAGGCCGGCGGCGTCCACAACACGATGAACCAGTTCGCGGCCTGACGCCCACGCCGGAGCGCAAGCTCCGGCGCGGACCCGCGTCAGGCCCGGCCGGCGGGGCCAAAAGCCCCGTCCGACGCCGCGGCTTTGGCCTGGCTCACCACAGGCGAGAGCGCCAACGCACCTCCAAGCACCTCCCCGGCGAAGGCCGGGGTCCAGTCGGGGGACAGCAGCGATGGGCGCTTCGCTCTATTACGCCCACCTCTCCAGCTGGACCCCGGCCTTCGCCGGGGAGGTGCCTTTCACGAGGGGGCAAGACTAATGTGGCGAAGTTCGGAGGGTCACGATGCCGTTGCATCGCCCGGGCTCACCCATGCCCTCACGAAAACCAGCCCCCAAGACAACCCATGGCAACACCGCCGCGCTGTCCCCCGGCCGCGCGCCGTGGCATGAGCCCCAGATGCAAGACCGCGCCCTGCTTCGCGTCACCGCGCTCGAAAAGTCGGTCCCCGGCGGCCGCCAGCTCTTCCGCGGGCTCGACCTCACCGCGCGCGCCGGCCAGCTGATCGCGATCGTCGGCGAAAGTGGCGTCGGCAAATCGACGCTGCTCAACATCCTCGCCGGGCTCGACGCGCCCGACGCAGGGCATGTCGCGATCGAGGACACGATCCTCGACACACTCGACGAAGCCGCGCTGACCCGGCTGCGCGCGACGCGGATCGGGTTCGTGTTCCAGGCCTTTCACGTCCTGCCCTATCTGACCCTTCGCCAGAACGTCGCGCTTCCGCTCGCGCTCGTGTCGACCGACCGTCGCGCGATCGCCGACCAGGCGCAGGCGATGCTCGCCCGGGTCGGGCTCGGCACGCGCGGCGACGGCTATGCGCGCGACCTGTCGGGCGGCGAGCTGCAGCGCGTCGCGATCGCGCGCGCGCTCATCCATCGTCCCGCGCTGATCCTCGCCGACGAGCCGACGGGCAATCTCGACCCCGACACCGCTGCGAAGATCCTGACGCTGTTTTCCGACGCGGTTCGCGAACAGGGCGTCGCCGCGATCATCGTCACCCATTCGGCGGCGGCCGCCGCGATCGCCGACGATGTTCTGACGCTGACCGCAAACGGGCTGGAACGCGCGCGATGAGCATCCTGTCGGCGCGGCTCGCGCTGGGCTGGATGATCGGTGGCGAGTGGCGCGCGCATCCCGCGCGGCTCGCCCTCACCGCGATCGCGATCGCCATCGGTGTCGCGCTCGGCTTCGCGGTCCACCTCGTCAACGGATCGGCGCTGTCGTCATTCGAAGGCGCATTGCGCACCGTCAAGGGCAGCGCGGATCTTCAGGTCAACGCGACCAGCCCGCTCGGCTTCGACGAAGCGCTCTATCCCAGGGTTGCGACCGCGGCCGGCGTCGCGGACGCGAGCCCGGTCGTCATCCTGCGCGCGACGATCGGGAGGCGGCCCGTCACCCTGCTCGGCCTCGACGTGATCCGTGCGGCACAGGTCACGCCGTCGCTGGTCGGCATCGCCCCCGCCGGGATCGACCGGCGGGGCGACGCGGCGTTCGACGACGCCGCGCTCTATCTGTCCGCCGCGGCGATGCGCAACGTGAATGCCCGTCCCGGCGCGATGCTCGTCGTCACCGCCAACGGTCGAACCGCAACGATGCGCGTCGCCGGCCGGTTGCCGGGCGTAGCCGAGGGCGAGGCGATCGGCGTGATCGACATCGCCGCGGCGCAGTGGCGCTTCGACCGGCTCGGCCGCCTCGACCGGATCGACGTGAAACAGCAGGACGGCGCCGCCCCTCCACGCCTCGCTACCATTCTGCCGCGCGATGCGACGATCGGCAGCGACGCAAGTGATGCGACCCGCAGCGACGCGCTGTCACGCGCGTACCGCGTCAATCTCGACATGCTCGCGCTGGTCGCATTGCTGACCGGCGGGTTCCTCGTCTTTTCCGCGCAGTCGCTGTCAGTGGCACGCCGGTTGCGGGCCTTTGCGCTTGTCCGCACGCTCGGCCTGCCGCGCAACGGGATCGTCGCGACCGTCGCGCTGGAGGGGCTGGCGATCGGCGTGATCGGCGCCACGCTCGGTCTGCTGCTCGGCTATGCGCTGGCCTATGCCGCGCTCGCCCGGTTCGGCGCGGACCTTGGCGCAGGCTATTTCGCCGATGGCCGCGTCCGGCTGACCTTCGCGCCCGCCGCCGCGATCGGCTTCTTCGCGCTCGGCCTGCTGGCCGCGGTCGCTGGCAGCGTCCTGCCGGCGCGGATCGCGGCGCGGGCGGCCCCCGCCGCGGCACTGCGCAACGCCGGCGACGTGATCGACCCCCGGACCCCCATGCCCGTCCGCCCCGCCGCCATCCTGATGCTGCTCGGCGGTGGCGCGGCGCTGCTCCCCGCGATCGGCGGCCTGCCCCTGTTCGGGTTTGCGAGCATGGCGCTGATACTCGCAGGCGGCATCGCCGGCATGCCCTGGCTCGCGCGCACGCTGCTCGCGCCGCTCAGCCGCGGTGGCGGGCGGTCCGTCCCCGTAGACCTCGCCATCCGCCACCTCCACGGTGCCCCCGCCCAGGCCGCCACCGCGCTGTGCGGGATCGTCGCGAGCACCGCGCTGATGATCGCGATGGCGGTGATGGTCACCAGCTTTCGCGGCGCGGTCGACGAATGGCTGGGTCAGGTCCTCTCGGACGATCTCTATCTTCGGGTCGAGGGTGGCACCGGGCTCGATCCCGCGGCGCAGGCTCGGTTGCGCACAGTGCCCGGCATCACAGCGATCGCGTATAGCCGGCAGATCCCACTGACGCTCGCGCCGGACCGGCCGCCCGTCTCGCTGATCGCACGTCCGGTTAAGACCGATGGCCCCGACCCCAGCCTCGTGCTGCTTGAAAGCGGACGCGCCCGCCCCGCCGGCACCGCGCCGATCTGGATCTCGGAGCCCGCCGCGCGGCTCTATGGCTGGTCGGTCGGCGACAGCGTCACGTTGCCGATCGCGGGCCGGTACGTCGTCGCAGGGATCTGGCGCGACTATGCCCGCCAGCAGGGCGCGATCATCGTCCGCGACACCGACTATACGCGCGCCACCGGCGACCGCTCGCGGACGGAGGCGGCGATCACGCTTGCCCGCGGCGCGGATCCCCGCACCGTCGAGCGCGCGCTGACCGCGGCGGCGCCCCCGGCGCTGACCAGCCTCGTCTCGATCGCGCGCCCGGCCACGCTGCGCCGCTATGCCCTCGAACTCTTCGATCGCAGTTTCGCCGTCACCTATCTGCTCGAGGGGGTGGCGATCCTCGTGGGGCTGGCAGGCGTCGCCGCGACCATGTCCGCGCAGACGATCGCCCGCACACGCGAATTCGGGATGCTCCGCCATATCGGCGTCGCAAAGCGGCAGATCGTCGCGATGCTGGCGACCGAGGGGGCGTTGCTCGGTCTCGTCGGTGGCATCGCCGGGATTACGCTCGGCGGGGTGATGGCACAGGTGCTCGTCCACGTGATCAATCCGCAGTCGTTCAACTGGACCATGGCGACGCGCATCCCCTGGGGCAGCATCGGCGGAGTAGCACTTGCGCTGATCGTTGCGGCGGCGGGTACCGCGGTACTTGCCGGCCGGCGCGCGATCGCCGCCGATGCGGTCCGCATGGTCAGGGAGGACTGGTGATGCGCCCAGTGTTTACGTTCACAGCGCTGGCGCTGACCGCCGCAGTGCCGGTCGCCACCGGCTATCCCGTCGTCCGTCCCGGCCCCTCCTTCACCTTCCCGCGCGAACACGGTGCGCATCCGGCATTCCGCACCGAATGGTGGTATGTCACCGGTCTGCTGAAGACGCAGGACGGCCGCAATCTCGGCTTCCAGATCACCTTCTTCCGGACCACCCCGGGCACCGACGCGGCGAACCCCAGCCGCTTCGCCCCCAAACAGATCCTGTTCGCGCACGCAGCGCTCTCCGACCCCAAACTCGGCCATCTTCTGCACGGGGAACGAGCGGCACGGGCGGGGTTCGGTCTGGCCCAGGCGCGCATCGGCGATACCGACGTCACGCTCAAGGACTGGCAAATCCGCAGGCGACCCGACGGCCGGTTCACGACCACCGTCACCACCGGCGATTTCGCGCTGACGCTGACACTGACACCGCGCCAGCCGCCCCTGCTGCAGGGCAAGGCCGGTTACAGCCAGAAGGGTCCGCGGCCCGAACAGGCGAGCTATTACTACTCGATCCCGCATCTCGCGGTGGCGGGGCAGCTGGTGCGGCACGGCACGCCGCAACGCGTCACCGGACAGGCGTGGCTCGACCGGGAATGGTCGTCCGACTATCTCGGCGGCGGCGCGGTCGGCTGGGACTGGACCGGGCTCAATCTCGACGACGGGGGGGCGCTGATGGCGTTCCGCATTCGTGGCCGCGACGGCAAGCCGCTCTGGGCGGGTGGATCGCTGCGCCGCGCGGATGGCCGCGTCGTCCGGTTCGCGCCCGCCGACGTCCGGTTCGATCCGCTCCGCCAGTGGCGCTCGCCGCGCACCGGGGCGCTCTACCCCGTGACGCAACGCCTCACCGTCCGCCTCCCCGAAGGGGTCCGCCGCTTCCGCCTCGATCCGCTGTTCGCCGATCAGGAGCTCGATGCCCGCCGCAGCGGCATGCCCGTATACTGGGAAGGTGCGGTCCGCACGGCGGGCGGCAGCGGCTATCTCGAGCTCACCGGCTATGCCGATCCGCTGCAGATGTGACGCCTGCCGGATACCCAGGCTTTGGCATGGCCAAGCTTTGCGGCTATTCCCCACCACTACCGACGCGATAGGGATTACGCGAACCGGAGGGACTGGATGAGACTGAACCGCACGCATATCGGCCTGGCGCTTGCTGCGATCGTCGCGGGCTGCTCGTCGCCCTCGAGCACGGGCAAGGACGGATCGGTCGAGTTGCTCAACGTCAGCTACGATCCGACCCGCGAACTCTACAAGGCGGTAAACACCGCGTTCGCCGCCAAGTGGAAGCAGGACACCGGCCAGACGGTACGGTTCAACATGAGCCATGGCGGATCGGGCAAGCAGTCGCGGGCGGTGATCGACGGCCTGGGCGCCGACGTCGTCACGCTGGCGCTCGCCTATGACGTCGATGCGATCGCCGAGCGTGCGAAGCTGCTGCCCGCCACTTGGGAAACGCGGCTGCCCGACAACAGCGCGCCCTATACGTCGACGATCGTGTTCCTGGTCCGCAAGGGCAATCCCAAGCAGATTCGCGACTGGCGCGATCTGGTCAAACCCGGCGTCCAGGTGATCACGCCCAACCCGAAGACCAGCGGCGGTGCACGCTGGAATTTCCTCGCGGCCTGGGCCTATGGGAAGAAGGCCGGGGGCGGATCCGACGCCGCCGCGCAGGCCTATGTCACGCAGCTCTACGGCCATGTCCCGGTCCTCGATTCGGGCGCACGCGGCGCCACCACCACCTTCGTCGAGCGCGGACTCGGCGACGTGCTGATCGCCTGGGAGAACGAGGCGTTCCTGTCGGAGAAGGAACTCGGCACCGGCAAGTTCGACATCGTCGTGCCGTCGATCTCGGTGCTCGCCGAGCCATCGGTCGCGGTCGTCGACGCCAATGCCAAGGCGCACGGTACCGAGAAGGTCGCTGAGGCCTATCTCCGGTTCCTCTACACGCCCGAGGGCCAAGACATCGTCGCCAAGAATTATTATCGCCCCCGCGATCCTGCGGTGCTGGCGCGCTATGCGACGATGTTCCCGAAGATCGAGATGCGCACCATCCGCGATTTCGGCGGGTGGAAGGTCGCGCAGGCCCGCTTCTTTGCAGACGGGGGCGTGTTCGACCGGATCTATTCGGGTCCGAAGCGCTGATCAGGGATGCGATCGTCCGGATCCCCACCAGTGGCTGACGTCGCGCGCCTCGGCGCCAGGCCCGGCCGAGCGCGCCGCGCGCGACGGTCGGTCATTCCCGGGTTCGGGCTGACGATGGGGCTGACAATCGTCTGGCTATGCCTGATCGTGCTCATCCCGCTGTCGACGATCTTCCTGCGCGCGGCGGGGCTTGGCTGGGACGGGTTCGTCGCAGTCGGGCTCTCGGCGCGCGCGCTGTCGGCCTACAAGCTCAGCTTCGGTACCGCGCTGCTGGCCGCGTCGGTCAACGCGGTGTTCGGCCTGCTGATCGCCTGGATCCTCGCGCGCTACGAGTTTCCGGGCAAGAAGTTCGTCGACGCCGCGGTCGACCTGCCCTTCGCGCTGCCGACCGCGGTCGCGGGCATCGCGCTGGTGTCGCTCTATGCCGAAAACGGCTGGATCGGGTCGCTGCTGGCACCGCTCGGCATCCGCGTCGCCTACACCCCGCTCGGCGTCGTCGTCGCGCTCATCTTCATCGGCCTGCCGTTCATCGTGCGCTCGGTCCAGCCCGTGCTCGCCGATCTCGGCGCCGATGTCGAGGAAGCCGCAGCGACACTCGGGGCAACCCGGTGGCAGACGTTCAGCCGGGTGATCCTGCCCGCAATCGCACCCGCGCTGCTGACCGGCTTCGCGCTCGCCTTTGCGCGCGGCGTCGGCGAATATGGCTCGGTCATCTTCATCGCGGGCAACATGCCGTACAAGTCGGAGATTGCCCCGTTGCTGATCGTCACCCAGCTCGAACAGTTCGACTATCCCGGCGCGACCGCGATCGCGTGCGTCATGCTGGTCGCCTCCTTCTCGATGCTGCTGCTGGTCAATCTGCTCCAGGCGTGGCGTGCGAAGCGGAGCGCGAAATGACCTGCGCCGCATCCAGCGAAAGCCCCGTTGCCCGGCGTATCCTGATCGGCATCGGTCTCCTCTTCCTCGCGCTCTTCCTCGCGCTGCCGCTCGTCGTCGTATTCGTTCAGGCCTTTGCCAAGGGCTGGCCGATGTTCGTCGACGCGATCGGCCAGCCCGATGCGCGTGCGGCGATCCGGCTCACCCTGCTGGTCGCGGCGATCTCGGTGCCGCTCAATTGCGTGTTCGGCGTCGTCGCGTCCTGGGCGATCACCAAGTTCGACTTCCGCGGCAAGAGCCTGCTCATCTCGCTCATCGACCTGCCCTTCTCGGTGTCGCCCGTCGTCGCCGGCCTGATCTTCGTGCTGATGTTCGGCGCACAGGGCTGGTTCGGGCCGTGGCTGATCGCGCACAACTGGAAGGTCATCTTCGCGGTGCCGGGCATCGTCCTCGCCACCGTGTTCGTCACCTTTCCGTTCGTCGCGCGCGAGATCATCCCGCTGATGGCCGAGCAGGGTCGCGACGACGAAGAGGCCGCGGTATCGCTCGGCGCGTCGGGGTGGCAGACCTTCTGGCATGTCACCCTGCCCAATATCCGCTGGGGCCTGCTCTACGGCGTGCTGCTCTGCAACGCGCGGGCGATGGGGGAATTCGGCGCGGTGTCGGTGGTGTCGGGCCATATCCGCGGCCTGACCAACACCATGCCGCTCCACGTCGAGATCCTGTACAACGAATATGACTTCGTCGGTGCGTTTGCCGTGGCATCGCTGCTCGCATCGCTCGCGCTCGTCACGCTCGTGTTGAAGAGCCTGCTCGAATGGCGGTTCGGCTATCATCAGGCAAGGAGTGCGCATTGAGTATCGTCATCGACGCCGTATCGAAACGGTTCGGCCAGTTCGCCGCGCTGAACGACGTCAGCCTGGAAGCGCGTCCGGGCGAGTTTCTCGCGCTGCTTGGACCGTCAGGCTCGGGCAAGACGACGCTGCTCCGCATGATCGCGGGGCTCGATTTCCCCGATAGCGGCCATGTCCTGTTCGACGGTGCCGACATGACCGGGACGCCTGCGGCCGAACGCCAGATCGGCTTCGTGTTCCAGAACTACGCGCTGTTCCGTCACATGACGGTCGCCGACAACATCGCGTTCGGCCTGACCGTCCGTACCCGCCGCGATCGCCCGGCCAAGGCAGACATCCGCGCGCGCGTCGCCGAGCTGCTCGACCTGATCCAGCTGCCCGATCTGGGCCATCGCTATCCAGCACAACTCTCCGGGGGACAGCGCCAGCGTGTCGCGCTGGCGCGGGCGCTCGCGGTCGAGCCTCGCCTGCTGCTGCTCGACGAACCCTTTGGCGCGCTCGATGCCAAGGTCCGCAAGGACCTGCGCCGCTGGCTGCGCGAGCTGCACGACCGGCTTGGCCTGACCTCGGTGTTCGTCACGCATGATCAGGAGGAGGCGCTCGAGCTTGCCGACCGCGTCGTCATCATGAACCGCGGTGTCATCGAACAGATCGGTACCCCGCGCGAAGTCTATGACATGCCCGCCACGCCGTTCGTCTCCGAATTCGTCGGCGAGACCAATCGCATCCCGGTGACGGTCGCCGATGGCCGCGTCCTGCATCACGGACAGGCGCTCGACGTTTCTCCGAAGGCGCTGGCCAACGGACCGGCCGAACTGCATTTCCGCCCGCACGAGGCGCTATTGGGGGATGACGCTCCCGGTGCGCTCCCGATCGTCGTCGGCGCCGTGCACAAGCGGGGTGGTACGTGGCGCGTCGAGGCGCGTGTCGACGACATCGCCGTCGAGATCGACACGAGCGGTCCCTTGCCCGAACGTGGCGCTCGTGCGGGGCTTCGCTTCGACGATGTTCAGATTTTTCCGGCTTTGTAGCCGTAGAGCCGGGCCGACTGGTTTCGGGTGCCCGGGCTCTTAAACAGTAAAGGTGGTGCGGGTGGCCGGGGTCGAACCGGCACTCCTTTCGGAACAGGATTTTGAGTCCAGCGCGTCTACCAATTCCACCACACCCGCACGACCGCCCTGCAGGCTTCAAGCCCCGGGCAGCGGCGGTTTCGCTAGACCATGCGATCCACGCCCGCAAGCACGAACCCGCCTCTCCATCCCCGAACGCGCGCATAAAAAAAGGCCCGCCGTTTCCGGCGGGCCTTGAGGTGGGGGTACGGGATCAGAACCGGACGGTAGCACCAACCGCCAGGTTGCGACCAAGCGAGTCGTAGCGCTGCGGGATCGTGTTGGTCCGTGCCAGCGCGACATTGTAGGAATCGGGGACGATCGGCGCGCTCTTGTCGAGCAGGTTGTTCGCGATCAGGCGCAGCGAGAACGCCTTGTCGATCGCAAAGTTGAGCGCGAGATCGAAATAGCTCTTCGGCGAGACGCGGAAATAGCTGGTCCGCTCGCGCTCGGGCGTGCCGCCGATCGCCGGATCACCCGAATTGTCAGCATTCGTCAGCGAACCGACATAGCGCCAGTTGAACGACGCGCTGAACCCCTTGTCGACCGTCGTATAGGTCGCGCGCAGGCCGTGCGACCATTTCGGGATCAGCTGACCGCAGCCATTGCCGTAGTAGCCTGCGCAGTTGCGGGTCGGCTGGACCGGCGAGTCCTGCCCGCCGGCAAAGGTCGTCAGCGAGCCGTTGAAGTTCCAGTCGATCTTGCCGACGCTGGCGAGATCGAGCGTGTACTGCGCCTGGAAGTCATAGCCGCGGGCGATCGACTTGTAGAAGTTGGTCGTGCCCTGGCGGATGAAGCCGGTCGTCGGGTTGCTGGCCGCGTTCGAGTAAAGCGTGCCAGTGCCGGGATTGCGGACGATGCCCTGACAGAAGAACGCGTCGCCGTTCGAACGCTGGCAGCCATCGGTATAATAGCTGAAGTCGTTATAGCCGAGCGAATCGTCGATCTTGATCTTGTAGCGATCGACCGAGAAGACCAGCCCGGGCACGAAGCGCGGCTTCACGATCAGGCCATAGGTCTGGGTATAGGCCGTTTCGGGATCGGCTTCGAAACCGCCCGAGCGAACCGTACATCCGGTCGCCCCCGTCGACGCATCCCCAGGACAGATCAGCGTAGGGCTGCCGTACAGAGCGTCCGACAGGCCGGTCGCGCGGCAGACCTCGCGCGAGGCGACCGGCGTGCCATAGGTCACGCCGCCAGCGGCGTTGGTCGTCACGGTCGGGGCGCAGAAATCGTTGAACGTGCCCGATCCGCCACGGGCGAAATCGACATTGGTCGCCTGCCGGATCTCTGTCACGGTCGGCGCGCGCTGCGCCTTGTTGAACGAGGCGCGGAACGTCAGGTCGCTGACCGGGGCATAGATGCCCTCGATCTTCCACGTGTTGAAGCTGCTCGAATTGCTGCTGTACTTCGAAACGCGATAGCCACCATTGGCCTGCAGCAGTTCCGCGAACGGCTTGTGCTCGATCAGCGGCGCCTGGACCTCGATATTGGCCTCCCAGACGTCCTGCTTCAGATAGGTGTCATTGCCACCAAGCCCGGCGCGGTAGACGCTGTCGGCGGTCGATTTCAGCGTATCCTTGCGATATTCCGTGCCGAGCGCGATTGCGACGCCCTGCTCGGCGAACGGCGAGGTGACGCCGTACTTGCCGAGATCGCCGGTGATGTTCGCCTGCACGTCATACAGCGTACCGATCGTGGTCGACGTGCCGCGGTCGTAGAGATAGTCGATCAGCGCAGGATTGGTGTTGCCCGCGCTGAACGCGTCGAACGGCACGCAGGCGGCGTCCGTGGTCCCTGCGCAGGTCGGTGCCGCGAGCGTCCCACCCACGTTCAGCGAATTCCGCAGATTGGCCGCGTTGACGAAGCTCGGCGTGTAGTCCTGCTTGTTGCGCGCATAGACGCCGCCGATGTCATAGGTCCATGCATCGCCGGCCTTGCCGCGCAGACCGCCGGTCAGGCGCAGACCGGTGTTGAGATAGCTGTCCGGCTGGTCGTTGCCCTCGCCGAGGCGATAGCGGATGTCGATCGGCGCAAACGCCGCGGTACCCGCTGCCGCACCGCAGATCGTGCTGGCCTGCGAAGCCGACAGGAACGGATTGTTGCAGTTCACCTGGACGTTGCCGCCCGCGATCGCCGGGTAGTTGTTGTACGACTTGTCGCGGAACCAGATGCCCGATGCATAGACTTCGGCGTCCGGCGCGACGTCGAGGCTGACGAAGCCACCCGCGTTCACGCGCTCGGACGGGCGCTGATAGGCATAGTTGCTGAAATAGTTCGACGCGTTGCCCGCGCCGGTGCCGAACGGCACGAAGGTGCGCGTGCCATTGGGGTTGTTGACATACTGCCCCGTCGCGACGCCCTTGCTGTCCAGCGGCGAAATCAGGCCGCTCGTCGAGCTGCTCGGCGTCAGGCCGCACGAGATCGGCGCGTTGAGGCTCGTCTGCGTAAGGTAGCAGCCCGAGTTCGACCGCTCGGACAGCAGGACCTCGTCGGTATGCTTGTAGTTGACGAAGCCGTTGATCCGCAGCGCACCGTCGAAGAACTTCTTGCCCGCGGTCAGCGTGACGTCGGCGCGGCCGCCATCGTTGGTCAGGCCGCGCGGGCTGTTGAAGCCGGCTGCGCGTGCCAGCGACGAGACGACCGTGTCCTTGTTGTTGTGGTTGTAGAAGTTATAGTTGCCGTCGAGCTGGATGCCTTCGAAATCCTTCTTCAGGACGAAGTTGACGACGCCGGCGACGGCATCGGACCCGTAGACCGACGACGCACCACCGGTGAGGACGTCGACGCGCTCCAGCAGCGACGGCGGGATGATGCCCACGTCCTGTCCGTTCTGCGTGCCGAGGCGCTTGCCGTCGATCAGAACGAGCGTCCGCTCGAACCCGAGGCTGCGCAGCTTGATCCGCTGCCGGCCGTCCGAATCATTATAGGTCTGCTGGCTGTCGGGCGCGACCTGCGGGAGGCGGTTGAGCACGTCCTCGACATTGACTGCAGCCTGGGCGCGGATGTCCTGCGAGGTAACCGAGGTGATCGGTGCGGCGGAGGTCATGTTCGGACGCTGGATGCGCGATCCGGTCACGACGATGTCGCCCCCGCCAGCGCGGTCTTCGGCAGGCGGCGCGTCGACGGCGCTGGTCGCGGTCGCCGCATCCGCCTCGACTTTGGCCTCCGCGGGCGTGGTAGCCTCGGCCTGTGCCGGCGTGACCTGTCCAATCGCCGGGGTCGCGGACACCATCAGTGCCCCCGCAAGCGCCATATAAGACGCCGAATTACGCACGTTCATACTAAAAACCCTTGTTTGGGCCAGCGTTGTCGCCTGCCCCCGTCTCCTTCGTAAGGTTTTGGTCATAATCGGGTCTCAGTCAATACCTTAGTAAGACCACTGTGTAACGTTTCGGACCGGATGTTGTAAAATGGCCATACGACTGGTCGACCGCCGTGACTTGCGATACGACTGGGCGCCAGGGTGACAACAGGGGGCTGCTGATGAAGACGAGACGATCGTTGCTGACCGCGTTTGGTGGGATTGGAGCGGCCCTGCCCTTTGTTGCGCCGATCGCCCGCGCGCGCGCTGCAACCGGCGGCGCAGCGCCCGCGCTGATCGTGTCGACCTGGGATTTCGGTGCTGCAGCCAATGCCGCGGCCTTTGCCCGCAGACGCGCCGGCGGATCGCTGATCGATTCGGTCGAGGCAGGCGCGATGGTCCCCGAAGCCGATCCGGACAATCACAGCGTCGGCTATTCGGGCTATCCCGACCGCGACGGCCATGTCACGCTCGATGCGGTCATCATGGATGATGCAGGTGGCGTCGGCGCAGTCGCAGCGCTCGAGAACACGATGCACGCGATCTCCGTCGCGCGGCGGGTGATGGAGCGGACACCGCACACCATGCTCGTCGGCGAAGGCGCGACGCGGTTCGCGCGTGACCAGGGCTTTAAGCAACAGTCGTTGCTGACGCCCGAGGCGGAAAAGGCGTGGCGCGATTGGCTTAAGACCGCGGATTATCGTCCCGAGGCCAATAGCGAGAACCGCATCACGCGGACGCCCGGTGGCGCGCTCGACCATGACACGATCGGCCTGCTGATGCGCGACCCGACGGGGCGGATGGCGGGCGCCTGCACCACATCGGGCATGGCGTTCAAGATGCGCGGCCGGGTCGGCGATTCGCCACAGGTCGGATCGGGACTCTATGTCGAGGCCGGGGTCGGCGGCGCGACCTCGACCGGGCTGGGCGAGGAGGTCACGCGTGTCGCAGGGTCGGCGCGCGTCGTCGCATCGATGCGCGCGGGCGCGTCACCGCAACAGGCCTGCGAAGAGGTGGTCCGCCACATCGCGCGGCTGCGCGGCGACGCGATACGCGGCGTGCAGGTCGGCTTCCTCGCGCTCGATACAAAGGGCGCGGTCGGGGCCTTCTGCCTGTTGCCGGGCTTTACCTACGCCGTCACCGACGCGCGCGGCAGCACCACGGTGCTGAAAGCGCGCGCCTTGTTCGCGAGCTGACCGCATGATGCGCGACGCCATGACGCTCGAAGTCTGTGTCGAGGATCTCGACGGCATTAATGCCGCGGTGGAGGGCGGCGCCGACCGGATCGAGCTGTGCGCCGCGCTCGCAGTCGGTGGCTTGACGCCGCCTGCGTCGCTGATCCGCGCGGCGGCGCAGGCGCCCCTCCCCGCGCACTTGCTCGTACGCCCGCGTGAGGGCGGTTTCGCCTACACCCCGCGCGAAATCGCGCTGATCGCCGACGATATCGTCACCGCTGCGCACGCCGGGCTTGCGGGTATCGTGATCGGCGCAACCCTGGCCGACCACCGGCTCGACGCGGCAACTCTGGCCAAGCTGATCGCGCACGCACGGACGCTCGGCAGCGAGCGCGGCAGGCCGCTTTCGCTGACGCTGCACCGCGCCTTCGACGTGTGTTCCGATCTTGGCGCCGCGCTCGACACCGCGATCGAACTCGGCTTCGACCGGGTCCTCACTTCGGGTGGGACGCCCAAGGCGATCGACGGGGTCCAGGTGGTGGCCGACCTGCATCGCCAAGCCGCCGGACGCATCATCATCCTCGCGGGTAGCGGCGTGTCCCCGCAATCACTGCCTGCACTGCTGCGCACCGGCATCACCGAAGTCCACGCGTCGTGCCGTCAGCCGATCGCCGGCGGTGCCGACCCGGTGGACGTGCGATTCGGTTTCGCCGGGCCGCACCGCACCGCGACCAGTACGGACCGCATCCGCCAGCTGTCGCATATGCTTACGCAGAAACACACGCTTGAATAAGACCAATCTATAACTTACGCTTGGCACAATCCAACGACGAAGGCCGCCATACGGTCACCGTGCAAGATCCTGAGAGCGAGCTGTCATGACCAACGCCCCCCCCGCCCCCTTGGCGGCACGCGACCCGGAAGCCACGCTGATGTTCAGCGAAGCGGCGGAATCGGGTGCCGCGGTTGCCCGGTTGCTCGCGGCCAATGCCGAAGCCTTCGCGACGCTCGGCGCAAAGCTGCGGGCCGCACCGCCCGCGGTCGTCGCCACCTGCGCGCGCGGATCGTCCGATCACGCCGCGGTTTACGGCAAATACCTGATCTGGACGAAGACCGGTATCCCGGTCGCGGCCGCCGCCCCCTCGGTCGTGTCGTTGTACGACGCAGAGCTTTCCGCGCAGACGACCCTGTGCATCGCCATCTCGCAAAGCGGCCGCAGCCCCGATCTGCTCGCGACGGTCGCCGCGATGAAGGCGGGCGGCGCGCATGTCGTCGCGCTGGTCAATGACGAGACCTCGCCGCTCGCCGCCGCCGCCGACACGCTGATCGCGCTCAAGGCCGGCCCAGAGCGCTCGGTCGCCGCGACCAAATCCTATATCTGTGCGCTGGCGGCGCTGGCGGCACTCACAGCGGAATGGGCCGACGACGATGCATTGCGCGACGCGGTGGCGGCACTTCCCGCTGATCTGGAGCGCGCCTGGGCGCTCGACTGGTCCAGCGCGATCGCACCGTTGCGCACTGCCACCAATCTCTTCGTCATCGCGCGCGGCCCGGGCTTCGGCATCGCCAACGAGGCGGCGCTGAAGATGAAGGAAACCTGCGCGCTTCACGCCGAAAGCTTCAGCTCGGCCGAGGTGCGCCACGGCCCGATGCAGCTCGTCGAGGACGGTTTTCCCCTGCTCGCGCTGGCGACGTCCGACGCGGCCGGCGACGGCGTGCGCGATGCCGCGGCCGAATTTGCGGGGCGCGGCGCCTGCGTCCTGCTGGCCGATGCCGCACGCGACGCGCAGGCCGGCGACGCGACGCTGCCCGCGCTCACCGCGCATCCGGCGATCGAGCCGGTCCTCATGATCCAGAGCTTCTACAAGCTCGTCAACGCCCTTTCCGTGGCGCGCGGGTTCGATCCCGACGCGCCCTCGCATCTTGCCAAGGTCACGCGCACGCTATGACGACTTTCCGGTTTTCCAACGGCCATATCGTCACGCCGGCCGCTGTCCTCACCGACGCGACGCTGGTCGTCGAAGACGGCCGGATCGTCAGCCTCGACGCGGCGTCTGCCGCGGACACCGTCGTGGAGACGATCGACCTCGACGGGGGCTGGATCATGCCCGGCTTCGTCGACACGCAGGTCAATGGCGGCGGCGGCGTGCTGTTCAACGATGCCACCACGGTCGAGGGGATCGCCGCCATCGGTGCGGCGCATGCCCGCTACGGCACGACTGCCTTCATGGTCACGCTGATCAGCGACACGCCCGACGTGATCGCGCGCGCGCTCGATGCGGTCGACGCCGCGATCGACGCCGGCTTTCCGGGCGTGGTCGGCATTCATGTCGAGGGCCCGGTCATCAGCGCGGCCCGCAAGGGCATCCATGATGCGTCGCGCTTCCAGGATCTCGACGACGATCTGATGGAATTGATGACGCGTCCCCGCCGCGGCCGCGTCATGCTGACGCTCGCGCCCGAACGCGTCACCGCCGATCAGATCGCCGCGCTCACCGCCGCCGGGGTGCTGGTCAGCATCGGTCACAGCGATGCGAGCTATGCAACCGCCGCCGCGGGCATCGCTGCGGGCATCACCGGCGTCACCCATCTGTTCAACGCGATGTCGCCGCTGATCCACCGCGCGCCCGGCGTGGTCGGCGCAGCGCTCGACGACCAGTCGGTCTATTGCGGGATCATCGTCGACGGCTTTCACGTCGACGACGCCGCGTTGCGGATCGCATTGCGCAGCCGCCCGCATGACCGGTTCATGCTCGTCTCCGACGCGATGCCCTGTGTCGGCGCGGCGGATAAGTCCTTCACGATCCAGGGGCGGCCGATCCATGTCGAGGATGGCCGCTGCGTCGGCGCGGACGGGACGCTGGCAGGGTCGGACCTCGACATGACCGGTGCTGTTCGCAATGCGGTCGCACGGCTCGACCTCGCGCCCGAGGTTGCCGCAGCGATGGCGTCGACCTATCCGGCCGCGTTTCTCGGCCTGTCGGACACGCGCGGGGCGCTTGCCCCCGGGCAGCGCGCCGACTGGGTGCGGCTGACGCACGATCTCCACCCCCTGGGCACCTGGTTCGGCGGCGTTCCGTCCGCCTGACCGCGCCCCGCTTTACCTCCCCTTACGGCACCAAGGACGATCCCATGGCTCCCATCCTCCTGAGCGCGCCGATGCAGGGTTGGGCGCTGCCCATCGATCAGGTCCCCGACGCGGTCTTCGCCGACCGCATGCTGGGGGACGGCGTCGCGATCGATCCGACGGGCGACGGGCTCTACGCGCCCTGTGACGCGACCGTGCTGACGCTGCTCGACAGCGGCCATGCGATCACGTTGCGCACCGCGGAAGGCGCGGAGATCCTGATCCATATCGGGCTCGATACCGTCGCGCTCGGTGGTCGCGGTTTCTCGCCCTGCGTCGCGGTCGGCGACAGGGTCGTCACGGGTGCGCCGCTGATCCGCTTCGATCTAGACCTGCTCGTCCGCGAGGCACGCGCCGTCGTCACGCCGATCATCGTCGTAAACCCCGACCGGTTCGCCATCACGCAGTGCACGACAGACCGGCAGGTCGCGCTCGGCGACCTGCTGATGACGATCGAACCGATTGCCGACATCCGGCCCGACGCAGTCGCAGGTGGCGCGGACGCGGGCGACATCCTGACGCGGACGATCACCGTGCCACTTGCGCACGGGATCCACGCGCGCCCCGCCGCGCGGCTCGGGGCGCTCGCGAAACGCTATACCGCCGACGTCACGGTCACGCGCGACGCGAACACGTCCAGCATCCTCAGCCCGATCGGGCTGCTCGCGCTCGGGGTGCGGTACAACGACCCGATCACGCTGGGTGCGCGAGGCCCCGACGCCGCCGACGCGCTCGACGCGATCGCGGCTTTGATCCTCAGCGGCATGGACGAGGCCGCTCCGGCACCCGCCCCGGCCCCGGCAGCAGCCAGCCCGGCGCGTGCGGCGATCGACGGCGCACTGCTCGGCGTGACCGCTGCACCGGGCCTCGCGGTCGGCAAGGCGCGCTGGTTCCGCCATGCCGAGATCGCGGTCCCCGAACAGGGCCAGGGCATCGCCGTCGAGAATGAGCGGTTCGCGAGCGCGATCACGACGCTCGCCGCGCGACTCGCCGAGCAGACCCGCCATAGCGCAGGCGCGCAGAAGGCGATCGTCGAGGCGCATGCGGCGATGCTCGACGATCCCGTGCTCCGCGACGGGACGCAGGCGCAGATCGCGGCGGGCAAGAGCGCGGGCCACGGCTGGCGCGCCACGATCCGGCCGCTTGCCGACGCGTTGCGTGCCGGCTCCGATGCACGGCTCGCCGAGCGCGCGGACGACATGCTCGACCTCGAACGCCAGCTGTTGGCGGTCCTCGAAGGCGTTGAGACGACCGTCCCGGTCTTTCCGCCTGATACGATCCTGCTCGCCGACGACCTGCTGCCATCGGACATTCTCGCGCTCGACCGCGCGACGGTGATCGGCCTGTGCGTCGCGCGCGGTGGGCCGACGTCGCATGTCGCCATCCTCGCCGCGACGATCGGCCTGCCCGCTCTGGTCGCGATCGGCCCCGCGCTTGCCCCGCTGGCGGACGGCACGCCCGTCATCCTCGAGGCGAGCGAAGGGCTCATGCGCGTCGATCCCGACGCGGACACGCTCGTCGCCGCACAGGTCCGGCTTGCGCAGGCCGAGAAGCGCCGCGCCGACATGCTCGCGCGCGCCGGCGAACTCTGCCGCATGGCCGACGGGACGCGGATCGAGGCGTTCGCCAATCTCGGATCAATCGGCGATGCCCGTCTCGCGCGCGACAACGGTGCGGAGGGCTCCGGCCTTCTCCGCACCGAATTCCTGTTCCTCGAACGCGAGTCCGCGCCGAGCGTTGCCGAACAGACCGCCGACTATCAGGCGATCGCCGACGCGCTCGACGGTCGCCCGCTGATCGTCCGGCTGCTCGATATCGGCGGCGACAAGCCCGCCCCCTATCTGCCGATGGATGCCGAGGAAAACCCCGCGCTGGGCCTACGCGGCATCCGCGTCGGGCTCGCCTATCCGCAGATGCTCGAGGATCAGGTCCGCGCGATCCTGTCGGTCCGTCCCACGGGTCAGTGCCGGATCATGGTGCCGATGATCGCCAGCCTCGACGAGCTGCGCGCAGTCCGCGCCGCGGTCGACCGGATCGCCGCCGAGCTCGATCTGCCCGATCGCGTCCCGGTCGGCGTCATGATCGAGACCCCCGCCGCGGCGGTGACCGCGGACCTGATCGCCAGCGAAGCGGACTTCCTGTCGGTCGGCACCAACGATCTCACCCAATATACGCTGGCGATGGATCGCGGCAATCCGGCGGTCGCGTCGGGCATCGACGGGCTCCATCCCGCCGTCCTTCGCCTGATCGCGCAGACCTGCAAGGGTGGCGCGGTCCATGGACGCTGGACCGGCGTGTGCGGGGGGCTGGCCTCCGAACCACTTGCCGTGCCGATCCTGATCGGCCTCGGCGTGACCGAACTCTCCTGCGCGCCGGCGATCATTCCGGAGATCAAGGCGCTGGTCGCCACGCTCGGCATGGAGGCCTGCCGCGCGCACGCGACCGCGTGCCTCGCCTGCACCTCCGCTGCCCAAGTCCGAACGCTCGCCCGGGAGTTTGCCGCATGAAGTCGATACTCGAAGCCCTGCAGCCGCTCGGCCGTGCGCTCATGCTGCCGATCGCGGTGCTGCCGATCGCCGGCCTGTTGCTGCGTCTCGGCCAGCCCGACCTGCTCGACATCGCGTTCCTGAGCGCGGCCGGTGACGCGATCTTCTCGCATCTCGGGCTGTTGTTCGCGATCGGTGTCGCGACCGGCTTCGCACGCGACGGCAACGGGGCGGCCTGTCTTGCGGGTGTCGTGTGCTTCCTCGTCGCGACCGAAGCGGGCAAGGTGTTCCTATCCGTCCCCGCCGACGTCGTCGCGGGGATAGCGACCCCGACGCTCGAGATTGTCGCCGCAGCCTGGAAGGCCAAGGCGATTGCGCGGCTCGACGTGCCGATCGGGATTCTGTCCGGGCTTGCCGGCGGGCTGCTCTACAACCGGTACTCGGCGATCAAATTGCCGGAATATCTCGCCTTTTTCGGCGGACGTCGGTTCGTGCCGATCGTCAGCGGGGTCGCGGGGCTGGTTTTCGCGGTCATCTTCGGGGCGGGTTTCGGCATCCTCAACGCAGGCGTCGATCAGCTCAGCCTGGCGGTCAGCGGCAGCGGTGCGATCGGCCTGTTCCTGTTCGGCCTGTTCAACCGGCTGTTGCTCGTCACCGGGCTGCATCATCTGGTCAACAACATCGTCTGGTTCGTCGCAGGCGATTATCACGGCACGACCGGCGATCTGCGGCGCTTCTTCGCGGGCGATCCCGATGCCGGCGCGTTCATGGCGGGGTTCTTCCCGGTCATGATGTTCGGCCTCCCCGCCGCCTGTCTCGCCATGTATCACGCAGCACTTCCCGAACGCCGCAAGGCGGTCGGCGGCATGTTGTTCAGCCTCGCGCTGACCTCCGCGCTGACCGGCGTGACCGAGCCGATCGAGTTCAGCTTCATGTTCCTCGCGCCGCTTCTCTATGCGGTCCATGCGGTGCTGACCGGGCTGTCGATGGCGTTGATGAACGCGCTGGGCGTGAAGCTCGGTTTCGGCTTCTCGGCGGGGCTGCTCGACTATGTCCTTAACTATGGCAAGGCGACGCGGCCGCTGCTGCTGCTCCCCGTCGGCGCGGTCTATTTTGCGCTCTATTACGGGCTGTTCCGCTTCTTCATCCGCAAGTTCGACCTCGCCACCCCGGGCCGGGAAGCAGAGGCGAGCGTTGTCGCCGCGGCCCCCGTCGCGGGCGGCCGTGGTGCGGCATTCGCGCAGGCGCTCGGCGGCGGTGCGAACCTGACCACCGTCAGCGCCTGCACCACGCGGCTGCGTCTCATTGTCGTTGATCAGTCCGCAGTCGACGACGCCGCCCTGAAGGCGCTCGGTGCCCGTGGTATCCTGCGCCCGTCAAACGCCGCGCTGCAGGTCGTGCTCGGCCCGATTGCGGATGTGGTCGCGGTCGAGATCCGAGATGCGCTCGCCCTGGGCGGTCCGGCAGTTGTCGCCAGCGCTGCGCCCGCCGCGACTGCCGCACCCGTTCCAGACACCCCTGCGGTGCGGCTGTCGGATACGGCCTTTGCCGCACTCGGT
This sequence comes from Sphingomonas sp. CFBP 13706, assembly GCF_014842355.1. Lineage (NCBI taxonomy): Bacteria > Pseudomonadati > Pseudomonadota > Alphaproteobacteria > Sphingomonadales > Sphingomonadaceae > Sphingomonas > Sphingomonas sp. CFBP 13706. The sequence goes on from NZ_JACYVM010000001.1 coordinate 581,211, forward strand.
GGCGAGGGCAATGTCGTCGCTGCGAGCCGCCACCCCGGTCGGGTGCGGATCAAACTGGCCGACGCTGCGGCGATCGACGAACCGCGCCTCGCACGGCTCGGGCTCCGCGCCACCGCACGCCCCGCCGCCGGTCAGTTGCACCTGCTCGGGACCGACGCGACGCTCGCGACGCTGATCCACACCGCCGCCTGACGCCTATTCCGCCCGTCCCTTCGGCATCGGCCGGGGGACGGGCGGCACGGCACAGCCCTGGTTATCTTGCGCGCGGCTCCAGCGTCACGCCGCCGACGAGCCCGGACGCAACGCCGGCCGCTGCCTCGACCAGCACAGCAATCGTCCGCACGCCGCCGCCCGGCGGCACCGCCGCCTCGAACGGTCCGACCGATGCGGCGTCCTTGACCGCGACCCGCGTGCCGTCGATCCATAGCTCCGCACGCCCGGCGATCGCCGCAAAGCGGATCACGCCCCCCTCCTGCGCAACCCGCCGCCACGGCGTGACCGTCGTGCGGTAGATCCGCCAGCGGCCCGCGCGATCCGAATCGACCGGGGTCCCGCTGCGCACGAACGCCCAGCTGTTATTGTCGCCATCGACCGGTGCCAGCGCCGGATCGGGCCGCGTCGCCATCGCCAGCGAACGACGCCACTCGCGGATCGCCATCGCAGCTAGCGTCACGGCAACTTGCGCAGGCGGCGCGAGACCCGCGCGATCGATCGTCAGCCGCGCCGGCTTCAGGCCCGGCGCGGTCGCGGTCATCACGATCCGCCCCCGCCCCTCGCCCGCCTGGACGATGACCTGCGCGAGGCCGTTGAACAGTGATCGGGCATTGCCCTTCTCGCTCTCATGGCTGTTCGGATCGCCATTGCCGATCCCGATGATCGCCGCCCCCTCGACCGCGAACCGCGTCGGCAGGTTGGCGGTCGGCACATGGCGTCCTGCCGCATCGACCGCGTCGATCGTCACCGGCTGCGCATCCTCACCATCACCCGCCATCACCGTCCGCGCCGGCGTCAGCCGCAGCGCGACCGGCGGACCGGCGGTCTCATGCGCCGCGCGTGCCACCGGCGAACCGCCGCGCCGCGCGACCACTTCGATCCGCCCGGGGGCATAGGGCACGACGAACTCATTCCCCATGATCCGGTCGACCGCGGCCTCGCCGACGACCCGGCCGTTCAGCCGGACCTCGACGCGCTCGGCATTGCTCATCACCAGCAGCGTGACCGGCTGGCCTTCCCGCCCCGGCCAGGTCCAGTGCGGGGTGATGCTCACCACCGGCGCGGCATCGACCCAGTGCGCGCGGTGGATGTCGAACGCGGTCTTGGGAAAACCGCACAGGTCGAGAATGCCGAAAAAGCTCGAGATCGTCGGCCATTCATGCGGGGTCGGCTCGCCATGATAGTCGAACCCCGTCCACACGAAGCCGCCCGCGACGAACGGCCGCTCGGCGATCTTCTTCCAGGTGCCGCGATGCGTATCCCCCCAGCTCGCCGCCTCGACGTCATAGGACGACTGGACATGCCGCGCCGGATCGCTGGCAAAGGCCCCACGCGTCTCATAGGCGCTCGTATCCTCCGAACTCGTGATCGGCTTGGTCGGGTTGAGCTGGTGAAAGCGATCATAATCGCCCTGATAGTAATTGAACCCCGTCACATCGATTTCGCTCGAGACGTTGACGGGATCGAAAAAGGCGCCGTTCATCGCCGCGGTCACCGGCCGACTGTCGTCGAGCGCGTGCGTCGCTTGGACCATCCGCCGGAGCATCTCGACGCCGGCCTCCGTGCCCTGCATCGGCTCCTCGTTGAATACCGACCACAGGATCACGCTCGGATGGTTGCGATCGCGCCGCACCATCCATTCGAGCTGCGCCATATAGTCGGGCGCGGGATTGAACTGGCGGTTCTCGTCCATCACGACGAACCCCATCTCGTCGCACAGGTCGAGCAGTTCCGCCGCCGGGGCATTGTGCGAACAGCGGATCGCATTGCACCCCATCGCCTTCAGCCGTTCGAGCCGCCAGCGGACCAGCGCGTCGGGGATCGCGGTGCCGACGCCCGCATGATCCTGATGCAGGCACACGCCCTTCAGCTTCACCGGTCGAGCGTTAAGGAAGAAGCCCCTGTCGGCATCGAAGCGGATCGTCCGGAACCCTACGCGTGACCGACGTTCGTCGGCCACGTTGCCGTCGCGCATTACGCGCGTGACGACGGTGTAAAGCGTCGGGGTCTCGATCGACCACAAGCGGGGCGCCGTCACCGGCATCGTCAGCGTCGTCACCACCGGATCGAGCGGCGCGACGCTCGCCGCCGCGCGTGCCGTCGTGACCGGCTTGCCGTCCGGGTCGAGCAGGATCGTCTCGATCGTCACGCCGATCTCCGCGCGGGCGATGCTGCCGATCGTCACCGCGACCGGCACATGCCAGCCCCCCGCCGGGTCGCGTCGCGGATCGCAGTGCACGCCGTCGGTGACGATCGCGACCGGCGCCCGCCGTATCAGCCAGACGTGGCGGTACAGGCCGGCGCCTTCATACCACCAGCCTTCCATCGCAGTCGCGTCGACGCGCACGACGATCATGTTCAGGTCGTCGCCGAACCGCGCGAACGGGGTCAGGTCGATCTCGACGCTGTTATAGGCGGACCAGTTGTGCGCGACGACGCTGCCATTGACCCAGATCGTCGCGTTGCTCGCGATCCCGTCGAACCGCAGCGCGATCGTCTTGCCGCGATCGTCCGCCTCCAGCCGCAGCGTCCGCCGGTACCAGCCGATGCCGCGCCGGCGATAGCCCTGCGAGATATTCGCATCGCGCTCGAACGGCTGCGCGGACGCCCAGTCGTGCGGCAACCGGACCGGCGTCCAGTCCGAATCGTCGAACGCCATGGCCGCGGCGCCGAGCGCGTTGCCCGCCTTCACGCTCAGATAGGTCGCATTATGCCCCTCGGGCGCGGGCGTCGCGACATCGCCTTCATGAAACACCCAACCGCGTTCGATCCGGGTGCAGGACGGGTCCTGAACATGCATCGCAGGCGGCAGGGTCCGCGACGGCGCGGGCATCGGCAACGCGCCGGCCTCGCCCTTCTGCCGGCCCGGGCCAGCCCCGGCAGCGGCAAAGGCGTCGGTCGGGCGGACGACGACGCCGACACCGGCGCCTGCCGTGCCGATGAGGAGCTGGCGTCGGTTCATGGCAGTCTTTCGGTGTGACGGATCAGATGTCGGCCAGTTCGGCGACGAAGTCATAGGCGTCACCGCGGTAATAGGAGCGCGTGAATTCCGCCGCGCGTCCGTCGCGCAGGAAGCCGCGGCGTTCGATCAGTAGCCCGGCATGACCGGCATCGACCCCCAGCATCCGCGCATGCTCGCCCCCGAACGGCACCGCACGGAGCCGCTGCAGCGCGCGCACCGGTCGGCTCCCCGCCGCTTCGAGCGCGGCATAGAGCGAGTCCGTCACGCCATCGACCGAGGTCAGGCAATAGCCCGCGATGGTCGAGAATTCGAGCGCCATAGCCTCCTCGTCGGCATAGCGGATGCGGTTGAAGCGGAACACCGGCGCCCCCGGCGAGAGGCCGAGCGCCATCGCCTCTTCGGGGTTCACCTGGCCGGCCGATCGCGAGATCCAGGTGCTGCTCGATGTCCGGCCGCGTGCCGCCATGTCCTCGCTGAACGACGACAGTTTCGAGAAGCTCTTCTCGACGCGACCGGCGACGAACGTGCCCGCACCCCGACGCCGGGTCAGCAGCCCTTCCTCGACGAGCCCGCCGATCGCCTTGCGCACGGTGATGCGCGAGACGTCATATTCGATCGCCAGATCGCGTTCGGCGGGGATCGCATTGCCCTGGACGAGCAGCTTCTCGCCGATCGCGTTGCGGATCAGATCCTGCAACTGAAGATAGAGCGGCGACGGATTGCCCTTGCGAAAGCGTCCGATATCATCGGAAAACGCCATGTACCCCCCTTTGACTGGCAGCCCGAAGCGCGCCACACCCTGTCCTGGCGCGGGAGGATAGCCAAAGCACAGCCGCGCGGCAACCAGACCGACGCCAAGGATTATATTGGTATTTCCGTCCAAAACGGGTCGATGCTACTAGATCGGCTGAAACACTGGCAAACTTTGCGGCGGCTCGGGACCTGCTTTCAGGACGCTGGCCAATCAACGGCTTGTGTCTGGACCTATATTGGTTACATTCCCCGATCAGCGGCCGTGAGGAGCCGGTTACCGGGAGCAGAAATCATGCGGTCAAACGCACCCCCTCGTTTCGGATGCGCGCTTATCGCGACCGGCATGATGCTCGGCACCACCGGTTTGGCCGATGCCCAGGACCGCCTGCCACTCGTCCCGCAACCCGCAGCGATGACGCGCGGAACCGGCACCGTGACGATCGCGACGGGCAGCACGGTGTCCGCCGATCCCGGCGATGCCGGCACCACCGCCGCCGCCCGTCTGCTCCTCGCCCATGTGAAGACCGAACGCGGCCTGACGCTGGCGACCGGCGCGCGCGGCATGATCCGCATCGACCGCGATCCGACGATCAAGGGTGCGGAAGCCTATCGCCTGACGGTCGATGCGTCCGGCGTGCGGATCGCGGCGTCGGGCGATGCCGGGCTCGTCTATGGCGCGATGACGCTGGCGCAGCTGATCAGCCCCGATCGCGCGTTAGGCCAGCCCGTCCGGATCCCAGCGGTCACAATCGACGATGCGCCCCGCTTCGGCTGGCGCGGGCTGATGATCGACACCGCGCGGCATTTCCAGTCGCTGCCCTCGCTCTATGCGATCGTCGACCAGATGGCGTCGGTGAAGCTCAACACGCTCCATCTCCACCTCACCGACGATCAGGGCTGGCGGTTCGAGGTCAAGGCCTATCCCCGGCTGACCGCGATCGGCAGCGTCCGGACGTCCCCCTCGACCGGCGAGGCGCCCGGTATACAGGTCGGCGGCTTCTACACACAGGACGAGCTGCGCAAGCTCGTCGCCTATGCGACCGAGCGCGGCATCGTCGTCGTCCCCGAGATCGACCTGCCCGGCCACGCGCAGGCGCTCGTCGCGGCCTATCCCGACCTCGGCGTCCTCGGCGACACGCCGAAGGTCAGCAGCGACTGGGGCGTGAACCCCTATCTCTTCAATCCCGGCCCCAAGGGCATCGCCTTCGTCAAGACGGTGCTCGACGAGATCATGGCGGTCTTCCCTGGCACCTATGTCCATCTCGGCGGTGACGAGGCGGTCAAGGATCAGTGGGAACGCAGTCCCGAAGTCCAGGCGCAGATGGTCAAGCTCGGGGTCAAGGACGAGAATGGCCTGCAGAGCTGGATGATCGACCAGTTCGGCGAATATCTTGCCAGCAAGGGCCGCCGCCTGATCGGCTGGGACGAAATTCTCGAAGGCGGCCTCCCCGCCTCCGCATCGGTGATGTCGTGGCGTGGCGAAAAGGGCGCGGTCGAGGCCGCGAACCAGAACCACGACGTGGTCCTTTCGCCCGCGCCGACGCTCTACCTCAACAGCCTGCAAAGCGATCGCAGCGACGAACCGCCGGGCCGGATCGACATCCAGTCTCTCGAGACCGTGTACAAATACGAGCCGATGCCCGCGGGGATCCCCGCCGACAAGGCGCATCACGTGCTCGGTGCACAGGGCAATCTGTGGAGTGAGTACATCGTCACGCCCTATCAGATGCAGCATCTGATCTTCCCGCGCGCCGCCGCGCTCGCCGAGATCACCTGGTCGGGCAAGGACAAGCGCGACTTCGGCAGCTTTCTCGAGCGGGTCCAGCCGCAGATCGGCCGCTGGCGCACCTCCGGCATGCAGGTCGCGGACAGCGCGTTTGCAGTCGGCTATACGCTCGCTGGCACGCGCGGCGATGCGCTGCGCACCAAAAGCGCCAAGGTCTCGCTGGCGACGCAGGCGCCCTATGGCACGATCCGCTACACGCTCGACGGCAAGGCCCCCGGCGCGCGGTCGCCCGCCTATACGGCGCCGCTGTCGATCAAACCCGGGGTCAAGATCCGCGCCGCCGCGTTCGACGCCGGCGGTCAGCAGATCGCCGAGCCACGCCTGTTCGATACCGGCCGTCAGGCACTGCTGACGCGAACTGCCTCCGACATGGTCGCCTGTCCAAAGGGATCGCTCGCGCTACGCGTGCCGCTGACGCCCGAGGCGCAGGCAAATGCACCGGTGTACAATATCGACCTGTTCGACCTATGCACCGCCTATCCCGCCGCGCCGATGGATGTCGCAAAGGCCTTCACGATCGATATCGCACGACTGCCGCGTCATTATGCGCTGGCGCATGAAGATACCAAGCTGCGCCGGCATTATAACGTCACCCCGCACGGCGAGCTGATCGTGCTCGTCGGCTGCACCGTCGCGGGTGCCAAGCCCGTCGTCGCCGGCACCTTCCCGCTCCCCGATCCGGCAACCGCCGCCACCCGGTTCAGCGTCAGGGGCCGCCTGCCCGCGCTGACCGGCGACCGCGACATCTGCCTGCAATTCACCTCCCCCACGTCCGATCCCTATTATGCGGTCGAGCGGATGCAACTCACGGAGACACGCTGATGCGTCGCTGGTTCCTTCTCCCTCTCCTCGCGCTCGCCTCGCCCGCGATCTCGGCCCCGAAGAAAGTGGTCACGCTCGACCGCGACTGGCAGGTGCGGATCGATCCGACCGACACGAGCGCGGTCGCCGCGCACAAGCGCGAGGCGAAATGGCTCGCGGCCACGGTGCCGGGATCGGTCCAGCAGGACCTGATCGCCGCGCGCCGCGTCCCCGATCCCTATAAGGGCATGAACGAGGGTGCGATCCAGTGGGCCGGGCTGACCCGGTGGCAGTTCCGCCGCGTGCTCGACGTCACGCCCGCGATGCTCGTGCGCGACCATCTCGACCTCGTGTTCGACGGTCTCGACACCTTTGCGACCGTCACCGTCAACGGCACGCAGCTGCTCAAGACCGACAACGCGCACCGTCGCTGGCGGGTGGACGCGAAATCGGCGTTGAAGGCCGGCCGCAACGAGGTGCTGGTGACGATCGCCTCGCCGATCCGCACACTCCAGCCGATGGTGCTCGCCGAAAAGCATCCGCTGCCCGGTGAATATGACAGCGCGTTCGGCGACGAGCCCAAGGGCAAGCAGACCTCGCCTTATATTCGCAAACCCAAATATCATTACAGCTGGGACTGGGGTCCCCGGATCGTCAATATCGGCATCTGGCGCCCGGTCCGTCTCGAAATCTGGGACGAGGCGCGGATCGAGACGTTCCGGGTCGAGCAGGAGGATCTGAGCGACGCCGAGGCGCGGATCGCGGCGAAGCTCGACATCGTCGCCGACACGCCCGGTCGCACGACTGTGCACGCCGTTGTCACGGGTCCCGACGGCAAGGCCGTCACGGTCGACCGTAGCGTCACGCTCGCCGCCGGCAGCAACAGCGTCTCGCTCCCGCTGACGATCGCCGCGCCGCAGCGCTGGCAGCCGATCGGCTATGGCGCGCAACCGCTCTATACCGTCACCGCCTCGCTCGCGGGCGCGCAAGCGACCGCCGAGGACAGTGTCACGCGGCGGATCGGCCTGCGCACGGTCGAACTGATCCGCAAGGACGGCAGCTTCGGCTTCAAGGTCAACGGCACGCCGATCTTCGCCAAGGGCGCGAACCTCATCCCGTTCGACATGTTCCCGTCGCGCGTGACGCCGGCCTATATGCAGACGATCCTGAAGGGCGCAGCGGACGCCAACATGAACATGATCCGCGTCTGGGGCGGCGGCTATTATCTCGACGACGCCTTTTACGACCTGGCTGACCGCATGGGGCTGATGGTGTGGCAGGACTTCATGTTCGGCGGCAGCGTCACGCCGCCCGATGCCGCATTCCGCGAGAATGTCCGGATCGAAGCCGAGCAGCAGGTCGCGCGGATCGGATCGCATCCGTCGGTCGTGATCTGGGCCGGCGGTAACGAAGTGCTGTCGGGCTGGGAGAACTGGTCCGATCGCAAGGCGTTCAAGAAGGCGGTTGGCGCGGATGAGCAGGAGCGGATCGGCGCGGGCATGGCGGTTCTGTTCGACCGCGTGCTGCGCCAGGCGGTGACGAAATATTCGCCCGGCACGCCCTATTGGCCGGGCTCCCCCTCGACCGATTATGAGGGCCCGACCGACACCGACAAGAATGGCGATCGCCATTTCTGGGATGTCTGGTCCGGCTCGAAACCGGTCGAACGCTATCTCGACAGCTGTCCGCGCTTCATGTCGGAATATGGCTTCCAGGCTATGCCCGACCTCGCCACGATCCGCGCCTTCGCGGGCAAGGGCCCGCTTGCCGCAGACAGCCCGGTGATGAAGGCGCATCAGAAGTTCCTCGCCGGCGAGGGCAATGAGCGCCTGCTGATGTATCTGCGCGATCGCCTGCGCCCGGCGAAGGATTTCGCCGATCTCGTCTATCTGACGCAGGTCAACCAGGCCGAGGCGATCCGCATCGCCGCGCTGCATCACCGTGCGTGCCGCCCGGTGACGATGGGGTCGCTCTACTGGCAGTTGAACGACGTCTGGCCCTCGATCAGCTGGGCGAGCATCGATCATGACGGCCAGTGGAAGCTGCTCAACTATGCGGCGCGGCGCTTCTTCGCACCCCAGGCGATCGCCGCGGAGCACAAGGATGGCGCGACGCGGATCTCGCTGATCTCCGACGCGACCACGCCGATCGCCGCGCGCTGGCGGGTGCGCGCGATGGACATGGCGGGCACCGTGCTGAACGACACCACCACGCCCGCGACGCTGCCGCCGCTCTCGTCGACGCTCGCCGCGACGCTCCCCGATGCGACGCTGTTCGGCAGCGCCGCGCCGGAGGCCAGCTATGCGGTCGCCGAGCTGATCGTCGGTGACGCGGTCGCCAGCCGGGCGATCATCGAACGCGCGTTGCCCAAGGACATGGCCTATCCCGATCCGGGCCTGAGCGTCACCTGGTCGGGCTCGACCGCGACGATCACCGCCAGCCGCTTCGCCCGCGCGGTCATGCTCGATTTCGGCGACGTGGCAGCGCAGCCCGCCGATGACGGGTTCGACCTTCTGCCGGGCGAGACGCGGACCGTCGCCGTTGCGTCGGACGCGTCGCCTGCCACACTGCGCAAAGCGCTCACCTTGAGGACCCTTGCCCGATGATCTGGCTCCTGCTCGCCTCCGCCGATCCCGTCGCCACCGCGGTCGCCACCATGTCGATGGAGGAAAAGGCTGCACAGTTGCAGAGCACCGCGCCCGCCGATGCGAAGCTCGGCCTGCCCGCCTATGACTGGTGGAACGAGGGACTGCACGGTCTCGCGCGCAACGGTCATGCGACCGTGTTCCCGCAGGCGATCGGCATGGCCGCGACCTGGGATCCGGTGCTCGTCCGCAAGATCGGCGACGTCGTCGCAACCGAGGCACGCGCGCGCTTCAATGCGAAGCCCGCCAATGCCGATCGCCGCATCTATGAAGGGCTGACGATCTGGTCGCCCAACATCAACATCTTCCGGGATCCCCGCTGGGGGCGCGGGCAGGAAACCTATGGCGAGGATCCGTATCTGACCGGGCGGCTCGGCGTCGCGTTCATCGGCGGCCTTCAGGGCCCCGACCCGCTCCACCCAAAAGTCGTCGCCACGCCGAAGCATTTCGCGGTGCACAGCGGCCCCGAGGCCGGGCGCGACAGCTTCGACGTCGACCCCAGCCCGCAGGATCTGGAAGCAACCTACCTGCCCGCCTTCCGCCAGGCGGTGACCGAGGGCAAGGCGCTCTCGCTGATGTGCGCGTACAACTCGATCCACGGCGTGCCCGCCTGCGCATCGTCGCCGCTGATGGTCGACCGGCTGCGTCGCGACTGGGGCTTTACCGGCTTCACCGTCTCGGATTGCGACGCGGTCGGCAATATCAGCACCTATCACCACTACCGGCTCGACACGCCCGGCGCTGCGGCAGCGGCGATCAGGGGCGGCACCGACCTCAATTGCGGCACCGCCTATGCCGGCCTCCCCGCCGCAGTTCGCCAAGGCCTGGTGAGCAAGGCGGAGGTCGACACCGCGCTGACGCGGGCGTTCCGCGCCCGCCGTGCACTGGGCATCGCGTTCGGCGGCGACAGCCCGTGGAGCAAGATCGGCACCGATCAGGTCGACACCCCCGCGCACCGTGCGCTCGCGCTCGAGGCGGCGCGCAAGTCGATCGTGCTGCTCAAGAACGATGCCAGCCGCCTGCCGCTCAAATCGGGCAGCCGGATCGCGGTGATCGGCACCAATGCTGACGATATCGGCGTTCTTCAGGGCAATTACCACGGCACCGCCGTCGCCCCGGTCACCCCGCTCGACGGTATCCGCAAGCAGTTCGGCGCCACCAATGTCCGCTATGCACAGGGCTCGCTGCTCGCCGACGGCGCGCCGGTGGTGGTGCCCGAAACCGTCTTCCCACAGGGTCTGAAGGCGGAGTATTTCGCCGGTACCGGGACGACCGGCGGCACGCCCGTCCTGACGCGAACCGAACGACGTATCGATGCGGACCTCAACCGCGTCAGTCCGGCGCCCGGGCTTGGCCGCAGCTTCGGCGTCCGCTGGTCGGGCGTCTTCACTCCGCCCGCCGCGGGTGACTATACGCTGGTGATCGACGTCCCGGCGTGCTGGAAGGACTGTTCGGTTCATGACGTCGCGCGCCTCTGGATCGGCGACCGCCAGCTCACCGCGGGCGAGATCAAGAAGGGCCGCGTCGAGATCCCGGTCTCCAGCGACGGCAAGCCCGCCGCCTTCCGCCTCGAACTCGATCACCGCAGCGACGACGAGGGCATCCGCCTGCTCTGGACGCCGCCCGCCGCGCCGATGCTCGCCGCCGCCGTTGCCGCCGCAAACGCGTCGGACGTCGTCGTCGCGGTGATGGGCCTGTCGCCCGATCTCGAGGGCGAGGCGCTGTCGGTCAGCGTCCCCGGCTTCGTCGGCGGCGACCGCACCGACATCGGGCTTCCGCTCGCGCAACAGGCGCTGCTGAAAGCACTGCGCGCGACCGGCAAACCCGTCATCCTCGTCCTGACCAGCGGCAGCGCGGTGGCGGTCGATCCATCGCTCGCCGACGCGATCCTGACCGCCTGGTATCCGGGCCAGGCCGGCGGCACCGCGATCGCGGAGACGCTGGCGGGGCTCAACAACCCCTCGGGTCGCCTCCCCGTCACCGTCTACAAGTCTGCCAGCGATCTGCCCGCCTTCATCGACTATACGATGAAGGAGCGCACCTATCGTTATTTCACCGGCAAGCCGCTCTGGGGCTTCGGCCACGGGCTGAGCTATACCAGCTTCGGCTATGCCGCGGCAAAGCCCGGCCTCACCGTCGCCGCCGGCCAGCCGCTCACGCTCTCGGCGAAGGTCTCGAACACCGGCGCGCGTGCGGGCGAGGAGGTGGTTCAGGCTTATCTCGTCCCGACCGCGACAACTGGTGGCGGTCCGACCACCGCGGTGCTCCAGCGCCAGCTCGTCGGCTTCGACCGCGTCGCGCTCAAGCCCGGCCAGTCGCGCACCGTCTCGTTCGCGCTCGATCCCCGCTCGATGAGCAGCGTCGCGCGTGACGGCACGCGCACGATCCAGCCCGGCGCCTATCGCCTCTATGTCGGCGGCGGCCAGCCCGGCGACGGCGAGGGACAATGGACCGACCTGACGATCACCGGTGCAGCGGTGGGGCTGCCCAAATGATCGATCGCCGTTCGTTGATCGCCGGCGGGCTCGCGCTCGTCGGTACCCCTGCCTTTGCCGCCCGCCCGAACCTGCCCTCCAAGCGCCCCGCCGTCGCCGACCGTCTGTTCAAGAGCCGGGCGGTGGAACGCGAGATCGCCCGCGTCTCGGCCCGGATCGCCGATCCGAAGCTGCGCTGGATGTTCGGCAACTGCTATCCCAACACGCTCGACACGACCGTACGGATGTCGACCATCGGCGGCGCGCCCGATGCCTTCGTCATCACCGGCGACATTCCGTGCCTGTGGCTGCGCGACAGCTCGGCGCAGCTCCGCCCCTATCTCCACCTCGTCCGCAACGATCCCGCACTGCGCACGGTGTTCCGCGGGCTGATCGCCCGCCAGTCACGGTCGATCCTGCTCGATCCCTATGCCAACGCATTTCTCGAGGATCCCGCCGGCAAGACCGAGCTGAGCTGGGCGTTGCACGACCAGACCGAGATGAAACCGGGTGTCGCCGAGCGTAAATGGGAGATCGACTCGCTCTGCTACCCGATGCGTCTCGCTTATGGCTATTGGCAGGCCACGCGCGACGCGACCCCGTTCGACGCGACCTGGGCCGAGGCAGCACGCGCCAGCCTGCGCACCTACCGCGAGCAGCAGCGTAAGGATGGCCGCGGACCCTATAGCTTCCTGCGCGCCTCGAACCGTAATACCGAGACGATGGCGCTCGAGGGCTGGGGCAATCCCGCCAAGCCGAACGGCCTGATCCAGTGCGGTTTTCGTCCGTCCGACGATGCCTGCCTTTATCCCTATCTGATCCCGGCCAATCACTTCGCGGTGACGACGCTGCGCGAACTGGCCGTCGTCGCGAAGGAGGCGCGCAACGATACCGCGCTCGCCGCTGATGCCACCGCGCTCGCGGCCGAGGTCGAGACCGCGCTCAACGCGCATGGCAAGATGCGGCTGCGCGACCGCCGCGAGGTGTGGGCCTATGAGGTCGACGGGTTCGGCAACGCGGTCTTCATGGACGACGCCAACGTGCCGTCGCTGTCCGCGCTCGCCTATATGGGCTGCGTTCCCGCCACCGACCCGCTCTGGCGCCGCACCTCGGACGCGGCCTGGAGCGACGCCAATCCCTATTTCTTCAAGGGCACCAAGGCGGAGGGGATCGGAGGCCCGCATGTCGGGCTCGGCCAGATCTGGCCGATGTCGCTGATCATCCGCGCGCTTGCCGGCGCCGACGACGCGACCGTCCGCAGCTGCCTCAGAATGCTGCGCGATACGGATGCCGACACCGGCTTCATGCACGAGGCGTTCGACAAGGACGATCCGGCCAAGTTCACGCGCAGTTGGTTCGCCTGGACGAACGGACTGTTCGGGGAACTGCTCGTCCATCTTGCCGATACCCGCCCTGCGCTGCTGGCGGCGCCGTTATGAGGCTCACGCGACGCGCGTTGCTCGGCTCGACCGGTGCGCTGGCGCTGACCGGCGCGATGCCGGCCTTTGCCGGCCGGTCGCGCGCGGTGCCCGATCTGTGGATCGGGACCGGCGGCGACGGCCATACCTATCCCGGCGCGACCGTGCCGTTCGGCATGGTCCAGGTCAGTCCCGACACGGATACGGAGAACTGGGCGAACTGCTCGGGCTATCATCACGGTGATCCGTCGATCATGGGCTTTTCGCACACGCATCTGACGGGCACCGGCATCGCCGACATGATGGACGTGCTCGTCGTGCCTGCCCGCGGCCCGGTCAAGCTGCGCCCCGGCGCACCCGACAAGCCCGGCGAAGGCTATCGCCAGACCTATGCACAGGAGAGTGCCGAGCCCGGTTATTATGCCTGCACGCTCGGCAACGGCGTTCGCTCCGAACTCACCGCCGAAGCGCGCGTCGGCTGGCAGCGGCACCGCTTTCCTGCCGGCCCCGGGCATCTCCTTATCGACCTCGGCAACTACCGCGACAGCCGCCCGGGCGAAGGCCCGCTGATCGACGACAGCCGGATCGAACTCGAATCGGACGGCATCCTGATCGGCAGCCGCCGCACCTTCCGCTGGGCCAAGGGGCGCCGCATCCACTTCGCGATGCAGGTCTCCCGCAAGCCCGACCGGATCACGCTCCATGCGGGCGACCAGGTCGTCAACGGCGCGATCGCGACCGCCGACCGCGTGCGCGCGGTGCTGCACTACGACGATGCGGGATCCGCCCCGATCGTCGTGCGAACCGCGGTCTCCGCGGTCGACATGGCGGGCGCACGGACCAACCTCGCCGCCTCGGCATCGCGCGACTTCGATGCGGCGCGGCGTCAGGCGATCGGCGACTGGGCCGACGCGCTCAAGACCGTTAAGATCGACGGTGGCAGCGACGACCAGCGCGTCGTCATGGCCACCGCGCTCTATCATGCGATGCTAGCGCCGACGCTCTTTTCGGATGTCGACGACCGCTATGTCGGGCTCGATCGACTGGTCCACAGCGTGCCCAAGGGCGAACAGGCCTACAGCACCTATTCGACCTGGGACACCTACCGCACGCTCCACCCGCTACTCACCCTGGTCGCGCCCGATCGCGCGCGGTCGCTCGTCCGCGACCTGGTCCGCCAGACGCAGCAAAGCGCCTATGGCCCGCCTTGCTGGCCGCTCCAGGGGGTCGAGACCGGCACGATGATCGGCTGGCATTCGGTCGCGATCATGGCGGAGGCCTCGGCCAAGGGCATCGACGCGGACTATGCAGCCGCCTGGCCCGCGATCCGCACGCGCGCGTTCGATGCCAAGGCGCCCGACCTCGTCAACAGCCGCGCCCGCGGCACCTATATCGCGCGGGGCTATCTGCCCGCCGATCAGGTCGACGAGTCGGTCAGCCGGACGCAGGAATATGCCTATGACGACTGGGCGATGGCCGCCCTCGCCGCGAAGGCCGGGGCGACCGACGACGCCGCCCGCCTGCGCGAACGCAGCCGGAACTATCGCAACGTGCTCGACCCGGCGATCGGCCTTGCGCGGCCCAAGCTCGCCGATGGCAGCTGGCTGACGCCCTATGACCCGATCCAGCTCGGCCACATCAAGCGCTACCACGACTTCACCGAAGCCAATGGCTGGCAGACGACCTTCCTCAACCAGCATGATCTCTACGGCCAGATCGCGCATTTCGGTGGCGACGCGAAATTCGCCGCGCGCCTCGACGCGCTGTTCGCGGCGCCCTCGACGCTGCCCAGGGACGCACCGCCCGACATTTCGGGGCTGATCGGCCAATATGCGCACGGCAACGAACCCGATCAGCACGTGCCCTATCTCTACGCCTATGTCGGCCAGCCCTGGAAGACGCAGGCGCTGGTGCGCAAGATCCTGACGACGATGTACAAGCGCGCGCCCGACGGGATCATCGGCAACGACGATTGCGGCCAGATGAGCGCATGGTTCGTGATGTCAGCGCTCGGCCTCTACCCGGTCGATCCGGTCGCGGCGGTCTATGTGTTCGGCTCGCCGCTCTTCACCCGCGCCGAACTCAAGGTCGGGGGCAAGCGCAAGGTCGTGATCGAGGCGCCGGGCAACCGCATCGATACGCCCTATGTCACCGCGGTCATCTGGAATGGCAAGCCTTGGACGAAGAGCTGGATCGCGCATGCGGACCTCGTCGCCGGCGGTACGCTGCGCTTCACCATGTCCGCCACCCCTGATCCCGCGTTCGGCGCGAAGCTCGCTGACCGCCCCCCCTCGTTCGGCCGCCCCGCTGCCTGAATTCCCACGGAGACGTTGATGACCGAAGTTTCCCGCCGCCTCCTGCTCGCCTCGGGCCTCGCCGCAACCGCGACGCCTGCGCTCGCGGCGACCCGCGCGGCCGCCCCCAAGCCATGGGGTGCGACGCCGTCGAAACGCCAACTCGCTTGGCATGCGCGCGAGCAATATGCCTTTGTCCATTTCTCGATAAACACCTTCACCGATCGCGAATGGGGCTATGGCGACGAGGATCCCAAGCTCTTCGATCCGACCGATTTCGACCCCGACCAGATCGTCGCGGCGGCCAAGGCAGGCGGCATGCGCGGCATCATCCTGACTGCCAAGCATCATGACGGCTTCTGCCTGTGGCCGACGATGCTGACCGAGCATTGCATCCGCAACAGCCCGTACAAGAACGGCAAGGGCGATGTCGTCGGCGAGATGGAGCGCGCGACCAGGCGGGCCGGGCTCGATTTCGGCCTCTACCTCTCGCCCTGGGATCGCAATCACGCGGACTATGGCCGGCCGGCCTATGTCGAGTATTTCCGCAAGCAGGTGGTCGAGCTCTGCACGCGCTATGGCACCCTGTTCGAATTCTGGTTCGACGGCGCCAATGGCGGCGACGGCTATTATGGCGGCGCGCGCGACACGCGGAAGATCGATGCGCCGAAATACTACAACTGGCCGTCGATCGTCGCGCTGGTCCATCAACATCAGCCGATGGCCTGCACCTTCGATCCGCTCGGCGCTGATGTCCGCTGGGTCGGCAACGAGGACGGCGTCGCGGGCGATCCCTGCTGGCCGACCATGCCGAACCATCCCTATGTTCAGAGCGAGGGCAATTCGGGCGTGCGCGGTGCGCCGCTCTGGTGGCCGGCCGAGACCGACGTCTCGATCCGCCCGGGCTGGTTCTATCACGCCGACGAGGATGCGAAGGTCAAGACGCCCGCGCGGCTGGTGAAGCTGTACGACGAGTCGGTCGGTCGCGGCACCAACCTCAACCTCAACCTGCCGCCCGACCGGCGCGGCCGCCTCGCCGATATCGACGTCGCCGTGCTGAAGTCGTTCGGCACCGCGCAGGCCGCCACCTTCGCGCGCGACCTCGCTCAGGGTGCGGTCGCGACCGCCAGCCAGAGCCGCGGCCCCGGCTTCACGCCGGCAAACGTTCTCGACGGTCGCGCCGACAGCTATTGGTCGACCGCCGACGGGATCACGACTCCCAGTCTCGTGCTCGACCTTCCCCCCGGCCGAACTTTCGACCTTATCCGCCTGCGCGAATATCTCCCGCTCGGACTGCGCGTGACGCGGTTTGCGGTCGATGCCGAAGTGGACGGCCGGTGGCGTGAACTGGCGCAGCACGCCTGCATCGGCGCGCAGCGGATCATCCGCCTGCCCGCACCGGTCACGGCCCGCCGCCTGCGTCTGCGAATCCTCGAGGCCCCCGCCTGTCCCGCGATCCGCGAGATCGCGCTCTTCCGCCAGGTCGCGCCCGCCGCGGTCGCCACCGTCGTCGCGTCGGACCCGAGCATCGTCGCCACGACGCGCTGGTCGATCGCCGCCGCCTCCGCCCCGGGCGCGCAGGCACTGCTCGACAACGACACCGCGACGAGCTGGGCGCTGCCCGCCCCCAAACTCGGCGCCCCCGCCTCGGTGACGATCGACCTCGGCGCGACCGAGACGCTTGCCGGGTTCAGCCTGACGCCGTCGCGCGCGGTGATGGCGGACACCGCGCCGCCAAAGGGCTACCGGATCGAGACGAGCACCGACGGCACCGACTGGCAAGAGGCCGGCAAGGGCGAACTGCCTAACATCGCCTATGCGCTCGCGACTCAGCGCATCGCCTTTGCGACCCCGGTCACCGCCCGTCTGCTCCGCCTCAGCTTTGCCGAGACCGCGATCCCTGCCCGTCGCCTCGCAATCGCCGGGATCGGCGCGTTCCGGCCGCGCAGCGGGTGACGCAATGATACGGTCTGTCCCACGCGTGCAATAAATCGCGGGCATACCTCAGGTCGGATCCGGTGCCGCGACGGTGCCGGTCCGGCCGGGGACACGCCATGACAGCGATCGAAACCAGTGCAACGCCGATGACCAGCATGGCAGGGGCCGCCGCGGACGCCGCAGCGGCCGGGCCGGTGATACGATCGGCCTGGCTCGCACCAGGATTCTATCTCGCATTCCTGTTCGGTGCGCTGTTCCTGTTCGCGATCGGCCTGCTTCTGCTCTGGCGGTCGGCGAAAAAACTCCGGCGATTCCCGGCACCTGCTGGAAACGGACTCGGTTCGGCGTGGTCCGGGCAACATCCGTCGCCGACGACCTGATGCCCTAACATGAAGCAGGCCGATTCCTTGCCGCCTGCATGGACCCGGTCTGGTGGATCGCACGTTGAGCCCCCGAACTTCGTCCTCGACAGCAAGGATCCGCAATGAGCGACACCGAACAGCGCAACCCCGGCAACGGTGGTGAGACGCATCAGCAGGCCGGCGGCGACGTCCCCGTCCTGACCACCAACCACGGCGTGCCCGTGTCCGACAACCAGAACAGCCTGAAATCCGGCGCGCGTGGCCCCACGCTGCTCGAGGATTTCGTGCTGCGCGAGAAGATCTTCCATTTCGATCATGAGCGGATCCCCGAGCGGATCGTCCACGCACGCGGATCGGGCGCGCACGGCTATTTCGAGGCGACCGACGATATTTCCGACCTGACCAAGGCGGCGCTGTTCAAGAAGGGCACGAAGACCGAACTCTTCACGCGCTTCTCGACCGTCGCCGGCGGCGCCGGTTCGGTCGACACCCCGCGTGACGTGCGCGGCTTCGCGGTCAAGTTCTACACGACCGAGGGCAACTGGGATCTCGTCGGCAACAACATTCCGGTGTTCTTCATCCAGGACGCGATCAAGTTTCCCGACCTGATCCATTCGGTGAAGATGGAGGCCGATCGCGCCTATCCGCAGGCCGGTTCGGCGCACGACACCTTCTGGGATTGGGCGTCGCTGACCCCGGAATCGACGCACATGCAGATGTGGGCGATGTCCGACCGTACCCTGCCGCGTTCGCTGCGGATGATGGAAGGCTTCGGCGTTCACACGTTCCAGCTCGTGAACGAGGAAGGCAAGTCGAGCTTCGTGAAGTTCCACTGGAAGCCCAAGCTTGGCCTCCAGTCGACGATCTGGGACGAGACGCTCAAGCTCCAGGCCGCGGACAACGACTATCATCGTCGCGACCTGTGGGAAGCGATCGACACCGGCGACTTCCCCGAATGGGAGCTCGGCATCCAGGTGTTCGACAAGGCGTTTGCCGAGGCACAGCCTTATGACGTGCTCGATTCGACCAAGCTGATCCCCGAGGAGGACGTTCCCGTCCGGATCATCGGCCGGATGGTGCTCGACCGCAACGTCGACAACTTCTTTGCCGAGACCGAGCAGGTCGCGTTCCTGCCGACCAACATCGTCCCCGGCATCGATTTCTCGAACGATCCGCTGCTTCAGGGCCGTCTGTTCAGCTATCTCGACACTCAGAAGTCGCGTCTCGGCACGACCAACTTCCATCAGATCCCGGTCAACGCACCGCGCAGCCCCGCCGGCAATTTCCAGCGTGACGGCATGATGCAGACCAAGGTGCCCAAGGGTCGTGCCAATTACGAGCCGAACAGCCTGTCGGTTGTCGGCGAAGACGGTGGCCCGCGCGAATCGCCAAATGGCTTCGTGACCACGACGAACCCGACCGGTGCGGACGAGCAGGGCGAGAAGCTGCGGATGCGCGCCGAACTGTTCGGTGACCATTACAGCCAGGCGCGGCTGTTCTGGGTGTCGGCGACCGACAATGAGAAGGCGCATATCGCGTCGGCCTTCACCTTCGAGCTGTCGAAGGTCGGTCTCGCGCATGTCCAGGAGCGCACCGTCGCCAACCTGCGCAACGTGAACGAGGAACTGGCGACGCGCATTGCCGATGGTCTCGGCATCCCCCTGCCGGCGGCCAATCCGGCGTTCCGTGCGCCGGTCGACATGCCACCGAGCCCGGCGCTGTCGATCCAGAAGAACATGAAGGAGACGCTCGAGGGCCGTCAGGTCGGGATCCTGATCGCCGACGGGTCGGATGGCGCGGAGATCGACGCGGTCGTCGCGGCGGTCGAGGGTGCAGGCGGCAAGCCGGTGCTCGTCGCCCCCAAGGTCGGTGGCGCCAAGCTCGCCGATGGCAGCATTAAGAAGGCACAGGGCCAGCTTGCGGGCAGCCCGTCGCAGATCTTCGACGCGGTGGCGGTCGTCCTGTCGGCCGAAGGGTGCAAGATGCTCCTGAAGGAAGGCGCGGCGGTCCAGTGGGTCATGGATGCGTTCGGTCATCTGAAGGCGATCGGCGCGAGCGATGCGGCCAAGCCGCTTCTCGACAAGGCCGGCGTAGAGCCCGATGCGGGTGTGGTGGCGCTGGCCGACATCGCGACCGCGGGTGCGAAGCGCTATTGGGATCGTGAACCCGGCATCCGCACGCTCGCCTGATCGACATGAGAATGAGATCCCGCCGTTCGCGCGTGGTCTCGTTCGTCGAACNACGGGCGGACGGTCTAGGAGCGAACGAGCTCGACGATCTCGAACGCGTGCGATCGCCAGCCACGCTGGATCGACGCCTCCTCGGCCGCGACGCGCTTCTTCTTCGCCTCGGCCAATGACTTGCTGTGCCCCCAGAACACTTCGGTCTTGCCGTTGGCCAGCACCGCGACGATCCGCCAGTAATGGGTGAACGCCGTCGCCGTGGGCCCGATCGTCTTCACATAGCCATCGGGCAGCGTCGCGGTGAGATAATGCTTCTTCGCCAAGTGCGCGTCAGTCCGCCGCTGGCGCGGCCGCGGCATCCGTGCGGGCCGCGAGCATGTACCCGAAGACGACGAAGACCAGCCCGCCGACGGTGTTTCCAGCGGTCACAACGACGAGATTGTGCACCGTGCCCGCCAGATCGATCACCGGATGCGGCGCTATGAGGCCGAGCGTGAGCGCGGTCATGTTGGCGACCGAATGTTCGAAACCGGCGGCAACGAACGCGAGCAGGATCCAGGCAATCGCGATGCACTTGGCCGCATCGCCCTTCATCCGCGCCGCCGTCCAGATCGCGAGACAGACGAGCCAGTTGCACAGGATCGCCCGCGCGAACAACGCGAGCCCGTCCGCCTCGACCTTGTGCTCGACATAGGCGTTGAACATCGTGTCGGCGTTGGAGAACACGGCCCCGCCCCCGCCAATTGCGAAGATCGCCGACAATAGGATGCCGCCGACCAGATTGCCGACCCAGACGACGCTCGCCAGCGTGATCGCTTCACCATAGCTGATGGTCCGCTTCGCCAGGCCGAAGCCAAGATACATGACATAGCCGGTGAACAGCTCGGCGCCGGCGAATACCGTCAGGATCAGGCCGATCCCGAACGTCGCGCCCATCACCAGCGGCCGGACGCCGGCAGGAAGCCCCGCCGCCGCGCTGATCGCCAGGATCATCGCGATCCCGATATAGGTTCCCGCCAGGATCGCGCCCGCAAAGAAGCCGATCGGTGAGCGACGCCACGCCGCGGCCTTGGCCGCCGCGAGCGTCGCATAGGTGTCGATCGTCGGCGCGTATCCCACGCTCATGCCATCGCGGCCTGGCTCTGGCCGACGACCCCCGCGCGCGCCACGCCGCGCTCCGCACCGACATCCCCGCCGGCCCGCCGCACCGTGACCGGCACCGACTTGTAGGACGGGGTGAAGCTCTGCGGATCATGATCCTCGAGCGCGATCAGCGGCTGAGTCTCGGGATAATAGGACGCGAGGCACCCGTCCGGCAGCGCATAGCGGACCAGGGTCAGCTTCTGCACGACGCGGTCCGGATGCGCATATTGCAACGCGGTGGCGACATCGACGACATCGCCCTCCGCATAGCCGAGCCGCGCCATGTCACGCTCGTTCATGAACAGGATATCGCGACGGCCGAAGACACCGCGATACCGGTCGTCGAGGCTGTAGACGGTCGTGTTATACTGATCATGCGCCCGCAGCGTCGTCAGACGAAGCACGTCCGGCGCGTTTGCGGTCTCGTCTTCTTCGATCCCCTCGGCGACGATGAAGTTCGCCTTGCCGCTGCTCGTCTTCCAGATCCGCATCGCGGCGGAATTGGGCAGATGGAACCCGCCGGGCTTGCGGATGCGCGCGTTGTAATCGGCAAAGTCGGGAAACACCGCCTCGATCTTGTCGCGGATCAGGTCGTAATTGGCGACATAGGCATCCCAGTCGATATCGCCCTTGCCCTTCAGCGTCGCCTTGGCGATCTCGCCGACGATCCAGATCTCCGACTTCACATTCTCGCCCGGCGGCATCAGGAAGCCGCGCGACGCGTGGACCATCGACATCGAATCCTCGACAGTGACCGACTGCGGGCCACCGGCCTGCGTGTCGAGCTCGGTCCGCCCCAGGCATGGCAGGATATAGGTATTTTTCGCCATCAACAGCATGGTGCGGTTGAGCTTGGTGGTGATGTGCACCGCCAGATCGAGATTGCGGAACCCTTCGGCGCACGCCTGCGGATCGGACGACGCGATGGCGAGGTTGCCGCCGAGACAGACGATCGCCTTGGCTTTGCCGTCGCGCATCGCCGCGATGCTCTCGACCACTGAATGACCATGCTCGCGCGGCGGCTCGAAGTTGAAGACTTTCTTCATCTGGTCGAGCAACAGCGGCATCGGTCGTTCGGTGATGCCGACCGTCCGGTCGCCCTGCACGTTGCTGTGCCCGCGCAGCGGACAGATCCCGGCGCCGGGGCGGCCCATATTGCCGCGCAGCAGCAACAGGTTGGCGAGCTGCTGGACGTTGCTGGTCCCGGTGCGGTGCTGGGTGATCCCCATGCCGTAACAGGCGATCGTCGCCTTGGACGATGCATAGATCCGCGCGACGTCCTCGAGATCCGCCCGGCGCAAACCACTGGCCTGTTCGATATCGGCCCAGTCAGTCCGTGCGAGATCGGCGATATAGGGTTCGAGCCCGTCGGTATGCTCGGCGATGAAAGCATGGTCGAGCGCGGGTTCGCCGCCGCTCGCGCGCGCCGCCTCGTCGAGCGCCACGAGTGCCTTGGCGATACCCTTCAATGCCGCGGCGTCGCCGCCGACCTTCACCTGCAGATAGGAGCTGGCGATCTGGGTCGCCGACATCGTCGCCATCTCGACCACCGACTGCGGCGATTCGAAGCGTTCGAGCGAGCGCTCCTTGAGCGGATTGAACACGATGATCTTGCCACCGCGGCGCGACACCTCGCGCAGCGTCGCCATCATCCGCGGGTGGTTGGTCCCCGGATTATGGCCGATCGACAGGATCAGGTCGGCATGGTCGAAATCCTCGAGGCTGACCGTACCCTTGCCGATCCCGATGGACTTGGGGAGGCCGACCGACGTCGCCTCGTGGCACATGTTCGAACAGTCGGGGAAATTGTTGGTCCCGTATAGCCGGACGAACAGCTGATAGAGGAACGCCGCCTCGTTCGAGCAGCGGCCCGAGGTATAGAATTCGGCCTGGTTCGGGTCCGGCACCGCGGCAAGACCCGCACCGATCGCCGACATCGCCTCCGCCCAGGTCACGACCTCATAATGGTCGGTCGCGGCGTTGTAGCGCAGCGGTTCGGTGACGCGACCCTGATCCTCGATCCAGTGATCGCTCTGCTTCCAGATCTCGGCGACGCTGTGCTTGGCGAAGAAGTCAGCGCCGATCAGCTTCGCCGTGGATTCCCACGCCACCGCCTTGGCGCCGTTCTCGCAGAATTCGAACGACGAGGTATGCTTGGGGTCGGGCCAGGCGCAGCTCGGACAGTCGAACCCGTCGGGCTGGTTGGATTTGAGCAGCGTCTGCCCGCCGCGCACCACGACCTGCTGGGCCTTCAGCGACGTCGCGACCGCCTTGAGCGCACCCCAGCCACCGGCCGGGCCAGTATAGTCGACAATCCCGTCGGGACGCTTGTCACGCATACTCAAATCTCCAAATCGGGCGTGTCACCGCGGAAATTGCCCGGGTCCATGCAGCCTTAACGTTTGGAGTCGCGATACCGCGCCGCAGCATAAGCGGCAAAACAGGAAAATCGCAGCCGGTGATCGCCTTTATAGGTAAGTACGGCTTTCATTTGACTAACAATAAGATTCGACCATCGCCCGCACGTCCACGCGCGCCTTCAGCCGTGCGGCGAGCAGTGCGGTACCGCTGATCTTGCGCTGCACGAACAGCATGTCAGCCGACGGGATATGCCAGGTCGACCGGTCGCGCGCGATCGCCGCGCCCTCGTCCCGCAGCACCGAGACGAAGCTGCGATCGCCGAAGTCGAACGGCCCCGTCCGGTTCATCTCTGCCAGGATCACGTCGATCATGCGGTCGATCTGCGGCCGATGCCCCACGACCGCGGCCTCACCCAGAAAGCCCGCCTGAACGGCGGCGTCGCGGACCGCGTCGCGCTGTCCGGCGAGCCCCGCGGCCAGCAGCCGGCGATACCCGTCCGCCACGACCTGCGGCACCGCACGCGCGGCACCGAAGTCGAGCAGGACGATCCGCCCCGTCTCGGCCTGCCAGCGATAATTCGCGAAATTGGGATCGGTCTGCATCAGCCGCCAGTCGAGCAGTTCGTGCAGCGTGAGCCCGATCAGCCGCTCCATGGCCGTATCGCGTACATCCTGGGGTGCGGTCTCAAGACTCTCGATCGGCGCACAGTCGATATACTCCATCGCCAGCACGCGCGGCGTCGACAATGTCGGCTCGAGTTCCGGAACCAGCAGCCCCGCATCGTCGCCCACCAGCGCGCGATAGCGTTCCAGCATCTCGCCCTCGCGGACATAATCCGCCTCGTCGTGCAATTGCTGTTTCGCGTCACCAAGCAGCCGCGTGATGTCGAGCTCCTTGGGCAACAGCCCCGACACGCGCAGCAGCGTCGCAACATTGTCGACATCCGCGTCGATGCTGTCCTTCACGCCCGGATATTGCACCTTGATCGCCAGCACGCGTCCGTCGGGGAGCCGTGCCCGGTGCACCTGGCCGATCGATGCGGCCGCGACCGGATGCGCCTGGAAATGGGCGAAGCGGCGGCGCCAGTCTTTCCCCCATTCGGCCGTGAGCACCCGGTCGAGCTGCGCGGGCGGCATGTGATGCGCATCGTTGCGCAGCCTGGCGAGGATCGTCGCCAGCTCGGGCGGCAGCATGTCGCCCGCGTCCATCGACACCATCTGGCCGAGCTTCATCGCCGCACCGCGCAGATGCGAAAGCTGGTCCGCGACCCGCACCGCGTTGGCGGGGGTCAGCAGCAGGTCCGACATGCGCGGACGCTCGCCGCTCGCGAGCCTCCGGGCCCCCTCGGCGACCACCCCGCCCGCGACGCCGCCGGCAAGCCGCCCGAACACGCCCAGCCGCGACAGCCGGCCGCGCGGGATCGACCGCCCGCCACGCGGTTGCGATCCCGCGTCGAAGCCGGACTCGTTATCAGCGTGTGGATTTTGTTGAGTGCCCGGCTCCATACCGGGCATGACAGGATCTTCGCTCGTCGGTCTATCCTCGGTCTGGAGAGCCCCTTGCGCGAGACCGCTTCTTAGATGGTAAGCTGGGGTGGAGGATCAACCATCGGACCGCCATCCATGACGTCACCTGTTTTCAATAGCATCACCCGCCGAACATTGCTCTGCGGCATGGCGACCGCGACGCTCGCCACCGGTCTGCGCGCCGCGCCGCTATCGCCGCGCGACGCCCGCGTGCTCGTCGGCACCTATGCGCGCGAGGGCGGCAAGGGCCTGTACACGCTGTCGCATGACCGCGCTCGCAATCGCTGGCAGGTCGAGCCGCCGGTCGCCGGGATCGACGACGCGTCGTTCGCGGTGCGGGCACCCCGCACCGGGCTATGGTACGTCCTGCGCGAGCAGGCGAAAGGGTCGGTCACCGGCTTTGCGCCCGGCTGGAAAACCCGCGGCACGATGCCGTCGGGTGGTGCCGATCCCTGCCATGCCGCGTTCGACGACGCGTCCGGCTGCCTCGCCATCGCCAATTATTCGAGCGGCAGCGTCGGCTTCTACCGCATCGATCCCGCGACCGGTGCGCCGGGCGAACCGACGATCTTCCGCCATGAGGGGACCGGTCTAGACAAGAGCCGTCAGGAGGGGCCGCATGCGCACTGGGTCGGGTTCAGCCCCGATCGGCACTGGCTGCATTCGGTCGACCTCGGCGCCGACACGATCTTCGCCTATCGGTTCGATCCGGGAGCGCGCAGCCTTTCCGCGCCGGTCCCGGCCTGGCGCGCGCCGCCGGGAACGGGACCGCGCCACCTCGTCTGGCATCCGCGCCTGCCACGCGCCTATGTCGTCGCCGAGCTCGCCAACACCGTGACCATGCTCGATGCACAGCCGGACGGGCGTTTCACCACCCGCACGCAGGTATCCACCCTGCCCGATGGCCATGTCGGGTCGTCCCAGGCCGCGCACATCGCGATCGATCGCGCCGGCCGGCACCTCTACGTCTCGAACCGCGGCGCTGACGGTATCGCGGTGTTCGCACTCGATCGCGACGGAGTACCGACCCTCGTCCAGCACATCGCCGCCGGCGGACATTGGCCGCGCATCTTCCTCCTGCTCGAGGATCAGCGGCAGATGCTGGTCGCGAACGAGCGGTCGGGCACGATCGCGATCCTGACGCTCGGCAAGGACGGCCGTCTCGCGCCGACTGGTCAGACACTGCGCGTCCCCGGGGCGGTGTTTCTCGCGCCGACCAGCTGACGGTCGCCCGGCTGGTAACGCCCCCGGCCCTGCCCTTGCACGGGCCGGGGGATCGGGCATGATCGCACCTCGATCATCGTCAAAGGAGCCGTGCTTGCGCCTCACCCTCGCCCTCGCCCTGCTGTCGGCTGCCCCCGCCGTCGCGCAGCAGCAGCCGATCGCGGCGCCCGCCGACGCCCCGACGCGGCGCTTCACCGGCGCCGACCTGTTCGGCCTGTCGATCGCAGCGGACCCGCAGATCAGCCCTGACGGACGCACCATCGTCTATGTCCGCCGCACCGCCGACGTCATGACCGACCGTGTCCAGTCGTCGCTGTGGCTGATCGACGTCGCGACCGGTCGCCAGTCGCCGTTCGCCGTGCAAGGGTCCGACCCGCGCTGGTCTCCCGACGGCACGCGCGTCGCCTATGCCGCGCGCGACGGCGAACAGTCGCAACTGTTCGTCCGCTGGATCGCGACCGGCACGAGCGCGCGGGTGACGGGCTTTCCCGGCGATCCGCAGGCGCTCGCCTGGTCGCCCGACGGCACCCGGCTCGCTTACGTCCCGACCGTTGCTGGCGAGGCGACGACGCTCGGCAAGGCACCGCCAAAGCCCGAGGGCGCAAAATGGGCCGAGCCGCTGACGGTGATCGACCGCGTCAATTATCGCAACGATGGCCCCGGCTATGTGAAGCCCGGCCGCGATCATCTGTTCGTCGTCGCGGCGGACGGCGGCGCGCCGCAGCAGCTCACCTTCGGCGCATTCGATGACGGCGGCCCCCTGTCATGGACGCCCGACGGCCGCGGGATCGTGTTCGCCGCGATCCGCGGGCCCGATGCCGAGCGGCAGGTGATGAATTCGGACCTCATCGCGGTCGACACGACGAGCGGCGCGATGCGGACGCTGACGACCCGCGACGGCCCCGATGCGCAGCCGCGGATCGCTCCCGACGGCACGCGGATCGCGTGGCTCGGCTTCGACGACAAGCGGCGCAGTTACGAGAACACCCAGCTCTACCTCGGCGACCGCAACGCTGGCAGTCCCCGGTCGCTGACCGCCGCGCTCGATCGCGGGATCGAGGATGCGGTGTGGGCCGCCGACGGGCGCAGCCTCTATGCGAGCTATGACGATCACGGCCAGCGCCGGATCGCGCGCATCGGCCTCGACGGCCGGACGACGCCGCTGGTCGACAATGTCGCGGGCGGCGGGCTCGACCGGCCCTATACCGGGGGCGAGTTCTCCGTCGCGAGAGGCGGAACGATCGCCTATACCGGCGGCGACGGCAGCGCTCCCGCCGATGTCTGGGTGTCGAGCGGTGGCAAGTCACGGCAGCTGACGCAACTCAACGCGGTGATGACCGGCGCCAAGACGCTCGCGCCGATCCGCAAGATCGCGGTGACCGCGCCCGATGGCCGCGCGATCGACGCCTGGCTCGCAACGCCCGCCACGCGAACCCCCGGCCAGCGCGTGCCGCTGATCCTGGAAATCCATGGTGGGCCGAACAGCGCCTATGGCCCGGGGTTTGCCACCGACATGCAGCTCTATGCCGCGGCGGGCTATGCCGTGCTGTGGACCAATCCGCGCGGCTCGACCTCCTACGGTGCCGAGTTCGCCAATCTGATCGACAAGAAATACCCGTCCGACGATTATGGCGACCTGATCGCCGCGGTCGATGCGGCGATTGCGGACGGGACCGCGGATGCCGACAATCTGTTCGTCACCGGCGGATCGGGCGGTGGCGTCCTGACAGCCTGGATTGTCGGCAAGACCGACCGGTTCAAGGCCGCGGCGACGCAGAAGCCGGTGATCAACTGGGCAAGCGAGGCGCTGACGATGGACAATACGCTGTTCACGTCGCGCTACTGGTTCACCAAACTGCCGTGGGAGGATCCGATGAGCTACTGGAACCGCTCGCCGCTCAGTCTGGTCGGCAACGTCAAGACGCCGACCCTGGTCGTGGTGGGCAGCGACGATTACCGCACGCCCGTTTCGGAATCCGAGCAATATTACGCCGCGTTGCAGATTCGCGGCGTACCGACCGCGCTCGTCAAGGTGCCGGGTGCGAGCCATGGCGGCTTCACCGCACGGCCGTCGCAATCCGCGGCAAAGGCCTCCGCGATCATCGCCTGGTTCGATCGCTATCGCGCCAAGCCGAGCGGACCAAGCCCCGACTGATCGTTCGTTCGTCACGGCCGGGGCGATGCCGATGGTGCCGTCTCGTTACTGCCGCACGGATCATGCCGATCCGCGCGGCAGTGCTGGTCACGCCAAGGGGCGTAGCCGGCTCATCGTTCGCCCTCGCCACCCTCATTTTCGCCACCCTCGCCGCGCTCGTTCTCACCACCCTCATATTCGCCTTCGCCGCGCTGGCCACGCTGCTGCTGCACCGCGCGCACGCGCCGCGGCGATGTCACCGCATGCCGGGCCTTGCCCGACCGAACGACCCGCCGACCTTCACCCTCGCCTTCGCCCTCACCTTCACCGACCTGCTGAGCTGGCGACGGCATTGGCTTGGCGGCCGCGTCGCTGATGACGGCTTGGCCCGATTGCGCGATCACAAAGGCGCCGACGCCCATCCACAATTTCGTACGCATACTATCTCCTCGGTCCCGACGCGTTGGCCGGGAGGGCACTCAACTGTTAAGGGCGCGTCACCTGGCTTCATGCCGGATTTGCGAGATTTCCCATGATGATCATGATTGCCAACGTCCTGGATGCGGACAATCTCCAGTGGCTGCGAGATAATATGCGCAAGACCCGCTATGTCGACGGCCGACGGACCGCGGGGCGCGAGGCGCGCCCGGTCAAACGCAACGAACAGGTCGACCGCGGCGACCCGTTGCTCGCCGAGATGCAGGACCTCGTCGTCGATCGGCTGCTCGACAATGCCCTTTTCCGCATGGCGACGCGGCCGCATGTCGTCCGCCCGCCATTGTTCAGCCGCTATGACGCCGGCATGGCCTATGGCAGCCATGTCGACGATGCGATCATGGGCGGAATGCGAACCGATGTGTCGGTGACGGTCTTCCTCAGCGAGCCTGAGGATTATGACGGCGGCGAACTGGTGATCGAATCCGCCGCCGGCGAACAGGACGTCAAGCTGCCTGCGGGCTCGGCGGTCTGCTATCCGACGACCTCGCTGCACCGCGTGGCGCCGGTCGTGTCGGGCGAGCGGCTTGCCGCGGTGACCTGGGTCCGGAGCCTCGTTCGGGACGCGCATGCACGGGAACTGCTATTCGATCTCGAAACCGCCCGCCACGCGCTGTTCGAGCGGCTGGGCAAGACGCCCGAACTCGACCTGCTCGCCAAGACGCAATCCAACCTGCTCCGGCGCTGGGCCGAGGACTGAACGGCGCGACGCGGATCGTCGTCAGCTTGGTCTGTTGATGAGGCCGAGGGTGGCCGCGTCGCTCGTCCCGGCAAACCAGCGATCGAGCGCTGCGCCGAACAGCGGATCATTCCCCGCCTCGCGAAACAGCGTCAGCGACGATCGCAGCTTCATCGCATCGACCTCACCGAAAACGGCCCGGGCACTCGTCCCCGTCAGCGCGTCAAGCGCTTCCACGCACTGCCGCAGACGCGCCCCGAGCACCGGATGCGCGAGATAGGCCCGCGCCTCCTCCAGCGACACGATCGCATAATGCTGCGCCATCGCACTTCGACCGAGCCCGGCAATCTGCGGGAAGATGAACCACATCCAATGCCCACGCTTGGCGCCGCCGCTTATCTCGGCAAGCGCGGACTCGTAGACTGCCGCCTGCGCAGTGACGAACCGTTCAAGATCATAAGGATGGGTCATCACCGCCTGCTTTCACTCAATCCTCGGCTCCCCATATATGGCAGAACCGATAGACGCAGGAAGGACTGGCTGGGGCGGCAGGGTTCGAACCTGCGCATGGCGGCATCAAAAGCCGCTGCCTTACCACTTGGCGACGCCCCAGCAGAGGCGGCCTTATAGCGGCGCGCCCCGACGAGAAAAGCCCTATCGCGTCTTAATCGAGTCGATGGACCCACCCATTGGCATCCGGCGCCAGACCGCGCTGGATCGCGACGAGCGAATCGCGGATCCGTAGCGTCATCGCGCCCGGCTCGCCGCCGCCGATCGTGAAGCGGCCCTCGGGCGACGCGACGGTCCCGATCGGGGTCACGACCGCGGCGGTGCCGCAGGCGAACGCCTCGACAAGCTTGCCGCTCGCCGCGTCGGCGCGCCACTGATCGATCGCATAGGGCTCCTCGCGCACGGTGATCCCCTGCGCCCGCGCCAGCGTCAGAATCGAATCGCGGGTGATGCCGGGCAGGATCGTGCCCGTGAGAGCGGGGGTCGACAGGCTGCCGTCCGCAAACACGAAGAAGACGTTCATGCCGCCGAGTTCCTCGACCCAGCGGCGCTCGACCGCATCGAGGAAGACGACCTGGTCGCAGCCCTGGCTGATCGCTTCCTTCTGCGCGAGCAGGCTGGCGGCATAATTGCCGCCGCACTTCGCCGCGCCCGTACCCCCCTGTGCCGCGCGCGTGTAATGCTGGCTGACCCAGATCGAGACCGCGGAGGCGCCGCCCTTGAAATAGGCACCGACCGACGAAGCGAGCACCATGTAGAGATATTCGGCGCTCGGCTTGACCCCCAGGAACACCTCACTCGCGAACATGAACGGCCGCAGATACAGCGCGCCGCCGTCGCTGTCGGGAATCCAGTCCTGATCCGTCCTGACCAGCCGCTCGACCGATTCGAGGAACAGCGACTCGGGAAGCTCGGGCATCGCCATCCGGCGCGCCGAATCCTGGAAGCGCCGCGCATTGGCTTCGGGCCGGAAGAGCGCGGTGCCGCCATCGGCGAGTCGATAGGCCTTCATCCCCTCGAAGATTTCCTGCGCATAGTGCAGAACCGACGACGCGGGATCCATCATGATCGGCGCGCGCGTCGTGATCCTGGCATCATGCCAGCCCTTCGTGTCACTGAAGCGGATCATCGCCATATGGTCGGTGAAGACCCGGCCGAAGCCGGGATCGATCAGGCGCTGCGCACGCTCGTTCGCAGCGACCGGATCGCCACACGGTTCGAACGAAAATGTCATGCTCGCGTCTGGGGACGATGAGGCCTGCGACAACGGAGGATGCATTGAATTTTTCTCTCTTTCCACGGCTTGCCGTCGACTAGGACCGAAGACTAAACCGGTCAACATGGCTGCCTCAGCATCACCCGCTTCACCCCTGTTTCTTCGCGAACCCGAACTGCGTCGCGGCATGGAACTCCTGTACTTCGGTCAGAGCCATCTGGTCCGGTCGATCGATGCGGGGCTCGCGGAGCAGGGGCTGGGGCGCGCGCACCACCGCGCCCTGTATTTCATCGCCCGCAAACCGGACATGACGGTCAGCGAGCTGCTGTCGCTGCTGGCGATCACCAAACAGTCGCTCGGCCGCGTGTTGAACGAACTTAGCGATCGTGGCTTTATCGAGGTCCGTCCCGGCGATCGTGACCGGCGTCAGCGGCTGCTGCGCTTGACACCGGTCGGCAGCAAGATGGAGAGCGACCTGTTCGAAGCTGCGCGACAGAAGATGTCCGCAGCCTATAATCACGCCGGCCACGGCGCGGTTGCGGGCTATTGGGCGGTGCTCGAAGGCCTGATTCCGGAAGAGGAGCGCGAGCAGGTCATAAAGCTGCGCGGATGACTAGCGCGGCTCGAGGTCGCCTCGTGCCGTTGCCGCCATCTCCGCATTGCGCCGTGCCGACGCCGCCAGCGTGCGGGACATCAGGGTGACCAGCGCATCGCCGTCGTCGAGCACGTTCAGCCCTTCGCGTGTCGATCCGCCCGGGCTCGCGACCCGGTCCGCCAGCACCGCCGGCGAAACGTCCGCGGTGCCGGCCATCCGTGCGGAGCCCTCGAGCGTAGCAAGCGCGAGCCGAGCCGCCTGATCCGCCGGCAGGCCGAGCGCCTGCCCCGCCTTGGCCAGCGCGTCGGCAAAGCGGAACACGAATCCCGGCCCGCATCCCGCCAGCGCGGTGACGGCATCGAACTGCGCCTCCGCGGCGATCCACTCGACCAGGCCGAGCGGGGTCATCAACGCCTCCGCGGTCGCACGCGCCGCGCCGTCATCCGTCGCGCCGTGCAGCGCAACCACGCCTTGCCCGATCGCAACCGGCAGGTTGGGCATCGCCCGAACCACCGCCTGCGCCTGGGACAGAGGTTGGAGTGCGGCAATCTCGACCCCCGCAAGGATCGAAATCAGCAGCTTTGGCGCATAGCCCGCGAACACGGGCGTCTTCAGTGCGCCGAGCTGCTGCGGCTTCAGCGCGAGCATGACAGTTTCGGCGGAACAGTCGTCCGAGTCGGGCAAAGCGGCGACGACGCGCACACCGGGTGGCATCACGCGCTTACTGGGGCTGACGACGGTCACGCTGTCAGGTGAAAGGCCGTCGGCAAGCCAGCGGGCCAACATCGCCCCGCCCATATTGCCACAGCCGATCATCAGGATCCGCCCGGTCATCGGCACGCCGCGCCCGGGGAAACGCGCGCGATCACGCCTCGCCCTGGGTTTCGATCAACGCCGAGGCAAGCGCATCCGCGGGCGTCTTCCCGCCCCACAGGACGAACTGGAACACCGGATAAAAGCGCTCGCACTCCTCGATCGCCGATTCGACGAGCAATTCGGCGGCCGACAGCGACATCGTGCCATCCTCGCCGCCATCGACCATCGCCGCGTGACGGAACAGCAGGATCCCACTCGTCGACCAGAGTTCGAAATGGCCGATCCAGAGCTGCTCGTTGGCGAGCCCGATCGTCTCGTAGACCGCCTGACGCCGTTCATCGGGCACCTTGATGTCCGGAAACGCCAGGAACTGCAGCACGCTGTCATCCTCGCGCCACAAGGCGCGCAGTTCGTACGTCGTCCAGCTGCCCTTTACGGTCGCGACGATCTCGTCGTCGTGACGTTCATGTTCCCATCCATGCGCAGCATAATAGGCTTCGAGCATGTCGATGGGCGCAGCATCGTCCTGGTCATGGTCGGCGTGGTCGAGCATCATTACGTCCTGGCACTCCTTGTCACGCGACAAAGGGTGCCGGGGCAAAAATGCTCCGACAACCCCGTTCGATCCGAATGCCCAGAAATCTGTGGAAAAGTCAGACGCCGACCTGCATTTTTGCTTCGAGAGCGTCGAGCCGGGCCTTCAGCGCGTCATTTTCGTCGCGCGCGGCGGCCGCCATCGACTTGACCGCGTCGAACTCCTCACGGCTCACGAAATCGAGGCCGCCGAGCCATTCACGGGCACGCTCGCGAACCCCAGACTGCGCTTCGCGGCCGACACCGGCAAAGGTTCCTGCGGCGCCGTTGAGGACCTTCACGAAATCGTCGAACATCCGGTTTTCGGACTGCATTATCATCATCCTGCTAGTAACTCGCGCCGCGCGCCTCTTCACAACATCTGGGAGGTGCGCGTCGTCGGCACAAGGGTTTCGGCCTCGGGGTTGAGCCGGCCTATACCGTATGTGAGCATTCCCGCAAAGCTGATCCACACCATATAGGGCACCATCAGCCACGCCGCCCCGCGCCGGATACGCGCGAACAGGAATGTCGCCGCGATTGAGAGCAGCAGCATCGCGACGATGACGAGCACCGACGCACCGATTCGGTGCGCGCCGAAGAACAATGGCGTCCAGGCAAGATTCAACACGAATTGCGCGGCAAACAAGGCGATCGCGCGGCCTCGCCCCCGCGCGCCGCGCGCATTGAGGATCATTGCGAGAGCCAGGCCGAGCAGCACGTAGAGCGTCGACCAGGCGACCGGAAACGCCCAGCCTGGCGGAGTGAGCGCGGGCTTCACCAGGCTGGTGTACCAAGCACTTTCGCTCCCCACCGGGACCGCGCGCCCGGCCAGAAAGCCCAGCAGGACGATCAACGGAACGGTCACGATCGCCCAGCGCAGGAACGACATCCTCAGCTGGCCCTTCGAAGCGATGCCTCCCACATACGTCCTTTCAAGACTGATCGGCTTAGTCCTGCCGCGGGAACGCCCTGCCGTAAACCGCAACATGCATGGACCGATCGGGAAGTGTGTCATTCTGCGATGGCCGATCCGGGTCCAGCGCGGGTAGCATCCGGATCCTCAGTCGCGTGGCGCGGCGATCGCACGCGCGGCGATCAGGAACTCGATATTGCCCTCGGGGCCGGTGATCGGGCTCTCGACGACGCCCTCGACCTGCCAGCCCTGTGCCTCGAGCCAGGCCGCGACCTCGCCGCAGACGCGCGCATGGACGGCCGGATCGCGGATCACGCCGCCCTTTCCGACCTCTTCGCGGCCTGCCTCGAACTGCGGTTTGACGAGCGCGAGGAGCCGCGCGCCGGGGCGTGCGAACCCGATCGGGCGCTCGAGCACCTTGGCCAGCCCGATAAAGCTCGCATCGCATACGATCAGGTCGACCGGTTCGGGGATATGCGCGTCGGTCAGGATGCGCGCGCTGGTCTGTTCGTGGACGATCACGCGCGGGTCCTGACGGAGTTTCCACGCAAGCTGGTTGGTCCCGCTGTCGACGGCATAGACGCGAGCGACCCCGTTGCTGAGCAGCACGTCGGTAAACCCGCCGGTCGACGAGCCGACGTCGATCG
The DNA here is from genome assembly GCF_014842355.1 of Sphingomonas sp. CFBP 13706. Taxonomy (NCBI): domain Bacteria; kingdom Pseudomonadati; phylum Pseudomonadota; class Alphaproteobacteria; order Sphingomonadales; family Sphingomonadaceae; genus Sphingomonas; species Sphingomonas sp. CFBP 13706. The sequence continues at coordinate 615,875 of NZ_JACYVM010000001.1, forward strand.
CCACCGCGTCCGTGACCGTCCAGCTGAAATGTGAGAGCCCGTGCGCGAGCTTGATCCCGCCGCGCGACACCCAGGGGTGATCGCGACCCCGCACGTCGAGCACGACGTCGTCCGCCAGCGTCTGCCCCGGCTTGTCGACCTTGCGCGTGCCGGCAAAGACCAGCCCCGCCATGATCAGCGCCTGGGCGCGCGTCCGCGACTCGACCAGTCCCCTGTCGACCAGCATCTGATCCGCGCGTTGCTTTGCCATACGCCCAGCCTATCGCCCCGGCGTCCGATCATCGCAAGCTGCCTTCCTTTTGCCGCAATGTTTATTGCCCACTGAACTGGTGGGATTATCTTAAGGACAGGGATCGTGATCGGCCGACGTCCCCTAGAGCGTTGATCGATCACGATCCCACCCTCGGGTTCCGGGGGTATGGAGAAGGAGAGGCGTCGTGGGTTCTTTTGCACCATATGATAGCGTTCAACCGACCATCCTGACGGTCCCCGGGCTCGGTGGCTCCGGTCCGTCACACTGGCAGACCCTGTGGGAAGATGCCCGGCCGGATACCGTCCGGGTCGAACTGGGGATGTGGAACACGCCGCATCGCAACGCCTGGGTCACGCGACTCGACGAGGCGATCCGGCGCGCGCAGGCCCCCGTCATCCTTGCCGCGCACAGTCTTGGCTGCCTTGCGGTGGCGTGGTGGGCCGAGCTGAGCCCACAACCCTATGGATGGCCCGTCGCGGGGGCATTGCTCGTCGCGCCCGCCGATGTCGATCGCGGTGGGGCCCAGGCCGAGCTCAAGGGCTTTTCACCGACCCCGCGCGGAGCCCTTCCCTTCCCCTCGATCGTCGTCGCGAGCAGCGACGATCCCTGGGTTACGCCCGACCGCGCGCACAGCATGGCCGCCGACTGGGGCAGTCATTTCGTCGATGCCGGCCCGCAGGGGCATCTCAATGCCGCAAGCGGTATCGGCTGGTGGCGCGAGGGACAGGATCTGCTCGAGCGGGTGATCGCCGCGAGTGGCGACGGTCACGGCCAGGCTCTGCCGGCCAGCCAGGCGCGATCGATCCTCGCCGTCAGCGCAACAGACGCGGCCCACTCCCACTATCTGGGCAGATAGGCAGGGCACGAGTCGGGCAGTCATTCTGGCTCAGCCGCGCAGTGTGTCGTCTGCCGGCATCTGTTGATCCTGCTGGTCCGCGGCGCGCGCCGCGGCCAGCCCGGCGCGCATCCGCCGCCACATGGCGATGTTCAGCGACACCATCACGATCACCGCGAGCGCGATGATCACGATGGCCTTGGTCGGCCCGCTCACGCGCGCGCTTCGGCAACCCCGCCCGAATTATGGCGCAGCGCCTTGAGCACGGTTTCCACCAGCGCCGCCGCATCGAGCCCGGCCTCGGCATATTGCGCGTCGGGCTTGTCCTGATCCTGGAAGAGATCCGGCAGACGCAGCGTGCGCAGCTTCAGCCCACCATCGATCAGCCCCTCGTCGCTGGCCAGCGTCAGCACATGCGCCCCGAAACCGCCGACCGCGCCCTCCTCGATCGTGACCGCAACCTCGTGCGTGGTCAGCAGCTTGCGAATCATCTCGACGTCGAGCGGCTTGGCGAATCGCAGATCGGCGACGGTGGTCGACAGCCCCTTGGCCTCGAGCACATCGGCCGCCTTCAACGCTTCCTCAAGCCGCGTGCCGAGCGACAGGATCGCCACGGCCTTGCCCTCGCGAACGATCCGGCCCTTGCCGATCTCGAGCAGTTCGGGCGTGGTAGGCAAAGCGACGCCCGTGCCGTTGCCGCGCGGGTAGCGCACCGCGATCGGGCCGGTGTCATACTGCGCCGCGGTGTGCGTCATATGGACCAGCTCGGCTTCGTCCGCCGCCGCCATCACGACGAAATTCGGCAGCGTCGCGAGATAGGTCACGTCGAACGATCCAGCGTGCGTCGCACCATCCGCCCCGACCAGCCCGGCGCGGTCGATCGCAAAGCGCACCGGCAGGTTCTGGATCGCGACGTCATGGACGACCTGGTCATAGGCGCGCTGCAGGAACGTCGAGTAGATCGCGCAGAACGGCCGCATCCCCTGCGCGGCAAGCCCCGCCGCGAAGGTCACGCCGTGCTGTTCGGCGATGCCGACATCGAAGAAGCGATCGGGATAGGCCTTGGCGAAGGCATCGAGGCCGGTGCCCGACGGCATCGCTGCGGTGATCGCACAGATCCGGTCGTCCTTGGCGGCCTCGGCGACGAGCTGCGCACCGAACACGTTCTGATATTGCGGCGGTCCCGGCGGGGCCTTGGTCTGCACGCCCGAGATCACGTCGAACTTCTGCACGCCGTGATATTTGTCGGCCGCGGCCTCGGCGGGCGCATAGCCCTTGCCCTTCTTGGTCACGACATGGACGAGGATCGGGCCCTCCTCCGCGTCGCGCACATTCTCGAGCACGGGAATCAGATGCTCGAGATTATGCCCGTCGATCGGCCCGACATAATAAAAGCCGAGTTCCTCGAACAGCGTACCGCCCATCGTCATGCCGCGCGCGAACTCGTCGGTCTTCCGCGCGGCGTTGTGGAATGGCCGCGGCAGGCGGCGGGCGAGCTTCTTGGCAAGCTCGCGAATGCCCAGGAACTCGCGGCTCGACACGATCCGGCTGAGATAGGCCGACAGACCGCCGACCGGCGGCGCGATCGACATGTCATTGTCGTTCAGGATCACGACGAGGCGGTTACCCGCCTGCTCGGCATTGTTCATCGCCTCATAGGCCATGCCCGCCGACATCGCGCCGTCGCCGATAACGGCAATACCCTTGCCCGGCGTGCCCGCGATCTTGTTGGCGACCGCGAAGCCGAGCGCGGCCGAGATCGACGTCGAGGAATGCGCAGCGCCGAACGGGTCGTATTCGCTCTCGCTCCGCTTCGTGAAGCCGCTGAGGCCGCCACCTTGCCGCAGCGTCCGAATCCGGTCGCGGCGGCCCGTCAGGATTTTGTGCGGATAGCATTGATGCCCGACGTCCCAGACCAGACGATCGCGCGGCGTATCGAACACATAGTGAATCGCGGTCGTCAGCTCGACCACGCCGAGCCCCGATCCGAGGTGGCCACCGGTCGTGCCGACGGCCGAGATCGTCTCGGTCCGCAGTTCATCGGCAAGCTGGCGAAGCTGGTCGGGTTTCAGCTTGCGCAGGTCATCGGGGGTCGAAACCGTGTCGAGCAACGGGGTTACAGGAGTATCTGCCATCCCACCGGCTTATCGCAGCACAGGTTTGGTGTCGATTGTTACCGAACGAAACCCCGCCATCCGCGGATAATTCTACGCAGCGACGCCAGATTGGTTACCCCGTCATGGCGCTGGCAGCCGTCCTCGATCAGCGCTGCGCCTCGCATGCGGCACACCGGCCGCGGACTTCGATGACGGGGCGGACAGGCACGAAACCGGCCGAAACCGCCGCGTTGCGGACGCCGCGGGTGATCACGTCATTGTCGATATGCGTCGTCTGCCCGCACGAATCACACACCAGGAAGATGCAGTCGTGAAGGCAATCGGGATGAGCATTGGCGACATACGCATTCGCACTTTCGACCCGTCGCGCGAGATTGGCGCCCACGAACAAGTCGAGAATCCGGTAAACGCTGTTGGCAGCGACGCGCCGCCCTTCCGCCTTCGACACGGCCTCTGCGATGTCATAGGCCGAAGCCGGCTTGTCGAAGCCAGCCAGCGCGGAAAACACGCTGGCGCGCATCGTCGTCCACTGCTCGCCCGATTTTTCCAGCGTCGCCTGTGCGGCAACGTTGAGGTCGGCGCCTTGCGGCTCATGATGCGAATGCGAATGCGTTGCCATTATACGGTGAATCTAGGGTGCCGCAGGAGCCGCGACAAGCAGCGACCGCGCCCGGGCGATCCTGCGGCCCGGCTCAGCTGTCGGCGCGGCGGTTCAGATCATGCCCGAACGCGAGCAAAGCGACGCCGATGATCGTCCAGAGCGTCTCACCGCTCCCCGAATCATGCGGCAGCGTCATCGCCCCCGCCATGATCCCGAGCCCGAACGCACCCATCGCCGCCGGCATCGCATAGCCATGATGAAGGATCCCGCGCCCCAGCGCGACCGCACCGAACAGGATCGCGATCGTCAGTCCGACTTCGTGGAAGATAGGATCGAGCAGCACCCCACCCGCGGTCGACATCAGCGCAACCAGCACCGACGTTGCCAGACAGTGCACCATGCACAGACCCGAAAGCCCGATCGCATAGCGATCCAGGCCTGCGATCCAGGACGGATGCGCATGGTTGTGGTGGTGGGCGGTCGTCGACATCGTTCGGCTCAGATAGTCCATCAGAGGAAAGGATACAACATCACATTCGACCGAACGCCCGCCGTCCGCTCGCTTTTTTTCCAGGAAAAGGACGCTCGATCGACGTCGTGATCAATCCTGCGCGTGCGCTCGTTCTTAACGCGCCGTGCGCGGCTCCCGGCCCGGTAGAAACCCGGCGGCCGATAACCCCTGATACTCGACGCCCCAGTCAGACAGGCGTAGAGCCGTGCGATGCTCCAGCCCAGTGCCGCCTTCCTGTCCACAGCGCGTCCGCGAGCGGTCGCGATCTGGCTTCTTATCGTCGCGGTGATGATCGTCGGTATCGTCGTCGTGGGCGGCATAACGCGCCTGACCAATTCGGGCCTCTCGATTACCGAATGGAAGCCGATCACCGGCATCATCCCGCCACTGACGCTTGCGCAGTGGCAGGCGGAATTCGCGAACTACAAGCAGATCCCCGAATATAGCCAGCTCAACAGCGGCATGACGCTCGACGGGTTCAAGGCGATCTTCTTTTGGGAATATCTCCACCGCGCGCTGGCACGGACGATTGGCGCGGCGTTCGCGATCCCGCTCCTGTGGTTCGCGCTGCGCCGGGCGATCCCGGTCGGCTATGGCTGGCGACTCGGCGCGCTGCTGGCGCTCGGTGCGCTTCAGGGCGCTGTCGGCTGGTGGATGGTGAAGTCCGGGCTGTCCGTTCGCACCGACGTCAGCCACATTCGTCTGGCGGTCCATCTGATGACCGCGCTCGTCACGCTCGCCGGCATTGTCTGGACGGCGCTGGACCTGATCGCACTCCACCGCTCGAAGCTTGCGGCGCCAGCCCGCCTCATGCCGATCGCGATCACTGCGTTTGCGCTGCTGTTCGTTCAGCTGGTCTATGGCGCGTTCACCGCAGGGCTCGACGCTGGTTATGCCTTTGCAAGCTGGCCGCTGATGGGTGACAGCCTATTCCCGGCCGGCGTCCCGATGCTGTCACCCGGCTGGATCAACGCTGTCGACAACCCGATCGTCGTCCAGTTCATTCACCGGTGGCTCGCCTTCGCCACCGCTGCCGGGCTCGTTTGGCTCGCCGTTCGCGCGACGCAGCACGGCTCGCGCGCCGGCTTCTGGGTGGTCGGGCTCGTCACGCTGCAGGTCTTTCTGGGCATCGCGACGCTCATGACCGGTGTCGCCATCCATGTCGCCGTCGCACATCAGGCCAACGCCGCGTTGTTGCTGATCGCCACGGTATTTGCCGCGCATCGCCTCGGCAATCCGTCCAAGGTATCACAATACCCGCCATGAAACCGGCGGAAAGCTTGACTTAAACACCCCTTTTCGCCATTGCCGCCTCGTTAGCGCCGTCCGTCGTGGCGGCGCATATCGTTTCAGCAAAGGTCTCAGCCCCATGAAGGCGCTCATGAAGACCACCAAGTCGGCCAAGCCGCACGAGGTGGAGAAGAAATGGCATATCGTCGATGCCGAGGATCTGGTGGTCGGTCGCGCAGCGTCGATCATCGCCAACGTCCTGCGCGGCAAGCACAAGACGTCGTTCACCCCGCATGTCGATTGCGGTGACAATGTCGTCGTGATCAACGCCGACAAGATCCGCTTCACCGGCAACAAGGCCGCGAAGAAGGTCTATTACAAGCACACCGGTTATGCCGGCGGCATCAAGGGCATCACTGCCGCCAAGGTTCTCGACGGCCGCTTCCCGGAGCGCGTTCTCGAAAAGGCCGTTGAGCGCATGATCCCGCGCGGCCCGCTTGGCCGTGAGCAGATGCGCAACCTGCGTATCTTCAAGGGTACCGAGCATCCGCATGAGGCGCAGAACCCCGAGGTTCTCGACATCGCCAGCATGAATCGCAAGAACAAGGTGGGTGCGTAAATGACCGACAACCGCCAGTCGCTCGCCGATCTCGCGAGCCTGACCAACCAGCCCGCACCGGCTGCTCCGGCCGCACAGTCGCTGCCGACCAGCGAAGGCGACATCGCAGCGCCCGTCTCGAACGAGCCGGTCCGCGAGCCGATGCCGCTCCGCGAGCAGATCCTCGACAAGCAGGGTCGCGCCTATGCGACCGGCCGTCGCAAGGACGCCGTCGCTCGCGTCTGGGTCAAGCCCGGCACCGGCAAGATCACGATCAACGGTCGTGACCAGGAAGTGTACTTCGCACGTCCGACGCTGCGTCTTGTCATCAACCAGGTGTTCGGCATCACTGAGCGCGAAGGTCAGTATGACGTCGTCTGCACCGTCAAGGGCGGTGGCCTTTCGGGCCAGGCCGGCGCGGTCAAGCATGGCATCAGCCAGGCGCTGACCCGCTTCGAGCCGGTGCTGCGTGCATCGGTCAAGGCAGCAGGCTTCCTGACGCGCGACAGCCGCGTCGTCGAGCGTAAGAAGTACGGCAAGGCGAAGGCCCGTCGTAGCTTCCAGTTCTCGAAGCGCTAAACGCTTTACCGAGCTACGAAAGAGGCGGTCCGGGTTTTCCCGGGCCGCCTTTTTTCATGCCAGCGCTACATCCGCACGACGCGGGTGCCGATCCGTGCGGCCTCGTCGGGGTCGTGGGTCACCATCAGGATCGGCAGGCGCATCGCGTCGCGCAGATGCTCGATCGCACGGACGATCTCCTCGCGGCGCGGTCGGTCGAGCGACGCCAGCGGCTCGTCGAGCAGCAGGAAGCGCGGGTTGCTGAGCAACGCACGTCCGATCGCCACGCGCTGCGCTTCGCCCCCCGATAGCGACCGCGGCCAGCGGTCGAGCAGATGCGCGATCCCCAGGAAGCCGATCCGCTCCTCGAACCCCGACGTGTCGCGGCCGGCGCCGTAAAGCAGGTTAGCGTGCACCTTCAGATGCGGGAAAAGCCGCGCCTCCTGAAATACATAGCCCGCACGGCGGTGTTCCGGTGGCAGGTTGACACCCTCCCCGAACAGCGTGACGCCATCGACGACGATCCGGCCTTGGTCGGGCGTAAGCAGCCCGGCGACCATATTCAGGATGCTGGTCTTGCCAACACCGGACGGTCCGAACAGCACGGTCGCGCCGTCCCCCGCCGCCAGCGTCAGCGCGACCTCGGCATCGCCCAGACGCTTGCGGACGTCGATCTCAAAGGACATGCAGCCCCCTGCCCGCGCGCCGCGTCAGAAGTTCGGACGCCACCAGTGCGATCAGCGACAGCGCGACGGAAATCGCCGAGAGCCGCCACACCAGCATCTCCGCACCCGGCTGCTGAAGTGCCGAATAGATCGCCAGCGGCAGCGTCTGCGTTTCGCCCGGCACGTTGGAGACGAAGGTGATCGTCGCCCCGAACTCGCCGATCGATCGCGCAAAGCCCAGCACCGCGCCCGCGAGCACGCCCGGTACGCTCAGCGGCAGCGTGACCGTCCAGAACACCCGCCACGGCCCCGCGCCCAGCGTCCGCGCCGCACTTTCGAGCCGTGCATCGACCGCCTCGATCGACAGCCGCATCGCACGCACCATCAGCGGCAGCGCCATGACCCCCGCCGCGATCGCCGCACCCGTCCAGCGGAACAGCACGCTGACGCCGAACCACGACTGCAGCCACCCGCCGACCGGCCCGTTCGGCGCAAAGGCGAGCAGCAGCAGCCACCCCGTCACGACCGGCGGCACGACGAGCGGCAAGTGGATCACCGCATCGATGAGGATCCGCCCGGGAAACCGCACGCGCGCCAGCAGCCAGGCGAAGCCGAACGCGATCGGCAATGTGATCAGCATGGCGACGGCGCCGACCCTCAGCGACAGACCGACGATCCCCCATTCCGCCGGTGTCAGGACGAACCCATCCGCCACTCAGCGCGCCGAAAAGCCGTAACGCACGAAGATCGCCTTGCCCTGACGTGACGTCAGGAAACGGCGGAACGCCTCGGCCTCCGGATTGCGCGACGTCGTCAGCCGGGCGATCGGATAGGTGATCGCCGGATGCGTCGATGCGGGAAACACGTCCGCAATCCTGACGCGCGTCGATGCCTTGGCATCGGTCGCATAGACGATCCCCAAAGGTGCAGCGCCGCGTTCGACGAGCGCCAACGTCGCCCGGACGTTTTCGGCGCGCACGACGCGCGGCGCGACCTGTTTCCACACGCCGAGCGCCTCCAGCGCCTCCTGGCCGTACCGCCCCGCGGGGACGGGCGTATCCGCCATCGCGAGTGGCCCCGCGGTCAGCACCCGCGCCAGCGCTGCAGGCGGGCGTGACGGGATCCGCACCGTCGTCCCTGCCGCCGCCGCGACGACCAGCCGGTTTCCCAGGAACGTCACGCGCGACGCAGGGACAATCAGGCGGCGCTTCGCCAGCTCATTCATCCAGTCCTCATCCGCGGACACGAACAGGTCCGCTGTCGCGCCGGCCTCGACCTGCCGTGCCAGCGCCGACGAGGCCGCGAACGAGATCGTCGGGCGCACATGCCCCTTCGCCGCCCACGCATCGGCGGCCGCGGTCATCGATTCCTGCAGGCTCGCCGCTGCCAGCACGAGCGGTGCCGCGCGCTGTGCAGCGTCAGCGCCCGTCGCGACGCCGCCGACGGCCAGCATGGCGAGCAATACCGGATACTTCATCATGTCCCCTCGGGCCCGCCAATCACCACGGCGCTATAGTATGCCGCCCACTGAACGCCACAACCGACGTCGGGTTCATTCTGCCCCGGAGGGCGCCGTCACGCGCCCCGTCCGGGCCAGCTTGCCCCAGCCGACCATCGGCCCCCGCAAAGCCTGGGCGAGCGCCTTGAGCACGACATAGTACATGACCTGGCGATAGCCGATCCGCTGCGGAATCAGCAGCCAGAGCAGCCTCCACCGCTCGCGTCGCTCGAGTGCGAACGCGATCGTCGCCGCGAGCAGGTCGATCGCGGTGAAGACCAGCCAATAGGTCAGCATGGTCTGCAGGTCGTGGCTGCTCTGTGCCCAGCCATGCGCCGACACCGCGACATAGGTCGTCGCGACACTGACGAGCAGCGCGAGGTCGATGATCGGTGAGATCGCCGCCAGCAGGATCTGGAACACGATCGCCTGGGGCAGCCCGACCCAGCCAAGCCCGCACGGCTGGCTGCGGCCGATCGCGGACCGGTGCTTCCACAGGCACTGGAGCGTCCCGAACGCCCAGCGGAACCGCTGCTTGGCGAGCGCGCGCAGCGTCTCGGGCGCTTCGGTCCAGGCGATCGCGAACTGGTCATACTGGACCGTCCACCCCGCGCGCTGGATCGCGATCGTCAGATCCTGATCCTCGGCCAGCGTATCGTCGGGATAGCCGCCGACCGCGCGAATTGCTGCCAGTCGCCACGCGCCGACCGCGCCCGGCACGACGGTCATCGCGTTCAGCCGCGCGAGCGCGCGACGCTCGAGATTCTGCGCGGTGATATATTCGAGCGCCTGCCAGCGGGTGATCAGATTGACCCGGTTACCGACCTTCGCATTGCCCGCGACCGCCCCCAGCGCCGGGTCGTCGAACCACCGCGCCAGCCGTGCGATCGTCAGCGGCTCGAACTGCGTGTCGGCGTCGAGTGCGATGACGATGTCACCGCGCGCCGCGGCCAGCCCGCGGTTCAGCGCCCGCGCCTTGCCGCCGTTCGCCAGAGTCATGAGCCGCACCCGCGCGTCGCCGGCAAAGGCGCTGGCGACGGCCTGGCTCGTATCATCGCTCGACCCGTCGTCGATCACGATCACCTCCACCACGACATCGGTCGACGCCAGCACGCCCTCGACCGCGCGGACGATGACGCGTTCCTCGTTGAACGCCGGGATCATCACCGTCACGAATCGGGCCGGATCGATTGCCGGGAACACCGTCCGCAATTCGCGCCGTGCCTGGATCAGCGCCAGTGCCGACAGCGCGAGCGCACGAAGGATGCCGATGGTGATCGCGATCCCGAAGATCCAGCGCAGTCCGATTACCAGCCCACCCAGCGTGCTGAACAGCGCAAGATCCGCGACCGCCGCGACCCGGTCGCTCGACGATATCACCGGCATCGCCGCATCGCGCGTCAGCCCGGCCAGCGCCGAGACGGGCACGAAGTGATAGCCCATCGCCTGCAATCGATCGATGATCACCGGCAGCGCCGCGACGGTCTGCGCACGGTTGCCACCCGCATCGTGCAGCAGGATGATGTTGGCGCTGCGTTCGGGCGATCCTTCCACGACCTGTGCGATCGTGCGGTCGATGATCGCCGCGGTGCCCGGACGCTTCCAGTCGTCGGGATCGACGTGCAGGCCGACCGATACATAGCCGCGCTGCTGCGCTTCTAGTGCGGGCTTGATCTCGTCCGCGGTGCTCGGCTCGGCATCGCCGAAATAGGGTGCGCGGAACAGGCGGAGCGATCGCCCGGTGAACGCCTGGAACAGCCGCTGCGTCGTGTTGAGCTCGAACCCGACCTGCCGCCCCGATACGGTCGCCAGATTGGGGTGTGTATAGGTGTGGCTGCCGACCTCATGCCCTTCGGCCACCATGCGTTCGAGCAGGCTCCGCTGCGTCAGCGCATTCTCGCCCACCACGAAGAATGTCGCCGGCACGTGCTTGCGCTTGAGGATATCCAGGATCTGCGGCGTCCATTCGGAGTCCGGCCCATCGTCGAAGGTGAGCGCAAGCGCCCGCGGGCTGTAGCCCGTCCGCTGGACGACGTAGGGCGAGGGCATGCGCGTGAAGCGGACGTCCGCGATCGTTCCGTCGGCAGCCGCGACCGTATCACGCAGCCCGGACACCGGCGTCGACCCGATCTTCAGGATCTCGCCATTGCCCTCGATATCGACATTCGTCCCGGCCGGGGTCGTATTGATCGCGCGCGGATCGGGCAATCGGCGATGGTTGCGCCCGAAGATCGACCAGAGCGCCGGATCCTCCGACCCAAGCCGCCACAGCGCGAAGCTTTGCACCCCCGCTTTTTTAAGAAAAGCCAGTTCGTTGTACGCGCTGGCCGCATCGAGCAGCCAGACCTGATGCCGGGTCCCGCCATCGGCATAGGCGAAGCTGCTGGTGCCGCTGCCCTTGTCGAACGTCGGGACGGTGCCCGAATCGGCCGCCGCCTGCCACGCCTCCTCGACGCCCAGCGCATCGCCGCCACGGTCATGCCAGTCATAGGCGTAGGATCCGAACGCGACGACCAGCTTTGAGGGGGCGACGCCGCGCGCGGCATTCGCGACCGACCGCGCGAACCAGCGCTGCGATGCGATTGGCCCGGCGGGGCCGCTCGTCTCGTGCTCGTCATAGGCCATCAGGAAGATCTTGTCGGTCACGCGCGCATAGGCATGCATGTTCCAGTCGGCATTCCCGACCGGCGCCGCGATCGCGACGACCCAGCCGCGCGGTGCGAACCGCGCCTTCGCCTCGGCAAGGAACAGGCGGTAGTTCGCCTGCGCCCCCGCGGGCAGGCTCTCGAAATCGAAGAAGGCGCCGCCTGCATGGTTCGCCGCGAGGAACGGGACCAGCCGATCGAGAAAGGCGCGCCGGGCGCTCGCATCCGCAAACAGCGCGGCGCTGCCCGCGCCGTCCCAGTCGCCATCCTTGGCGTTCTGAACCATGGGCAGGATCACCGGGCGGTGGATCGCGCGATTGAGCACCGCGCGGCCCGCGACATCGCGGAACATAGTGATCCGGTGGTCGGCCCCGGTCACCGACACCCAGCCGGGAATGACCCAGTCGAGTTGTTCGACATGCCGGGTAAGGCTCGCCACGCTCGATTCGTCCCAGGGCACGTGGAAGGCGATGGCCAGCCGCGGATTGGTCGCGCGCGGTGCCTGTCCGACGCCCCCCTTCGCACCCGCCTTGCCGGCGCCCGCGGTGGGGCCACCGAACAGCGCCTTGCCGTAATAATCGATGCTGCGCTGCGCCCGGCCGATCACGCCGCTATGCGGTGCCGGAAGACGGTGGAGGCCGGGATGCTCGGGCTCGAACGGCAGCAACGGTGCCGACGGGACCGCGCCGATCGACACGGCGAACACCGCGACCGACAATAAGACGAGCGCGACGAACGCGATGACACCCAGTGCGAAACGACGACGACGCCGACCGCTAGCGTCGTAGAAAACAGGATGCAGTGCCATGACCAACGCTATCCGACCCCAGGATCGCGGGCCATGCACCACCATTCATGCCCGCGAACGATCGGGACGATGACAAATCCGTCACGTCAGCCTGAAAGAGAACATCCGATCAGGAGTCGTCGCCCATCCGCAGCGCAGCGATGAATGCCTCCTGCGGGATACTGACCGACCCATATTCGCGCATCTTCAGCTTACCCTTCTTCTGCTTTTCCAGAAGCTTCTTCTTGCGGCTCGCGTCGCCGCCATAGCATTTGGCGGTCACGTCCTTGCGCATCGCGCTGATCGTCTCGCGTGCGATCACCTTGCCGCCGATCGCTGCCTGGATCGGGATCTTGAACAGGTGACGCGGGATCAGGTCCTTCAGCCGCTCGACCATCCCGCGGCCGCGCACTTCGGCGGTGCCGCGGTGGACGATCATGCTCAGCGCGTCGACCGGTTCCTCGTTGACCAGGATGCCCATCTTGACGAGGTCGCCCTCGCGGTAGCCGATCTGGTGATAGTCGAAGCTCGCATAGCCCTTCGACATCGACTTTAGCCGGTCGTAGAAATCGAACACGACCTCGTTGAGCGGCAGTTCGTAGGTCGCCTGCGCGCGGCCGCCGACATAGGTCAGGTTCTTCTGGATGCCGCGGCGATCCTGGCACAGCTTGAGCACGCTGCCGAGATATTCGTCGGGGACGTAGATCGTGGCCTCGATCCACGGCTCGCTGATCGTCGCGATCTTGTTCGGCTCGGGCATGTCGGCGGGGTTGTGCAGCTCGATATGCGTCGTGCCCGCCGGATCGGGGTGGGTCAGCTCGATCTCGTACACCACCGACGGCGCGGTGGTGATGAGGTCGAGGTCATACTCACGCGTCAGGCGCTCCTGGATGATCTCCAGATGGAGCAGGCCCAGGAACCCGCAGCGGAAGCCAAAACCCAAGGCCGCCGACGTCTCCATCTCGAACGAGAAGCTCGCATCGTTGAGGCGCAGCTTGCTGATGCTTTCGCGCAGCTTCTCGAACTCAGCCGCATCGACCGGGAACATGCCGCAGAACACCACCGGCTGGACTTCCTTGAAGCCCGCCAGCGCCTCGAGCGCAGGCCGCTTCGCATCAGTGATCGTGTCGCCGACGCGGGTCTGCGCGACCTCTTTGATCTGCGCGGTGATGAAGCCCATCTCGCCCGTGCCAAGCTCGGTCAGCTGCTCGATCTTGGGGCGGAAACAGCCGACGCGGTCGACCAGATGCATCGTCCCGGTCTGCATGAACTTGATCTGCTGGCCCTTCTTCAGAACGCCGTCGATCACGCGGACGAGGATGACGACGCCGAGATACGGGTCATACCAGCTGTCGACCAGCATGGCCTTCAGCGGTGCCTCCGGATCGCCCTTGGGCGGCGGGATCTTCGTGACGATCGCCTCGAGGATGTCCTCGATGCCGATCCCCGACTTGGCCGATGCGAGCACCGCGCCGGACGCGTCGATGCCGATCACGTCCTCGATTTCCTTGCGGACCTTCTCGGGTTCGGCGGCGGGAAGATCGATCTTGTTGATGACCGGCACGATCTCGTGATCATGTTCGATCGACTGATAGACGTTGGCGAGCGTCTGCGCCTCGACGCCCTGCGCCGCGTCGACGACCAGCAGCGCGCCCTCGCAGGCGGCGAGGCTGCGGCTCACCTCATAGGCGAAGTCGACATGGCCCGGCGTGTCCATCAGGTTGAGGACGTAATCCTCGCCGTCCTTCGCGCGGTAAGCCAGGCGCACGGTCTGCGCCTTGATCGTGATCCCACGTTCCTTCTCGATGTCCATGTTGTCGAGCACCTGCTCGGACATTTCGCGCGCGGTGAGGCCGCCGGTTTGCTGGATCAGTCGATCGGCGAGCGTCGACTTGCCATGGTCGATATGCGCGATGATGGAGAAGTTGCGGATGCGGGACAATTCGGTCGTCATGCGCGCGCCGTTAGCACCTCGCCGGGCTTATGCCAAAGCTTCCGCGACATCCGTGGCAACGGGGATCACAATCAGCGTCGCTTTCCCTGGTGCCGGATGTTCGCCGGACGCCCGCGCCGCTTGATCTCGCGGCCCGGCTTGCGCGCGCGTGCCGGTCCCGCGGCCCCCTTCCCCTCGGGCATCTCGAAGCGCAGCGCGCCCGATACCGGGTTCGCCTCGGCGAGCTTCAGGTCGAGCATCTGCCCCTGCGCATAAACGTCGCCGCTGTCTTCGCCGACCAGCGTCCGCGCCGCCTCGTCGAAACGGAAATATTCGCCGCCAAGGTCGCGCACCGGCATCAGCCCGTCGCCGCCGATTCCCTCGACAGTCGCGAAGAATCCGAAATTGGTGACGCCGGTGATCCGCACTTCCATGATCTGGCCGACGCGTTCGGAGAGGAACGAGGCGACATAGCGGTCGATCGTGTCGCGCTCCGCCTCCATCGCGCGGCGTTCGAGCCGGCTGATCGTCTCGCCGATCGCCTCCATCCCGGCTGCATCCTCGGCAGGCAGACCGCCTGCCCCCAGGCCATAGGCCGCGACGAGCGATCGATGCACGATCAGATCGGCATAACGGCGGATCGGCGAGGTGAAGTGGGCGTAGCTGCCGAGCCCCAGCCCGAAATGCCCGTGATTGGCGGGGCTGTAATAGGCCTGGGTCTGCGTGCGCAGCACCTGCTCCATTACCTGCGGCCGGAAGTCGGCGTCACCGATCCGCTCAAGCACATGGTTGAACGTCGCTGGACGGATGACCTGCCCCAGCGCGAACGGCACCCCGAATGTCTCGAGATAATCCTTCAGCGCTGCCAGCTTCTCGCGGCTCGGCGGCTCATGGTCGCGGTACAAGACCGGCGCCTTCTTGCCCTCGAGCGCCTTGGCCGCGGCGACGTTCGCCGCGATCATGTAATCCTCAATCAGCCGGTGCGCATCGAGCCGCTCGCGCGGCGCAACCGACATGATTCGGCCCTTCTCGTCGAGCACCACCCGCCGCTCGGGCAGGTCGAGGTCGAGCGGCGCGCGCGCATCGCGGGCCTTCGCCAGCGACGCCCAGCATCCCCAGAGGGGCTTCAGCACCGTCTCCGTCATGTCGAGCGCCAGCGTACCGTCGATCGCGGCCTGCGCCTCCTCATAAGCCAAGTTCGCCGCGATCCGCACCACCGCGCGGGTGAAACGCCACGACTTGAGCGTCCCGTCACGACCGATCACGAGGTGACAGGCGAGCGCGGCGCGATCCTCGCCCTCCTTCAGCGAACAGACGTCCGCCGACAGGATCTCGGGCAGCATCGGCACGACGCGGTCGGGGAAATAGACCGAATTGCCACGACGTCGCGCCTCGCGGTCGATTTCCGACTTCGGCCGCACGTAGAAGCTGACATCGGCGATCGCGACGATCGCCTTCCAGCCGCCGGCATTGGCCGGATCCTGGTCCGCCTGCGCCCAGACCGCGTCGTCATGATCGCGCGCATCCTCCGGGTCGATCGCGACGATCGGCAGGTGGCGCAGATCCTCGCGGTCGTCGCCGAGCGGGAGCTGTGCGACACGCTTCGCCTCGTCGATCGCCTCAACCGCGAAGACGTCGGGGATGCCGTGCTTGTGGATCGCGATCAGCGAGAAACTGCGCGCGGCGAACGGGTCGCCCAGCTTGTTGACGACCCGCGCGGCGATCCGCGGCGGCTTGCCCGCCAGTTCGGCCAGCACCAGATCGCCCGGCGCGGCGCCGCCGGCATCGGCGACCGCGAACTCACGCCGCTCGCGCTTGTCGACGCCGGTCAGCCACAACCGCCCCGCCTCCTCGCGCAGCACGCCCAGCACCTGTTCGGACGCGGGCGCGAGCACCTTCATCGGATGCGCGGTCCAGCCATTGCCGGCCTCCTCGGTCCGCGCGAGGATGCGCGCGCCGACCCCCAGCGCACCGCGCTTGCGTTCGCGCACGCGCAGCCGCGGCGGTGGCACGCCCTCGGCCTCCCAGCGCTCGGGGACCGCCCAGACATTGCCGGCATCGTCGACGTCGGCGATCCGCAGCACGGTGACCTTCGGCACGCCGCCCATCTTGTGAAACGCGCGGCCGGGGGCGCTGTCGATCAGCCCCTCGTCCGCCATGTCCTTCAGCAACGCCTTCAGTCCGATCTTGTCCTGCGCACTCAGGCCGAAGCCCTTGGCGATCTCGCGTTTACCCGCGGGGACGTCCGACGACGCGATGAAGTCCAGGATCTGCTGGCGGGTCGGAAGACCGGCTTTCGGTTTGTACATCCCCACCAGATAGGGTGCGTTGGGCGATGCGTCACCCGTTACCGGCAAGCCTTTGCAACACAGCGAAAATCAATCCTTGCGCCTGAACCTCATGAGCATATCATCACTGGATAAACATAAGGAGAGAGACAGTGACGACGCCGCTACGGCTCGAAGCCGATCCCGAGGACAAGAACCTCGTCATCCTGCAAAGCCTGATCTGCCTGTTGCGCGAGAAGAACATCCTGTCGCGCGCCGACATCGAGGAGCTTTGCGCCACGGTCCAGCGCCGCGCCGCCGAACCGGCCAGCGACCCGATGCCTTGCCAGAACGGCGCAGTGCGCGAAGCGGCGATAGAGGTCGCGCACATCGGCGACTATATCGGCCGTCGCTATGGCGGAAAGCACCGTCGCGCGTTCTGACCGCGCCGACCTGTCGCGTCCTAGCCGCCGAGCTCCGCGCGTCGGAAGCACTTGGTTTCGTGATCATTGACGATCCCGACCGCCTGCATCCAGGCATAGACGATCGTCGGACCGACGAACTTGAACCCGCGACTCTTGAGATCGGCCGCGATTTGGGCCGATAGCGGCGATTGCGTCACCAGCTTGGCACCGTCGCCGAGCAATACCGCGCCATCGGTAAACGACCAGCAATAGGTCGCGAAATCCAGACCCGCCTCGCGCATCGCGAGGACCGCACGCGCGCCGCCGATCGTCGACTCGATCTTGGCCCGCGACCGGATGATGCCGGCGTTCCCCATCAGCCGGGCGATGTCCGCCTCGTCGAAGCGCGCGACCTGTTCCGGGTCGAACCCGGCAAAGGCGGCGCGAAACGCCTCGCGCTTGCGCAACACGGTGATCCAGGCAAGTCCCGCCTGGAAACCGTCGAGCATCAGCTTCTCCCAGAGCGCGCGTCCGTCGCGTTCGGGAACGCCCCAGTCGGTGTCGTGATAGGCGCACATCAGCGGATCATGCCCCGCCCAGCCACAGCGCGAAGGGTGGGTCGTCACAGGGCATTCTCCAGAATGTCGTCGAGCGACGCATTGCGCACGCCCAGCCGGTCGAGCCGGGTCAGCATCGCCGACCACCAGGCATGGAACGTGCGCAGATCGGCGGCGTCGCGAACATAGGGCGTATTGCCGGGGACGAGCGACGGCGAATGGAACGCGAAGTTGAGCAGTTCGACCCCCTCGCCCACCGCGATCGTCACCGCCTCCAGCGCGACGCCGATCGGCATGTCCTCCGGCGTCAACGCGACCCGCGACAACAGCCCCAGTCGCGACGCGACACCGCGCGCATAGGGCACTCGCCCCAGCGCGCGGTACAGTCCCGCGCCGCCACCACGCAGCGCACCGACATACAGCGTCGACAACGGCACGCTGAGAAGCGCGCCCCGGCGGCAGGGACGCGGGTCGCTCGACGAAAAGTCGGGCCCGCCCTCGGCTGAATAGTCATAGCCGGGCCGGACCGAGCTATCGAGGCGATAGCCGAGCGCCGTGAGCGTCGCGACCGTGTCCGGGCCAACCCCGTAGCGACCGGCGCGATACGCGCGCGGGCGTCGACCGAACGCCGTGGCGATCGCATTCGTGAGAGAGCGGAGCTTCGCGGCTTCGAGGCCCTCGGGAAGATTGCCCGCAAAGCTCATCGCCGGGGTCAGCGGCTCACCAAAGGGCGGGTTGACCCAGGGGTGCAACTGCGCGCCGATCTCCGACCGGCCATCGGCAACGACGTCGCGCAGGATCTCGACGGCGGCGGGGTCATCGACGATCGGATAGTCGACCAGACAGGTCAGCGCGACGCCCTGCTCACGGAAACGTGCATGCGCCTCGGGGAATGCCGCCATCGCACTCGTCGAATGTCGCGTACGCTCGAATGGCGCGTTCCAGTCGAACTGCTCCTCGACATCGACGAACAGCGTGTAGCGCGGGCCAAAACCCGGCCGCCAGACGATGGGCTCCGGCGGTGAAGCCAGCCTGTACCGCGCGCCGTTCACCGAAACCGGTCGAGAACGCGCTCCATCCGTTCGGCCGCGACGGCAGGTAGCGTGAGGATGATGTGTTCGGACTCGAACGCCATGTGCCCACCCAGTTCGACCGCAAAATTCTGCGCCAGCCGCAGCGCAAATCCGGTACCCAGCAACGGGGCGCCATCGCGCTCGTGACCGCGGTCGTTGTCGATGCTCAGCAGGATGTTCGTGTCGTGCACCGCCATCGCGCGAGGCCGATCGAAGCGCAGCGCCACCGTATCGCCGCAGCACAGGACCGCGACCATCAGCATCTCGTCCGCGCTGCAAGCCGATACGAGGGTCGCCAGC
Organism: Sphingomonas sp. CFBP 13706; assembly: GCF_014842355.1. Lineage (NCBI taxonomy): Bacteria > Pseudomonadati > Pseudomonadota > Alphaproteobacteria > Sphingomonadales > Sphingomonadaceae > Sphingomonas > Sphingomonas sp. CFBP 13706. The sequence continues at coordinate 634,707 of NZ_JACYVM010000001.1, forward strand.
AGGCGCCCCACCAGCCGTTCGACCGCAAGGTCGTCACCGGCGATGTCGCAATGGGCCGCCGACGGATCGATGACGACCTGGGCGCCGCGCAACGCTGCCAGCGGCGCGAGGTCACGCACCACGCCGTCGAGCAACGGCAGGACGGGCACGATCGTCGGGCGCAGCTCCAGCGCATCGCCTTCGATCCGTGCCGCGGTATCCAGATCCTCGATCGCGGCCAGCAGTTCGGACGCCTGGCTCCGGATCATCGCCGCCCGTTCGCGATAGGTTGCAGGGACCGGGCCGAGCAATTCGGTCTCGATCAGTTCGGCGAAGCCCGCAATCGCATTGGTCGGCGTGCGCAACTCGTGCACCAGTTGCCGCAACGAATCGGAAACCGGCGACTTGGGCGCGGCCAACGGCTCACCGAGCGACGCAACCTCATCGCGCCGCGGCCGGCGGGCGGTGCCGCGAAACCCGGTAAACCGCCCCGATGCGGGATCGAAGGCCGGGACACCCGAAATACGCCATGCACCGGCGGCGCTAGACAAACCGCCGATCTGGAGCCGCGCCGCGTCGAAGGCGGAGCGCCGCCGGTAGGCGCCTGCCGCGACTCCGTCGATCTGAACCTCACCTTGAACGGCGGCATAGGCCAGCGAGGCGCCGATCAGCGCCGTGCGCGACACGCCGTCGACCCAGCGGATCACGCCCGTCGGATCGGTTTCGTAGCGGAAGCTGTCTGCAACCTCCGCGGCAAAGTCCGTCGCGTCAGGCACGATCCGATCGCGATTGAACGCGTCGATTCGTTTGACGAGATCGGAAATCTCGAACCGCTCGGGCTTCGCGACGGGCTCGGGCGCGGCGTCGGTCGCCGGTACCGCCGCGTGACGCAGCGCTTCGGCCACGACTGGCAGACCGCGCGTAAGCGCGCCGAGCGTGACAAAGGGCGACGCGGTGCGCGGCATGGTCGTACACGACGGTGATTCCGCTGGAGCCTCGACGGCAGGGGCGGGCACCACGTCATCGACAGAAAGCTGCACCTCTGCACCGGGGTTGCTCGCGGGAGCAGCCTCGGACGGCGCCGGATGATGCGCGAGGACGAAATCGGTCGATCCGAAACTCTCAAGACCGCGGCAGACGGGCTCGGGCAGATCTTTCCGATGCCGCAGAACGGATCGGCCCGCCGGGGTCAGCTGAGGCAGCAGAGCAAGCCAGTCATCCGCAGGCAGCATCGCGGTCCGCAACACCGGGGCGGCGATCGCCAAGGTGTCTTCGGCAAAAAACTCTACCAGTGCGACGTCGGGCTTCGCGAACGCCAGCGCGCGCGCGCTTGCCGCGCGAACCGTGTCGGGGACGAGCTTGCGCAGCGCCTCCAACCGTTCCAGCGACTCAGCATCGGCCGGGCTACGCCCGCGTCCGATCAGGTCGACCATCTGACGCCAAGCCGATTGAGCACCGAAATCCGTGGCCATGTCGGCAGATAGCACGGTCTTCAGGCTGTCGTCGAAGCGCACGGAGTTCCCCGAATGGACGCTGCACCGCCTGCGTCATCAAGGTGTCATACCCCGGCGCGGCCTTGGAAGGAACAACAGAATTGGCGTGCATGGTTATGCCGTGGCGATGTGGGACAATTGCGTTTCGCCGCAACAATCTTATCGCTATGGAGGGTCGATCGCCGTGTTTGACGCGTTTCATGGGAGTTACACGTAATGAGTTTTGACCGGATCGATCGTCAGATCCTGTCGCTTCTGCAGGCTGACGGTCGGATGACCAATGTCGACCTAGCAGACCAGGTCGGACTGACCGCGCCGCCGTGCCTGCGCCGCGTCCGTGCGCTGGAAGAAGCGGGCGCGATCCGCGGCTATCACGCCGATCTCGACGCCGGGCGCCTTGGCTTCCCGATCACCGTCTTCGCGATGGTCAGTTTGCGCAGCCAGGCCGAGCACGACCTCGCCGCATTCGAAACGCACATCGCCGACATTCCCGAGATTCGCGAATGCCACATGCTCAACGGCGAGATCGACTTTATCCTAAAGATCGTTGCGGCGGACCTGAAGAGCTTCCAGGAAATCCTGACCACGCACCTGACCCCTGCCCCCAATGTCGCCAGCGTGAAGACATCGCTGACGATCCGCACCGCCAAGGCGCTGTCCGGCATTCCCGTCACGCTCGACTAGACTCAAGCTCAACGCGGCATCCGCGGCGCCCCCTCCAACGCGGGGCACAAAAAAAGGGGACGGCATCGCTGCCGCCCCCTTTTCCATTCCTGCCACCCGCTCAGGCGGCGGGGGCGTTCATCCAGGCCGTCCACAGCTGCGCCGTCTCCAGACGCGGCGTGGTCTTCACCGCCGCGAACGAGGTCGCCGCACCAGCCTTGTCGCCCGACTTCGCCTGCGCGATGCCGAGATGCAGGTTGACGTCGTCGGCATTCACACCGCCCTTGCTGAGCGCGAGGCGATAGAGTTCGATCGCCTTGGCGTAATTATCCTGACCCAGATAGGCATCAGCGGTGCCGGCAGCCAGCTTGCCATCGGCGTTGCTCGCAGCCTTCTTCTCGAGCCCGGACAGGGGGCCGTCGTTTCGGATCGCCGTGCCGGTATCCGCCAACAGGGTCTTCGCCATGGTGTTGGTCGCAGGGATCTTGCCCGCAGCCATGCCTTCCTTGAGCACGGCCTGCGCCTCGCTCGGCAGACCGCGACGGTTCACGCTGTCGGCATATTCCAGATAGTCGTTCTGATCGGCCAGCGACTTGGTCTGGCGCATCAGTCGGAACAGGTCGATCTTCTGCGTCTCGTCGAGCGTGACGACGCCGTTCTGCTGAAGGCCGAACGTCACGATCACGTCGCGCCACGTCTTGGGCGACGGATAGGCGACCGCGTATTTCTGCAGCCAGGCGAACGTCTCCGGCTTCAGCTTGGCGGCATTGGCCTTGCTAATCGCATAACGATAGAAATCCTCGGGCGCCTTCTGGCCCGCCGCGGTCGATGCCGTCACCGACGCGTCGAGATCGGCGAGGCCGCTCTTCACGTCGCCGCTTTCCATCTTCGCCTTGACGATCTGGAGGTCGAGGTTGGGATCGGTGAAGCCGAGCGCCTTGGCCTTCTGGAAATACTGGATCGCGACCGGATACTGCTTACCGTTGAACGCGAGCGCGCCGCGACGATAGGTGTAGCGCCCGCGCATGTCGGCAGGCGTGCTGGGATTGGCGATCAGCACGTCGAGCGGCCCGGCCAGAACCGTCTCGTTGATCGGAGCATTGGGGTTGGCGGCCTGTGCGGCGGCCAGCTTCTGCTGTTCCAGATCATAGCGCAGCGCGGCGCCGATATATTTGTCGTCGTCGGTCTTCGCGGCTGCGTCGATCTGCGCGAGCGCGGGCTCTGCGGTGGCGAAATCCTTCGCGGCGATCGCGGGCTGTGCGACCTGCGCGGCCTTCAGGACCTCGGGGCTCAGCTTGAGACCGCCCTTGGCCTCTTCCTTCTTGTCCTTGGCCATGGCCGGAACGCTAAGTGCCATGCCGCTCACCCCGGTGGCGAGCACCGCGGCCAGTGCGAGTTTCGAAATGGTCTTCATGCGGGAACTCTCCTCGTGCGTATCTGCGACTTGGCGCGACGCTATATGGGTGTGGCCGATTGCGTTCAAGCAAGCAGCGGGAATCAGGGTGAAGACACGCCTTATGTGTCCCGCGCACTGAACGCCGATTGAACGCGCCGGGTTGCACGGCTAGGTGACCCGCATGATCGCCGTCCTCTCGCCCGCCAAGACGCTCGACTATGAGACCGCCCTGCCCCCCGTCACCCCCACCCGGCCGCGGTTCGCCGACGAGGCGACGACGCTCGCGCATGCGGCGGCGCATCTGACGCAGAAGCGGCTGAGCGAGCTGATGCACATCTCGCCCGCGCTTGCGAAGCTCAACGCCGACCGGTTCGGCGATTTCGTCACGCTGCCCGAACGCCCTGCGATGTTTGCGTTCGCGGGTGACGTCTATACCGGGCTCGACGCGAAGACGCTCGACGAGGCGGCGGTGGACTATGCGCAGGATCATCTGCGTATGCTTTCCGGGCTTTACGGCCTGCTCCGTCCGCTCGACGCGATGCGCCCCTACCGGCTCGAAATGGGGACGCGCTGGGCACCCCGTCAGAAGAAGCTGACCGACTGGTGGCGCGACCGGATCGCAAAGCTTCTGGCCGAGGACGTCGCGGCCGAAGGCTCAGGGACGATCCTCAACCTCGCCAGCCAGGAATATTGGGCGGCAGCCGATGGCAAGCTGCCCGCCGGCATCCGCGTCGTCGCGTTCGACTTCCGCGAGGGGGAGGCCCAGAAATTCGTCAGCTTCCACGCCAAGAAGGCGCGCGGGATGGCGGCGCGCTGGATGCTTGAGCACCGCATCGACGACATCGAGGGGATGAAGGGCTTCGACACCGACGGCTATGCCTATGACGCGGCTGGCAGCACCGACGCACAGTGGCGGTTCGTGCGCCGATGAGCAGCGCGGTCGTCATCGGCGCCTCGGGCGGGATCGGCAAGGCGCTGGAAGAGGCGCTGCGCGACGAGGGCACGTTCGATGCCGTCCACGGCTTCTCGCGATCGGCGGACGGCGATCGCCATCTGGACCTGGAGAATGAAGCGAGCATCGCGGCCGCGGCGACGAAGGTCGGGTCGCCGACTCTCGTGATCGTCGCGACGGGCCTGCTCCATGCGGGCGACAAGGGGCCTGAAAAGGCGATGCGCGATCTCGATCCGGTGTGGATGGCGCGCAACTTCGCGATCAACGCGATCGGTCCCGCTTTGGTCGCCAAGCATTTCCTGCCGACGATGCCCAAGGCGGGGCGGATCGTGTTCGCGGTCCTCTCGGCGCGGGTCGGCAGCATCGGCGACAACAAGCTCGGCGGCTGGTACGGCTATCGCGCGTCGAAGGCGGCGCTCAACCAGCTCGTCCGGACGATCGCGATCGAGGACAAGCGGCGCAATTCGAGCGGCATCGTCGTCGGGCTCCATCCAGGCACTGTCGACACCGGCCTGTCGCAGCCGTTCCAGGGCAACGTGACGCCCGGCACGCTGTTCAAGCCCGACCGGGCGGCGGTCCAGCTGCTCGACGTGATCGACGGCCTCCGCGCGCCCGACAGCGGGAAGCTGTTCGCCTGGGACGGGGTCGAGATTACCCCCTGACCCGGGGCCGCGCCCGCCCCAAGGTCCGTTACCCCGGCGACAGTTGGTATGACGCGTCGCGCCGACAACCCACAATCACCCGCAGATACCGATGAAACCTCTCCTCTCCCCGCGCGTACGCGTGCGCGGGGGTAGTAAGGTGGTCCCCCCTCGGCTAAGGTGTGTCATCGTACCGAAACAAGCCGAAAGCCTTCAGATTTGACCGACGAGACCATGCTCGCCGAACCCACCGGCGGCGAGCCAGCCGGCATTGCCACCATCTCGATCGTCGACGAGATGAAGTCGAGCTATCTCGACTATGCGATGAGCGTGATCGTCGCGCGCGCGCTCCCCGACGTCCGCGACGGCCTGAAACCCGTTCATCGCCGCATCCTCTATGGCGCGCACGAGAGCGGCTTCGTCGCGGGCAAGCCCTATCGCAAGTCGGCGCGTATCGTCGGTGACGTGATGGGTAAATATCACCCGCACGGCGACAGCTCGATCTACGACGCCTTGGCCCGCATGACCCAGGACTGGTCGATGCGCGTGCCGCTGATCGACGGTCAGGGCAACTTCGGCTCGATGGATCCCGATCCGCCCGCGGCGATGCGCTACACCGAGGCACGCCTCGGCAAGGTCGCCAATGCGTTGCTCGGCGATCTCGACAAGGATACGGTCGACTTCACGCCCAATTATGACGGGTCGGAGCGCGAGCCGTCGGTGCTGCCGGCGCGCTTCCCCAATTTGCTCGTCAACGGCGCAGGCGGCATCGCGGTCGGCATGGCGACCAACATCCCGCCGCATAACCTCGGCGAAGTGATCGCCGCCTGCCTTGCCTATATGGACAATGGCGCGATCACGACCGAGGAACTGTTCGAGATCGTCCCCGGTCCCGATTTCCCGACCGGTGCGATCATCCTCGGCCGCGCAGGGGCGAAGTCCGCCTACGAGACCGGCCGCGGCTCGATCATCGTCCGCTCGCGCCACGTCGTCGAGGAAGGCAAGGGCGACCGTCGCTCGATCGTCCTCACCGAAATCCCGTTCCAGACCGGCAAGAACGGCCTGGTCGAGAAGATCGCCGAAGCCGCCAAGGACAAGCGCATCGAGGGTGTCAGCGACATTCGCGACGAATCGAGCCGCATGGGCGTCCGCATCGTCATCGATCTGAAGCGCGACGCGACCCCCGACGTGGTGCTCAACCAGCTCTGGCGCCACACGCCCGCGCAGTCGAGCTTCCCCGCCAACATGCTCGCGATCCGCGGCGGCCGTCCCGAGCTGCTCAACCTGCGCGACATCATCGGCGCGTTCATCACGTTCCGCGAACAGGTCATCACGCGCCGCTCGAAGTTCGAGCTCGCCAAGGCGCGCGAGCGCGCGCATCTGTTGCTCGGCCTCGTCATCGCGGTCACCAATCTCGACGAAGTCGTCCGCATCATCCGCGGATCGTCGAGCCCCGCCGAAGCACGCGGAAAGCTGCTCGCGCGCGAATGGCCGGTCGCAGAGATCGCGCCGTACATCGCGCTGGTCGAGGCGGTCGAGGACAAGCAGCAGGAGGGCATCTACAAGCTGTCCGAGCCTCAGGTCCGCGCGATCCTCGACCTTCGCCTCCACCGCCTCACCGCGCTGGGTCGCGACGAGATCGGCGACGAACTGAAGACGCTCGCGGCATCGATCGCCGAACTGCTCCACATCCTCGCCGATCGCGCCAAGCTGTACGAGGTGATGCGCGGCGAGCTGATCGCGATCCGCGACGAATTCGCGACCCCGCGCCGGTCCGAGATCGCCGCTGCCGCCAACGGCATCGACGACGAGGATCTGATCGAGCGCGAGGACATGGTCGTCACCGTGACCATGCAGGGCTATATCAAGCGCACCAGCCTCGACACGTTCCGTGCGCAGGCACGTGGCGGCAAGGGCCGCGCGGGCATGTCGACCAAGGACGAGGATGTCGTCACCGAGCTGTTCGTCACCTCGACGCACACGCCGGTGCTGTTCTTCTCGAACCTCGGCAAGGTCTATCGCTACAAGGTCTGGCGCCTGCCCGAGGGTGGCCCAGCAACCCGAGGGCGCCCGATGATCAACCTGCTGCCGCTGGCGCCGGGCGAGACAATCTCGACCGTGCTCCCGCTGCCGGAGGATCTCAGCGAGTGGAGCCGCCTCCACGTCATGTTCGCGACGCAGCGCGGGCTCGTCCGTCGCAACGCGATGGATGCGTTCACCAACGTGCCGTCGAACGGCAAGATCGCGATGCGCTTCGAAGAGGGTTCGGAGGACAAGCTGATCGGCGTCGCGCTGCTCACCGAGCATGACGACGTCCTGCTCGCGACACGTCTCGGCAAGGCGATCCGCTTTGCCGGCGACGACGTCCGCGAGTTCCAGAGCCGCACATCGACCGGCGTGCGCGGCGTGACGCTGAAGGGCGACGACGAGGTCATCTCGCTGTCGGTCCTTCACCGTGTCGGCGCGACTCCGGAAGAACGCGAGACGTACCTGAAGTTCGCCCCCTGGAAGGGCGAGCGCGAGGGTGATCACGGGATGGGTGACGAACGCTACAATGATCTCAAGGATCGCGAGCAGTTCATCCTGACGGTTTGCGAGAACGGCTATGGCAAGCTGTCGAGCGCGTACGACTATCGCCGCACGGGTCGCGGTGGTCAGGGCATCACCAACATCGACAATATCGCGCGCAATGGCCAGGTCGTGGCGAGCTTCGCCGCGGCCAAGGGCCATCAGCTGATGCTGGTGACCAACCAGGCCAAGCTGATCCGCACGACGCTTGCATCGCTGCGCGTCATCAGCCGTAATTCGGCCGGCGTGAAGCTGTTCGACGTGGCGAAGGGCGAGCATGTCGTTTCGGCCGCGCGGATCGAGGAGACCGAGGAAGACGCCGAAGTGAACCTGGCCGACGCAACGCCAGAGCTGGCGCCCGACACCGGCGCGACGATCGGCGAGGACACGGCAGCGGGCGATCCGACCGAAGGCCAGGGGGACGGCGAATGAGCCGCGATCCTATCGCCTACAAGGTGCTGACGGGCGAGCAGCTGGCGTCGTTGGAAAGCGGCAGCTTCGCCGGCGCGCCGGTCGATCTGGCCGATGGGTATATTCACCTGTCGACCGCGGCGCAGCTGACCGAGACGGTCGACAAGCATTTCACCGGCCAGTCCGACCTGTACGTCGCCGCAGTCGATCTCGAAGCGATCGGCGACGACGTGACATGGGAAGAGTCGCGCGGCGGCCAGCTCTTCCCGCACATCTATAACGGCCCGCTCCTGCTCGAGACGGTGCTGTCCTACGGCCCGCTCGAACGCGACGATGCCGGCCAGGTGAAGCTTCCCGTAGCCGGCTGAAGCCCTGACCATCCTCCCCCGCCAGGGGGAGGTGGCAGGCAAAGTGTGACGGAGGGGCGACAACGACGACCGTCGTTTATCCGCCCCCCGCTACCCGATCACGCCGCCAGATCGCGCATCAACGGTGCATGCCGGTCGACCAGCACCGCACTCGCCTGGTTCAGCCCGACGACCTCGACCACCGCACCATGCCGCCGCAGCTTGGCGACTACATCGTCGAGCACGCCGACGGCGGTGACGTCCCAGAGATGCGCGCCCGTCAGGTCGATCCGCACATGCTTGGCCTCCTCGCGCAGGTCGAACCGGTCTGCGAAGATATCGGCGCTGGCGAAGAACACCTGCCCCGTCACGCTGTAGATGCGCGTATCGCTCGTCGCGTCGTACTCGACCGCCACGTCCATCATCCGCGTGACCTTCCACGCGAAGAATACGCCGCTCAGCAGCACGCCCACCCCGACGCCGAGCGACAGGTCGTGGGTCGCGACGGTGACAACGACCGTCGCCAGCATCACCACGCTCGACACCTTGGGATGCCGCACCAGATCGCGCAACGACCCCCAGGAGAAGGTGCTGATCGACACCATGATCATGATCGCGACCAGCGCCGCGACCGGCACCTGGGCGACCCAGGGACGCAACGGCACCATCACGACGAGCAGGAACACGCCGGCGACCATCGTCGAGAGCCGTCCGGTGCCGCCATAGCGGACATTGCCGACCGTCTGGCCGATCATCCCGCACCCGGCAATCCCGCCGAACGCGCCCGCAGCGATGTTGGCGAGCCCAAGCCCGGTGCATTCGCGCGCCTTGGAGCTGCGCGTCTCGGTCATCTCGTCGACGACATTGGCGGTCATCATCGATTCGAGCAGCCCAACCGCCGCCATCGCAAACGCATAGGGGGCGACGATGCGCAGCGTATCCCAGCTGAACGGCACATCGGGCAAGCCGAACGATGGCAGCGAATCGGGCAGCCGCCCGAGATCGCCGACCGTCTTCAGCGGCATCGGAAACCACATCGCGATTGCGGTCAGCACGACGATGCAGATCAGCGGCGACGGAATCGCACTTGAGATCCGCGGCACGAGGTAGATGATCGCAAGCCCGCCCGCGATCATCGCATAGGCCTGCCAGCTGACCCCCACCATCTGCGGCACCTGCGCCGAGAAGATCAGGATCGCGAGCGCGTTGACGAAGCCCGCATGGACCGAGCGCGAGACGAACCGCATCAGCACATCGAGCTTGGCGAGCCCGAACGCGATCTGGAGCATGCCCGCGAGGATCGTCGCGACGAGGAGATATTGCAGCCCGTGCGCATGAACGAGCGCGGCAGCGACCAGCGCGACGGAGCCCGCCGCGCCGGAGATCATCGCGGGGCGCCCGCCCGCAAAGGCGATGACGATGCCGATCACGAACGAGGCGAACAGGCCGACTTCGGGATCGATGCCGGCGACGAAGGAAAAGGCGATGACCTCGGGGATCAGCGCGAAGGTGCCGACCATGCCGGCGAGAATGTCACGCCGCGCGGCCGTCGGGCCGCTATACCACTCGGCGCGGTAACGAGAAAAAGCAGAAATTGTCATGGATGTGTCCGCATAGGACGCACGAACCGCGGCGACGCTTTCGGTCGCGGGTGTTCACAATGGCGTCGTTGCGTTGTCCGGCGGATCGGCGGCCGGAATAGCCACCCGGAATTGCACCGGGTCCAAGCGAATGCGGGCCTGCTAGCGGATACGGTGCTGCATTGCAACACGGTCTGCCACGCTTCCTCCACAACCCCGTCATCCTGACGCCCCCGTCATCCTGACGCCCCCGTCATCCTGACGCCCCCGTCATCCTGACGAAAGTCAGGATCCAGAGTTACTAAACCGCTTCGCTCTTGGCTCTAGATCCTGACTTTCGTCAGGATGACGGAGGGCTGGGATGAGCGAAAATCACGTAAACAGGTCGACCACCTCGGCCCCCTCGCCCACCGCCTGCAACAGCAGGGTCCGGTGGCAATGGCAGGGGTCGCGCTCGTAACACAGCAGCGCGCTCGGCTTCTCCGCCGCGAGCGCGAGCATGATCGCCGCCTGTGCCTGCGCCTCGGGCAGTTTGAGCTGTTCGTCATACACCGCGGTCAGCGTCGCGACGTCACCCTTCTTCGCTGCATCGCGCCCGCGCTTCGGCGTCCCCAGTGCCTTCAGATGCGTGTAATCGATCCCCGCCTCGCGCAACGACGCCGCAAGCGACGTCTTCGAGAATCCCGGCCGACGCGACAGCGGCAGCGCGCGGACGTCGATCACCCGCTCGACCCCGGCCTGCGTCAGCGCCGCAAGAAAGTCCGTCATCGTGGTGGCTTCATAGCCGATCGTGAAGATCTTCATGAGAACGAAGTGGGATTGGACCGCTGACACGGCAAGCGTCCGGCGCTATCTGGCGGGAATGACCCACGACATCCATGTTATCGGCGGCGGCCTCGCCGGATCCGAAGCCGCCTGGCAGCTCGCCGAAGCCGGCCTCAAGGTCCGCCTCTCCGAAATGCGCGGCAGCGGCGAAGCCACGCCCGCGCACCAGACCGACGGCCTCGCCGAGCTCGTCTGCTCGAACAGCTTCCGCTCGGACGATGCGGAGAGCAACGCAGTCGGCCTGCTCCATCAGGAACTCCGCACGCTCGGCTCGCTGATCATGCGTCAGGCCGATATCCACCGCGTCCCCGCCGGCTCCGCGCTCGCGGTCGACCGCGACAATTTCTCGAACAGCGTGACGGAGGCGATCGACCAGCATCCGAACATCACGCTCGTCCGCGAACGTATCGACGCGCTGCCCGACGGCCCGACGATCATCGCCACCGGCCCGCTCACCGCCGCCTCGCTCGCCGCCGGGATCGGCGCCGAGACCGGCCGCGAGGCGCTCGCCTTTTTCGACGCGCTCGCGCCGATCGTCCACCGCGACTCGATCGACATGGACACCGCGTGGTTCGCCTCGCGCTGGGACAAGGGAGAGGGCAAGGACTACATCAACTGCCCGATGGACAAGGACCAGTATCTCGCCTTCCATCAGGGCCTGGTCGACGGCGAGAAGACGCCGTTCAAGGACTGGGAAAAGGACACGCCCTATTTCGACGGCTGCATGCCGATCGAGGTGATGGCGGAGCGCGGCGTCGACACGCTGCGCTATGGCCCGATGAAGCCCGTCGGGCTCGACAACCCCAAGACCGGGCGCTGGCCCTATGCGGTCGTCCAGCTGCGCCAGGACAATGCGCAGGGCACGCTGTGGAACATCGTCGGCTTCCAGACCAAGCTGAAGCATGCCGATCAGGTCCGGCTGTTCCGGACCATCCCCGGCCTCGAGAATGCGGAGTTCGCGCGGCTGGGTGGCCTGCACCGCAACACCTTCATCCGCTCGCCCGAGCTGCTTGACGCGACGCTGCGGCTGAAATCGCGGCCGAACATCCGCTTCGCCGGGCAGATCACGGGCTGCGAGGGCTATATCGAGAGCTGCGGCATCGGCCTGCTCGCGGGCCGGTTCGCCGCCGCCGAACTGACCGGCCAGACGCTGACGCCGCCACCCTTTGCGACCGCACTCGGCGCGTTGCTCGGCCACATCACCGGTGGCGCAGAGGCCGAGACCTATCAGCCGATGAACGTCAATTTCGGGCTGTTCCCGCCGATCCCCGGCCGCACCAAGAAGACCGATCGCAAGCGGATGTACACCGATCGCGGCCGCGCGGCGCTGGCGGCGTGGCTCAACTCTCCTCAGACGACGGCGGAACCGGCGGACAGGCAGCCCGAGACGACGGCTTCCGCCTGACCGCGGTGGTGGCAAATTCGGGCGCGGTCATCGCGCCCGATTTGTCCGCATCCGCACCGGCGAACTTGGTCGTCGCCTTGACCGCCCATTCGTCGAACGACAGCCGCCCGTCGCCATCGGCGTCGAGCTTCGTATAGGCCTTGCGCCGCGCGACCAGATATTCGTCGCGCGTCACTGCGCCGTCGCGATCCTTGTCATACCGCTGAAATCGCCGCTGTTCGCGCGTTGCATCGGTCGCGCGCGGTGCCATGCGTGGCAAAGGATCGGTCCCGCCGTCCGCCTGTGCCTGGGTCTGCGCCTGCGCGGTCGGTTGTGGTGCCAGCACTGGCCCGGATCGCACCTTGCCGCCAAAGCCCAGTATCGCTGCACCGATCAGCGCGATCAGCGCCGCGCCACCCGTCAGGTATCGCCACATCCCCGGTCTCCCCCCGCCCCCGGACGTCCCCGTCCGGGCGCAAGGCTAGTCCCGCAGCGCGCCGATCTCAAACGAACCGGTCAGTATCCGACCAGTCTGTGCAGCAGCAGACGGCCGACCCGCTTAGGGCTGCCGGCCGGTTGCTCCGGCGCGGTAAGATCGGCCCGCGCCAGCAGTGCGAGTGCGCCGAGCGATCGGGCGCGTCGTGGCCAGCGGCCGTGGAGCGCCATGTCGAGTCGTTTGTTCGCCATAGCAGCCACGCCTGCCGCGCGTGCCGGATCCGACAGCCGCAGCGACAGATCTGCCAGCGCCCATCCCTCGCCCGCCGCCGCGATGCGATCGTCCGACACCGCCAGCAAAGATGCCGCCGCCGCGAACAGCTGTCCGCCGCGCAGACGGGCAAAGCGTTCAACCGCCGCATCGTCGAGCGGCGTTTCAAGCAGCGCCTCCCACCCCTCGGCGATCGTCGCGAGCGTGGCGCCGCCGACCTGCGGCACGACATGGCGTGCGAGCGCCTGCAACACGGGCTCGGCCGGCGGCGGCGCCGTATCGAGCCGACCGAGCGCCTCGTACCACCAGGTCAGCCGCATCTGCCCGACGATCGGCTCGCGCGTCGTCTTGAGGATCGTGCCGAGCGCCGTGTCGAGCGCGAACAGCGCCTCGAGCCCGGGCCGGGTCGAGGCGGGGGCGTAGCTCAGGGCAAGCGCGCGCTCGGGATTGGGTAAGTTGGCAGGGTCGACCATCGCGCCGCCATAGCTGCGAACGCGCCGCAGGGCACGCCCCCGCTCTCGTTAACCATATCTCTTGAGCCGGGCTTACCGGATTGCCGGGCATGGGTGCGCGATCAAGATCCAGTGGGACATTCATGGCCAAGACGATTGCCCCGAAATTTGCAGCGCTGACGTTCCTCGCGCGTCTGCGACGGAACGTCAAAGGCAACACTTTGGTGATCGTCGCCTTCGCGATCATGCCGCTGCTGGCCATGGTCGGGTCCGGGCTGGACATGTCACGCGCCTATGTCGCGCGTGACCGGCTGCAGCAGGCCTGCGACGCGGGCTCGCTGGCGGCGCGCCGCCTGCTGGCGGGCCCGACGCTGACGAGCGACGTCGAAACCGAAGCCAGAAACTATTTTAACTTCAACTTCCCCAGCGGGGCCTTCGACACGACCCCGTTCACTCCCGTGGTCACCGTTCCCGCCGTTGGTACCGTCCGGATCACCGCGACGACCGCGATACCGACCACGGTGATGAAAATCTTCGGGTTCAACACCTTGCCCCTGTCGATCACCTGCGCGGCGACGCAGGATTTCGTCGGTACGGACGTCGTGCTCGTCCTCGACATGTCGGGATCGATGAACTGCCCGACGAGCCGCCCCAATGACGCCTGCGGCGAGATCGAACAATCCGGATCGAAGATGCAGGCGCTGCGCGATGCGTCCGAGTCCCTCTATGACACCTTGGAGTCTGCACAGAACCAACTGCACAACAACAACCTCAGGCTTCGCTATGGCTTTGTGCCCTATAATGCGACGGTCAATGTCGGCAGGCTCGTCTATGCCAAGGATGCGAGCTATATCCGCAACAGCGCACCCTATCAGACGCGGGCCCGGACCGGCGGACCTATCTACAGCTCGCTGAACTGGTGCAACGCGTATGACGGCAGCTATTCAAGCTATTGGGGGGTCTGCTCGAACTACTGGACCTACCAGCAGGCGACGCTGAACACCGCGACGTTCAAGACGGGCGCATCGGTACAGACGCCTGGCGGATCGCCCAGCACGGCGACATCGAAATGGGCCGGGTGCATCGAGGAGCGCCAGACCAACAACACGACGATCGACGGCGGATCGCTGACGACGGCACCGTCGGACGCGTGGGACCTCGACATCAACCGGTTGCCGAACTCGGACGCCAGCCGTTGGGCGCCGTGGTGGCCCGAGACGGAATTCGATCCCGACCGGCGCGCCATCTATACCGACCCGAAATACTGTGCCAGCGAGGCCAGCCGCCTGAAGGAATATTACGGCGACAAGGCCGGCTTCATGAAATACCTCAATGACCTGCAACCTCTTGGCGGCACTTATCATGATATCGGCATGATATGGGGCGCCAGGTTTATCTCGTCGGACGGCATCTTCGCATCGGCAACGCCCGAAACGAACAATCAGAGCGATCCGGACAATCCAAGAAAGCTTCGCGGCTTCTCGGTCAGGAAGTTCATGATCTTCATGACCGACGGCGACCTGTCGCCATACCTGGACGTCTACACGACCTATGGCGCGGAGGAGCGCGACAAGCGCGTGCTGGGAACGACGACGGGCAATACCACCCAGCTCGCCGCAGCGCAGCTGTCGCGCCATCTCCAGCGATTTCGCATGGCCTGCAATGCTGCCAGGGCGCAGGGTATCCAGCTGTACGTCATTGCGTTTTCGACCACGCTGACCAACGACATGCGGGATTGCGCGACACAGCCTTCCATGGCGTCAGGCATCACCACGTCCGCCGCGCTCATCCAGAAGTTTAAGGAAATCGGTACCAAGGTCGGATCGCTACGGGTGAGCCAGTGATCGCGCGATTAGCGCCGGCAAGGTGGCGCATTGCGGCAGACGTCGCGGGCGCAACAATCGTCGAATTCGCCCTGATCGTACCGTTACTGATCGGGTTGCTGATGATGATCCTGGAGGTCGGGTATCAGAATTATGTCGAGGCTATGGTACAGGGCGCGCTCGCAAAGGCATCACGGCTGACCACGGTCGGCAATACGACCGCCGCCAACGTGAGCGCAACGATCAAGGCCGAGGTCCGCGCCGTCGTCCCGGCAGAATATGTCACAGTGTCGACGCGCCGCTATTACAACTTCTCGAATGTCGGCAAGCCCGAGAAGATCACGTCGGACACGGACCCGCGCGGCACGTTCAATCTCGGGGACTGTTTCGAAGATGCGAACAACAACGGCATTTACGACGCGACGCCGGGCGATGACGGTGTTGGTAGCGCGGACGACGTCATCTTCTACACGGCGACCGTGAAATACCCCAATCTGACGCCGGTCGGACCGCTCATGGGCTGGACGCGCACCCGGACAGTCACGGAAACGACGCTGGTACGTAACCAGCCCTTTACCTCGCGTGCGGCACCGACGGTCGTATGTACCAAGCCATGACGAGGACGGACCGCACCGCAAGGCCAAGGGTTCTCGCGGACACGCGCGGCCTCGCGATGATCGAATTTGCGATCGTTGCGCCGTTCCTGCTGACACTGGGTCTCGCCGGCGCCGAACTGACGCACATGTCGATCGCCAAGATGCGCGTCAACCAGATCGCCACGACCGCGTCCGACAACGTCGCACGCGTGCGGGATTCGATCAACGAGGCCGATGTCAACGAGGTCCTGCTCAGCCCGAAGTTGCTAGGGACCGATATCGACTTTGCCGATAACGGCCGCGTCGTGATTTCGAGCGTCGAACCCAATGGTCAGACCGGCACGAAGGCGGGACAGTGGATCCGTTGGCAGCGGTGCACGGGGGCGCTGAACACAAGTGCCTCGCAGCCGGCTTATGGCCTGCAGGACAAGGGCAAGGCCGATGCAAGCCTGCAATATATGGGACTGGCCAGTCGCAAGATTGCGGCGGCCCCCGGAACCGCGCTGATCTTCATCGAGGTGACCTACAAGTATCAGCCGCTCGTCTCGCAGCGATTCTTCGGCGCCCCGGTCCTGCGTGCTGAAGCGGTTTACAATGTGCGCGAACGCAACGACCAGACCCTGGCCGCCGTTGCGGGAGTCACGCCGAGTCTGTGCTCGACCTACGCAGCATGATCGCTCCGACCGGTGAACCCGGTCGGAGCGATCAGCAACGGCTCACCCGATTACCGGTACGTCACCTTCTTCGCCGCATCGACGACCTTGGCAACATCGACCAGCATGAGCTTTTCGAGGTTCGCCGCATAGGGCATCGGCACGTCCTCGTTGGTCACGCGCAGCACCGGCGCGTCGAGGTCGTCGAAGCCGTGCTCCATCACCACCGACACGATCTCGGACGCGATCGAGCAGGTTGCCCAGTTTTCCTCGACGATGATCATGCGGTTGGTCTTGGCGAGGCTTTTCAGCACCGTGTCGGTGTCGAGCGGGCGCAGCGTGCGCAGGTCGATGACCTCTGCGTCGATGCCCTCCTCGGCGAGCTTCTCGGCGGCTTCGAGGCTGATGCCCACGCCGATCGAATAGCTGACGATCGTCACGTCCTTACCCTCGCGGACGATCCGCGCCTTGCCGATCGGCAGGACATGGTCGTCGAGCTTGGGGACGTCGAAGCTGCGGCCGTACATCAGCTCGTTCTCGAGGAAGACGACCGGATCGTCGGTGCGGATCGCCGCCTTCAACAGGCCCTTGGCATCCGCGGCATCATAGGGCGCGATCACGATCAGGCCGGGGACGCTCGCATACCATGCCGCAAAGTTGTGCGAATGCTGCGCACCCACGCGCGACGCCGCGCCGTTGGGACCACGGAACACGATCGGGCAACGCATCTGGCCGCCCGACATGTAGTTGGTCTTGGCCGCCGAGTTGATGATGTGATCGATCGCCTGCAACGCGAAGTTGAAGGTCATGAACTCGACGATCGGGCGGAGGCCACCCATCGCCGCGCCTGCACCGATGCCGGCAAAGCCGTATTCGGTGATCGGCGTGTCGATAACGCGACGCTCGCCGAACTCGTCGAGCAGCCCCTGCGTGACCTTGTACGCGCCCTGATACTGCGCGACTTCCTCGCCCATCACGAAGACGCGGTCGTCCTCGCGCATTTCCTCGGCCATCGCATCGCGCAGCGCCTCGCGGACGGTCGTCTTGACCATCTCGGTGCCCTCGGGAATCGCGGGGTCCGCCTTGCCGACCTTCTCGGCCGAGGCGACGAGCTGCTGCGTGCCGCTCTCGGCCTTGGCAGGCGACGCGCCTTCGGGCACCGGCGGCGCCTTGTCGTCCGACGGCGTCTCCTTCGGCGCGGCATTGGCGGCCTCGCCCGCACGCGCCTCGGTCGGCGCGCTGTCGGCGCTTTCGCCCTCTTCGAGCAGCGTCGCGATGACGGTGCCGACCTTCACATTGTCGGTACCCTCGGCGACCATGATCTTGCCGATCGTGCCCTCGTCGACGGCCTCGAACTCCATCGTCGCCTTGTCGGTCTCGATCTCGGCCATGATGTCGCCGGACTTGACGCTATCGCCTTCCTTGACGAGCCACTTCGCGAGCGTGCCCTCTTCCATCGTCGGGGAGAGCGCGGGCATCTTGATCTCGATCGCCATCAGTACGACTCCACCAGAACGTCGGTGTAGAGCTCGGCGACATCCGGCTCGGGGGTCTGCTCGGCGAAATCGGCGGCTTCGTTCACGGTCTTCCTGATCTCTTGTTCGATGGACTTCAGGTCCGCCTCGGTAACGCCCTGCTCGTCGAGCAACTTCTTGATGTGATCGATCGGGTCGGACTTGTCGCGGACCGCCTGGACCTCGTCACGCGTACGGTATTTCGCCGGATCGGACATCGAGTGGCCACGATAGCGATAGGTCTTCATCTCGAGGATGACCGGGCCCTTGCCCGCGCGGACCCAGGCGATCGCCTCTTCGGCGGCCCCGCGGCACGCCAGCACGTCCATGCCGTCGACCTGGATGCCAGGAATGCGGAACGATTCGCCGCGGCGATAGAGCTGGTCCTCGGCCGAGGCGCGATTGACGCTCGTACCCATGGCGTACTGGTTGTTCTCGATCACGAAGATGATTGGGAGCTTCCACAGCTCGGCCATGTTGAAGCTCTCATACACCTGGCCCTGGTTCGCGGCGCCGTCGCCGAAATAGGCCATGCAGATGCCGCCGTCGTTCGAATATTTGTGCTTGAACGCGAGGCCGGTGCCCAGCGACACCTGAGCACCGACGATGCCGTGCCCGCCGTAGAATTTATGCTCGGTCGAGAACATGTGCATCGACCCGCCCTTGCCCTTCGAGATGCCCGAGCCGCGCCCGGTCAGCTCGGCCATGATCACCTTCGGGTCGATCCCGTAGGCGAGCATGTGGCCGTGGTCGCGATAGCCGGTGATGACCGAATCGGTCTCGCCGTCGAGCGCGGACTGCAGGCCGACCGCAACGGCTTCCTGGCCGATGTACAGGTGGCAGAAGCCGCCGATTAGGCCGAGACCGTAAAGCTGGCCCGCCTTTTCCTCGAAACGCCGGATCAGCAGCATCTGCTTGTAGAAGGCGAGCAGCTCGTCCTTGCTGGCCTCATAGGGCTTGGGTTCGGCCGGCCGTTCACGGTTGGTGATCGGGGGCTCGGCGATTGCACGTGCTGGGGGGGCTTTGGCCACGATGTGGGAAACCTCGTTTTCCGTAGGGGAGTTGCCGCAGCCTATAGGCGCGGACGGGGCCGAACATCAATTCCCGTCTGGGGTATGCGATTTTGCGACTGTCCCGCGAGCCTCGATCCGTCGTGCCCGACACGCGGACCGTCGCCCCCGCCCCTATCCCCGCCCCAAGCAAAGCTCCGGTTGCCCTTCCCGCGCCCGAC
Source organism: Sphingomonas sp. CFBP 13706 (assembly GCF_014842355.1). NCBI lineage: Bacteria > Pseudomonadati > Pseudomonadota > Alphaproteobacteria > Sphingomonadales > Sphingomonadaceae > Sphingomonas > Sphingomonas sp. CFBP 13706. Next base: position 653,921 of record NZ_JACYVM010000001.1, read on the forward strand.
CTCCTAAAGCCCGGGACAATGAACCCGACGATCGACCCGCATCAGCATCCCTTCCGGATCGCCAATTTTCGCGCCTATTGGCTGTCGCGGTTCGCCGGCACGATCGCGGTCAGCGCGATGTCGATCGTCATCGGCTGGCAGGTCTACAACCTCGCGCGCGAGACGATGGACATCCGCCAGGCGGCGTTCATGCTCGGGATGATCGGCTTTGCGCAGTTCGTGCCGCTGTTCCTGCTGACCCCGATCACCGGGCTCGTCGCGGACAGCTTCGACCGGCGCTGGATCGTCCGCGGCACGACCACGCTGCTGGTGCTCACCGCCGCGACGCTCTGGCTGCTGACCTGGTCCGGCCATCTCACGCTCGGCGCACTGTTCGCCGCCGCGGTCGCCTTCGGCGTCGCGCGAGCCTTTTCCGGCCCGGCTTATTCGGCGCTCGCGCCCAATCTCGTGCCCCGGGCTGTGCTCCCCACCGCTATCGCGATCAGCTCGATCGCGTGGCAGGTCGGAACGATCGCAGGCCCCAGCGTCGGTGGGTTGCTCTACGCGATCCATCCCGAGGTCGCTTACGGCGTGGCCACGCTGCTCTTCCTCGTCGCGCTCGTGTTCATGTTCCTGATCGGCCCGGTGGCACAGCCCGCCGCGCAGACCGACCATCGCCCACTCGCGCGGATCATCGAGGGCTTCACCTATGTCCGCCGCAACCGGCTCGTGCTCGCGACGATCACGCTCGACCTGTTCGCGGTTTTGCTGGCGGGAGCCACGTCGCTGCTGCCGGTCTATGCCCGCGATATCCTGCATGTCGGGTCGCAGGGGCTCGGCGTGCTCGCCGCGGGCATGGGGATCGGTGCCGCGGTCACTGCGATCTGGTTCTCGATTCGACCGATGTCGCGCAATGTCGGGGTCAAGATGCTGGTCGCGGTGATCGTGTTCGGTATCGCGATCCTCACCTTCGGGGTCGCAACGCCGATCGTCGAGCTGATCGGGCTCACCCCCGGCACGGTTGCGGGGTTCCCCATTCATCCTGCCTTCGTCCTCAGCCTCGTCGCGCTGATCGTCGCGGGTGGGGCGGACATGATCTCGGTCTATGTCCGCCAGTCGCTGATCCAGCTCCACACGCCCGACGTGATGCGCGGCCGGGTCAGCGCGGTGTCGCAGCTGACGATCTCGGCCTCGAACGAGCTCGGCGAATTCGAAAGCGGAGTGATGGCATCGCTGCTCGGCCCGGTCGGCGCAGTGGTGTTCGGCGGGGTTGGTGCTATTGCCGTCACGATCGGCTGGGCGCGCCTGTTCCCGGAACTCGGGGCGGCGAAGACCTTTGATCCCCCCGAGATCCTAGAGACCGAACCACAGCACGGAGAAGCCAAGCCATGAAAGCCTCCTCGATCCTGGACACGATCGGCAACACGCCGCACGTCCGCCTGTCGAAGCTCTTCCCCGATTCCGAAGTCTGGGTGAAATCCGAACGGTCGAATCCTGGCGGTTCGATCAAGGACCGTATTGCGCTGGCGATGATCGAGGCCGCCGAAAAGGCCGGCGACCTCAAGCCCGGCGGCACGATCATCGAACCGACCAGCGGCAACACCGGCGTCGGCCTGGCGATGGTGGCAGCGGTCAAGGGCTACAAGTTGATCCTCGTGATGCCCGAGAGCATGAGCGTCGAACGTCGGCGTCTGATGCTCGCTTATGGTGCGACCTTCGACCTGACCCCGCGCGAGAAGGGCATGAAGGGCGCGATCGAACGCGCGCGCGAGCGCGTCGCCGAAACGCCCGGCGCCTGGATGCCGCAGCAGTTCGAAAATCCTGCGAACATCGACGTGCATGTCCGCACGACGGCACAAGAAATTCTCGAAGATTTCCGGGATACGCCGATCGACGTGATCATCACGGGCGTCGGCACCGGCGGCCACATCACGGGCGTCGCCGAGGCGCTGAAGGCGCACTGGCCCGAGCTCAAGGTCTATGCGGTCGAGCCCGCCGCCTCGCCCGTGATCGCCGGTGGCCAGCCAGGCCCGCATCCGATCCAGGGCATCGGCGCAGGGTTCATCCCCGCCAATCTCCACACCCAGGCGATTGACGGCGTGATCGAGGTCGATGCCGCGGTCGCAAAGGACATGGCACGCCGATCGGCGGCCGAAGAGGGCATGCTGGTCGGGATCAGCTCGGGCGCGACGCTGGCCGCGATCCTGCAGAAGCTGCCCGATCTTCCCGACGACGTCCGCGTCCTCGGCTTCAACTATGATACCGGCGAGCGCTATCTGTCCGTGCCGGACTTCCTTCCGGAGCAGTGACGACGATGACCGATGCGCGTGGCGCCGTTTATCTGCGCGTGTCGGTACTCGCGATCGCGGCCGCGGCGATCGTCGGGCCGACGCTCGTCGTGACCAATCCCCCGGCGCTACCGCACCCGGCCCGCGCCGCGATGCCGAAGCAGCGCGTCGTGCCGCAGGCGGAGTTGCCCCCCGTCGAGCCGGTCCGGTTTGTCGACCTCGCGCCCGAGGATGCGCGGGCGTTCAACGCCACGGTGCCGTTCTCGACCGATCCGAACCCCGCTGCACGGCCGTTCCGCTTCGCCGGTACCGCAGACGACCTCGCACGCGCAACCGACTGCCTCGCGGCCGGCACGCTGTACGAGGCGGGGGACGACACGGTCGGCGAACGCGCCGTCGCGCAGGTCGTGCTGAACCGTCTACGGCATCCCGCCTTCCCGAAAACCGTCTGCGGGGTCGTATTCGAGGGCGAGACGCGCGCGACGGGATGCCAGTTCAGCTTCAGCTGCGACGGCGCGCTGCTTCGTTGGAAGCCCTCCGAGGACGCATGGCGCCGGGCGCGTAGCGTCGCGACCGCCGCATTGTCGGGCAATGTCTATCGACCGGTCGGCTATGCCACGCATTACCACACCGACTGGGTCGTCCCCTATTGGCAGTCGAGCCTCGACAAGATCGTCGCGGTCGGGTCACACCTGTTCTTCCGCTGGTCGGGCTGGTGGGGCACGCCCCCAGCCTTCCGGCGTGCGCCCGAGCAGGGCGAACCGGTCATCGCGCAGCTCGCGCCTATTTCGGATGCGCACCGCACCGCCGCCGCGCTGTCTGAAGCCGACGCCGCGATAGCCGAGGCATCCGCCGCGCTCGGCTTCGTGTTGGGCGACGATACGGTCGCCGGTGACGCCGCGAACGCCGCCTCGACGCCCTTTGCGACGGCCGAGGGCGATACGGTGCTGATGACCTTCTCGCCGGGCGTGCTGCCCAACGCCTACCCGACGCTCGCGACGATCGCCTGCGGCGACCGTGCCTTTTGTCGGTTCATGGCATGGGCCGACAAAACCAAGGCCGCAACGTCCACGCCGCTGACGCCGGTGCAGAGCGCGGCGATCACGTTCAGCTATCTGCGCGATCGTTCGGCTGATTACGAAAAGGCGTTGTGGAACTGCCAGCAGGTCCGCCGGCCCGATCCCTCGCAGTGCATGCGCGCGCGACAAACGCTGCGCGCGGCCCCCGCGGCGGCGGACAAGGCTGCACCCCCGGCGGATGCGCCACAGGAGCTCGACGGTGTGCGACGCAAGACGCCCGCCACGCCAGCGGCGGCCGCAGCCCCGGCGTTGAAGCCGGACGTCAGGAAAGCACCACAAGCGACCGAGATGTAACGGAAAGACCGGCATACCAGTCGACACGCAACAGTCAGATCCAAAAGAAAAGGCCGCGTCCACCCTTCGGTAGACGCGGCCTTTTCCGCTTCAGATCGCGTGGGCGATCAGTAGCGATAGTGATCCGGCTTGAACGGGCCTTCGACGGGCACGCCGATGTAACCGGCCTGCTTCGGGGTCAGCTGCGACAGCTTCACGCCCAGCTTCTCGAGATGCAGCGCTGCGACCTTCTCGTCGAGATGCTTCGGCAGGACATAGACTTCGTTCTTGTAGTTCTCGCCCTTCGTCCAGAGCTCGATCTGCGCGAGCGTTTGGTTGGTGAACGAGGCCGACATCACGAACGACGGGTGGCCGGTGGCGCAACCCAGGTTCACGAGGCGACCCTTCGCCAGGATGATGATCTGCTTGCCGTCCGGGAACTTCACCAGGTCGGTGCCGGGCTTCACTTCGGTCCAGTCATAGTTCGACAGTGCGGCGATCTGGATTTCCGAATCGAAGTGACCGATGTTGCAGACGATCGACATCGGCTTCATCGCCTTCATGTGATCGGCGGTGATGACGTCGGCATTGCCGGTCGCGGTGCAGAAGATGTCGGCGCGGGTCACGGCCTCTTCCATCGTCACGACTTCGAAGCCCTCCATCGCCGCCTGCAGTGCGCAGATCGGATCGACCTCGGTGACCATCACGCGGGCGCCGCCGTTGCGGAGCGACTGGGCCGAGCCCTTGCCGACGTCACCGAAACCGGCGACGCAGGCGACCTTGCCCGCGAGCATGACGTCGGTCGCGCGACGGATCGCGTCGACCAGCGACTCCTTGCAGCCGTACAGGTTGTCGAACTTCGACTTGGTGACCGAGTCGTTGACGTTGATCGCGGGGAACGGCAGCTCGCCCTTCTTGGCGATCTCGTACAGGCGGTGGACGCCCGTGGTGGTCTCTTCCGAAACGCCCTTCAGGTTCTTGACGGTCTCGGTGAGGTAGCCGGGGTTCTTTGCGACATACGCCTTGAGCGCACGCTGCATCTCGACCTCTTCCTCATTCTCGGGCTCAGGCATCGTGTGGCCGGCTTCGAGCTTCGCACCCCAGAGTGCGAACATCGTCGCGTCGCCACCGTCATCGAGGATGATGTTGGCGGTCTGGCCCTCGACGTCGCGATCCCACGAGAAGATGTCGCCGACATAGTTCCAGTAATCGGCGAGCGTCTCGCCCTTGATCGCGAACACCGGCACGCCCGTCGCGGCGATCGCGGCGGCAGCATGGTCCTGCGTCGAGAAGATGTTGCACGTCGCCCAGCGGACGTCGGCGCCGAGTGCGGTCAGCGTCTCGATCAGCACCGCGGTCTGGATCGTCATGTGCAGCGAACCGGTGATCCGCGCGCCTTTCAGCGGCTGCGCTGCGCCGAATTCCTCGCGGAGCGCCATCAGGCCCGGCATTTCGGTTTCGGCGATGTTGATCTCGGCGCGGCCGAAATCGGCAAGGCTGATGTCGGCGACGACGTAATCGGTCTTGCCGTCCGTCTTCTGGGGCGCGAGCGTGGTGGCCACGAGGATATCTCCTGGAAATCTTTGATCGGCGGGCCTCATGCCCGTGCCGGATGCAGGGCCGCATAGAGGAACGGGCCGCCCAAATCAAATATAAAGATATCTTTATATGACGCCCGGAACGGTCCTCGCCGCGCTAGAATGTCATCTTGACCCGCGGATGCGCACCGCGATCGTCAGGCCGTACCGGTATCCGCCACCAGCAGCCGCGGGTCGACGCCGGCCCGCTCGAACGCCCTGCTCCAGCGCTCATCCGCGTTGGTGTCGAACACCAGATCGGCGGCGCCGGCGACGTTGAACCAGCCGGGACGTGCGAGTTCGCCCTCGATCTGCCCGCTATCCCATCCCGCATAGCCGAGCGCGACGACCCATCGCGACGGTCCCTTCCCCTCCGCGATCGCGCGGAGCACGTCGATCGTGCTCGACAAGGCCCAGAGCCCTGCGACCTCGATCGTATCCTGCCCGCCCCAGTCGCACGAGTGGATTACGAAGCCGCGACGGGGTTCGACCGGTCCGCCGAAGTGCACCGGTGCATTGGGCGCGTCGCCGGGCGCGATCTCGAACTGTTCGAGCAGGTCGTGAAAGCCGAGACCGTCGACGGTGGCGCCGAGACCAATCCCGAGCGCGCCGTTTTCATCATGACTGCACATCGCGATCACCGCGCGGGCGAACCGCGGATCGCTCATCCCCGGCATTGCCAGAAGGAGTTGCCCGGAAAGAAAAGCCGTCTTGTCCATGCCCTAGACCATAGCGTCGCGACGGCCCCGCCGCCACGCTTGAAATCGCGCGCCTCCCATACGAGGTACCGTCCGCCCGGGACGATCTCGCGGCGACAGGAGAATTTCCATGACGATCAGCGTCGGCGACCGGCTTCCCAACACCACTCTCGTCAAGGCTACCGCGGACGGCCCCGATCAGGTCGAGTCCGAGACCTTCTTCGCGGGCCGCAGGGTCGCGCTCTTCGCGGTCCCCGGCGCCTTCACCCCGACCTGCTCCGCCAAGCACCTGCCGGGCTTCGTCGAAAAGGAAGCCGCGCTGAAGGCCAAGGGCATCGACGAGGTCGCCTGCACATCGGTCAATGACGCGTTCGTGATGGACGCGTGGGGCAAGTCCGCCGGTGCCGGCGACATTACGTTGCTCGCGGACGGCAATGGCGATTTCGCCAAGGCGGTCGGCCTGACGATGGACGGCTCGGGCTTCGGCATGGGCACGCGCAGCCAGCGTTATTCGATGATCGTCAATGATGGCGTCGTCGAGCGGCTGAACGTCGAGGCCCCCGGTGAGTTCAAGGTAAGCTCCGCCGAGCATTTGCTCAGCGAGATCTGATCGCGTCGCGTGCCTGATTGAACGTCGCGTTCCGTCATCCTCGCGCACGCGGGAATGACGGAGCGGGCGTAGCACGCGCGCCAGTCTTGCCTCCGTAATCTCGCCCGCGTAACACTGGGCGATGACAATCGCATCCGATCTGGTCGCCGAACTCGACCGCCTTTACCGCGCCTCCGTCGCGCGGCTCCAGTCCGCCATGAGTGCGTACATCGCCGACGGCACCGTGCCCGATCCGGCAAGCCGCAGCGATGGCTCGTTCGCCTATCCAGAAATCCGGCTGATCTACAAAGGCGGCATTGACCGCCCCACGCCGCTCCGCTCGTTCGGGCGGATGGTGAATCCCGGGGAATACCGGATCAGCGTGACCAAGCCCGCAATTTTCGCCGATTATCTGACCGAACAGCTCACCCTGCTGATCGAGGATTATGACGTCGAGGTCGAAGCCGTCGAAGGGCGGCAGGAGATCCCCTTCCCCTATGTCATCGACCCCGGCCACGCGCTGAGCCTCGACGAGGTCTCCGCGACCGAGCTCGCACGATTCTTTCCCGCCACCGAGCTCGCGCATATCGGCGACGAGATCGCCGACGGGCTGTGGGTGGCGCAGGACGACACCCGTCCGCTCGCGCTGTTCGATGGCTTGCGCACCGATTTCAGTCTCGCACGGCTGCGCCATTACATGGGCACACCCGCCGAACACGCGCAACGCTTCGTATTGTTTACGAACTATCACCGCTATGTCGATGAATTCGTTCGCTGGGCGGGCACGCAGCTCGGCGAAGGCAGCCGGTTCACGACGCTGTCGGGTGCGGGCGGGATCACGATCTCGTCAGGGGATGATATCGACAAGATCATCTCCGACAGCGCATGGCGGCGGCACCAGATGCCCGCTTATCACCTGATGGCGGACGACCGTACCGGGATCACGCTCGTCAACATCGGCGTCGGCCCGTCCAACGCCAAGACGATCTGCGACCATCTTGCGGTACTGCGTCCCGAAGCCTGGCTTATGATCGGTCACTGCGGCGGCCTGCGCCCCAGCCAGCGGATCGGCGACTATGTGCTCGCGCATGCCTATCTCCGCGACGACCATGTCCTCGACGACGTGCTTCCGCCCGAGATTCCCGTCCCCGCGATTGCCGAAGTCCAGGTGGCGATGGCCAAGGCTGCCGAGATCGTTTCGGGCCAGTCCGGCGAGGACCTGAAACGCCGACTGCGGACGGGCACGATCGTCACCACCGACGACCGCAACTGGGAGCTGCGCTATTCGAAATCGGCGCTGCGGTTCTCGCTGTCGCGCGCGGTCGGCATCGACATGGAATCGGCGACGATCGCCGCGCAGGGCTATCGCTTCCGCGTTCCCTACGGCACGCTGCTCTGCGTCTCGGACAAGCCGCTCCACGGCGAGCTGAAGCTGCCGGGTCAGGCCAACCGCTTCTACGAACGCGCGATCAGCGAGCATCTGCGGATCGGGATCGAAACCTGTGAGCAGCTTCGCCAGGAGGGTGCCAAGCTGCACAGCCGCAAGCTGCGGGCGTTCGACGAGCCGCCGTTCCGGTAACGCCTGTCGCGCGATTTTCGGAGCGCATCGCATGCCGATGCGTTACGCCCGCGGGACCATTTGTGAGGGAGCATAGCCGTGGCCGACACCGACCCGCCTGAAACGGACGCCAAGAAGCCCGTCGTCACGCGCCGCCGCGCGCCGCGCAAGGCCAGTGCACCCAAGCCGGCAAAGCCAGTGGTTGGGTCGGCCGCGCCGGCACCCGACAAGCCGACATCCGAAAAGGCGGTCCCCGTCTCGCGCAAGCCCAAGCCCGCCCCGAAGCCCCGCTCGACCAAGCGCAGCACGCCGCGACCGATATCGGCGCGCAAGACGCCGCCGCCAGTCGCCAAGCCGATCGACAAGGTCGGCGGCAAATGGGGTGCCGCCGCAATCGCGGGCGGCGTCGCGGTACTCGGCGCCGCCGCAGCGCTGCTGACCCTACGCGGCAGCACGCCGAAGACGCCCAAACCCGCTGGCAAGCATGCGCATCAGGCGGACGGAACGGATTCGTCGAAGTCGTTCGAGGCCGGGATTGCCGACGAAGGGACGATCCCGGAATAATCGTCCCCGGGACCGCGCGACCGGTTCCCCCCCGGCTAAGACCGGGGAGGTGCGGGACTGTTCCCCCGCGGACGCGGGGGCCCAGCTAAAACCCGAAACGCGCTCGCAGCCCTGGATCCCCGCTTTCGCGGGGAAATGGGGCGGTTGAATGACAGCCTTGCCTCACCAGCCGGTCGGCTTGCCCTTGTTCTGCACGTCCAGCCACGACTTGAGCGGCTTGAAATACTCGACCAGCGCCGCGCCCGACATCTCGCGGCTGCCCGTGAACACCTGCAACGCGTCGGGCCAAGGCTTGGACTGGCCCATGCTCAGCATCGCGTTCAGCTTCGTGCCGACCGCCTTGTTGCCGTAGAACGAGCAGCGATGGAGCGGCCCCTTCCACCCCGACTGCTCGCACGCCGCCTTGTAGAACTGGAACTGCAGCACGCGCGCGAGGAAGTAGCGCGTGTAGGGCACCGCCGCCGGGATATGGTATTTCGCGCCCGCGTCGAACTTCGTCTCGTCGCGCGCGACCGGCGGCTTGATCCCCTGATATTGCAGCCGCATCTGGTCCCACGCCGCCTGATAGCCGGTCGTCGGGATCTGTCCCGAGAACACGCCCCAGCGCCATTTGTCGATCAGCAGCCCGAACGGCAGGAACGCGACCTTGTCCATCGCCTGACGCAGCAACAGGCCGATATCCTTGTCCGCGCTCGGCACGCGCGCCTGGTCGAGAAGTCCGATCTTCACCAGATAATCCGGCGTGATCGACAGCGCGACGGTATCCCCGATCGCCTCATGGAAGCCGTCGTTCGCGCCGTTCTTGTACAGCATCGGCTGCGCCTTGTAGGCACGCTGATAGTAATTGTGGCCGAGCTCATGGTGGATGGTGACGAAGTCGTCCGCATTCACCTTGGTGCACATCTTGATGCGGATATCGTCCTGGTTGTCGATATCCCACGCCGAGGCATGGCAGATCACGTCGCGGTCCGCGGGCTTGGTGATCTGCGACCGCTTCCAGAAGGTCTCGGGGAGCGGCGCAAAGCCCAGCGACGAGTAGAAGCCTTCACCCTGCTTCACCATCTTTACCGCGTCATAGCCCTTGGCCTTCAGCAGCTCGCCCGTGTCGAAGCCGAGATCGCCAGCCCCCTTGGGGGCGACGATGTCATAGATATTGCCCCATTCCTGCGCCCACATATTGCCGAGCAGATCGCTGCGGATCGGCCCGGTCTTCGCCTGGACCGCATCGCCATATTTCTCGTTGAGCTTCCACCGCGTATAGGTGTGGAGCGCCATGTAGAGCGGCTCGACCTCTTTCCAGATCTTGTCGGTCAGCGCGGCGAACTGCTCGGGGCTCATGTCGTAGCCCGACCGCCAGAGCGCGCCCACATCCTTGTAACCGAGCTCGCGCGCGCCCTCGTTCGAGATCGCGGTCATCTTGGCATAGTCGCCGCGCATCGGTGCGCCGACCGCGTCGTTCCAGCTCGTCCACATCTCCTGCAGCTTGGCGGGATCACGGCTCTCGCCCATCGCCGCTTCGATGTCGGAGCCGTTGATCGGCTTGCCGTCGAGCGTCCCCATGCCCTTGCCATAGGAGGACGACATCTTGGTCGTCAGCATCGACAGTTCGTCCGATGCGCCCGGCCGCGTCGGGGCGGGCAGCGTCAGCCCCCCGCGGAGCAGGTCGAGCTTGCGCTTGGTGTCGACCGACAGGCCCGGGACATTGGCGTATTTCGCCGCGCCCAGCGCATATTTCACGCCGAGATCGGTCATCTCCGCGCCCGACTTCGCCGCCAGCGCATCGGTATCGTCGGTGATGTAGGTCGCGTTCACCCACGCCACGCGCGAGGCGTCGACCGACTTGGCGGCAAAGACCTTTTCCGCCTCGGCGACGAACGCATCCGCCTGCGCGGCGGTCGGGCTGGGCACAGCAGCGGTGGCCTGAGCACCGGCCACCGACGGCACGGCGCACAGCGCGCCGGCGAGAGCAAACATCGAAACGCTGAACCGAACCATCATCATCCCCTTATCGTGAGGCCCTGATGGATGATCCGCCGCCGGATGGTCAACCCGCTAGCCACGCCCTCCCGTCATCGTGACGAAAGTCAGGACCCAGGGTTACCGGGGACGGCGCTGCTTGGCTGCGGGTCCTGACGTTCGTCAGGATGACGGGGGCTATTCAGCAAGAAAGTCCGCGATCGCCTGGCCAAGCTCGGGCTTCACCACCGCGCTCATATGCCCGCCCGGCGTCGCGACATAACGACCTTGCGGCAGGACTGCGGCGAGGTCCGGTGCCGACCCGTTATCCTCGTCCTCCGCACCGCACACCACCAGTGCCGGCTGCTCGATCGCCTTGACCGCCTCGATCGGTGTATCCGCAAAGGTCTCTAGGATCCCGAGCAATGCGACCGGATCGCCGCCCGTAGTCTTCAGAAACGCCTCGGCCAGCCACTCCGGCGTGCCCTGGACATGCTCGCCCAGATTGGTGAGGATATTGCGGAAATGCCCCGCGCGCCGCGACGTCTCGGTCAGCCCGGCGAGCCCCATCCCGGAAAATATCACCCGCCTGGGGGTCGCGCCCGTCGCCAGCATCCGCGACGTCGTTCGCGCGCCCAGCGAATAGCCGCCGAGATCATAATCGGTGAGCCCGAGATGATCGACCAGCGCATGGCCGTCGAGCGTCAGCGCATCCGCGGGGTAGAATTCCAGCCCATGCGGCTTGCCGCTCTCGCCGTGCGCGCGCAGGTCGGGCATGATCACGCGGAACCCCTTGGCCGCGATCTTGGCGGCATGGCCGTAGCGGATCCAGTTGGTCTTCGCGTCGGAGAAATAGCCGTGGATCAGCACCACCGGCCGCCCCTCGCCGACCTCGCGCCACGCGATCCGCGTGCCGTCAAAGCTCTCGAAATACTGCGTCTCGGTCGGGGAATGTGCCACGGATCCAGATCCCTATAATCGTAGGATGTCGTCGCCCCCGTCCGACACACGACACCGTGCTGTCAACCGCCACCGGGACCGGGACCGGGACCGGCGCTAAACCCCGCAACGCACGACGCGATCACAAAAAGGGGTAGTGTGGCACGCAAACTCCTCTAGCTAAGGGGCAAGGATCGCGTCGGACGATTCACCGAGGATGCGCGAAGGGCCCGACCAAGGACCCGCAATGCCGCCATCTGCCGACGCCACCCTCCCCTCAGCCACCCTTCCCCTGGGACGCCCGCACAGCATCGCGGAGGATTTCTACGCGCTCGTCATCGGCTGTATCCTGCTGGTGATCGGGCTGGTCTTCCTGAAGGCGGCGGGGCTCGTCACCGGCGGGATCGCCGGGATCGCGCTGCTCCTGTCCTATCTGGTGCCCTTGCCGACCGGCGTGCTGTTCACGCTGATCAACCTGCCCTTCTTCCTGTTCGCGCATTACGCGATGGGCCGCCGCTTCGCAATCAAGACGATGCTGGTGAATGCCGGGATCGCCGCCTTCTCGACCTTCGCGGGCGGATCGATGCACGTCGACCAGATGCACCCGTTCTTCGCCGCGATCGTAGGCGGCACGGTGATCGGGCTCGGCATCCTCGTCCTCGCGCGGCATCAGGCCGGGGTCGGCGGCACCGGGGTCGTGACGCTGTGGCTGCAGCGCACGCGGGGATGGAATGCGGGCCGCACGCAGATCGCACTCGACGTGGTAATCCTAGCCGCCGCGATCCCTGTCGTCAGCGCGGGTCAGTTCGGCTGGTCAGTCCTAAGCGCGGCCGCGATCAGCCTGATCCTGATCGCCTGGCATAGGCCGGGACGGTATATCGGTCACTGATCGCAGCCATAAGACGATCCAGCGAAGCAGGATCGCATAGGCAAGATCGGCCGACGGCGCACTCAGCGCCGGTCGACGACACGGGCTTTGCCCGTGTCCGCCCACGCAGGATGACGCCCGCGATACGTCATCCCGCGCTCGACGTCGGATAAGCGGAAGGAGGCTCCCCCTCCCGCTCCCCCGCTTACGCGTCCTTCTTCAGATGCCGACGACCCAGGAGCTCGGCGATCTGCACCGCGTTCAGCGCCGCGCCCTTGCGCAGATTATCCGACACGCACCACAGGTTGATGCCGTTCTCGACGGTCGAATCCTCGCGCACGCGGCTGATAAAGGTCGCGAACTCGCCGACGCATTCGATCGGCGTGATATAGCCGCCATCCTCGCGCTTATCGATCAGCATGACCCCGGGCGCCTCGCGCAGGATGTTCTGCGCCTCCTCGGCCGAGATCTCGCTCTCGAACTCGATGTTGATCGCTTCCGAATGGCCGACGAACACCGGCACGCGGACGCAGGTCGCGGTGACCTTGATCTTCGGGTCGAGGATCTTCTTCGTCTCGACCACCATCTTCCACTCTTCCTTGGTCGACCCGTCGTCGAGGAAGCTGTCGATGTGCGGGATCACGTTGAACGCGATCTGCTTGGTGAACTTCTTGGCCTCGGCCGGGTCGCCGACGAAGATGTTGCGGCTCTGCTCGAACAGCTCGTCCATGCCCTGCTTGCCCGCGCCCGACACCGACTGATAGGTCGCGACGACGACGCGCTTGATCTTGGCGGCGTCATGCAGCGGCTTGAGCGCGACGACCATCTGCGCGGTCGAGCAGTTCGGGTTGGCGATGATGTTGCGCACCTTGTAGCCGTCGATCGCGTCCGCATTCACTTCGGGCACGATCAGCGGCACGTCCGGATCCATCCGGTACAGCGACGAATTGTCGATCACCGTGCAGCCCGCCGCAGCGAACTTCGGCGCATAAACCGCAGTCGCCTCCGACCCGATCGCGAACAGCGCCATGTCCCAGCCGGTGGGGTCGAAATTCTCGATATTCTGGCATTTGATCTGCTTGCCGGTGTCACCGAAATCGACCATCTCGCCCTGGCTGCGCGACGATGCGACGCAGGCGATCTCGTCCGCCGGAAATTCACGCTCCGCCAGGATGTTGAGCATTTCGCGCCCAACATTGCCGGTCGCCCCTGCAACCACGATCCGATAACCCATTATGTCGTCCCTTGATGCCGCCGCGAAACGATCGCGACATTGCTGATTTTCATTCGGGCGCGTCCGTATACGTCTCCGACGCGCCCTGCCAGATAACTTTATTTCGTCGCGGGCAAGCTCGTCCCTTCGCCGGGAACCGGTCTGTCCTTCACCGTCCGGTCGAGGAAGTTGAGGATCGTCCCCCAGACATGTTCGCTGATTCCCGGCCCCGCAACGCGGTGCGTATAGCCCGGGTAGAACATCATCTCGAACGGCGTCGCGGTCGCCTGCATCTTGGCTGCGACCTTGGTCGAATTGTCGAGGAACACATTATCGTCCGCCATGCCGTGGATCAGCAGCAGCGGATCCTTGATCAGCGCCGCATCCTCGACCGCGGCCGACGTGGCATAGCTCGCCGGATCGGTCTTGGGATCGCCCAGATACCGCTCGGTATAATGCGTGTCGTAAAGCTGCCAGTCGGTGACCGGCGCGCCCGACACCGCGGCGGCATAGACCCCCGGCGTCTTCTCCAGCATCTTCAGCGACATGTACCCGCCATAGGACCAGCCATAGGTCGCGATCTTGCTCGGCTCGACGAACGGCAGCGTCTTCAGATACTCCGCCCCGGCCAGCTGGTCCTCGACCTCGACCGTGCCCATCGCGTGATAGATCGCGTCCTCGAACTTCTTGCCGCGGTTGTAGGAGCCGCGATTGTCGATCTGGAAGAAGATCCAGCCCTGATCGACCAGATATTGCGGCAGGGGCCCCTGCCAGCCCCGCGTGACCTGCTGGCCGGTGCCCGGACCGCCATAATGCTGGAAGAAGACGGGATATTTCTTGCCCGGCTCGATCGGCGGGGTGATCATCTCGTAATAGAGTGTCGTGCCGTCCTTGGCCTTCAGCGTCCCGAACCTGGTCTGCTGATGGCTGGCGGCATAGGGGTAATAGGGATGCCCCTCCTTCACCGCATTCTCGTTGATCCACGAGATCCGCTTGCCGGTCGCATCAGCCAGATAGACCTGGGTCGGCTGTGAGGGGTTCGAGCGCGAGACGATGAACCGCGTCCCCGCGCCGTCCATCGACGCGCTGTTCCACCAGCCGCTCTCGGTCAGCTTGGTGATCGCGTTCGGCTTGGCGATATCGACCGAATAGAGCTGCTGCTCGAGCACATCATCCTTGTTGCCCGTGAAGAACAACCGCCCCTTGGCCTGGTCGACGCCGACCAGCCCGGTCACGACCCAATCGCCCTTGGTCAGCTGCGTCCAGCGCCCTGCCGCGAACCGGTAGAGATGGCCATAGCCGCTGCGCTCCGACCGCCAGATGAGGCTGCCGTCCTTCAGCACGCGGTAGGCGTCCGACAGGTTCAGCCAGCTCTTCACCCCCGACTTCTCGGTGAACAGGATCGTCGACTTGCCCGTTGCCGGGTCGACGCGCAGCATCTCGAGCAGCTTCTGGTCGCGGCTCTGGCGCTGGACCAGCAGCATCGTCCCGTCCGGCGTCCAGTCGACCCGCGCGAGATAGATGTCGGGATTGGTGCCCAGATCGACCTTCACCTGTCCCGACCCGTCGGGCTTCATCACGTACAGGTCGACCAGCGCGTTGGGCGTGCCCGCGGCGGGATAGCGCTGATCATAGACCTTGGTCCCCGTCGCGCCGATCGATGCACGCGTGAAGATGCGCACCGGCGCCTCGTCGAACCGCTCGACCGCGACATAGCGCTCGTCGGGCGACCACCAATAGCCCGTGCGGCGATCCATTTCCTCCTGCGCGACGAACTCCGCCTCGCCAAAATGAACGGTGCCGCCGCCACCCTTGGTGACCGCGCGCGCCTCGCCGCCCGCGAGCGGCTGGACGACCAGATTCTGGTCGCGGACATAGGACACGAACCCACCCTTGGGGCTGATCACGGGGTTCAGCTGGCCACCCGGTGTATCAGTCAGCCGCCGGACCTTGCCGTCGAGCGTCGCGATGTACAGGTCGCCGTCGAGTGGCACGAGGATCGACTTGCCATCGGGGGCCCAGTCATAGGCGACGATACCCTTCGACCCGGCGATCCGCGCGCGCTCACGCTGCATCTTCTCGGCTTCGCTCAGCTCGGCGCCGCTGCCTACACTCTTCGAATCGACGAGCATCCGCTCCTGGCCCGTGGCGGTATCGACCGCCCAGAGATCGAACCGCTCCTTCTCGTCCGCCCGGTTGCGCAGCGAGGTCAACAGCGCACCGTCGGGCGACAGCCGTACCGCGCGCGGCTGCGGGCCCGACAGGTCGGGATTGCCGAACACCCGCGCCAGCGTCAGATCGCCGGCCGGGGCTGCAGCCGCCATGGGAGCCGCAGCCGGATCGCTCGGCGTGGCAACGCCGTCGGCGGCGCCTGCCGTTTGCGCGGACGCGCCGTCAGCAGCCATCGCGGCGGTTCCGACCGAAGCAAGTGCAAGCCCAAGCAACCATGTACGCATCCTATAGTCTCCGATGGACGGGCTCCAGCGCGGTGCCGGTGCCGCGCGCGTTATCGCGGCGCGTCCCGCCCCCGTAAAGCCGTAAACCCCGCGTGATGCGCTCGCCCGCGGCCAAGCCGTCAAGCCCAGGCCGACCGGACCCGCCGGCGGATGGTTAGCAGCCGGTTAACGTCATGTGCACGCGGTCTTTACACGTGACGTGCAAGGACCTGCGATCGGACGTCCGCACGCATATGGCGCGCGGGCATCCCAGACATGACCGGGGACTAATGGCTTCGACGACGGCATCCATTGACGAAACACGGCCCGGCGCCTGGGACGTCGTCGCGCGCCTTGGCGCCGTCGACGGTGCTGTCGCGCACCCTCACGCGACGCGACTGATCCAATCCGCCCCCGCCCAGCGCAACCTGTCGGATGCGGTGCACGCGTTCTGCGACGTCTATGGACGGCATCCCGGGATGATCGACGACGCCTTGCTGCGTGGCGCACAGTTGGGTTCGCTGCCCTGGCTCGAAACCGCAGCGACCGGGTTCGCGATCGAACGCGGCTATCTCGCCCAGCTGACCGCGGCCGTAGGGCCGTTGCCCTCGACACCGGGTCAGGCGGCGACCGAGGCCGCCCTCGCCGGCGTGCGCAACGCGCTGGAGATCCTGTCCGGTTCGGAGCGCGCCGGTTGCGCCACGGGGGCGGTGGCCGCGCTGCTCCACGACTGGGCGGTGACGCGCGATGTGCTCGACCTTGCCGCGACCCGCTTCGGCATCGTCGCGCCGCCGCGCGCGCTCCCGCCCGCTGACGTCAGCGCCAAGGCGCTGGCGACGCTGGGTGCGACGCCTGGTACACGGCGCGCCATCACCTTCGGGGCGCAGCAGCTCTACGCCCAGCATCGCGGCCTCTGGTCGCTGCTCGAAGCCCGCGCCAGCGCGCGCGGCGATCTCTGAACGGATTGCACTCGCAGCCTAGGCCAGTATCGTAGCAACTCCCCGGGCAACCTCTGAAAACAACGTCTTGAACTGCGCCTCGGTCGGCGTGCCGCCGCGCGTGTAGACACTGATCATAATCGGCGTGTCGGGATCGCGCCACAACAGCCCGATGTCGCCGGCCGCGTCCTTGCCGTTGTTCCCCGTCTTGTTGCCGATTGCCCATCCGCGCGGCAGACCGGCCCGCAACCGCGCGGCGCCGGTCCGGCATTGCCGAAGCCACAGCATGAGCAGCGCGCGTGACGAGGGCGACAATACCGGACCACGCGTCATCCGTCCGATCGTCGCCGCCATCGCCCTCGGCGTCGTCGTGTTGCGCAACCCACCCGGCGGCGTACGGTTCAGGAACGGCTCGATATCGTCGAGCCGGCTGACATCGTCGCCGAGACCCCGCCAATAGGCGGTGAGCGCGGCGGGTCCGCCGATCCGCTGCAACAAGATGTTGGCGCAGCTATTGTCGCTCTGCTCGACTGCCGCTTGGCACATCTCGCCAAGCGACATCTCGCCGCGCGCCAGATTCTGACGGGCAACGGGTGCGTGCCAGTCCTGCAGGTCTGCGGGCGATAGCGCGATCCTGTCCGCAAGCCGGGCCCGGCCGCGATCGACCCGGTTCAGCACGCACGCGGCGAGCGACGCCTTGAACGTGCTGCACATGACGAACCGCTCATCGGCACGCCAGGCGATCGCCCTCCCCGTCGTCAGGTTGCGCGCGTAGAGCCCGACATGGCCGCCACTCGCGGTCTCATAGTCGGCGACGCCGGGCGGAGGAGCCTCGCTGCGTGCGAAGGCCGGACGCGTAACGAGCGTTGCGGAAACGCCTGACAGGAGAGCCCGCCTGTTCAGCATGATGATCGTGATGCCTCCTCCAGCCGCGTCGTTTCGCCGCGCGGATGCTCGGTACACCGTCCAGGCCTTGCAACGAAACCCGATCGCTGTCGGTGTCGCCATCGTCCGGGTTGCGTCGGATGCCCAACAGCTTCTATCCGTACCGGGAATTCGATTCTGACGGGAATGGGCATGAAGCGCTTCGAAGGCACGCAGAGCTATGTCGCGACCGACGACCTCAAGGTCGCGGTGAATGCCGCGGTGACGTTACGCCGCCCGCTGTTGATCAAGGGTGAGCCCGGCACCGGCAAGACCGTGCTCGCCTATGAGATCGCCAAGGCGCTCGGCGCGCCATTGATCGAATGGAACATTAAGTCGACGACCAAGGCGCAGCAGGGGCTGTACGAATATGACGCGGTCGCCCGCCTGCGCGACGGCCAGCTCGGCGACGAGCGCGTCCACGACATCGGCAACTACATTCGCAAGGGCAAGCTCTGGGAGGCGTTTACCCAGCCGGCGCCGCCCGTCCTGCTGATCGACGAGATCGACAAGGCCGATATCGAGTTCCCCAACGACCTGCTGCAGGAACTCGATCGGATGGAGTTCCACGTCTACGAGACCAAGGAGACCGTCCGCGCGGTCGAGCGTCCGATCGTCATTATCACCAGCAACAACGAGAAGGAACTGCCCGACGCGTTCCTGCGTCGCTGCTTCTTCCACTATATCAAGTTTCCCGACCGCGACACGATGCAGGCGATCGTCGACGTCCATTTCCCCGGGATCCAGCGCATGCTCGTCTCGCGCGCGATGGACCTGTTCTACGACGTCCGCGACGTCCCCGGCCTCAAGAAAAAGCCCTCGACCTCCGAACTGCTCGACTGGCTTAAGCTGCTGCTGCACGAGGACATGCCGCTCGAGACGCTGCAGAACCGTGATCCGACCAAGGCGATCCCGCCGCTGCACGGCGCACTGCTCAAGAACGAACAGGACGTGATGCTGTTCGAACGCCTCGCCTTCATGGCGAAGCGGCAGAAGAACCAGGGGTAGCTTCGGGAGCGACGAGACAGCCGCGGCCGGAACGGTCCGCCTGAGCGACGCTGAAAACGCGGTTTTAATCAGTTGCGCGCTAATGCTCCGGGGGTGCGTCACAACCTGTCCCTCCCCGCGGCATACGCTCTGCTTGCGATCCTGGGCGTCGCGGTCTGGGTCCGGATCCTATCGGCCCATGGCGGGCTGTGGGTCGACGAGGCGTGGTCTGCGGTGCTGGTGGCGAGGGCGGACACACCCTGGGCCGTGTTCACCTCGATCAATCACGACAACAACCACCATCTGAACAGCCTGTGGATGCAGGCGGTCGGCTATGCCGCGCCGCCGCTGGCCCTGCGCGCGCTATCGATCGTCACCGGTGCCGCCACGGTGCTGGTCGTCGCCGCGATCGGTGCGCGGCGCTCCACGGCGCATGCGCTGGTCGGCGCAGCGCTGTTCGCGCTGTCGCCGATCCTGGTCAATTATGGCAGCGAAGCGCGCGGCTATGCGCCAATGCTGCTGTGCGCGGTGGGTGCGATCCTGGTCGCCGCACGCTGGCTCAACGCCCCTGGCCCTGCGCCCCGCCATGCGCCGGGGCTGCTTGCGCTGCTGACCATTCTCGGACTCCTGTCGCAATTGACGATGCTGTTCTTCGTAGTCGCGATCGCCGGCTGGGTCGCGCTGACGCTGCGCCAGCGGGTTGCCACAGGGACGGCCGCTGCGATGACCGCGCGGCTGATGCTGCCGAGCGTCGTTGCCGTCAT
Organism: Sphingomonas sp. CFBP 13706; assembly: GCF_014842355.1. Classification (NCBI taxonomy): domain Bacteria; kingdom Pseudomonadati; phylum Pseudomonadota; class Alphaproteobacteria; order Sphingomonadales; family Sphingomonadaceae; genus Sphingomonas; species Sphingomonas sp. CFBP 13706. The sequence goes on from NZ_JACYVM010000001.1 coordinate 673,550, forward strand.
GCTTGTCTTCACGCTGGTCTTCGGCGCTGCCGCTGCAAGCCCTGGCGGCATGCAGGTCGGCGACTTTGTGCCCTTCTCGTTCGCGAGCCTCGTCAATGCGCTGCAGGTCATGCTGGCGACGACTTTCGGCGCGTCCAGCCTGGCCCGGTGGTCAATCGCAATGCTCGCGCTGGCGACACTCGTCGTCACAGGAATCGCCGTGGCGCAACGACGACCCATGGCGTGGCTGGCAATGCTCGCCATCGCCGGACTGCCGATCGCCCTCGCCACGCTTCACGTCGCCAACACAGGAATGCCGCGATATTTCCTGCTCTCCAGCGTGGCTGTACTGCTGCTCCTGACCGACCTGATCGCCACCGCGCTGACGAAAGGCCCCCGGTCAAAGATATTGGCCGCGCTCGCCCTCACTCTCCTCGCGATCGGCATGAACCACGACATCGCGCAGGACATCGCGCGACGACGCGGCGATATCGATGCCGCCATCGCCGGCGTCCGCATCGAAGCACCGGGCGGCGCGCGCGTTCATGTCGATCACCTTCAGCCGGTTGCCCCGCTTCGGGTCGCCGCCTCAGCGGCGCGCTATCCGCTCGTGCTGACAAGCGACTGCCGACCTGTGCAATTCGTCTTCGTCGATCTCGACGACGGCGGCGCAGCGACGGCCACGACGCGACGCTGCGGACGCGTCTATACGCTTCGGACGGTGCGCCGCCGGGGGATGCTGTCGGGAACCGACTGGGCGCTTTACGGACTACCGCGCGCGCGCAACGCCTTGTCGACTAATCCATATTGAGGCTGGCGCATCGCCATGCCATTAACCACAGGCGGCAACATGGCGGTCATGGGACGGCCTTTAGGATCACGGGATGAATCGCTTCAGTCGCGCCCTTCTCTCCGCTGTCCTCACGATCGGCGCGGGGTCTGCTGCACAGGCATCGCTGCTCGACTATGTCGGCCAGTGCGTTCCGTTTGCGCGGGCGGCCTCGGGGATCGAGATCTATGGCGATGCTTGGACCTGGTGGCGTCAGGCCGATGGCCGGTACGAGCGGACGCACCGACCAAAGACGGGCTCCGTCATCGTCTTCGCCAAGACGGCCCGCCTGCCTATGGGGCATGTCGCGGTCATCAGCCGCGTCGTCGAGAAGCGCGTCGTGATGCTGACCCATGCCAATTGGTCGCGCCAGAACGGCGAACGCGGTCATGCCGAACAGGACGTCACGCTGTTCGACGTCTCGCCAGCCAATGACTGGAGCCGCGTCAAGGTCTGGTACAAGGATGTCGACGGCCTCGGCGGCGGCATCTACCCCGTCTACGGCTTCATCCACGGCGATGCGCGACCCGCGGCCGAACTGACCAGTCGCAATCCCGATTATGTCGGCGCGCTGATCGACGCATACGTCCCGGGCAGCTGACCGCGCATACCCGATCCTCGACTCGCCCCTCGACTTCGCGGGGCTGGAGAGGCAGGATAGGGCGATGTTTCTCAATTTTTTCGACGAGCTGCGTAACGCGGGCATCCCGGCCAGCCTCAAGGAGCATCTGCTCCTGCTCGAGGCGCTCGACGCCGAGGTGATCGAGCGGACGCCCGAGGAATTCTACTACCTCTCCCGCGCGGTCTATGTGAAGGACGAGGGGATGCTCGACCGCTTCGACCAGGTCTTCGCCAAGGTCTTCCGCGGCCTCGCCACGAGCTGTGGCACGACGCCGACCGACATCCCCGAGGATTGGCTGAAGGCGGTCGCCGAGAAATTCCTCACCCCGGACGAGATGGCCGCGATCCAGTCGCTGGGCTCGTGGGACGAGATCATGGAGACGCTCAAGAAGCGGCTCGAGGAACAGCAGGGACGCCATCAGGGCGGCAACAAATGGGTCGGTACCGGCGGCACCTCTCCGTACGGCAATGGCGGCTACAACCCCGAAGGCGTCCGCATCGGCGGCGAGAGCCGGCACAAGCGCGCGCTCAAGGTCTGGGACCAGCGCGAGTTCCGCAATCTCGACAACACCCGCGAACTCGGCACGCGAAACATCAAGATCGCGCTGCGCCGCCTGCGCCGGTTCGCACGCGACGGGGCCGCGGACGAACTCGACATCGACGGCACGATCGCCGGCACCGCGCGCCAGGGCTATCTCGACATCGTCATGCGCGCCGAACGCCGCAATGCGATCAAGATGCTGCTGTTCCTCGATGTCGGGGGATCGATGGATCCCTTCGTCAAGCTCTGCGAAGAGCTCTTCTCCGCCGCGACCACCGAATTCAAGAACCTCGAATTCTATTATTTCCACAATTGCCCGTATGAAGGTGTGTGGAAGGACAACACGCGCCGCTTTGCCGAGCGCACGCCCTTGTGGGACGTGCTCCACAAGTTCGGCCATGATTACAAACTGGTGCTGGTCGGTGACGCATCGATGAGCCCGTACGAGATCACCCATCCCGGCGGCTCGGTCGAGCATTTCAACGAGGAGCCGGGCGCGGTGTGGATGCAGCGCCTGACGACCACCTATCCGTCTGCGGCATGGCTCAACCCCGTGCCCGAGGCGCAGTGGGGCTATTCGCAATCGGTCCGCATCATGCGCGAACTGATGACCGACCGCATGTACCCGCTGACCCTCGCCGGTCTCGACGACGCGATGCGTGAGCTTACTCGCAAGCGCTAACGCCCCGCCTGCGCGATCCCGTACCGGAACCGTCATGGACCCGGTCGGTTTAGCGTGCATCATCCCTGTGCGAGGAATAGCTTATGTCGTCGATCCCGAATTCCGCCATGCCGCATGCCAAGGTCAAGCATGACGATGACGCCGCGCCGGCCCCCGCGGCGAAGGGCGACTGGATGGACGATGCGACGGACGCTGCAAAGGCCGGCATAGCCACCGCCACCGACGCGGTGAAGTCGCACCCGAAGACCGCGATCGCGGTCGGCGCCACGCTGGTCGCCGGCATTGCCGCCGCGATCGCTGCACCTGCGCTGCGCGCCAAGGACGCACCCGAAAAGAAGACCCCGCCAAAGCCCGCGCCCAAGAAGGCCGGCAAGCCGAAAAAGGCTCACTGAGCGAAATGTGTGGCCCGCCGGCAACGGTGGGCCATAGTCTTTTGTATCTTGGCGGGCTCAGGCCGGGTGAACGATCCCGCCCATCATCGCCGCCGGCACCCCCGTTGTGCCCGGAAAACTGATCGGCAGCCCGCGGAGCGTCCGCACCGCCATATAGGCGAAACCTTCCGCCTCCAGCGCATCGCCGTTCCACCCGAGCGCGTCAGTCGCCTCAACCCGCAGCCCGGTCGCCGCGGCGATCATGGCCAGCATCGTCGGATTATGACGTCCACCGCCCGCGACCAGCAGCCGCTTGGGTCGCGCGGGCAGATGCCGGACCGCGTCCGCAACCGTCTCCGCGGTAAATGCGGTCAGCGTTGCCGCGCCATCCGCCGCCGACAGCCCGCGTGCCGGCTGAATCGTGAAGTCATTGCGATCGAGCGACTTGGGCGGCGGTGCATCGAAGAACGGGTGATCGAGCATCGCCGTCAGCACCGTCTCGTCGACACGCCCCGCCGCCGCCAGCGCGCCCCCCTTGTCGTAGCGCGCGCCCGTCTCCGCCTCGACCCAACTGTCGATCAGGCCGTTCGCCGGCCCCGTATCGAACGCGACCAGCGAGTCGTTGCCATTTGTCGCGCCGGGAACGAAGGTGATGTTGCCGACCCCGCCCAGGTTCAGTACCGCGACCGGCCCGTCGAGCGTGGACGCCAGCGCCGCATGATAGACCGGCAGCAGTGGCGCGCCCTGCCCCCCCGCCGCCACATCGGCCGACCGGAAATCGGATACCGTCGTGATCCCCGTGGCGCGTGCCATCGCCGCGCCGTCGCCGATCTGCCAGGTCCAGCCCCGATCGGGTCGATGCGCGATCGTCTGTCCGTGAAACCCGATCACGTCTACTTCCGCTGCGGCGACACCGGCATCCGCCAGCAGCTTGTGCACTGCGAAGACATGCGTACGCGTGATGAGATCGCCCGCGGCGACGATCGGCGGACTGGCGCGCGGCCGATCGAACGTCAGCGCCATACGTGTCGCGTCGGACAGTTCCGCGCGCGCCGCATCCGAATAGGGCTCCCCACGGAACGCGATGGGGCGGACCATCGCCTCGCCATCGGTCTCGATCAGCGCGGCGTCGATCCCGTCGAGCGATGTCCCCGACATCAATCCAATCGCCAGCATTTTGGGTCCCTTTCCCTGTCCTCAGACCCGGCCATGACGGATCGCATCTCGACCGCCTAGAAAAAACCGAACTTTGCGCCTATGTGCGCGGCTCCCATGGCAACCATACTCCCCACTCCGCCCAAGATCGGCATGGTCTCGCTCGGCTGTCCGAAAAACCTCGTCGACAGCGAGAGGATTCTCACGCAGCTGCGCGGCGACGGCTATCAGATGTCGCCCGACTATGCCGGTGCCGACATTGTCCTCGTCAATACCTGCGGCTTTCTCGATTCGGCGAAAGAAGAAAGCCTCGAGGCGATCGGTGAAGCCATTGCCGAGAACGGCCGCGTCATCGTCACCGGCTGCATGGGCAAGGAAGCCGAGGCGATCCGCGCGCGCTTCCCGCAGGTGCTCGCGATCACCGGTGCGCATGAATATGAGCAGGTCGTCGGCGCGGTCCACGAAGCCGCCCCGATGCCGCCCTCCGCATTCCTCAACCTGATCCCCGACGCCGGACTCAAGCTGACGCCGCGCCACTACAGCTATCTGAAGATCTCGGAAGGCTGCAACCATCGCTGCTCCTTCTGCATCATTCCGAGCCTGCGCGGCGATCTCGTCAGCCGTCGTCCCGACGCGATCCTGCGCGAAGCCGAAAAGCTCGTCGCCGCGGGCACGAAGGAGTTGCTGGTCATCAGCCAGGACACGTCGGCCTACGGCGTCGACCTGCGCCACTCGGTCTGGCCGCTGAAGGGTGGTGGCGAGGTTCGTGCGCACATGACCGATCTCGCGCGCGAACTCGGCAAGATCGCGCCGTGGGTGCGGCTGCATTACGTCTACCCCTATCCGCACGTCGATCACGTCATCCCGCTGATGGCGGAGGGCCTCGTGCTGCCCTATCTCGACATTCCGTTCCAGCATGCCGCGCCATCGGTGCTGCGCCGGATGAAGCGCCCCGGCAATGATGCCAAGGTGCTCCAGCGCATTCACAAATGGCGTGAGATCGCGCCCGACATCACGATCCGCTCGACCTTCGTCGTCGGCTTCCCCGGCGAGACCGAGGAGGATTTCCAGTATCTGCTCGACTGGCTCGACGAGGCGCAGCTCGACCGCGTCGGCGCGTTCCGGTTCGAACCGGTCGAGGGCGCGGCGGCCAACCTGCTGCCGGACCATGTGCCCGAGGAGCTCAAGGAAGAGCGCTACGCCCGGATCATGGAAAAGACCGCGGCGATTTCCGCGGCCAAGTTGCAGGCCAAGATCGGCCGGACCCTCGACGTGATCATCGACGTGGTCGACGACGAGGGGGCGACGGGTCGCTCACAGGCGGATGCGCCCGAGATCGACGGCGAGGTCTTCCTGCGCGATGCGGGTCACCTGACGGTCGGCGATATCGTACCCGTGACGATCGAGGATGCCGACGACCATGATCTGTACGGCGTGCCGGTCTGACGCGCCTGCGTCGGTCTTGACGCAACGATACTACCCCAAGGTGCAGGCGAAAATACCTGCACCTTGGGGCACACGCGTTCAGACGACGTTGCGACCGGTGAACAGCTTCACGAGCACCACGATCACCGCGATCACCAGCAGGATGTGGATCAACCCGCCCGCGACGTGGAAGGCGAAACCGGCAAGCCAGAGGACGAGCAAGATGACGGCGATGGTCCAGAGCATGGCAGTTCCCAATCTGTTGTGATGACGTGATCGATGCCGCTGAAACGTCCCCGTGCGCGGGCGTGTTCCGCCATTTAACCTGATATGGGTTAAGCTCCTCAGCTGGCTCGACATTAAGTTGCGGCGTTGCACCGCCACCCGCCTTCTGCTTCGATGTCGCCATGCCGTTTCGCCTGTTCACGCTCGCCGCGCTCGCGCTTCCCTTGCCCGCCATCGCCCAGTCGCTCACGCCTGCGGAAACCTCGCAGATCGATACGCTCGTTGCCGGTTCGCTCCGCGATACGGGCGTCCCGTCCGCATCGATCGCGATCGTGCGCGGCGGGCGGATCATATTCGCCAAGGCCTATGGCAAGCCGTCGGAAACGATCGCCGTGGCGGATCCGGCGTTGCCCTACCAGATCGCGTCGATTTCGAAGCAATTCACCGCCGCCGCGATCCTGCTGCTCGAGGATGAGGGCCGGCTGAGCCTCGACGATACGGTGGCAAAATATGTCCCCGGCGTGACCGGCGGCGACCGCATCACGATCCGCCAGTTGCTCAGCCACACCTCGGGCCTGCAGGACTATTGGCCGCAGGATTACAGCTTTGCGGCAATGGCGACCCCCGTCACGCCGCAGCAGATCGTCGATCGCTGGGGGAAGAAGCCGCTCGATTTCGAGCCGGGCACGCAGTGGCAATATTCCAACACCGGCTATGTCGTCGCGGGCCTGATCGTCGAGAAGATCGCGAAACAACCGCTGCTCGACTTCCTGCAGCAGCGCATCTTTAAGCCGCTCGACATTCGCGCGCTCGATCAGGACAAGGCGATCGGCAAGGGCTTTCCGCAAGGCTATGGCCGTTTCGCGCTCGGGCCCGTCCGTCCCGAGACGCCGAGTGCGCCCGGCTGGCTGTACGCCGCGGGCGAGCTGTCGATGAGTGCGCGGGACCTCGCCAAATGGGACGTCGCGCGCCTTACCCGAACCACGCTGCCCGCAGACGACTGGGCGGCGCAGGAGACCCCGGTCAGGCTCGTCGACGGATCGACCAATGGCTATGGCCTCGGCGTCTCGACCGGCACCGCCAACGGGCGTCGCTATGTCGAGCATAGCGGCGAGGCGGTCGGCTTCCTGTCCGAGAACATCGTGTATCCCGACGATCAGGCGGCGATCGTCGTGCTTACCAACAGCTGGTTCAGCGATGCGGTCGGCCGCATCTCGAGCGGGATCGCGAAGATCGTCCTGCCACCCCCCGCCGCGAACGGAGAAGATGCCGCCGCCCTGCCCAGGGCACGCGCAGTCTACGATCAGCTCCGCACCGGCACGCTCGACCGCAGCCGCCTGACCGAGGACGCCAATTTCTATTTCAAGCCGGTCGCGCTCGCGGACTATAAGTCGAGCCTCGGCGCGCTCGGCGAACCGACCGGTTTTGCGCAAACCGGCCGCGCCCGCTTGCGCGGCGGCTTCGTCAACCGCACCTATCGCATCACCTATCCCGACCGTACGCTCTCGCTCAGCACCTATGCCGAACCCGGTGCGAACGGCCGGTACGAACAATTCCTCGTGGCTCCCTCTCAGTAACTGGCACGCAATGACCGATTTCGCTTCCCTGCTTCAGCCCGACCACGGCCAGCCCGCCACGCCGATCCACGTCGTCCGACCGGAGGAGTTTGCGAGCTGGCTCGGTGCTCAGCCGTCGCGCATCCGCACCGCGGTTGCGGCGCATGGCCTGACCGGCAAGCCCGGCGACCGCGCCGTGCTGCCCGGCGACGCCCCTGACACATGGTCGATGCTGCTCGTCTGTGACGAGGCGATGTCGTCGCCGTGGCGGATCGCCTCGCTCGGTGCCTCGCTTCCCGCGGGCACCTACCGCCTCGCAGAGGGCGACGTGGGGGGTGCCGGACTTGGCTGGATGCTCGCACAGCATCAGTTCGATCGCTATCGCAAACCCGTCGGCAAGCCCGCGCGCGTGTTGCTGACGAGCGAGGTCGCGTCGATCGAGCCGACGATCCGTCTTGCCGAGGCGACCGCAATGGTCCGCGACCTCGTCAACACCGGCGCATCGGATCTCGGCCCCGCCGAGCTCGAGGCGGCGGTAGAGACGCTCGCCGCCCGGCATGGCGCAACCGTCACGACGACGCGCGGCGACGCGCTCGCCAGCGGCTATCCGATGATCCACGCAGTCGGCCAGGCAGCATCGGAGGCACGCGCGCCCCGGCTGATCGAGCTCGAATGGGGCGACCCCACGCACCCGCGCGTCGCGCTGGTCGGCAAGGGCGTCTGCTTCGACTCGGGCGGCCTCGACATCAAGCCATCGGCCGGCATGCGGCTGATGAAGAAGGACATGGGCGGCGCCGCGCACACGCTCGCACTGGCCGGGCTGGTGATGGGGGCGAAGCTCCCCGTCCGGCTCCACCTGCTCATCCCCGCGGTCGAGAACGCGATTGCCGGCAATGCCTTCCGCCCGGGCGACGTGCTCGACACGCGACAGGGCATGACGGTCGAGAATACCAATACCGATGCCGAGGGGCGGCTCGTTCTTGGCGACGCACTGACGCGCGCGGTCGAGCACCGGCCCGCGCTGATCCTCGACTTCGCGACGCTGACGGGCGCGGCGCGTGTCGCGCTCGGCCCCGATCTTCCGCCGCTGTTCACCGACGACGAGACGCTCGCGGCCGAGCTGATCGCCGCCAGCCATGACCAAGCCGACCCGCTCTGGCGGATGCCGTTGTGGAACGGGTATGACGACATGCTCAAGTCGGACATCGCCGATCTGGTCAACGCGCCCGATGGCGGTTTTGCCGGCGCGATCACCGCGGCGCTGTTCCTGCGCCGCTTCGTGCCGCCCGGCATCGCCTGGGCGCATCTCGACGTCTTCGCCTGGCGCCCGACTGCGAAGCCCGGCCGCCCCAAGGGGGGCGAGGCCTATGCCCTGCGCGCCGCCTTCGCGATGCTGAGCACGCGGTACGGCACCCCCTGACGAAAGGCCTGACGCGGCACGCCCGACGATAGGGCGTGCCGCGCTCTCGGCGGGTCAGCCGACGCTGTCGATGCTCGCCGCGGCCTCGATGATCGGGACGAACTTGTCCGCAGTCAGGCTGGCGCCACCGACCAGCGCGCCGTCGACATTCGCGGTCGTTAGGATCGCCGCGGCATTGCTGCCCGTCACCGACCCGCCATAGAGGATCCGCACGCCCGCTGCCGCATCGCCGATCAGCATACGCAGCTTCGCCCGCGCGATCGCATGGATCGCGGCGATCTCGTCGAGCGTCGGGGTGCGCCCGGTACCGATCGCCCAGCGCGGCTCATAGGCCAGCGTGAACCAGCTGCCGTCGGCATTGTCGGGCACCGACTTCTCGATCTGCGCCTGCACGACACGTTCGGCCCGATCGGCATCGCGTTCGGCCTCGGTCTCGCCGCAGCACAGGATGACGCGCAGTCCCTGCCGCCGCGCCGCCGCCGCCTTCGCCCAGGCGTCGTGGCTGGTTTCGTGCTGGTCAGCACGGCGTTCGGAATGACCGACGATCGTGAAGCGCGCACCCGCTTCCTTCACCATCCCCGCCGACACGCAACCCGTATGCGCGCCCGAATCGGCCTCGTGCACATCCTCGGCACCGATCGCGAGGGCCGGCGCGCGATCAGCCGCCGCGGCGATCAGCGTGAAGGGCACGGCAATTTCCACATCGACGTCCGGCGCTGCCGCCGCCGCCGCCGCGATCGCGTCGAGTTCGGCCAGCGCCGCGCGCGACCCGTTCATCTTCCAGTTTCCCGCTACCAACTTGCGCCGCATCGCACTCTCCCGATCATCATCGGTCCCGGATAGCGCCGACACCGAACGGCACAAGCTTGAAGCGCGCCGATGCGCACCGTAAAGCGGAAGGAACTCAGTCCCTGTCGATCGGCCATTCATGCTCAGTTTCTTCCGCCGCCTCACCCAGTCGAGGTTCGGCGTGATCATCACCTTCGGCCTCCTCGGCGTCATCGCACTCGCCTTCGCGGCGGGTGACATGACCGGGTTGGGCGGCGGAACAAGCGGCATCGCCGCCGACGACGTCGCCACGGTCGGCAAGGCGGACGTGACGGCGAACGAGCTTCGCACGCGTGTCCAGACCGAGATGGAAGGGTTCCGCCAGCAGCAGCCGACGCTCGACATGGCGAGCTATGTCCAGCAGGGCGGCTTCGACGGCACGCTGGACCGCATCACGGCGAGCCTCGCACTCGAGCAGTTCGGCCGGCAGCAGGGCATGGTCGTCAGCAAGCGCGCGGTCGACGGGCAGATTGCCAGCATCCCCGCACTGCAGGGCCCGACCGGCAAGTTTGATCCGTCCCTGTATCAGCGCGTGCTGGTCGAACGGAAGCTGACCGACGCGCAGATCCGCGCCGACATCGTCCGCGACACCTATGCGCAGCAGCTGATCCTGCCGACGCGCGGCGCGTCGCAGGTCCCGAGCCAGCTCGCCCTCCCCTTCGCGTCGTTGCTGCTCGAGAAGCGCAGCGGTCTGGTCGGCTTCATCCCGACCGCCGCGGTGCCCGCCGGCCCTGCGCCGACCGACGCCGAACTGAACGACTTCTATCGTCGCAACGTCGCGCGCTACACGATCCCCGAACGCCGCGTCATCCGCTACGCCGTCGTCGACGCGGCACAGGTCAAGGCGCAGGCCGTCCCGACCGACGCCGAAATCGCCGCGCAATATCAGCAGGATCGCGCGCGCTACGCCCCGACGGAGAAGCGTACGATCACGCAGGTCGTCGTTGCCGATCAGGCGGGTGCAGCCGCGATCGCTGCCAAGGTGAAGGCCGGAACCGCGATCGCCGATGCCGCCCGCGCCGCCGGGCTCGAGGCATCGACCCAGACGGGTGTCGAAAAGACCGCCTATGCCGGCACGACCAGCCCGCAGGTCGCGGATGCCGTGTTCGCGGCAGCGAATGCCGCGGTCGTCGGCCCCGTCCGTACGCCGCTCGGCTGGACGATCGCTCGCATCGATTCGATCCAGAACGTCCCCGCCAAGACCCTCGAACAGGCACGCGGCGAGATCGCCACCGCACTCAGCGCGCAAAAGGCGCAGGCAGCGCTCGGCAAGATCCATGACGCGATCGACGATGGCCTGTCGGACAATGCAACGTTCGACGAGATCATCGCGGACCGCAAGCTGACCGCGATCACCACGCCCGGCCTCGTCGCCAACGGCACCAACCCCGACACGCCCGGCACGCAGCCCGACGCCGCGCTTGCGCCGATCGTCAGCGCCGCGTTCCAGGCCGCGGAAGGCGATGCGCCGCAGATGGTCCAGACCGGGTCGGACGGCAGCTTCGCAGTCGTCGCGCTTGGCCGCGTCGTTCGCGCCGCACCCCGTCCGCTCGCACAGGTCCGTCCTGCCGTGATGCGCGACCTGATGGTTGACCGCGCCAGTCAGGCTGCCCGCAAATACGCCAATGCCGCGCTTGCACGGATCAACAAGGGCATGCCGCTGCAGCAGGCGCTGGGGCAGTCGGGCTTCCCGGTCCCGCCCGCGCGTCCCGTCACGGCGTCGCGCGCGCAGATCATGCAGAACCCCGAAAACACCTCACCCGTGCTGCGCCTGATGTTCAGCATGGCGCAGGGTACTGCCAAGACGATCGCCGGCCCCGATGGCTGGTTCGTGGTCAAGCTCGACAAGATCGATCGCGGCAACGCGACAGGCAACCAGGCGGCGATCCAGGCCGCTCGCGGTTCGATCGCGCGCAGCGTGGGCCGCGAATATGTCGACCAGTTCGTCAAGGCCGTCCGCGCGCAGGTCGGCGTGAAGACCGATCCGAAGGCGGTTGCCCGTGTCCGGGCCGAACTGCTGGCACAGGGTGGTTCCAATAACTGAGCTCGCACGCGCGGCGCTCGCCGCCGGACGCCCTGCCCTTGTCTGGCGACGGCAGGTCGCCGACACGGAGACGCCGGTCGCCGCCGCCCTCAAGCTCATCGAGCCGGGGCGTGGCGACTTCCTGCTCGAATCGGTCGAGGGCGGCGCAACGCGTGGACGGCACAGTCTGATCGGCCTCGCGCCCGATCTGCTGTTTCGGGCCGCGGGTCATCGTGCCGAGATCAACCGTCACTGGTCGACCGATCGCGAGGCGTTCGAGCCCTGCGCGCTGCCCACGCTCGATGCCCTGCGCGCTCTCGTCGCCGAATGCCGCAGCGACGTCCCGGAAGAGCTGCCGCGCGCGCTCGCCAGCCTGGTCGGCTATTTCGGCTATGAGACGGTCGGCCTGGTCGAGGCCTTGCCGCAGCCCGACAGCGACCCGCTCGGCCTGCCCGACATGATCTTCGTGCGTCCCTCGGTGGTTCTCGTCTTCGACCGGCTCGCCGACGCGCTGTTTCTCGTCGCCCCCGCCTGGCCGAATCCCGCCATGGATCCCGACACGATCGTCGCGCGTGCCGAAGAGCGGCTCGACGCCGTCGCCGCGACGCTCACGACCACGCCGGTGCCGGCGCCGGTCCGGGCAGTTTCACCCGAGCCGTCCTATACGCCGGCGCTGTCACCGGATCGCTACGGCGCGATGGTCGCGCGCGCGAAGGACTATATCGTGGCCGGGGACATCTTCCAGGTCGTCCTTGCCCAGCGTTTCAGCACGCCGTTCACGCTCCCGCCGTTCGAGCTCTATCGCTCGCTGCGGCGGATCAATCCGTCGCCTTTCCTCTATCACCTCGATCTTCCCGGCTTCGCGCTGATCGGATCCTCACCCGAGATCCTCGTCCGCGTCCGCGACGACGAGGTGACGATCCGCCCGATCGCCGGGACCCGCCCGCGCGGCCGCAGTGCTGCGGAAGACGAGGCGAACCGGACCAGCCTGCTGGCCGATCCGAAGGAACGCGCGGAGCATCTGATGCTGCTCGACCTCGGCCGCAACGATGTCGGACGGGCATCGGCGCCGGGATCGGTCCGCGTCACGGCGAGCTACGGCGTCGAATTCTACAGTCATGTCATGCACATTGTCTCGAACGTCGTCGGGTCGCTCGCGCCCGGCAGCGACGCGCTCGACGCGCTGTTCGCGGGGTTCCCGGCCGGCACGGTCAGCGGCGCCCCCAAGGTCCGGTCGTGCCAGATCATTGCCGAACTCGAACCCGAACGGCGTGGCGCCTATGCCGGCGGCGTCGGCTATTTCTCCCCTGACGGATCGATGGACTCGTGCATCGTATTGCGGACCGCCGTCGTGAAGGACGGGATAATCCATGCACAAGCCGGGGCGGGAATCGTCGCCGACAGCGATCCCGAGTCCGAACAGCGCGAATGCGAGGCCAAGGCCGGGGCGATCCTCGCCGCCGCCCGCGAAGCGGTCGCGCGCGCCGGCGGGACGGCCTACGGGCAGTAATCCCGCCATCGTTCGACAAACACAGTAAAAGGCCGCGGGCGTCAGGTGACGACCGCGGCCTAAGATCCCGATGGTGCTCGCTGTGGCGTCAGGGATCGATCGCCTGCCCTGCAGCCTGCGCACGACGCTCGGCCGAATAGGCGCGGGCACGCGCGAGCGCACATCCCGACTGTCCGCCTGTACCGACCGGCGAACAGGTATCCGGCAACCCGCCCGCGACGCGGCCGACCTGGTCAACGGTCGCAGCCCGGTTGACCCAGCTCTGGTTCTGCGCGGCGATCGGTGCGGTATCGCGCAGTTCCTTGGGGATACGATAGGGTTGGTCGAGCGTCGAGCAGACGACGATCTCGCCATTGGTCGACGTCGGGCACTTCTGCCCAGCCCCCAGCGTGACGCTGCGGATGCGCTGCGGGGGCTGGCCTTGTTCGGCCGTCTGCTCCTGCGCCGAAGCGAGGGCGGGAAGCGCGATCAGCGCGGCGAGGACGGTGAGACGGAACATTGGTAGAAAACTCCTTGCATACGCACAACGTCTGCCGCCGCAGGTTGCTCCGTGCTGAATAGCATGCCCCGCGCTTTGCCCTGCACCGATTATGGCCGACATAATGTGCAGCGTCGCCCGATGCGCATCCCCGTTGCACCGTCTTCGACTTCGTCTATGGCGAACGCATGATCCTGGTCGTCGACAATTACGACAGCTTCACCTGGAACCTCGTCCATTATCTCATGGAACTGGGTGTCGAGGTGGAGGTCGTCCGCAACGATGCGATCTCCGCTGGACAGGCCCTGTCGTCCGGCGCGGAGGCGTTTCTCATTTCCCCCGGCCCCTGCACGCCGACCGAAGCGGGCGTCAGCCTCGACCTCGTCGCCGCCTGCGCAGATGCCGGCAGGCCGCTGCTCGGCGTCTGCCTCGGCCATCAGGCGATCGGGCAGCATTTCGGCGGCAAGGTCGAACGTGGCGGGCTGATGCACGGCAAGACGTCGCCGGTCGTCCATGACGACACCGGCCTCTACGCCGGCCTCCCTTCGCCGTTTATCGCGACGCGCTATCACTCGCTGATCGTCAACGCGGTCCCCGATACGCTGGTCGTCAACGCGACCGCGCAGGATGGCAGCGTGATGGGGTTCCGCCACGCGACGCTGCCGATCCACGGGGTGCAGTTCCATCCCGAGAGCATCGCGACCGAACACGGCCACGCGATGCTCGCCAATTTCCTGACGCTGGCGGGGATTGCGCATCAGCTGCCCGACCGCCTGCGCGAGGGGCTCGATCGATGACGACCACCGTGCTCCTGCCCGATCCCACGATGCCGCTGTCGCGCGAGACCGCGCGTGCGGCGTTTGCCGACATCCTCGACGCGCGCGCCAGCGAAGACGCGATCGCCGCATTCCTGATCGCCATGTCCGAGCGTGGCGAGACCAGTATCGAGATCGCCGAGGCCGCGCGTGCGCTGCGTGAGCGGATGATCCCGATCGATGCGCCGCCGGGCGCGATCGACGTCTGCGGCACCGGCGGCGATGGCCACCACACGCTCAACGTCTCGACCGCCGTCGCGCTCGTCGTCTCGGCCTGCGGCGTGCCCGTCGCGAAGCATGGCAACCGTGCCGCCTCGAGCAAGGCCGGCGCCGCCGACACGCTCGAAGTCCTCGGCCTCGACATGGACCGCGCGGGTGCGACGGCCGAGGCCAGCCTGCGCGACATCGGCATCGCCTTCCTGTTCGCCGCCAATCACCATCCGGCGATGAAGCGGATCACCCCGATCCGTCAGCGTATCGCCAGGCGGACGATATTCAACCTGATGGGGCCGCTCGCCAATCCCGCGCGAACGACGCGTCAGCTCATCGGCATCGCGCGGCCCGATTATGTCCCGCTCTACGCCGATGCCCTCGCCCAGCTCGGTACCCAGGCCGCACTCGTCGTCTCCGGCGAGGAAGGGCTCGACGAACTGTCCGGCGCGGGCCCCAGCGTCGTTGCGTCCATCGGCAACGTCGCGCTTCCCGCGCGCGTCACGCCCGACGATGCAGCGTTGCCGCGGCATGCGATCACGGCAATTCGCGGCGGTGATGCCGCCCATAATGCGGAGGCGCTCCGCCGCCTGCTGAAGGGCGAGGCGGGCGCCTACCGCGACGCCGTCCTGCTCAACGCCGCTGCTGCCTTGATGGTCGCCGGGACCGTCCCCACCCTTGTCGCGGGCGCGGCGCTGGCCGCCACCGCCCTCGACACCGGCAGCGCCGACGCGCTGCTCGACCGCTGGATCGCCTACTGACATGACCATGCTCGACCGTATCCTCGAGACCAAGCGCGCCGAAGTCGCCGCGCGCAAGGCCACCACATCGCTGTCGGACATCGACGCCGGCATCGCCCGCATGTCCGCGCCGCGCGGCTTCCGCGCTGCGCTCGATGCGAAGTCGGGCTATGCCTTGGTCGCCGAGGTCAAGAAGGCCAGTCCGTCCAAGGGGCTGATCCGCGCCGATTTCGATCCCCCCGCGCATGCCCGCGCCTATGAGGCGGGCGGTGCCGCCTGCCTCTCGGTGCTGACCGACGAAAAATGGTTCCAGGGCGCTGACGCCTATCTGTCCGCCGCGCGTGACGCCGTGTCGATCCCGGTGCTGCGCAAGGATTTCATGGTCGACCCGTGGCAGGCGACCGAGGCGCGCGCGATCGGCGCCGACGCGATCCTGATCATCGTCGCCGCGCTCGACGATATCCAGATGGCGGAGATCGAGGCCTCGGCACTCGAATGCGGGATGGACGTACTGGTCGAGATCCACGATGCGCACGAACTCGATCGCGCGCTCAAGCTCAAATCGCGGCTGATCGGGGTCAACAACCGCGACCTGCGCGACTTCACCGTCGACTTCCAACGGACCTACGACCTGGTCGACAAGGCCCCGCGTGACTGCACCTTCGTCGCCGAAAGCGGGCTGACGACGCGCGCCGACCTCGACGCGATGGCCGAGCGCGGGATCCGGTGTTTCCTGATCGGCGAGGCCCTGATGCGCCAGGACGATGTCGAGGCCGCAACGCGGGCACTGGTCGGATGAGCCAGCTCACGCATGTCGATGCGGCGGGTGCCGCGCGGATGGTCGATGTCGGCGGCAAGACGCCGACCGCACGCGAGGCCGTCGCGACCGGCCGGATCACCATGTCGGCCGAGGCTGCGCGCGCGATCGCCGAGGGCTCGGCCAAAAAGGGCGACGTCATCGCCGTCGCCCGCGTTGCGGGGATCATGGCCGCCAAGCAGACCAGCGACCTGATACCGCTCTGCCATCCGCTGCCGCTGACCAAGATCACGCTCGACCTCGACGTCGACGCCAGCGGCGTCACCGCGACCGCGACCGTCGCGACCGACGGCAAGACCGGCGTCGAGATGGAAGCGCTCACCGCGGTCGGCGTTGCACTGCTGACGGTCTACGACATGGCCAAGGCGATCGACAAGGCGATGGAGATCGACGGGATCCGACTGCTCGAAAAGCGCGGCGGGAAATCCGGGGCCTGGTCCGCACCGCGCTGACGCGGGCGGACCAGTCTTCCGTCGTTACAGCCCGATCTGCAGGCTTGCGCGCAGCGATAATGCGGCGCGTCCCTGCTGCTCCTCGGCGTTGAATTCGCCGCCGAAGCGGAACGCCGCATTGCCCCCGACCGCGCGCAGCTTGCCGACCCAGCCGCTTGTCCGCTCCTCGGGTGTCAGCGTGAACGCGGTCCCGCCGGCAAAGGCCGCGGTCGTCGCACCCAGCCCCCCGCCGACGAGTTCGCGCCGCCCGCCCTCGAGCTCGAAGCGGAACCAGCCTGCGTCCTGGTTCTGCCCCCCAAGATCGAGACCCAGCGCCGCGCTGCCGGTGACCGCCAGTTCGTCGCTGCTGCGCGACTGGACGACCAGATCGATCGCGGTGCCGCCACCGGTTTCGCTGTAGCCGTCCTCCTTCAACTTGTAATAATCGACCGCGATGATCGGCCGAAACGAGATATTGCCCAGATCGGCATCATAGGACAGGCCGCCCGACGCCGAGTAGAGCGTGCCGTTCCAGTCCGCGCTCGACACGCGCTGGACCGCCTCGGTCCCTGCGGTGCCGGCAAAGCGCCGCACGCCGTCGAACCCGATCCGCGCGCCCGAAGCTCGGGCATTGGCGTTCAGCCCACCCCAGTGCCCACGCCAATAGGCCGCAAGCTCATACTGGTTGGAGCTGACTTCATTGCTGGTCCCCTCATCGGCATCGCGGCCGCTGAGATAGGCGAGCGACGCACCGATATTACCCAGCCCGGTCTTGTATTCGGCCCCGCCGGAGACGCCCCAGCCGGTCACGTCATAGCCGCCGGTATCGCCGATGCTCTTCGACGTGCCCCAGCCGACCTGGCTGATCCAATAGCCCCACTGCCCCTCATCCTTGAACGGGCCGTGCGGGTCGGCGATCACCCTGGCGGTGGCGCGCGAGCCCATCGTCACGGTCTCGAACGTCCCGCCGGCATGATCCGGAAGCATCTGGCGCAGCGATCCGCGAAATGCGTCGCCGTCATTGATGTTCAGGAACGCCTGCCCGACCTTGGCGTCGGTGCCGAGCGCTGCATAGACCGCATTGTAGGCGGAGGTCTGCGAGCGGTTGAGGCCGAGTTCGACCGTCGTCTTGCGGACGATGTCGATCGCGACGTCGTTGCCCGTGCCCGTCGCGACGTTCCCCTTGTAGAGGAACGGCAACAGCGTGGTCGAGGCGGTCAGGTTTGCCGCGCCGGTCAGGCTCCCCGCACGCAGGACCGTGTACCGCCCTTCCGCACCGGTGATGCTGGCGAGCTTGAGCGCGAGCTTGGTGTCCTTCTCGAACGATGCCAGCCCGGCGACGGTGATCGACGTCCCCGTCCCCCCGGTCTTGTCCAGCGTCACCGCCAGCACGCTGCCCGAACCCATCGCCAGCGATGCGATCGTCGCAGCCTTGGTCAGGTCGAGCGTACCGCCCGCGACCGTCACCGCCAGCCCGCCGCTGTTGGCGAGCGTGCCCGAAAAGCGCGATGTCCCGCCGATGGTGAGCGTGTCTGCCCCGCCACCGAAATCCGCCGCGCCGCTGAACACCGCCGTCCCGGCAAGGGCCATCGTGTCGCTGCCGGTGCCGAAGAGCGCCGTCCCCGCATAGGCTGCATCGCCCGACAGCGCGAAACGGTTCGCGCCGCCGCCGAACCGGGTCGTGCCCGACACGGTCCCATCGGCGATCTCGAACACGTCGTTCCCCGTACCGAAGCGGACGTCGCCGACGATGCTCGGCGCCGTGACGCCCGCCGCGACTGCGGTCTGGCGGACGGTGGCGCCCGCCGTCGTTGCGGACAGGTCGATCGCGACGTTGCGCTCCGACGTCGCGAGTGCACCGCTTGCGGTGATCGCCCCGCTATTCTCCACCAGCGTCACCCGGCCGGACCGGTCGAGGATCGCGGTGGCGCTGCCATCGGCTGCCTGTGCGCTCGCCTTGATCGTCCCGCTGTTGCGGATCGTGCCGACCGTCGCGCCCGCCTCGACGAGGACCGCGCTCGACAGCGATGCGGTCGTGCCGCCGCCCGCCGCCGCGATCGTCCCGGCATTGCGCAGTTCGGGCATCGTCGTGCCGCTGCCGATCCGGATCGCGGTCGCACTCGCCCCATTGGCTTGCGCCTGGACCGTGCCGTTGACCGCGATCCCGTTGGCGATCGACACGCTGCCACCAAGGCCACCGATCAACAGGCCGGTCGCGGTGACACCCGCATAGACACCGCTGCCGCCGATGCCGCCATCGACGATCAGCCCGAAATTCGTGCCGCTACCCGCGACTGCGCCGATCGCGACCGCATTGGTCGCCGACCCGATCTGGACCGCGGGCGCGGCGCCATAGGCGGTCACCGACGCCGATCCTTCCTTACTGTCGTCGATCCCGTCCTTGTCCTCGTCATTGTCGGTCGTGCTGGCATCCTTTGGCGGCACCGCGAAGACGATGCCCCCCGACACGTTGCCCGCGACGACCAGCGCCGATCCGCCCTGCAACAAGTCGTCAGCATCGAGCTTCGACGGATCCGCCGGCGCGGTGGTGGTGCGGTAGCCCGTCGCGCCGAGCGCCCCCTGCACCACCAGCGCACCGGTGATCGCGCCATCGAGCCGGACCGCCACGGCTCCCTGCCCGATCGCCGCGACCGTTCCGGCAAGCCGGACGTTGCCGGTAATGTCCCCCGTCCGCACGCCGACGACGTTCGTCCCCGTCACCGCGATCGTGCCCTCGGTCTTGAACGCCCCGGACAGCGGGCCGCCGAGCCAGATCCCTGCAGACTCGTTCCCCTCGACCGTGATCGCGCCCGTATTGGTGATGGCACCGCTATAGGCGCCCCCGGTGCGGATGCCGGTACGGCCGCTGCCCGCAGCGAAGGGGCCGTCGAGATCGCCATCCTTGTCGACATCGGTCGCCTCATAGGTCTCGTCGACGATGATCTTGCCGCTGTTCGTGATACCGCCGCCGGTCCCCGCCACCGCGAGAATGCCCGTGGCATTGTCTGCATTGGTGATCTGGACGGTGCCTTCGTTGGTGACGGCATGCACGCTGTCGATCGTCACCGCCGTGCCGCCGGCAGGGGTCACCGATCCCGCCGTCGTGATCCGGATCGCATCCGGCGCCCCGGCCTTCACGGTCGAGGTCCGCACCGTATCGGTGCGCTTGGTCTCGATCGTGGTCTGCGCATGGGCCGGAACGACCGCCATCAGGCAGGTAGAGGCAAGCAGGATACGACGCATGAACCAGGTCCCTTTTCGAATATGTTTCGAACACAGGACGGAACCATTGCCGCGCAGCCTTGCTGGCCTGCGCAGCTTTTCAGAATGCCGCGTCTATCCCCAGGCGCAACGTGCGGGGTCGCAATGGCGTGATCTGGCCGCTGCCGATCTGGAACGGCGTGCCCAGCGCGAAGCGATTGCCGGTGCCATCCGTCAGATTGGTCACGCCGAGCGTCAGACCCAGTGTCGGCCGGCCGACCCGCATTGTCAGCGCGGTGTCGAGATAATCGCCCTGCTCCTCCCCGAGCACCGGGCCGATACCGAGCCGGGAGCGGCCGACATAACGCGCCCAGCCATAGACCCGCAGATCGAGGTCACCGCGGAGCGGCCGGCTATAGTCGAGCCCCAGCCGCCCTGCGAACCGGGCGATATTGGGAACCTGGCTCATGCGCGCGAACGCCAGTGCATAGGCCTGGCTGGGTTCGGTCACCCGGCTGTCGTTATAGGTCAGCCCGGCGTCGATCGTGAGCCCGGCGACCGGTCGCCAGGCGGCCGCCGCGCTTGCCGACCAGATCCGGCCGTTGCCGATATTGGCAGTGCTCGGCAGCCCCGACCCGTCGATGAAGTCCGCCTGGATATCGTCCCAGAGCGTATGTGACAGCCCGGCCGACACGGATACCGCGTCGATCCCGCTCTGCCCGAACCGTATGCCGCTTTCGATCGTGCGGACCCGGTCGTTGCGGAACCGCCGGACGAAGTCGCTCTCGATCGCGAGCCCGCCGGGCCGGAACCCCTGCTGGTACCGGGCATAAAGCGAGAGTCGCGGCAGCACGGTCGCGATCAGCGATCCGGACGGCAACAGGCTGATTTCGCGACGACTGGCGGTCACCTGCGCACGCGCGAGCGCGACCGGAGCGAGTGCCTCCGCAAGATCCTGGCCCGTCCCTGACAGCGCGGCCCGTGTCACGCGCGCGCCGCCGGTCGCGATCAATCCGGGGAACAGCGCGATGCTGCCCTCGCCATACAACGTCGCCTCATCGATCCGGTTGGTGACGCCCGTCACCGGCACCGGTGCCTCGACTGCGCCGAGTGCGCGCGACAGCCGCGTCCGGTTGTGCGTGAAGCTGCCGCCCACTACCCAGCCGAAGCCGGCGCGCATCGGCCGCCACAACCGGGTCTCGTTGGTCACCATCGCGGTCGCGTTGCGCTGCACGAACAGCCGCGGATCACCGTCCACCATGGTGGCGTCATAGCGTTCCGTCAGCGTCTGCCCGACGATCGCCGTCGACGATCGCAGCATCAGGCCGCCAAGCGTGCCCGACACGACCAGATCGCCCATCCGGTAATCCGCACCGAAGCCTTGCACGACGGCACTGTTCCGCGTGCGGGGCGGCGCGTCGCGATCGGTATATTGGCTGTCATCGCCGCGGGTCCGCTGGTACACGCCGCCTAGATCCAGCGTCCAGTCGCGCCCCAGATCGACGCGCAGCGTGCCCCGTCCGCCGGCGATGCTGGTGCGGTTCACGTCGCTTTTCCCAAGCGTCGGGTTGTCGATATACCCGCCCTCCGTCACCGCATAGCCCACGATGCGCAGCGCCGTCCGACCTTCCATCACCGGCAGGTTGAGCGTCGCGCCGATGTCGCCGCCAGGGTCGCCGTGCGTCGTCGCGGACACGCCCATCGCGATGGCGGCCGTGGTGTCGTCGATCACGGGCGCATTAGGGACCGTGCGGATGATGCCGCCGAGCGACCCTGCTCCGTAGAGGGTACCCTGTGGCCCCTCGAGCACCTCGACCGAGGCGATATCGTAGAGCCGCAGGTCGGGATCGGGCGCGTTGTAGCTGAGCCGGATGTCGCCGAGATACTGGCCGACGGTCGTCTGCGTCGGCCCGGTGAAGCTCGAATCCGCGATGCCGCGAATGAACAGCTTGTTGCGCCCCGCACCGAGATGCGTCGACGACACGCTCGCGAGCCGCGCCAGCACCGCGTCGCTGCCCCCCGCGCCGCCAAGCGCCAGGTCGATTCCATCGAGGTGCGCGACCTGCCCGGCGAAATCGCGCAGCCGGGTGTCCCGCTTGCTGGCGGCGACGATGATATCGGCCCCCGCGATGGTCGGGACTGCGGCATGGGCGGTGCCCGGCGGCAGACGGCGCTGTGCCGCACGTGGCGGCGCGGCACGCGCGACCAGACGCCACCCCCCGGCCCCTGCGGACCGTATCGTCGACCCCGTCGACCGTGCGAGCTTTGCGAGCGCCTGCCGCGCCGTGAAGCGTCCCCGGATCGCGGGGACGGGTCGTGCCCACAGGACCGGGTCGTCGACGGCGATGCTGACCCCGGCCTGCCGCCCCAGTGCCAGGACGGAGTCGCCCAGGCGGCCCGCGCGCAGGTCGAGCGATACCGGCCCCGCCGCCGCCGACGCAGCGGTCAGCCCGGCGATCGCCACCGCAACGACAAAGACCCCGCCCCGCCGGATCACCGTGCCGACATCGTCCAACCCTGTGCGGACCGCCGCATCGTCACGTCGAGCAGCGCGGCGAGCGGCATGGGGTCCCGCGCGAGCCCTGCCGTGGCGATCGTCGCACGGACGCGGCGATCGGCGATCTCCGGTGCCACCGCGATCGCGATGCCCAGCGTTCGCGACAGATCCTCGGCGACTTCGGTCATCGGCGCATTTTCGAACGCCAGCCGCCCCTCGCGCCACGACCCGACCGCCGTGGCATCGACCGTGATCCGCATCACACCGCCGCGCGTGGCCACGACGCCCTGCCCCGCCGTCATCCGGATCGCGTTCGGCCCCGGATCATAGTCGACCGCACCTTCGGACACGGCGACCCGCATGCCATCGCTGGTACGCTTGACGTCGAAGGCCGTGCCGACATCGACCAGGCGCGTCTCGCCGACCCGGACCTCGAACGGATCCGCCGCATCATGCGCGACGACGAACATCGCCTCGCCACGATCGAGCGTCGCGATGCGCGCGTCGCGTCGATCGATCGTCACGCAGGACCCGCCGGCGAGCATGATCCGGCTTCCCTCAGCGAGGAGGATCGTCCGCGCGGCCCCCGGCGCCGCCTCGACGGCATAGGGTTGGGGCCGGCGCTCATAGACCGAAAGGCCGGCGACGACCGCCAGCGATGCGGCGATCGCCCCACCGGCCCACCGACCGATACGCTTCGGCGCGCGTCGTGACGGGCTGGCGATCGGCGGCGCCACCGCGCCCGCCTGCGGCGCGCGCACCAGTGCGACGCCATCATCGATCGCGGCGTTCAGCGCGTGATAGCGCGGGGCATTCGCCGGGTCCGCCTCCATCCACGCCATGAAGCCGGGCCAGTCGTCGAATGCGGGATCGCCCGTCCGCACGATCCAGTCGAGCGCCTGTGCGTCCAATGCGGTGTCGTCCTGCGCCATCATGGCCTCCTGACTGGCTTGACGGAGACGTTCGCCTCAAACCTCATCGAGCCGCCCTGTCAACGCGATCATCGCACGATAGGCTTGCCGCAGATCACTTTCGACGGTGCTGAGGCTCACGCCCATCTCGTCCGCGATCGCACGTTGCGCGACCCCGTCGATCCGGTGGCGGCGAAACACCGCTGCGGCGCGTTCGCCGACCGCCTCCAGCGCGCGCGCCGCCATCCGCGCCTCTTCGCGCGCGATCAGTACGCGCTCACCCGATGGCGCATCGGACTGGCCCGCGACCGTGGCGCCGACCGCGTCGCTCCAGTCATGATCGCGTCGGGCGGCCTGCCGGACCGCGCGATGACGGTCGAGCATGAGATTGTGCGCCGCGCGGTACAGATAGGCCAGCGGCGCGGCGATCGGCCCGCCGCGCGGCGTCCGCACACGAATCCAGAGCTCGTGCAAAAGGTCTTCCGCCGCATCCCCCGCGCCATGCGCCGACAGAAAGCGGAGCAGCGTATCGCGATTGGCGAGGAAGACGGCCTCCAGACCCTGCGTGTCCATCCGTCGCCTATACCGTAAGAGAAAACGTCACGACCATGGCGGATGCTCGGCCGCAGGCGGCACGCGCTAGACCCTCACGGATGCGCGCGTCGCGGCCGCGGTCTTGCCTCAGCCTGCAACGTCGACCGGATGCGTCGCGATGATCGTCGGACGCGCGGCGGCGAGATCGCGCGAGGCCACGCCCAGTGCCTTGAAATGGTCGGACGCCATGTGCGCCTGAACCGCGGCATCGTCGACATACAGCTCGTTGAACACGAAGCGCCGGTCGCCATCGGCCTCGCGCCACAGATCGTAGTGGAGCACCCCCGGTTCATTCCGCGACGCCGCGGCGCAGATGCGGGCGGCGTCGATGAACGCCTCCTCATGGCCGGGCTTGACGGAAACGAACGCAATGACCTTCACGGGCATATCGACCTCCTGGGCGTGATTTCGCCACAGCCTGTGCGCGCCCGGCGGGTGGCGCGCAACCCCGCGGCCGTGTCAGACGCCCAGTTCCGCCATCGTCACGACCCGGTGCTCGCGCGCGCTGATCTCCGCGGCGGTACCGATCGCGACCGCGCGCAGGCCATCCTCCGCGGTGACCTGTACCGGTCCCTCGCCGCGCACGGCGGCGGCAAAAGCGGCGTGCTGATAATAGGTTGCACCTTCGTGCGAGCCCGCGGCCCGGGCCGCCGGATCGACCGAGACATGGCTGCGCTCGACCGCCTTGGGGTTGAGAAATCCGACCCGTGGCGAATAGACGAGCTCGCCTGCAGGAATTAGCACGTCAAGCCGCGCCGCATCGCCCGTCGCCGACATCTCCTCCTGATTCTCCGCACCATCGGCGAACATGCTGAGATCGAGCATCGCCCGCACGCCGTTCGCGAAATCGACCGTCGTATAGCTGTTGTCGATGATGTCCGGGCGCGCGCCGTCATAAAGTTCGTCGAGATGGTTCACGTCCATCGCGCCCGAGCAATGGACGCGCACCGCTTCCGACCCGACGATCAGCCGCATCAGATCGAAGAAGTGACAGCATTTCTCGACCATCGTGCCGCCGGTGTTCCGGGAAAACCGGTTCCAGTCGCCGACCTTGGACAGGAAGGGAAAGCGGTGCTCGCGGATCGACAGCATCTGCAGCCGGCCGACCCGGCCCGCCTGGACCTGGTCGATAAAGGCGGCTGCAGGCGGCATGAAGCGATACTCCATCCCGGTCCAGAACGGCCTGGCGTGCGCGGCGGCACGCTCGACGATCCACCGCGCATCGTCGATCGTCGTCGCCAGCGGTTTCTCGCACAGGATCGCGGCGTCCATCGCGAACAGCTGCTCAAGCACGTCGCGGTGGGTGTTGTTCGGCGACGCGATGACGATCGCGTCGACATCGGCCCGCTTTGCAAACGCCTCGACCGAGTCGAACCGCGCGACGCCATCGGCCCGGTCGCCGAGCGCCTCGGTCGCCCAGTCGATCGACGTCGCGACCGGATCCGCGATCGCGACGATCTCTGCACCGGGGAGGATCGCCAGGTTGCGGATGTGTTCGACGCCCATCATGCCCGTTCCGACGACACCGTATCTGATCGTGGCTACCAAGCTGTCTATCCCTATGCCATGAGCCGTCGGCATGACGACGATCCGCCTTTCCAACGACCTTCGCCCGCTCGGCAAGAGCGAAATCCTTGTTTCGCCGATAGCCTGGGGCATGTGGCGGCTGGCCGGAGAAACCGCGCCGGTCCGCGCGATGATCGACGCGGCGCTGGGTGCGGGAATCAACTTCTTCGACACCGCCGACATCTATGGCTGCGACGTCCCGGCGGGCTTCGGCTCGGCAGAGGCGCTGTTCGGGCGCGCGCTGGCCGAGGACCGGAGCCTGCGCGCGAAGATGGTGATCGCGACCAAAGCGGGCATCCGTCCCGGCATTCCGTATAATTCCAGTGCAGAGTATCTGGCCGACGCCCTCGACGCGTCGCTGACGCGGATGGCGATCGAACAGGTCGATCTGTACCAGATCCACCGCCGCGATTTCCTGACCCATCCGCAGGAGGTCGCCGAGGCGCTGACGCGCATGATCGACGCGGGCAAGGTGCGCAGCATCGGCGTCTCGAACTACAGCGTCCACGAATTTGCGGCATTGCAGGCGTTTCTCGGCCAGCCGATCGTCAGCACCCAGCCCGAGTTTTCCCCGCTCCAGACCGCGCCCCTGTTCGATGGCACGCTCGATCAGGCGATGACGCACGACGTCGCGGTGATGGCGTGGTCGCCGCTTGGCGGGGGCCGGCTGGCGCAGGGTGATCATCCGGCGGCAACGCTGCTCGCCGAGCATGGCGCGCGCTACGGCGTCGACGCCGCCACCGCGACGCTGGCGTGGATCATGGCGCATCCGGCGCGGATCATCCCGATCGTCGGCTCGCAGACCCCGGCGCGGATCGCTGCCTCGGCCGATGCGTACAAGGTCGAATGGACCCGCAGCGAATGGTATGCGGTGCTGCAGGCCGGCATGGGTGTCTCGCTGCCATGATCGATCCGTCAGCAAGCCTTCCACCCTGCGAGATCAGCTGGTTTTCCGCGCTGTGCGACGATGATTACGAGTTTCTCGGCGTCCCCTACCCCGCGCTGAAATCGAGCTGGGAGCATTGCCGCGACATCGTGATGCAGGCCGAGACGGCGGGATACGACAATATCCTGCTGCCCTCGGGCTATACGCTCGGCATCGACACGACCGCGTTCGCCGCGGGGATCGCACCGATGCTCAAGAGGTTGCGATTGCTGATGGCGGTACGGATCGGCGAAAGCTGGCCGCCGCAGCTCGCCCGCCAGATCGCGACGATCGACCAGATGCTCGGCGGCCGGCTGGCGATCAACATCATCTCCAGCGACCTGCCCGGCGAAACGCTCGCAAGCGCGCCACGCTATGCGCGCACGGTCGAGGCAATGCACATCCTGCGCACGCTGCTCGACGGCAAGCCGCTCGATCATGACGGCGACTTCTGGAAACTGAAGCTCGATCCTCCGCGGACGACCACCGTGTCGGGGCGCTGTCCCGCGCTTTATTTCGGTGGCCTGTCCGAGGCCGCACGGGAGGCCGCGGCGACCAATGCGGATGTCTATCTGATGTGGCCCGACACGATGGACGGCGTTCGTGCGATCATCGCCGACCTGCGCGCCCGCGCCGCACGTCACGGCCGCACGCTGCGCTTCGGCTACCGTGTCCATGTCGTCGTTCGCGACACCGAGGCGGAAGCCCGCGCCGCGGCCGATCGTCTGCTGTCCAAGCTCGACGATGCCGAAGGCCAGGCGATCCGCGCGCGTTCGCTCGATTCTCAGTCCGCCGGCGTCCGTCGCCAGGCCGAACTGCGTGAGGGATCCGACGATGGCTATGCCGAGGCCAATCTGTGGACCGGGATCGGCCGCGCACGGTCGGGATGCGGTGCCGCGATCGTCGGCGATCCGGATCAGGTGCTCGCCAAGCTCAACGCCTACCGGGCCGAAGGGATCGATGCGTTCATCCTGTCGGGCTATCCGCACGCCGCCGAGGCCGACCTGTTTGCACGCCACGTGCTGCCGCGGATCGAGCATGGTCCCTTGGTCGTCTAGGACGCAGGCCTGCCCGCTGAGACCGACTGAAATCAAATAACCGACGCGGACAAGAGAAACTGGCTCGCATCCATCGTCCTCTTGTCCATGCTGGCCCGCTATGACTTTGCCCACCAAGACCGTCGCACAACTCAGCGCCCGTGGCCGCACATTGCTGTTCGCGCTGGTCGTCACCGCCGGCATCCTCAACCTCGTCGACCGTCAGATCATCGCCGTGCTGAAGCCGACGATCGCCGCCGATCTCGGCTGGAGTGACGATGATTACGGGACGCTCGCCGCCTGGTTCCAGGGCGGTGCGGCGTTCGCGTTCCTGTTCACTGGCTGGATCGTCGACAAGCTCGGGGTGAAATGGGCGAACCCGATCGGTGTCGCGGCGTGGAGCATCGCCGCGATGGCGCATGGCTGGGCACGATCGATGACCGAATTCGTGATGATCCGCGTCAGCCTGGGCGCGACCGAGGCGATGGGCACGCCGACCGGGATCAAGACGATCGCGTCGGTGCTGCCCAAGAACTGGCGGTCGAGCGGGTTCGGCGCGACCAATGCGGCCAACAGCATCGGCGCGATCCTGGCGCCGCTGGCGATTCCGGGGGTCGCTCTGCTCGTCGGCTGGCGGGGGACGTTCGTCGTCGCAGGCGCGCTCGGGCTCGTCTGGGCGGCGGTCTGGCTGATGGCGACACGTCGCCTGCGCTTCACCTTGCAGCCCATGGGCGCCGCAGATGCCGCGGCACCGGTCGGCGACTATGGCCCGATACTGCACAATCGCCAGACCTGGGCGATCGCGGTCGCCAAGATCCTGTCCGACGCGACCTGGTGGCTGATGCTCTTCTGGTTGCCCGACTTCTTTCACCGGCAATATGGTTTGAGCGGGGTCGCGCTCGGCGTCCCGCTGGCCATCGCCTATGGTGGCGCTGCGGTCGGCTCGCTGCTCGGCGGCGGCGTGGCGACCCGGCTGCTGAGCCTCGGCTACAGCGTCAACGCCGTCCGCAAGGGCATATTGCTGGTTGCCGCGCTCTGCGTCCTGCCCGTTCCGCTCGTGCTTTACGTCGGCAGCTATCCCGTCACGATCGCGCTGATGGCGCTGACGCTCGCCGCGCACCAGGCGTTCTCGACCAACCTGTTCGCGCTGATCGCCGACGTCGTGCCGCAGGACAAGCTCGGCCGGGTTACCGCGTTCGGCTCGTTCAGCGGCAATGTCGGTGGTATGGTGATCGCCAAGGTCGCCGGCCTCGTCCTGACCGCCGGGCTCGGCTACCTGCCGCTGTTCCTGTTCGCCAGCGTCTCCTATCTGCTCGCGGTCGGCTGGATCCAGCTGCTGTTGCCGCGGTTGCGCCCGGTCGAGGGGCACTAAAGCTGATACGATGCGCCTGCATCCAGATCTATATACCCATCGGCTGAATGGGATTTAAAAGACGACATCATCTTCGGGAGGGATATCATGATCGATCCACGCCATGTGGCGCTGCTGGCCGGCACCGCGCTTGCGACCCTGGCCGCGCCGGCATTCGCTCAGGACACGGCCGCCGCGCCGACAACCGCGACGCCCAAGGCGGCGACGCCTGCCGCCGACACCGGCGAAGACGTCGTCGTCACCGCGCGCTTTCGCAACGAAAGCCTTCAGTCCGTACCGATCGCGATCACCGCCGTCAGCGGACAGTCGCTTGCCGAACGCCAGTTGAACACCGTCGAGAACATCGCCGCGACGATCCCCGCGGTCGGCTTTCGAAGCGGTGCGTCGAACAAGGACCGGACGATCTTCATTCGCGGCGTCGGCACGATCACCACCTCGCCGGGCGTCGAGCCGTCGGTGTCGACCGTGCTCGACGGCGTCGTCCTCACCCGCCCCGGCCAGTCGACGCTCGATCTGGGCGAAGTCGAGCGGATCGAGGTCCTGCGTGGCCCACAGGGCACGCTGTTCGGCAAGAACGCGTCCGCGGGCGTCGTCAACATCGTCACGCGCAATCCGACCGACGAGTTCCGGATGTTCGGCGAAGCGGGCGTGACGTCGGACGAGGAATACCGGATCAAGGCCGGCATCTCGGGTGCGATCGTGCCCGGCAAGGTCCAGGCGCTGATCGGCGGCCTTTACGACGACTTCAAGGGCAATGTCCGCAACGTCGCCCGCAACGACGACGTCAACGGCTATCGGCGCTACGGTGCGCGCGGCAAGCTGGTGATCACGCCGTCGGACGCACTGAAGTTCACGATCATCGGCGACTATCTCAATTCGCACGATACCACCCCGACCAGCGTCTATGCCACCACCAGCCGGACCGCCTACCCCACCGGCACCGTCACCAATTCCCCCGACCTGGCCGCCGCGCTCACGGCAAGCGGCATCGGTGCGAACGCCGGCAACCGCCTGACGAACAACGATACGATCACCGACGTGCGTGACGAGAATTACGGCGGCTCGTTCACGGGCGACCTCACGCTCGGCGACTATCACCTCACCTCGATCACCGGTTGGCGGCAGTGGCTGAACACGCAGCGTCAGGATTATGACAGCGTCGCCGCGCTTTCGACCGCCTTCCCGTCCGGCCAGGATACGGGGCGGGTGAACACCAAGCAGTTCTCGGAGGAGCTGCGGCTCACATCGCCCAAGGGCGGGCTGATCGATTACGTGCTCGGCGCCTATTATCTCCACGCCACCACCGACGAGACCTATCAGCGGACGCTGACGTCGCTCGCCGCTGGTGGTGCGCGCAGCACGACGACGGGTGTCGCGAACTACGGCATCACCAACAACAATTTCGCGTTGTTCGGCGAGGCCAACGTCAATTTCACCCCGCGCTTCCGTGGTATCGCGGGCTATCGTTCGACCTGGGACAGCCTCGATTTCTACCATGTCCGCACGTCGAGCGCGGATCCGCTCAATACCGGTGCAGCGGCGCTCGATCGACCCGGCGTGCGCGCCTATCACAATGCCAGCGACGGGCTCGATCGGCGTGGCGACAGCTACCGGCTCGGTCTCCAATATGATCTCGGCGATCATGCGCAGACCTATTTCACCTATTCGCGCGGCTATAAGGGGTCGGCGTATAACGTGTATTTCAACATGCGGTCGCTCAACGCCACAACGCCGCTCGACGAGGTCCCGCTGAGCCCCGAGACGTCGAACTCCTACGAAGTCGGGTTGAAGGGCAGCACCGCAGACCGTGCACTGAGCTACAGCCTGGCCGCGTTCACGACGAACTTCGACGGGTATCAGGCCAGCTTTAACGACGTCGTCGCGGGCGCGCAGGTCAGCCGCCTGATCAACGCCGGCTCGGTGCGGTCGCGCGGGGCGGAGGCGGACGTGACGCTGCGCCCGACCAAGGGCCTGACGCTCGACATCTCGGCCGCCTATACCGACGCCACGGTGCGCAATTTCCTCTGCCCGCCGGGTGCGCCGACGAGCTGCAACATCGACGGCCAGCCACTCCCCTATGCCCCCAAGATCAAGCTCTATGAGAATGCGGCCTATCGCTTCGCGCTCAGCGACACGCTCGCGCTCGAACTGCAGAGCGACGTGACGTTCAGCAGCAAGGTGCAATATGCACTGGCGCAGACACCGAGCACGGTGCAGCCCGCCTATGCGATCTGGAATGCGAGCGTCGCCCTGCTCAGCGACCAGTCGGGCTGGCAGCTGCGCGCCTATGTGAAGAACCTGACGAACACCTCCTATTCGTCATTCCTGACCGCGGGGACGTTCGCAGGGACGGTCCGGTTCGTCCCGCGTGACGACCAGCGCTACGCCGGGCTGCTGCTGCGCAAGGACTTCTGACCGCCGGCGGGCGCGGTGGGTCGGTTGGACGCGCGGTTCATCCGATCAGCCGCGCGGCGGCCTTGCGCGCGGTTGCACCATAGGGGGGCTTCAGGCCAGCCAGTTTGGCGACGTCGAACCGCGCCTGCCGGAAGACCGCGCGGGCATGGCTGAACGTGCGGAACCCGTCTGCGCCGTGATAGGCGCCCATGCCCGACGGGCCGATGCCGCCGAACGGCAGATCCTCCATCGAGACGTGGAGGATCACGTCGTCGAGGCTGACGCCACCCGACACGGTTCGATCGAGCAACCGGCGACGCTCGCCCGCATCGCTGCCGAAGTGGTAGAGGGCGAGCGGCCGGTCGCGGCGATTGATCTGGCCGATCGCGTCGTCGATATCGTCATAGCGACGGATCGGCAGGACCGGACCGAATATCTCCTCCTGCATCACGATCATGTCATCGGTCGCGTCGCGGACGATGTGCAGCGGCATCTTGCGCGTATTCGCACCGCTCAGGTCCTTGCCCGCCGGATTGACGATCTCGACCCGCGCGCCCTTGGTTCGGGCATCGTCGAGCCAGTCGTTCAACCGCGCCATGTGACGGTCGCTGACCAGCGACGTATAGTCCGGGTTGTCGAGCAATGTCGGATACATCGCGCTCGCCGCCGCGGTCAGCCCGGCCACAACCGCAGCCTCGTCGGCGTCGCGGACCAGCATGTAATCGGGCGCGAGACAGATCTGGCCGGCATTCAGCATCTTGCCGAGCGCAACCCGCTCGGTCGCGCGCGCGATATCCGTGCCCTTGCCGATCACCACTGGCGACTTGCCGCCCAGCTCCAATGTCACGGGGACGAGATTGTCAGCGGCAGCGTGGAGGATATGGCGCCCGATCCCTGTCGCGCCGGTGAAGAGCAGATGGTCGAACGGCAGTCTGGCAAACGCCTTGCCGACCTCCGGACCGCCCCCGACAAAGGCCAGTTCGTCCGCCGCGAAATACCGCCCGACCAAGTCCTCAAACAGCGCACCCGTGACCGGGGTATATTCGCTGGTCTTGACGATCGCGCGGTTGCCGGCCGCGAAGATGCCGGCAAGCGGCGCCATGATGAGGTTGACCGGGAAGTTCCACGGCGCGATCACCCCGACCACGCCCTTGGGCTGATATTCAACCCAGGCCTTCGCGCCGAGCAGCCCGAGCGGGAACTGCACCGCACGCCGCTCCGGTTTCGCCCAGCGGTCGAGATGCTTGATCGCATGGGTGATCGGCGCAATCGATCCGGCGATGTCGGTGATCATCGACTGCTCGCGGCTCCGGTGACCGAAATCCACCGACAGTGCATCGCAGAACCGTGTGGCGGACTCGCGGATCATCGCCGCGGCCCGTTTCAGCCGGTCCTTGCGGACCGACAGCGGCTCGGGCATCGCCGCCATCGATGCCGCGCGCTGCGCCGCCAGGATCGCCATCATGTCGGTCATCACCATCTCCCATCCGGCGCACCCGCCCGGCCCGGTTCCAATACCAGCGTCATGCCGCCTGCGCCTGCCGCTTCGCAAGCGGGTTGCATACCGGCCTCGCGGAGGCTTGGCGTGACCTGTCGGCGCAATCTATGTGTCGGCGGATGACGCATATGAATGAGAACGACCATGCGGCCTCCACGCCGCCTCGCCATCCGGCCGCGCGTGCAGCCGGTCTCGCGCTCAGTGTGGTGGCCGGTCTTGCGCTGTTCGCCAGGCTCGCGGCGAACCGCGTGGAACGCCGCGTGCCCGCCGACGGCAGGTTCATCGAGATCGACGGGCGACGCATGCATTATCTCGAACGCGGTACGGGCCCGGCGATCGTGATGATCCACGGGCTTGGCGGGCAGATGCGCAACTTCGGCTATGCGTTGCTCGACCGACTAAGTGCGGATCACCGCGTGATCCTGATCGACCGCCCCGGCTCCGGCTATTCGGCGCCGATCGCGCAGGCCAATATCCGTGCACAAGCCGCGCATGTCGCGGCGTTCATCACCGCGATGGGGCTCGACCGGCCGCTCGTCGTCGGCCACTCGCTGGGCGGCGCGATCGCGCTCGCGCTTGCGCTCGATCATCCGCAGCAGGTCGGCGGGCTCGCGCTGATCGCACCCTTGACCCAGCCGCTCGCCACCGTGCCGCAGATCGTCGCGACGCGCGCCATCGGTACGCGCGCGATGCGCAGCGCGCTGGCATGGACGGTCGCCACGCCCGCGGCGCTGCTCGCGCGACCCAGCGGCGCGCGCATGGTCTTCGCACCCGATCCGGTACCCGACGATTTCGCGACACGCGGCGGCGGCGCGCTGATCGGTCGTCCATCGGCCTTTGCCGGAGCGGCGGCAGATCTCGCCGCGGCAAATGCCAATCTGCCGGCGATGGTCGCGCGCTATCCCTCACTGTCCGTTCCGACCGCGATCCTGTTCGGACGCGACGACGCGGTGCTCGATCCGTTGGCGCACGGCCGGGGCCTCGCCAACGCCTGTCCCGCCGCGGCGCTCACGCTGGTCGCGGGCGGCCACATGATCCCCGTGACCCGGCCCGACGATGTGGCGGCATGGCTTTCCACGCTGACCAAGCCGGGAGCCCCCGTCTAAGGCCCTCGCAAACCGTCAGCTGCGATACCGGGCTTCGACGAGATCAAGCTCTCGGACCAGCTTGCGGATCGTCGCACTGCCGATCCGGCGATCGCGCGCGAGATCGACGATCGTGCTGCGTTCCGCCTGGAGCGCGACGAGCTTGAAGTCGCGCTCGATCCGGTCCTGCACCCGCGCGGCCGCGGACGCCTTGGCAGAACCGCTGCGGCTGTCGATCCGGTCGCGATAGATGTCCATCACCCGGCCACCCGCCGCCGCATAGAAATCGCCGTCGCCCATCCGTTCGGCCAGCTCATGCTGCGACCGCTCGACCGCGCGGATCGCCGCTTCCGCCGCCGCGACCCGCGCCGCATCCTCTTCCGCCAGCAACGACGGCTCGGGCGGCATCGTCAGGCCGTTGAGGAGGATCGGCAAGCCGACGCTCGCCAGCACCAGCGACACGATGATCACCCCTGCGGCGAGGAATATGGCGAGGTCGCGCGCCGGAAACGCGGTGCCGTCGTCGAGCATCAGCGGGATCGTCAGGACACCTGCCAGCGTGATCGCCCCGCGAACACCCGCCAGCGACATCGCCGCGACCAGCCGCCAGTCCGGGCTGTGGACCGTCACCCCGTCGCGATAGCGTCGGCGCAGCAGCGTCAGCCGCAACGAAACCCAGACCCAGACGAACCGCAGGGCGGCAAGCCCGGCGACGATCGCGAGGACATAGGCAGCTAGCCAGACAGTGCTGTCATGCCCCGTCATCTTGACCGTCGTCCTGGCACCCGCAAGGATCGCCGGCAGCTGTTCGCCGAGCAGCACGAAGATGATACCGTTGAGCGCGAACTGGATCGTGTCCCACACCGAGTTGCGCCGCATCCGCGTATTGGGCAGCGCCTGACGCGATATCTCGGCATAGGTCATCGTCACGCCCGCCGCGACGGCCGCGAGGATCCCCGACGCGTGAAGATGTTCGGCGAGCAGATAGGAACCGAACGGAATCAGCAGGCTGACAAGGATCTGCGACCCCGATTCCTCACCGAACCGCCGCGATACCCAGGCTTTGGCGCGCGTGACCGCGAGCGTCAGGCCGACGCCCACGACGATCCCTGCGCCGGCCACCCAGACGAAGTTGATTGCGGCGGAGGACGGCGAGAAGGATCCGGTCAGCGCCGCGGCGATCGCGAAGCGCAGACAGACGAGGCCCGACGCATCATTCAGCAGCGATTCCCCTTCAAGGATGTGCATCATCCGCTTCGGGATCGGGACGCGTGCGGCGATCGCCGAGACTGCGATCGGATCGGTCGGCGACACCACCGCAGCCAGCGCGAACGCCACGGCGAGCGGCATGGCCGGGATCATCCAGTGGATGAACAGTCCCATGCCGATCACGGTGATCAGGACCAGCCCCAGCGCCAGTTCGACCACGGTCGAAATGTCCTTGAGCAGCTCGTCTTTGGGGATCCGCCAGCCATCGAGGAACAACAACGGTGGCAGGAACAGCAGCAGGAAGAGTTCGGGATCGAGCGCGACCCGGTACGACGTCGACAAACCGATGACCGCACCGAGCATGATCTGCACCAGAGGCGTCGGCACCGGCACGGGGAGCATTCGCGAAATGGACCCGCTCAGGACGACCGCGAGCAGGAGGAACAGAACGATCGATACAGCTTCCAAAAGATACTCCCGCGTGGCGTCGGATCCTTCCTAACCGGCAGGCGCCACAAACGACACCCCCTTGGACCGCACGATCGTCAGTCGACCGTCACGAGGCCGGCGGCAAAGGCGATCCGAAGCGCCTCAGACAGGCTCCGCACGCCGAGCTTGTCCATCAGATTGGCACGGTAGATCTCGACGGTACGCGGGCTCAGGCTCAGCGCATGCGCGATCACCTTGTTCGGCTGGCCGTCGATCAGTCCCATCAGCACGTCGGTCTCGCGCATCGAGAGCCGCGCGATCCGCTGACGCGCCGCCTGGGTCCGGTCCGCGGCCGCGGTTTCGGTTTCGAGCCGCGCAAAACCTTCGTCGACCGTGCGCAGCAGGATGTGCGGATCGCACGGCTTCTCCAGAAACTCGAGCGCGCCCGCCTTCATCGCCTCGACGGCGAGTTGCACGTCGCCCTGCCCGGTCAGGATGATCGGCGCAAAATGCGGTGCGAACGGCACAAGCTTTCGCAACACCTCGAGCCCGGTGGTTCCGGGCATGTGATGGTCGAGCAGCACGATACCCGGGTCGAGGCTGCTGAGTTCGTCCAGAAACGCATCCCCGGAGCGAAAGCCGCGAATCAGCAGGTTCGGACGGGTCGACAGCAGCCCCTGCACCGATGCACGGACGGCGTCGTCATCGTCGACGACATAGACGGTACGCATCCAGACATCCTTTCACGGCTTATTCCAAACAGACATGCGGCACGGTGAAGCGAAAGCAGGCGCCACCGCCCGGGGCGTTGAAGCCGACTAGCTCCCCGCCATGCGCTTCGACGATGCGGCGGCAGATCGACAGGCCGAAGCCCATGCCCCCCTCCCCCTTCGATGACGTGAAGGGCGTGAACATCCGCGACAGGATCGCATCGGGCAAGCCGGGACCATTGTCGCAGATGCTGATCTCGACGAGCGCCGCTTTGTTCAACCGCGCCTCGATGAGGACGCCGCGCGCGCCGTCGGGCGATGTCGCCAATGCTTCGAACGCGTTGCGGAGCAGGTTGACGACCACCTGCTGCACCTGGATCCGATCCGCGAGCATGAAGTCGGCGTCGGGGGACAGCGAGAAGCTCAGCTCGATATCGGCATGCTGTCCGCCGGACGTCAGCAACGTGACGGCCTCACGCAGTGTCGCCTCCACGGGCTCGATCCGCATCTCGGACTCGCGCTTGGCGATGAACTCGCGAAGCCGGTGGATGATGTCTCCTGCCCGCAGGGCCTGCGTGTTCGCTGATATCAACGTGGCCTTGAGCCGGTCGCCATCCATGCCGGCGCCGCTGTCGAGGAGCAATTCGGCGGTCGTGACGAAGTTCGCGATCGCAGCGAGCGGCTGGTTGAGTTCATGCGCGAGCGCCGCAGCCATTTCGCCGACCGCGTTCAACCGGATGACCTGCATCAATTCCCGCCGGACGAGGCTCAGCCGCTCTTCCGCGGCGATCCGTTCCGAAATGTCACGGACGAACCCCGTCAGCACGCGTTCGCCGTCGACCAGCGCTTCGCCGACATGCAGCTCTACCGGGAAGCTGCTCCCGTCCGCGCGCCGCGCGGTGGTGAGCCGGCCATGACCAACGCCACGCCGATCGCCCGAGGCCGGATAACGCCGTAAATACCCCTGCTGCCACGCCTCACGCTCGCCCGGGATCAGGGTCTGCACGTTCAATCCGATCGCCTCGGCGGCGCTATAGCCGAAGATGAGTTCGGCGGCGGCGCTGAAGGAGCGGATGGCGCCGGCCTCGTCGATGACGATCATCGCGTCGGGCACGGTTTCAAGAATTGACCGCAGCTGCGCCTCGCGCACCCGAAGTGCGGCCTCGCGCTCTTCGTGCCGCGTGATGTCGAGCGTGATCCCCGTCGTCCGGATCATGACGCCGGCCTGATCATAGAAGCACCGGGCAGAGCCCTCGAGAAAGCGCTGCGTGCCGTTGGGCAATCTGAGCCGATAGGTGAAGCTGATGCGGGGTGCGCGCTTGCCGACGGTTTCCGCGATCGTACGTTCGACCTCCGCCAGATCGTCCGGATCGATCAGCGCCGCCCAGCTCGGATAATCGTGCAGGCTTCCCGCCGGCAGCCCAAGACGCTGCTCGGACCCTGCGGTCCAGGTCAGTGCCCCGGTCGCCACCTCCCATTCGAAGACCCCGACCTCGTGCGCGCTGCTGGCGAGCGCGAGACGCTCCTCGCTCTTGCGCAGCGCGGCCTCGATCTTGAGCCGGGTGCTGATATCGGTCATCGACAGGACGAGAGCCGGCGCACGGGCTAGCTTCTCGACCCTGCGCGCCTGCTCGATCACGTGAACCGCGCTGCCGTCGCGGCGGCGCTCGATCAGTTCGCGCTCGCCATCGGCATGCGGGCAGCCTGTCGCCAAGCTGCCGTCGGCGGTGCACGACGCGAGCAATACATGCTTCTGCCTGCCGAGCGCCTCGTGCGCACGCCAACCGTATAATTCCTCGCACCCGCGCGACCAGTGGATGATCCGGTCATCGGTGTCGACCAGCGCCATAGGTGCGGCGTTCAATGCCTCGGTCAGCTCGGACAACGCGGCGCGATGCCGCGCTCCGCTCCGCACCGTCCAGGTGACGAGCGCGCTGACCACCACGAAATTCAGCGTGACGGTCAGCAGTTCGCCCCAGACCGCAGACACCCCGGCAAGCTCGATGCTCGCCATTTCCACGAGCGGCGCTAGCACCGGTACGACCAGCAGCAGAGGCAGAACAAGTCGCAACATGTGCCATTCGGGCGACCAGGCACCGGGCTCGTCCAGAATATCACTTCGCCAGGCAAGTACCGCCAGGGCCAGCAGCATCGCGCCGATCGCGGATGGCAGGGACGTCGACGACAGATGCCACCCGGTCGCATGCAGGGCCGGGAGCATCGGGATCAACAATAAGGCTGTGCTTGCAGTCACCAAACTGCCGCCTGCGAGTGCCGCCGCCAGCCGTCCATAGGAGCGGGTATTTGCCGCGGCTGCGCCGATCGCGACGGGCAATGCGACGAGTATGAGATCGGCGACAATGCCCGGCCCCGTCATCGCGCGATCAAAGGCTGTCCGGACATCGTCCGCAAACAGCCACCCATCGATTCCATGGCTCCCGGCCGGCAGGACCAGTTGGACGAACAGGCGCTC
Source organism: Sphingomonas sp. CFBP 13706 (assembly GCF_014842355.1). Taxonomy (NCBI): domain Bacteria; kingdom Pseudomonadati; phylum Pseudomonadota; class Alphaproteobacteria; order Sphingomonadales; family Sphingomonadaceae; genus Sphingomonas; species Sphingomonas sp. CFBP 13706. The sequence goes on from NZ_JACYVM010000001.1 coordinate 712,107, forward strand.
AAGACCAATGGCGATCGGCACGGCGAGCAGCGGCATGGCCCGGCGACTGGAATGTCCGCGTGACAATATCAGGGTCGCCGCCGCCATGCAGGCAAAGGCAATGCAGCCGAACGGCGGCATTGGCTCGACCAAACCGAACGTCGTCAGCACGGGAATCCGCAGCATCCCCCGATCATCGGGACCGTCGCACACGCAAAGACAGCCGCGATGCACAACCCGGCCACAGTACGGCCCGGCTGGCTCATTGTCGAAACAGGATCGTCTTGCGTTGAAGTCTCCATGCTATCCGGCAAGTATATGCCAATACTGTATTATTACCTAGCTCATTGGCGAATATATTGACCCATTATGACGGGCAGTTCCACCATTATGGTCAGCTGTGAAAATGCGTCCATCCCGCGACTTCGGAACGGCGCGGCGACCCGTCCCAGGATAGGCCGGCGCGCCTAAGCATCGGTAAACGTCACCAAATATCAGTTCGCGACTTGGCGCCGCGGTCGCCTCAAACCGGCACCCCGCCCCTTTGACGACGATCAATGCCACGGTTCGCCATAACGGGCAGAGCGATAACCGGAGGAGCCGGCATGACGGACGGGCACGGCACGAAGCAGGACGGCGAGGCGCAGCGCGTCGATCGGGCATCGCGCGACGGCGAGTCGTCCCCGGTTGCAGCGTGTCGTCACTGGCATGTCATCCGCGACGACGATCTTGTGGACCTGTTGTCCGCGCATGCCGATCTGCGCAGCCTGTGCAGCATTCTGGAGCATTGCGCAGACTGCTTGCCCGTCAGACCCTCGGCGCGCGATGCGGACTGGATCTGTGCGCGACTGGCCTTGATGACCGAACGGCGCGACGATGGCCTCGAGCCGACGCTCGACACGCTGTTCCGACGAACCCCGTCACAGCCGCTGATCGGCGTGTTGCTCGATCATGTCGCCGCGCACCGCGCGACCGACGCCGTCTATGCGCAGGATCTCATCGTCGCGCTTGATCCGCGCTCGATCGAAGCCGACCGCTTCGCGCCCGACATGCTCGGCTATATGCTGCGATGTTTCTTCGACGGCTGCCGGCGTGCCACCGACTTCACCGAGCTGGCGATCCTGACCCTGGGGCATGCCCGCCTCACGCGCCCCGCCAGGATGCGGCTGACCGACAGCCTGGCGCGTAGCACTTTACCCTGAGCACAGCCTGCTGTCGCTCCCGGCGTCGCTATGCCGGATCGGCGCGCGCCGCGAGAGCGTCGCGGTCGACAATGGTGATGGCTCGTCCGCCGGGCAAGCCGATGACGCCGCGGGTCTTCAGCTGCGTCATCTGCCGGCTGACGGTCTCGATCGTCAGCCCCAATATGTCGGCGATCTGTCCCCGCGAAAGCGGGAGGTCGAACGTGACCGGCCCGCTGGGCGTTCCCCTGCAACCGGTCGCCGCGGCACGGGTCGCCATATCGACGAGAAACCCTGCGACCTTCTCGCTCGCCGATTTGCGCGCGAGCGTCAGCATGCGCGATCGTGCTTCGTCGAGCGCGGCAAGCGTGCGTTGCAGCAACAGCCGCTCCATCCGCGCATGATCGGTCAGGACGCGCTCGAACGACGCCCGCGGAAAGATGCACACTTCCGCGTCGGTCAGCGCCGACACGCTGAAATCGGCCTGCCCGGGATAGGGCTGCCCGACAAAGTCGGCGGGGTATAGGAGCCCGACGATCTGCTCGCGACCGTCACCGCTCGATGCGACGAGCTTGAGCACGCCCGACAGGAGATTGGCGCACAGGATATTGTCCTCACCCGCCCAGATCAGCGTCTCGCCACGCCGCACGATCCGCCGCCGACCCAGGGTATTGAGCGCATGCAGTTCGCTATTGGTCAGGCTTCCGCAGAGCGACTGATCGCGAACTGCACAGTCGACACAGATGGTTGCAGCAAGCATGACGGCAGATATAGCGCCCGGTCGCCGAATTGACCGCATCAATTCGGCGCCGACTGGTCAATATCGCCGGACGGGCCGGGCAGGATATGTTGCCCGTCACTGTCTACGGCATGTCCGGTACGTCGATCTCGTCATCGGCCGGCAACGAGAATTCATGCCACATGCCGTTCAGCACTCCGAAGCCCAGCGCAAGGCCGAGACCCAATACCCAACTGAAATACCACATTATCTATCGTCCTTGCCGCACGGAGTGATCAGTAGAAATCGGGATTGGTCGCGACCTCGTGCGCGGTGACCCGGCCCCACATCAGCTTGAAGGCCCATGCGGTGTAGGCGAGGACGATCGGCAGGAAGACGGCGGTGACGAACAGCATGATCCCGAGTGTCTTTTCGGACGATGACGCATTCCAGACCGTCAGGCTCGAATGCGCGTCGATGCTGGACGGCAGGATGTAGGGAAACATCGACAGCCCGACGGTCGCGACGATCCCTACCGCCGATGCCGAGGATCCCGCAAATGCCGCACTCTCGATCCGTCGGCGTATGCCAATCAGCGCGACCACCGCGCCGCCGAATCCCAGCAGCGGGGCAATCATCATCCAGGGATGGAGTGCATAGTTCGCCAGCCACGCGCCCGCGGCGATTTCGCTCGTCGTGCGCAGCGGATTGGATGGCCCCGCCGCATCGATGGTCCCGACGATGCGGAACCCGATATCGGTCCAGGCGACGAACGCCCAGCCGGCCGCGAACAGGACCAGCGACAGGATCGCGGCCAACGTCCCGAACCGCGTCGCGCGGTCATGGACGGGGCCATGCTCGACCTTGATCGCCAGCCACGCGCTGCCGTGAAGGACCAGCATCGCGACCGACAACAGGCCGCAGATCAGCGTGAAGGGCGTGAACAGCCCGAAAAAGCTGCCGTCGAAAAAGGCGCGCAGATCGCTGTCCAGCCGGAACGGCGCCCCCGACAGGACATTGCCGACCGCGACCCCGAAAACGAGCGCCGGCACGATGCCCCCGACGAACAGCGCCCAGTCCCATCCGGACCGCCACCGCGGATCCGGCCGCTTCGACCGGTATTTGAACCCGACCGGTCGCAGGATCAGCGCCGCGAGCACGAGGAACATCGCGAGGTAGAAGCCCGAAAAGCTGACCGCATAGACGAACGGCCAGGCGGCAAAGATCGCGCCGCCACCCAGGATGAACCAGACCTGGTTCCCCTCCCAGGTCGGACCGACCGAATTGATCACCATCCGGCGCTCGGAATCGGTCCTTGCGACGAACGGCAGAAGCGTGGCGACCCCGAGGTCGAACCCGTCGGTCAGCGCAAAGGCGATGAGCAACACCCCCATCAGCCCCCACCACAATATGCGCAGCGTCTCATAGTCGAACATCGGATCGTGCCTTTCGGATCAGGCGAAAAGGGGTCAGGCGGGGATCGGGTCAGCAGCAACGGGGCGCGTGGCGGCGCGCCCTGCCGGTCCGGCATCGGGCACCGGATAGGCATCCTCGTCATGCTCGAACGGCCCCTTGCGGATCGTCGCGAGGATCAGGCGGACCTCGATGACCGCGAGCGTCCCGTAGATTGCGGTGAAACCGATGATCGTCGTCCACAGCACACCGCGCGTCAGCGAGGATGCGGCGAGGAAGGTCGGCAGCACACCTTCGATCGCCCAGGGCTGGCGGCCGATCTCGGCGAGCATCCAGCCCAACTCGATCGCAATCCAGGGCAAGGGAATCGCGATCACCGCGAGTTTCAGGAACCACCGCGTCTGCGTGTGCAGGCGGAGCGACGTCAGGACGAACGCCGCACCGAACAGCGCGATCATCAGGACCCCGATCGCGGCCATGATCCGGAAGCTCCAGAACATCAGCGGCACGTTCGGCACCACGTCCCATGCCGTCGTGGCGATCAGCACGGGGCTGGCAGTGCGCGGGTCCGCGACATGCCGCTTCAGCAACAGGGCGTAGCCGAGGTCACGCTTGTGCGCCTCGAACCGTGCTCGTTGTACGACGTTGGCAGGGTCGGTCTTGAGCCGTTCGACCGCGTCATAGGCGACCACGCCCGACGTGATCCGCTCCTGCGCCTTCAGCACCAGTTCGGACATGCCGGTGACGGTGCCGTCGAGGCTGCGCGTCGCGATCAGCCCGAGGACCCAGGGGATCTGGACCTCATACCGGGTTTCACGGGCGGCGACGTCGGGTACGCCGAACAGCGTCAGACCGGCCGGCGCGGGTGCCGTGTGCCAGGCCGCCTCGATCGCGGCGAGCTTCATCTTCTGGTTGTCGGTCAGGGCATAGCCGCTCTCGTCACCCAGCACGACGACCGACAGCGACGCGGCCAGGCCAAAGGCTGCCGCCACCGTCATCGATCGCCGCGCCACGCCCTTGTAGCGGTCGGTGAGCAACCAGAAGGCGCTGATGCCCAGCACGACCACCGCCGCGCAGACATAACCCGCGCTGACCGTGTGGACGAACTTGGCCTGCGCGATCGGGTTGAACAGGACGGCGCCGAAATCGGTCACCTCCATCCGCATCGTTTCCGGATTGAACTTTGCACCAACCGGATTCTGCATCCAGCCGTTCGCGATCAGGATCCACAGCGCGGACAGGTTGGTGCCGAGCGCCACCATCGCCGTGACGAGCAGATGCCCGAGCTTCGACAGCCGCCCCCAGCCGAAGAACATGATGCCGACGAACGTCGCTTCGAGGAAGAACGCCATCAGCCCCTCGATCGCGAGCGGCGCGCCGAATATGTCCCCGACATAATGCGAGAAATACGACCAGTTCGTGCCGAACTGGAATTCCATCGTCAGCCCGGTGGCCACCCCCAGCACGAAGTTGATCGCAAAGATCCGCCCCCAGAAGCGTGTGATCACGCGCCAGATCGGCCGGTTCGTCATGACATAGACCGATTCCATGATGACGAGCATCATCGACAGGCCCAGCGTCAGCGGCACGAAGAGAAAATGATAGAGCGCGGTGAGCGCAAACTGCAGCCGCGACAGGTCGATGACCCCGAGGTCCATGGAACGGTCTCCCCCCCCGGCGAACATGCCGGTTTGGTCGGGGCGTAAGTCGCGCGGCCGGTCAGAACATTGACCGCGGTCAAAGACCGGACGAACGGCAATACGCGACAAGCGCGTCCATGACGGCACTATCTTCGAGCGACCTCGCATCCACCGACCCGACGCCCCGCGCGCGTCGCCAGTGGCTCAAGACCATCGCCCAGGGCGGTCGACGCGGCGATGCGGCGGCGGCTTGGCTCATGCTCGACAGCATTGCCGCAATCGGCTTTGCCGGCGGCCTGGCGGGGGCGATCGTCGCGGTTCCGGCCGGTGCCGCCGCGGTCCTGCCCTGGGTCGCGCTCGTCGTCCTGTCCGGCGGCCTTCGCGGTCTCGTCGTCATGCTCGCGACGCGCACGGGCGCCCGCCAGGCCGAAGACGCGAAGGTGACGCTGCGCCGCCGCATCGTCGCGTCGGCGCTGCACCGCGACCCCGGCGCGCCGACGACCACGGGTGTCCTGATGGCCGCGGTGGTGGACGAGGTGGACGCGCTCGATGGCTATATCGCGCGCTTCCTGCCCGCGCGCAAAGCAGCCGCCATCGCACCCTTCCTGATCCTGCTCGCAACCGCGTTGGCCAGCCCCGTCGCCGCGGGCATCCTGGTCGTGACGCTCATACCGTTCGTCGTCGCGATGGCGCTTGCGGGGGGCGCGGCCGCGGACAAATCCCGGCGCCAGTTCACCGCGCTGGCCCGGCTGACCGGGCGGTTCGCGGATCGGGTCCGCGCACTGCCGGTCGTCCTTGCGTTCGGCGCCGGGGACCGCGAGGCCCGCGCGCTCGGGGTCGCCGCGGACGAACTCGCGGCGCGGACGATGGGCGTGCTGCGCGTCGCCTTCCTGTCCTCGGGCGCGCTGGAGTTCTTCGCCGCACTCTCGGTCGCGCTGGTCGCGGTCTATTGCGGGTTCAACCTGCTCCACCTCCTGCCCTTCCCGGTGCCCGAGCAGCTCGATCTCGGCCGCGCCTTCTTCGTCCTCGCGCTCGCGCCCGAATTCTACGCACCGATGCGACGTCTCGCCGCCGCCTATCACGACAAGCAGGCGGCCGAGACGGCGGCGGATCGCCTGATCGCCCTCCCCGCGCCCGCGCCCGTCTCACCCATGCCTGCGTCGCTACCATCGACGCGGCACGCACTGCGGCTCGAAATGCCCGCTCTTCCCGCACTGGCGTTCAGGTCGGTCGCGATCCGCTATCCCGACGCGGAACGGGACGCCGTGTCCGACCTGTCGTTCGACGTTCCGTCCGGCCGCATCGTCGTGCTGACCGGACCATCGGGCAGCGGCAAGACCAGCGCGCTGCACCTGCTGCTCGGCCTCGCGCCGCTGGTCGCGGGCGATGTCCTGATCGACGGCGAGCGACTCCCACCCGGCGGTTCGCTCGCGCCGCGCGCATCCTGGGCGGGCCAGCATCCGTTGATCATCGCCGGCACGATCCGCGAAAACCTGCGCCTCGCCTGCCCCGACGCCACCGACGATGCGATCGACTGCGCGGTGGTGCAGGCCGGTCTTCGGCCGATGCTGATGGCACGCGGCGGCGGTCGGATGGCGGCCGGTCTCGACACGCGGCTCGATGCGCGCGGCGGCGGGCTGTCCGGTGGCGAGCGGCGGCGGCTTGCCCTGGCGCGTGCCATGCTCAAGCCGGCACCGATCCTGCTGCTCGACGAGCCGACGGCGCATCTCGATTCACTGTCGGAGATCGCGCTGGTGACGACTATCGCGGCGGCCTGTCGCGGCCGGACGACGCTGATTGCGACGCATAGCGACCGCCTGGCCGGCATCGCCGATCATGTGGTCCGGCTTGGAGACCCCGCATGAACGGTCCACTCGACAGGTTGCTCGCGCAGGAGCGAGGTGCGCAGCGCCCAATCCTCGCACGCGCCGCGCTGCTCGCCGCAATCGTTGCGGCAGCGTCGGTCCTGCTGCTCGGGCTGTCGGGCTGGTTCATCACCGCCGCCGCGATCGCCGGTCTGGCGGGCCCGGCGGCAGCGCTCGCGTTCAACTACATGTTGCCGAGCGCGGGAATCCGGCTTCTCGCCATCCTGCGGACCGGCGCACGTTACGGCGAGCGCCTCGCCAGCCACGAGGCGGCGTTCGGCGCGCTCGCGCGGATCCGCCCGGCCATCTTCCGCGCGCTCGCAGCACAGCCCGCTGGGACCGCGCTCGCCTTCGGGACGGGCGAGGCGACCGCCCGGCTGATCGGCGACGTCGATGCGATGGAGATGCAGTTCGTACGCCAGTCCGCGCCCTGGGGCGTCGCCGCGGCGCTGATCACGGGGCTTGGGCTCGTATCGCTGGGCAGCGTCGCAGCCTCGATCGCCACCGCCTGTTGCATGGCGGTGCTCCTCATCGTTGCCGACCGGCTTGCCCGTCGTAGCGCGCCGCTCGGCCAGGCGGTGCAATATGCTGCCGGGGCACTTCGCGAGACGTTCGCAGGCCTTGCCGATGCCGCCCCCGAACTGCGATGCTTCGGGCTCGAGCCCTGGGCCGCTGCGCAGGTCGACGATCGAAGCCGTGCGCTCGCCGCCGCGCAGCGTGCGCAGGCAGAAGCCGCCGGATGGCTGGACCTGCTGCACGCGACGGCCGTCGGTATCGCCGCCGCCGGCGCCGCGATCCTGTCGGCCGGATCGGGGGCGCCACGGGCTGCGCTGGCGGCGCTGGCAGCGGCGATGACGATCGATGCGGGCACGCCGGTGTTGCGCGCGATGATCGAGCGGGGCCGCATGCGCGCGGCACGCGACCGGCTCGACGATATCCTGGAAACGCACGAGAGCGCAGAGACTTACCTGGAGAATGCATCTTCGCTTGCTTTGCCGAACACGGCCGGTCCTAGCCGTAGCGCACTGCACTTCGTCCTGCCGGCGGGGACGTGTCACGTGCAGCACGGCGATCGGGTCGCGCTGACCGGCCCCTCGGGGATCGGCAAGACGACGCTCGTGGAAAAGATGCTGTCGTTGCGGTCGAGCGCGCCTGGCGATATCTGGCTGGACGGAGATGATATCGGCCTGATCCCGGCAGAGATATCGCGGCGGAGCTTCGCCTGGGCACCACAGGATGCCGCGCTGCTGTCGGGAACGGTGCGCGACAATCTAATGCTGGCCAACCCGGATGCCGACGATGCGACCCTGTGGCGGGCGCTGCACGACGCGGTGCTCGACGGTCGGGTTCGCGCGCTCGATCACGGACTCGACGCGTGGGTCGGTGAAAACGGCGCACGGCTGTCGGGCGGGGAGCGGCGCCGTCTCGCGGTGGCGCGCGCCTATTGCTCGCTCGCGCCATGGCTCGTGCTCGACGAGCCGAGCGAAGGGCTGGACCGCACGACCGAAAAGCTGCTCGCGGTCCGACTGGCGCAGCGCCTCGACACGACCGGACAGGGGCTGATCCTTGTGAGCCACCGCCCGGCGCTCGTCGCCCTCTGCCCGCGGCGTTTCGACCTGACACAGGCAAGATCGGACCGGCGCAGCGCCGCCTAGTACCAAATCTCGGGGGCTGTCGCTCAGCCTGCCGCGGCCCGCGCGAGCAGCGCCCGATCGAGGATGATGACGCCGCGCCCGCCCGGCAGGGCAACGACCTCGCGGCGCTTCAGGGACGTCATCTGCCGGCTGACGGTCTCGATCGTCATCCCCAGCAGTGCGCCGACCTCCGACCGGCTCATCGGCAGGTCGAAGCGGGCCGGGCCCGGCTGACCCATCCGCCGTGCCATTTCCAGCAGGAACGTGGCGATCCGCGCGCCTGCGGCCTTGCGTCCCAGCATCAGCATCCACATCCGCGCATCGTCGAGCGCACCGAGCGCGCGGTGCAGCAACAGGCGTTCCATCGCCGGATGCGCGTCGAGCATGTTTTGCAGCGCCGCGCGCGGGTACACGCACAGCTCCGCATCGGTGATCACCCGGATCGTCTCGTTCGCGGTGTCGGCAAACAGGTCGCCGACGAAATCTCCGGCAAAGGCGAGGCCGACAATGTGTTCGTGACCCTGGGGCCCCGTGCGCATCGCCTTGAGCACGCCCGACACGACGGTGGCGCAAATCGCGTTCGGATCCCCGCTCCAGACCAGCACCTGCCCTGCCGGCATCGTCCGCCGTCGGCCGATCCCGTGCAGCGCGACCAGGCCCGCGTCTTCGAGCGTCGCACACAGCGCATCGTCGCGTACGTTGCAGGCGGCACAGCGCGGCGGCAGCGTCACGACCGCCCCGCCAGCCGCGCTAGACCGCATGGCTGAACCGTGCCGAGGCGGTCTGCCGGTACGCGTCCAGCTTGCTCGCAATGACGCGCGCATAGGGAAGCGCGTCTTCGCTCAGGCGCAGCACGCTTCCCTCCCAGGCGATCAGCCCGTACCGTTCGAACGGCGTCAGCCGCATACGGATATCGGCCCCGCCATCCAGTGCGGTCAGGTCGGCCGTGCCCCGGGTCAGGATCGTCTCGATCGCCCGGCCGCGCAGCCTGTCTTCGGGGCTGCGCCGCAGCCCGCGACAGGTTGCAAGGGCTCCGGCATCGATCCGCATGCCGTAGCGCCCCGTATTCTTCTCGGTCTGCAGGATGCGGTCGGGGAAATCGCTGATCGCGCTGGCGCCCAGACCGATCAGGATCTCCGCCGGGTCTTCGGTGAAACCCTGGAAGTTGCGGCGCAGGCCGCCGCTCGCCGCCGCCTGCGCGAGCGCATCGCCCGGTCGGGCGAAATGGTCGAACCCGACCGGATCATAGCCGGCATCGACCAGCATGCGATGCGCCAGGGCCGCCTGCGCAAAGCGCTCCGCCGTCCCCGCCAGCCCGTCCGCGACGATACGTCTCTGGCGCGGTACGAGGTGCGGGACGTGCGCATAGCCGAACACCGCGAGCCGGTCGGGGCCCATCGCGATGCTCTCGACGATGCTGGCCCGCAGGCTCTGCTCGGACTGTCGCGGCAGGCCATACATGAGATCGAAATTGATCGACCCGACACCGGCCTCGCGCAGGAGCGCTGTCGTGCGACGGATATCCTCCGACGGCTGCACGCGCCCGATCGCCGCCTGGACCTGAGGGTCGAGCGTCTGGACGCCGAGGCTGACCCGCGACACCCCTGCCCGCCCGATCGCCCCCGCCCAGTCCCGGTCGAAACCGCGCGGATCGACCTCGACCGATAGTATCGCATCGGTGCAGTCGAACGCCGTCCTGACGCGTTCGACCAGCCGGAGAAAAGCCGCCGGCGGAATCGCGTTCGGACTGCCGCCGCCGAACGCGATCCGTCCCACGCGGATGCCAGTCACCCGCTGCGCGACGAGTGTGATCTCGCGTTCGAGCCGTTCGACATAGGCGGCGAGCCGCGCGGCGCGGTTCGCCGCCCCCGTGTTGCATCCGCAATACCAGCAGATGTCCCGGCAATAGGGGATGTGCAGATACAGCGAAACGACCGTCCCCGGCGCGATCGCTGCCAGCGCCTCCTCCATGTCGACCGGACCGACATCGTCGCCGAATTCGGCAGCGGTCGGATAGCTGGTGTAGCGCGGCACGGGTGTCGCGAGCAGTTCGGGGTGATAGGTCCACATGCGATGATGGGTGCGATGTCCCCTTCGACTGGTCTTTGATCGGCATCAAATCCGCGTTTGGCCGTGATCAACGCCCCCGCCTCGCCGCACGCCTAGCCCGAACGCATCCCAATCAGGAGTCGGGCAATGAAGCATCTTTCCATCGGCGTAGTTCTAGCCGCCGCCGGCCTCGGCATCGCCACGCCGGCCATGGCGCAGGACCCGGCACCGCGCACCGGTATCAAGGCCGGCGACGTCCTCGTCCGCCTGCGCGCGATCCTCGTCGCCCCGAACGAACGCTCGGGCGGGATCCTCCCGACCTTTCCCGGCGAACGCGTCAGCGTCGACAACAGCGCGATGCCCGAGGTCGACGTCACCTATATGGCCACCGACCAGATCGGCTTCGAACTGATCGCCGCGACGACCAAGCACAGCGCCAGCGGGCGTAGCGGGACGACCGGATCGATCGGCAAGCTGGCCTCGACCTGGGTGCTGCCCCCGACGCTGACCGCGCAATATCACCTCAACCCACGCGGCTCGATCCGTCCCTATGTCGGGGCCGGGCTGAACTACACGATGTTCTGGAACGAGGATGCCTCGGCGGGTCTCGAAAAGGCGGTCGGGCGGACGCGGGTGCGTATGAAGGACAGCTTTGGCTGGGCGGCGCAGGCCGGGGTCGATGTCGACATCACGCCGAAGGTCTTTCTCAATCTCGACGTCAAATATATCGACATCGACACGAGCGCCCGCCTGCGTACGACGGCAATCGGTACGCAGACCGTGAAGATCAATCTCGATCCGCTCGTCTTCGGCGTCGGTCTCGGCCTGAGGCTTTAACCCACGGCCGAGCAGGACCGCGGGCCATCGCACCCGCGGTCCTAGTCGTCGAACGCCGCGACCGAGACGCGGGTGCCACGCAGGAACGCGTCGGCGACGAGCGTGAAGGGGGTCGTGTCGACCTCGCTGCGCCCGTCACGGACCAGGGCGGCGAAACGCGCGTAGAGCCCGGCATATTCGGCATCGTCATGCTCGCTGCTGCCCTCGGGCAGCGTGAGCACCGCGCCGCCTTTGGCGAGACGGAGCGTGCCGGCGTCGGTGTCGACGACGATGTCCCAGCTTTGCGGGCCGGTCTGACGCCAGTCGAGATCCATCGTGATCGGTGTGCCCGACGCACTGCGGAAAGCGAGATCGGCAGCAATGGGCGCGGCACGATTGGCCGGTGTCGACAGCGTCGCGGACTCGAGGAAGAACGGCTCGGGCAGGATCTCGGTCGCGATCGACAAGGCGTTGATGCCCGGATCGAATACGCCGAGCCCGCCGGGCTCCCAGATCCATGCCTGACCGGGATGCCAGACGCGGACGTCCTCGCGCCAGACGATCGACACGCGGTCGATGCGACGATCGGCCAGCCAGGCCTTGGCGGGCGCGACACCCGCGGCGAACCGCGAATGCCAGCCGGCAAAGAGCGTCGCGCCGGTCTGTGCGGCCTGAGCCTCGAGCGCATCAACCTCGGCGAGTGTCGCGCCCGGCGGCTTTTCGAGGAACACATGCAGGCCCTTATCGAGCGCCATCGCGGCGAGCGAATAGCGCACCTGCGGCGGCGTGCAGAGCGCGATCGCGTCGATCGCCGGACCGTCGGCGAGCAGCGCCTCCAGCGACTTGAAGTTGGCGACGCCCTCGACGCCCGGATCCCGCGGGCTGACGCTGGCGACGAGCTCGAATTCGGTGTTGCCCGCGATCGACGGGAGATGCTGGTCGCGGGCGATCTTGCCCATGCCGACGACGGCGATGCGAATGGCGGCCACGCTCAGAGCGCCTTTACCGAGACCAACCGCGGCGCGGCCCTGGTCAGCGTGTTGCGCAGCGGCAGCGTGAAGGGCGCGGCCTCGATCTCGAACACGTCGCCTTCGCGCGTCGTCACGCCCTCGGCGAACGACAGCGTCGCGGTCCCGAAGAAATGGACATGAATGTCGCCCGGGCGGCGGAACAGATCATATTTGAAATGATGCGCCTCGAGATTGGCGATGCTGTGCGACATGTTCGCCTCGCCCGACAGGAACGGCTTCTCCCACAGGACGGCGCCGTCGCGGTGGATCCGGCTCATCCCCTCGACATGCTCGGGCGGCGTGCCGACGAGCAGCTCCGGGCCGAGCGACGCCTGGCGCAGCTTGGAATGCGCGAGCCACAGATAATTGTGCCGCTCGGTCACGTGATCGCTGAACTCGTTGGCCAGACACAGGCCGAGCCGGAACGGCGTGCCGTCAGCCCCGATCAGGTAGATCCCGGCAAGCTCGGGCTCCTCGCCGCCATCTTCGGCAAAATCAGGCATCTCGAGCGCGGCGCCCGGCGCGACGAGCCCCGAACCGTCACCCTTGTAGAACCATTCGGGCTGCTGACCGCGCTCCCCCGGCCCCGGCTTGCCGCGCTCGACCCCTTCCAGGAACATCCGCATCGAATCGGTCTGCTTTTCCGCATCCGCCGCGGCACGGTGCATTTTGTCGCGTCCCTCGGCCGAGCCGAGATGCGTCAGCCCGGTACCCGTCATGACGACATGCGCCGGGTCGACATGATCGATCGGCGACATCAGCCGACCGGCAGCCAGTTCGGCCGCGATGTCGACATTGGTCCCCGTACCGCAGGCCGCGACCGTCGCGGCAAGATCGAGACCCTCCGCGATCGCCCGTTCGGCGAGCGCGCGAACGCTGTCCATGCCGGGAACGAACGCCGCCCCGGCGCTGGTGGCCGCGATCACCGATCGCGTGCCGTCGACGCCAACATGCTGCAACAGGCGCAAGCTCATCATCCTCTCCTTTCCGGGTGCCGCTGTTACGGTTCGCCCGGACGTCATCATGCAGGGAATTGGCGGGTCAGCCGGCGACGACGCCGTCCATCAGCCGCGGCGCGTCCGTGTCGTCACGCACGCAGGCGGGCAGCAATTCCGGCAGCAGGTTCTGGTAGGATACAGGCCGCAGGAAGCGGTCGATCGCCAAGCTGCCGACCGAGGTCGTGCGACCGTCCGACGTCGCCGGGAACGGTCCGCCATGGACCATCGCATGCGCGACCTCGACGCCCGTCGGCCAGCCATTGGCCAGGATCCGCCCCGCTTTGCGCTCGAGCAGCGGGATCAGGCGCGACGCCATCCCGGCATCGCCCGCGTCCATCTGGATCGTCGCGGTCAGCTGACCTTCCGCGGCGCGCAGCACGGCATGGAGCTCGTTCTCGTCTGCGCAGCGGACCAGCAGCGACGACGCCCCGAACACCTCATGCCCCAGCGCCGCGTCGCTCAGAAACTGTGCAGCGGTGGTTTCGAAGAACGCCGCCTGCCCCTGTGCGACACCTTCGCCGACCTTGCCCTGTGCGATCGTCTTGACCGCGTCATGGCCCGCGAGCGCCTCGACGCCCTTCTGGTACGCAGCGTGGATGCCGCCGGTGAGCATGGTCGCCGCCGGTGCGTCGGGAAGCGCGGTGGCCGCCGCGGCGACAAACGCATCGAGCCCGTCACCCTCGATCGCGAGGACGAGGCCGGGATTGGTGCAGAACTGCCCCGCGCCCATCGTCAGCGACCCGACGAACGCCGTACCCAGCGCCGCGCCGCGCGCTTTCAGCGCCTCGGGCAGCAGCACGACGGGATTGATGCTCGACATCTCGGCATAGACCGGGATCGGCACGTCGCGCGCCTGCACCAGCTTGACGAGTGCCAGGCCGCCAGCGCGCGACCCGGTGAAGCCGACCGCAGCGATCCGCGGATCCTGGACCAGCGTGCTGCCCAGATCATTGCCGGGGCCGACCAGATGCGAGAACACACCCTTTGGCAGGCCGCAGGCAGCAACCGCCGCCGCGATCGCGCCAGCGACCATCGCGCCGGTCGCGGGATGCGCCGGATGGCCCTTGACGACGACTGGGCAGCCCGCAGCGAGCGCGGAGGCGGTATCACCACCTGCGGTCGAGAAGGCGAGCGGGAAATTGCTCGCGCCGAACACCGCGACCGGGCCGAGCGGGATCATCCGCAGGCGCAGGTCGGGACGCGGCAAGGGTGCGCGGTCGGGCAGCGCCGGGTCGATCCGGACACCCATCCAGCCGCCGCGGCGCACGACGCCGGCAAACAGCTTCAGCTGGCCGACGGTACGACCCCGCTCGCCCTCGAGCCGCGCGCGCGGCAGGCCGCTCTCGCGCATCGCGGTGACGATCAGCGTGTCACCAAGCGCGACGATCTCTTCGCCGATCCGTTCGAGAAAGTCCGCGCGAGCTGCATTGTCGGTCGCGCGATACGAATCGAAAGCCGCGTCGGCGGCAGCACAGGCCGTCGCAACGTCATCAGCGCCGTGGACCGCAAAGGCCTCGCCGGTCGCGAGCCCCGTCGCCGCGTCGATCGAACGGAACGCGTCGTTGCCGGCCGTCTTGGCCGTCTGGATATCAGTCATGGATAGTAGCTCCCTTATACTCAGACTTATGCGCAATGGCCCAATTTAGCAATCTTTTGGCGTTCCTTGATGGCACGCGGACTGTTACGCCGTGATGATGGAGCAGGCGCTATGACGATCAACGACGACGATCCACAGGAGATTGTGACCGACGCCGGAACAGCACGCAGCCCCCGGGGGACCGGCCGCCGCCTGCACGGCGCGGTGGCGCACAAGCTGGGCACCGCGATCCTGTCGGGCGAATATGCGCCCGGCGACACGCTGGCCGGGGAAGTCGATTTCTCCAAGACGCTCGACGTGTCGCGAAGCGCGTACCGGGAGGCCGTCCAGGTGCTGACCGCCAAGGGGCTGGTCGAGAGCCGGCCCAAGATCGGCACGCGCGTCCTGCCCCGCAGCCGATGGAATCTGCTCGATCCCGACGTGCTCGCCTGGGCATTCGCGGCCGAGCCCGACATCATGTTCGTGCGCGACCTGTTCGAACTGCGCGCGATCGTCGAACCGGCCGCCGCCGCGCTCGCGGCCGAGCGCCGCGACCGCGCCGATCTGAAGATCATGAAGGACGCGCTCACCGCGATGCGTCGCCACACGCTCGCGACCGAGGCGGGCCGCGCGGCGGATCGCGAATTCCACGACGCCGTGCTGACCGCGACGCGGAACGATGCGCTGATCGTGCTGAGCGCCAGCATCGGCGCGGCGGTCAACTGGACCACCCAGTACAAGCAACGCGCCCGCGCGCTGCCCCGCAACCCGATCCCCGATCATGTGCTCGTCTATGACGCGATCGCGGCTGGCGATGCCGCGGCGGCAAGTGCCGCGATGCGCACGCTGGTCGACCTGGCACTGGAAGATACGAAGGCGGCGATGCAGCGCTGAACGCGCCGCACCGCCGCCATCCGGATCATCCAACCGCGACCGGCTCGGGCAGCGCATGCGTCACGCGCGATCCCCAGAGCGCGTAGAACAGGATGTAGAGTTCACACGCCGCGGTCAGCAGGAACGAGATCTGCAGGCCATAACGGTCCGCAAGCCAGCCCTGCACGATCACCAGCGCACCACCCGCGATCGCCATGATCAGCAGCCCCGATCCCTCTTCCGTCAGCGGTCCGAGCCCCCGGATGCCGAGCGTGAAGATCGTCGGGAACATGATCGAATGGAACAGCCCGACCGAGATCAGCGCCCACATCGCGACGTGCCCGGTGGTGAAGGTGGCGACCAGCATCACGACGAACGCGCCGATGCTGGCCAGCGCCAGGACGTGCTCCGCCGGAACGCTGCGCATGATGACGCTGCCGACAAGCCGTCCGACCATCATTCCGCCCCACAGGATGAACAGATAATGCGAGGCCTGCTCGTGCGTCAGATTGCCGATCTGCGGCTGGCTGACGAAGTTGATGAACAGGTTGGCGACGCCGATCTCGGCGATCAGATAGATGAAGATTGCCGGGATGCCGAGGACGAGGTTGCGATGCGACCAGAGCGACAGCCCCTTGCGATCGGCCTTTGCCGAACGCTGCGTCGCCGCCCCCATCGCCGGCAACGGGAAGCGTGCGATGACGACCGCGAGCACGACCAGCACGCCCGCGACGATGAGATAGGGCAGCACGACAGACTGCGCGTCTGCAAGCCGCTCGGCGGGGGTCAGTACCGCGGTGGATCCGGCGACCGCCGTACCCGAGGTCGAGCGGCCGAGGATCAGATAGCCGCCGAACAAGGGCGCGAGCGTCGCGCCGGCCGAATTGAACGCCTGGACCAGGTTCAGCCGCGACGACGCGGTCTCGGGCGGGCCAACGACCGCGACATAGGGGTTCGCCGCGACCTGAAGCAGCGTGATGCCGCTGGCGATCACGAACAAGGCGAACAGCGTCACGCCATAAGACGGCAGCCGCGCGGCGGGCACCATCATCAGCGCACCGGCGGCCATCATGGCGAGCCCGAACACCATCGCGCGCTGATAGCCGACACGCTCGATCAGCTTGGCGGACGGGATGGACGCGAAGAAATAGGCGATGAACCAGACGCTCTCGATCAGCGTGGTCTGTGTGTAGCTGAGGTCGAACACGCTGCGCAGATGCGGCAGCAGCGTATTGTTGATGACCGTGATGAAGCCCCACATGAAGAACAGGCTGGCCAGCAAGGTCAGCGCGGATTGGTAGCTTGGCCCCTCCGCGCTGCCCCCTGCCCCCGGTGCAGCGCCTGCGATCGTCCCGTGCGTCTGTATCGGCATCGCCATAGTCGTCATCCTCCGTGCCACGTCTGCGACTGAACATCAGTCTTTTCCCGCATGGCTTGCTCAGAAATATATTGTCCGACTATATACCCCCATAAGGCGCGTCAACGGCGTCAGAGGATCAGGATAGGAACCGGAATGAGCGGAATCGGAAAAACGGGGATCATCTTGGCAACTCTCTTAGCCGCTCTGGCAGCGCCAGCGGCGAACGCGGCCGATGCCAGGCGCACCCCCGCGGGTACGCTGCGCGACGGCACGGCGATCGAGGCGATCACGCTCAGCAACGCGCACGGCGTCTCCGCGCGCATCCTGTCCTATGGCGCGACGCTGCAATCGCTGATGGCGCCCGACCGGGCCGGCAAGGTCGCCGACGTCGTGCTCGGCTATGACGACCTCGCCTCCTATGTCGACCATCCCAATTTCTTCGGCGTGACGGTCGGGCGCTTCGCCAACCGCATCGCCGGCGGCCGCTTCACGCTCGACGGCAACGCCTATCAGCTGCCGCTCAACGACAAGGTCAATTCGCTGCACGGCGGCGGCAAGGGTTTTGACAAGGTCGCGTGGAAAGTCCTGTCGATCAAAGACGGCCCGACCGCGACGCTCGTGCTCGGCCACCGCAGCGCGGATGGCGAGTCCGGCTATCCGGGCAACCTCGACGTCACGGTCACCTACACGCTCGACGAAGCGGGCAATCTCGGCATCGCCTATGATGCCAGGACCGACAAGCCGACGATCGTGAACATGACCAATCACGCGATCTTCGATCTTGGTGGCGAGGGATCGGCGATGGGCGCGAACGGCCACCGACTGACGATCCCCGCCAAGGCGATCACGCCGGTCGACGACAAGCTGATCCCGACCGGTGTGTTGCAGCCCGTCCAGGGGACCGTATTCGACTTCCGCAACGGCCGGATCGTCGGCGAAGGGCTTCGCGACGGCCGTGACCAGCAGATCTGCTACGGCCATGGCTACGACCACAACTTCGCGCTCGACAAGGGCGTCACCGCCAAGCCCGAGCTGGCCGCGCGGCTTGAGGATCCTGCATCGGGACGCGTGCTCGAAGTCCTGTCGACCGAGCCCGGCGTGCAATTCTACACCGGCAATTTTCTTGACGGGACGTTCATCGGCAAGCACGGCCATCTCTACCGGATGGGTGACGGTATCGCGCTGGAACCGCAAAAATTTCCGGACGCACCGAACAAGCCGAATTTCGTCTCCGCGCGCGTCGATCCGGGCAAGCCCTATCATCACGCCATGATCTACCGCGTCTCCGTCGCTCGCTGATATTCGACCTGCTTACCCCAGAAAGCCTCTCATGACCGACTTGCCCAAACTCCGCAGCCGCGCGTGGTTCGACAATCCCGAGAATATCGACATGACCGCGCTCTATCTGGAGCGCTATCTGAACTTCGGATTGAGCCTTGAGGAACTGCGCTCGGGCAAGCCGATCATCGGCATCGCGCAGACCGGCAGCGACCTCAGCCCCTGCAACCGCCATCATCTCGTGCTCGCCGAACGGCTGCGCGAAGGCATTCGCGAGGCGGGCGGCATCGCGCTCGAATTCCCGGTCCACCCGATCCAGGAGACCGGAAAGCGCCCGACCGCCGGGCTCGACCGCAACCTCGCCTATCTGGCGCTGGTCGAGGTGCTCTACGGCTATCCGCTCGACGGCGTCGTGCTGACGATCGGATGCGACAAGACCACACCCGCCTGCCTGATGGCTGCCGCGACCGTGAACATTCCCGCCATCGCGCTGTCGGTCGGGCCGATGCTCAACGGCTGGCACAAGGGTGAGCGGACCGGCTCGGGCACGATCGTGTGGAAGGCGCGCGAGCTGCTCGCGACCGGCGCGATCGACGATGAAGGCTTCATCAAGCTCGTCGCCTCGTCGGCGCCCTCGACCGGCTATTGCAACACGATGGGCACCGCGACGACGATGAACAGCTTGGCCGAGGCGCTCGGCATGCAGCTGCCCGGCTCGGCCGCGATCCCCGCGCCGTATCGCGACCGCCAGGAGGTCGCGTACAAGACCGGCAAGCGCATCGTCGACATGGTCGCCGAGGATCTGAAGCCCAGCGACATCCTAACCAGGGAGGCGTTCCACAACGCGATCGTCGTCAATTCGGCGATCGGCGGATCGACCAACGCGCCGATCCACCTCGCCGCGATCGCGCGCCATATCGGCGTCGACCTGCCGATCGACGACTGGCAGACGCACGGTCACAAGGTCCCGCTGATGGTCAACCTTCAGCCCGCCGGGGAGTATCTCGGCGAGGATTATTACCATGCCGGAGGCGTGCCAGCCGTCGTAGCCGAGCTGATGAAGCAGGGGCTGATTCACGAAGACGCGATGACCGCCAACGGCAAGAGCATCGGCGACAATTGCCGCACCGCGACGATCGAGGACGAGCGCGTCATCCGCCCGTTCGCGACGCCGCTGCTGGAGGATGCCGGCTTCATCGTGCTCCGCGGCAATTTGTTCGACAGCGCGATCATGAAGACGAGCGTCATCTCGCCGGAATTCCGCGAACGCTATCTCAGCAATCCGGACGATCCCGAGGCGTTCGAAGGCCCCGCGGTCGTGTTCGACGGCCCCGAGGACTATCATCACCGGATTGACGATCCGTCGCTCGGCATCACCACCGATACGCTGCTCTTCATGCGCGGTGCCGGCCCGATCGGCTATCCGGGTGCCGCCGAAGTCGTCAACATGCGTCCGCCCGCCTATCTGATCCGCGAGGGCGTCCACGCGCTTCCCTGCATCGGCGACGGTCGCCAATCGGGCACGTCAGGCTCGCCCTCGATCCTCAACGCCAGCCCCGAGGCGGCGGCAATGGGCGGCCTCGCGCTGATCCGCACCGGCGACCGTGTTCGCATCGATCTCGGCAAGGGCAGCGCCGATGTCCTGATCTCCGATGAGGAACTGGCCGAGCGGCGCCGCACGCTGACTGCGGCGGGCGGCTATGCCTTCCCGCGCTCGCAGACGCCGTGGCAGGAAATCCAGCGCGCCACCGTCGGCCAGATGGAAACCGGCGCCATCCTCGAAGGTGCGGAGAAATACCAGCGCATCGCCCAGACGATGGGCCTGCCGCGCGACAACCACTAGGTCTGAGCCGCCGGGTCGCGCACGCCGCGCGGCCCGGCGGGCGCGAACAAATTCCTCGCATGGCTCGCTATTTTGCATTGCAGCATGAGCTGACATGATTACTTAGCACGCTAATGACCTCCCCCCGCGCCGTGCTTGAATCATCCTACGCCCGAACCCTCCTGCCGCTCGCGCGCAGCTGGCGGCAGGCGGCCGACCATGCGCTCCGTGACATGGGGGTGTCGGCATCGACCGGCTGGGCGCTTGTTCAGGTCGGGCGGCTGGGTGACGACGTGCGGCAGATCGATCTCGCCTGTGAACTCGACGTGACACAGGCATCGCTGGTGCGCTCGATCGACCAGATGACCGCCGCCGGGCTTGTCGAGCGCCACCGCGATCCCGCCGATGCGCGGGTCAGCCGGATCCGCCTGACGCCACACGGGCGGCGGCTCGTCACCACGATCGAGGCGAAGTTCGCGACGCTGCGCCATGCGATGCTCGAGGGCGTGCCGGACGACGATCTGGCCACCGCGCTCCGTGTTGCGGAACGGCTCGGCGCGCGGTTTGTGGCAGATCGCGGACGATGACGCTGTCGCGTTTCGGGGGGAAGGAGGCGCTCTTCTCGGTCAAATGCTTCGTCGCCGCGATCCTCGCTTATTACATCGCGCTGCGGATCGGTCTGACGCGGCCCTATTGGGCGGTGACGACGTCCTATATCGTCGCGCAGCCACTGGCCGGCGCGGTGTTGTCGAAGGCGGTGTTCCGGGTCGCGGGGACCGTGCTTGGCGCGATTGCCGCGGTCGTGCTCGTGCCGAACCTCGTCAACGCGCCCGAACTCCTGTCGCTCGGCCTCGCGCTGTGGCTCGGGCTGTGCCTCTACATCTCGCTGCTCGACCGGACGCCGCGGGCCTATGTGTTCCTGCTCGCGGGCTATACCGCCAGCATCATCGGTTTTCCGTCGGTTGCGGCGCCGGGCGCGGTCTTCACCATCGCTGCGCTGCGGGTGCAGGAGATCACGATCGGCATCCTGTGCGGCAGTCTGATCCACGGCTTCGTCTTCCCGCAGACCGTCACCGCCGTGCTGCTCGGCCGGATCGACGCGATCCTCGCCGACGCGGAACGCTGGTCGCGCGATTCGCTTGCGGGGGAAAGCGATGCCGCGCTCGACCGCGACCGGCGGCGGCTGGCACTGGACATCAACGAGCTGCACCAGCTTTCCATCCATCTGCCGTTCGACACCGCACGGCTGCTCCCGCGCGTCCGGACGTTGCGCGCACTCCAGGCGGAACTGTCGATGCTGTTGCCGCTGGCGAGCGCGATCGACGACCGGATAGTCGAGCTCAAGCGGGGCGCCGACAGGCCGCGGCCCGAGGCGCTCGCGCTGATCGAGGACGTTCGCGAATGGCTGCGCGATCCCTCTTCGGCATCGGAGCGCGGCGCGCACGCCGATGAACTGATCGCCCGGGCCCGCGCGCTCGAACCCGCGCCCGGCAGCGCGCTGATCTGGCGTGACGCGTTGCGGCTGAGCCTGGTGGCGCGGCTCGGGGAACTGGTCGACGCGCATCGCAACGTGCGCGACCTGCGCGATCAGATGCGATCGCCGTCGCGCGCGCCCGTCACCCCCGCAGTCGCGCGACTGCTCGCGCGCTCCGCCAGGCGACCGCTCCACCGCGATCGCGGCATCGCGCTGCGAGCGGCCGCCGGCACGGTGATGACGATCCTGCTGGGCTGCGCCTTCTGGATCGGGACCGCATGGACGGACGGTGCGGGCGCGGTGCTGATCGCGGGGGTGTGCTGCGCCTTGTTCGGCAACAGCGACAACCCGGCACCGGCGATCAAGGCGTTCTTCTATGGCACGATCCTCGGCCTGGTCGTGTCGGCCGTCTATGCGTTCGCGATCCTGCCACGCGTGACCGACTTCGTGACGCTCGCCGCGGTGCTCGCGCCGCCGATGCTGATCGGAGGAATGTTCCTCGCGCGGCCGGCAACCTTGCTCGTCACGCTCGGCGCGTTGCTTGGCGGACTTAACACGGTCGGGCTGAACGACCGGTTCGGCGGCGGCGTCGATCAGTTTATGAACGGCGCGATCGCGCAATTGATCGGGACGTTGTTCGCGGTCGTCACGGTCGGCCTGTTTCAGACGATCGGCGCGCAGACCAGCGCGCGGCGGTTGCTCCGCGCGGGCTGGCGCGAACTGGCGGCGCGTGCGGATTCGACCGGCCGGCCTGATACGGCCGGCTGGATCGCGCGGATGCTCGACCGGATCGGACTGCTCGCACCGCGGCTTGCACTGCAGGGCGAGGATCCCGGCAAGCCGCTGCTCGATGCGCTGACCGACCTGCGCGTTGGCGTGGCGGTCGGCGAACTCCGCCAGCTCCGCATCGACGGTCCGGTCGACGAGGCGGCGATGATCACGCCGGTGCTGCGCGGGGTCGGCACGCATTACCGCGCACTACGCCCCAACCAGCCGGCGCCCCCCGAACCCGATCTGCTCGCGGGGATCGACCGGGCGCTGGCCGGCTTCGCGTCGAGCATGCCCGAGAGACACCGCACGAGCGTGCTCGCGCTCACCTCGCTGCGCCGCAACCTCTTTCCCTCGGCCCCCGCCTATGCGGGCTCACCGGAGATGCCCGCATGACCGGCGAGATCTCGATCGGCGGTGTCTATCTGCCGACCCTCCTCCTGCTTGCGGTCGCCGCGGTCGTGCTCACGGGCGTCACCACCCGCCTGCTCGCCTTTGCCGGGGCCTATCGCGCGGTGACCTATCGTCCGCTGGTCGACCTGGCGCTGTTCATCCTCATCCTCGGGCTGCTTGCCCTGCTCACCGGACCCTCCGCATGACCTCGCCCCGTCTCAAGTCCCTGCTGGCCCCGCTCGGCCGTTCCGCCGTCACTCTGGTCATCGTCGCCCTCGCGGTGGTCGTCGCGCTGTGGCTGTGGAAGCGCTATGAGAGCGATCCGTGGACGCGCGACGGGCATATCCGCGCCGACATCGTTCGCGTCACGCCCGATGTCGCGGGTCTCGTCACGCGCGTCGCGGTGCAGGACAACCAGAGGGTCAAGCCCGGCGACGTGCTGTTCGTGGTCGATCGTCCGCGTTTCGAACTGACGCTTGCGCAATCTGACGCCTCGATCGCGAGCGCGCGCGCGACGCTGCTGCAGGCGCGGCGCGAGGCACAGCGCGACCTCGCACTGGGCGATCTGGTCGCCAAGGAAACGCACGAACAGAATGTCGCGCGCGTCGCCACCGCCTCGGCAACGCTCGCGCAGGCCCGGAGCGCGCGATCGACTGCGGCGCTGAACCTCGCGCGGACGACGGTGCGGGCGACCGTGCACGGCATCGTCACAAATCTCGATCTCCATCCCGGCGACTATATCGCGGCTGGCGCACAGGCGATGGCGCTGATCGACACGGACTCGCTTCGCGTCGAGGGATATTTCGAGGAAACCAAGCTCGGCAGCATCCATGTCGGCGACCCGGTGACCGTGCATCTGATGGGCGAAGCGCAGGCGCTGCACGGCCGCGTCGACAGTATCGCGGCGGGCATCAATGACAGCGAACGGACGAACACGACCAACCTGCTGCCCAATGTGAACCCGACGTTCAACTGGGTCCGCCTCGCACAGCGCATCCCGGTGCGCGTGAAGCTGATGCAGGTGCCGAAGGGTGTCCCGCTGATCGTCGGGCGTACGGCGACGGTGACGGTGGAGCCCAAACTTCAGTCGGGAGCGCCGGCGTGATGCGCACGCGTCTCTCGCAGATCGCCCCTTCTCCTGGACGGGGCGGGATCGCCGCCTCCCCCACCCGCCGGGGTCTTGCCGCGAGTATCCTCGCGCTCGGCCTCGCCGCCTGCGCCACCGCCGGCCCGGACTATGCGCGTCCCGATCGCGCCGTCGCCGCGATGCCAGCCGCGCAAGGCGCGTTCGACAGCGGTCACGAGGCCGCGTTCGTCGATGCCCCCCTCCCCGATCGCTGGTGGCAGCTCTATGGCGATCCCCGGCTCGACGCGTTCGTCGCGGAGGCGCTGGCTGCGAACACCGATCTGCGGGCGGCCGATGCCAATCTCCGCCGCGCCGACGCGGTCGTTGCGGAGATCGCCGCCGGGCGGACGCTGTCGACCACGATCGGCGGCGGTACGTCGATCGACCGGCCCTATGCGAGCCGCGGCAACCTGCCCGGAACGCTTGACGCCAATCTCGGCATCACCCTCGCCTATCCGCTCGACCTGTCGGGGCGCATCCGGCGCGCGATCGAAGCCGCGCAGGGCGATGCGCAGGCGGTCGCCGCGGCGCGCGACGACGTCCGCGTGACCGTCGCGGCCGAAACCGCGCGCAGCTATGCCGCGGTGTGCACGGCGAACATGGTGCTCGCCGCGAACAGCCGCGTCCTGGCCCTGCAGCGCCAGACGCTCGACGTCACGCGCCGCTTGCAGCGCGGCGGGCGCGGCACGGCGTTCGACGTCACGCGCGCAAGGACCGCGGTCGACCAGAGCGAGGCGTTGATCCCGTCACAGGTCGCGACGCGCACCGCCGCGCTCTACCGGCTGGCGACGCTGATGGGTCGCGCACCCGCCGCCTATCCGGCCGAGGTCGCGAGCTGCGCAAAGCCCCCCGCGCTGACCCGGCCGCTGCCGATCGGCGACGGCGCCGCGCTGATCCGCCGCCGGCCCGATATCCGTCAGGCCGAACGCGCACTGGCCGCAGCGACCGCGCGGATCGGCATCGCCACCGCCGACCTGTATCCGCAGGTCAGCCTGGGGGGATCCGCCGGGTTCACAGGGCCGGTCTCGACGCTCGGATCCACCAGCGCGTTCCACCTGGGGCTCGGCCCGCTCATCAGCTGGAGCTTCCCGAACCGCCCGGTCGTCCGTGCACGCATCGCGCAGGCCGGCGCTTCGGCGGATCAGGCGCTGGCGCAATTCGATTCGACGACGGTGGAGGCGTTGCGCGAGACCGAGACCGCGCTGTCCGCCTATGCGCGCGAAGGCGACCGCAACGCCGCGCTGTCGCGAGCGCAGGCGAGTGCCGCGACCGCCGCCGGCCAGGCGGGCACACTCTATCGCTTTGGCCGAACCGATTTCCTGTCGCTGCTGACCGCGCAGGCGGCCCTGACCACGGCCCAGGCCAACCTCGCCGCGTCCGACGCGTTGTTGATCGATCGTCAGGTCGACGTCTTCAGGGCGCTGGGCGGCGGGTGGCAGGCATGAGGCTTCGCCGGCGCGGGCTCGCCGCGATCAACAGCGAAGTCCGCGACGGCATCGTCCCGGCCGCGGACACTATCGCGCGGGTCCCGCGCGACGCCGGAGCGCCCCCGCACACGTCGAGCAACTACCGCGTCACCGCGCTGATCATTGCCTGCGCGCTGTTCATGGAGCAGATGGATTCCACCGTGCTCGCGACGGCGTTGCCGACCATGGCGCGCGATTTTGGCGTTCCCGCGACGAGCATGGGATCGGCACTCACCTCCTATCTGCTGGCGCTGGCGATCTTCATCCCGGCGAGCGGGCGGCTCGCCGACCGGTTCGGATCGCGCACCGTGTTCCGGGCCGCGATCCTGATCTTCGTCGGCGGTTCGATCCTGTGCGGTCAGGCGACCAGCCTGTCGTTCATGATGGGCGCGCGGTTCCTGCAGGGTCTGGGCGGCGCGATGATGATCCCGATCGGGCGTCTCGTCCTGCTTCGCAGCGTGGCCAAGGAGGACATGGTGCAGGCCATGTCGTGGCTGATCATGCCTGCGCTGATCGGTCCGATTCTCGGGCCACCGGTCGGGGGCGCGATCGTCACCTATCTGGACTGGCGCTGGATCTTCTACCTCAACATCCCGATCGGCATGCTCGGCGTGGTGCTTGTCACCCGCTATATCGGTGATGTGCGCGAGGATCGCCCGGCACGGTTCGACGTCCCCGGCTTCATCCTGTCAGGCGTGTCGCTCGGCTGCCTGTTGTTCGGGTTCGAGATGACCAGCCGCACGGGCGAATTAACGCAGGCCGTCGCGCTCATCGTGATCGGCCTGGTCGCGGGCGTCGCCTATATCCGCCACGCCAGACGCCGCAGCGATCCGATCCTCGACCTCTCGCTGATGCGGATCCCGACCTTCCGCCTGTCGGTGATCGGCGGATCGCTGACGCGGATCACGCAAGGCGCTCAGCCGTTCCTGTTGCCGATGATGCTCCAGCTCGGGTTCGGCATGACCGCGGCGGCGAGCGGCGCGATCACGATCGCCGGGGCGATCGGTTCGCTGATGATGAAGAGCCTTGCCCCCCGCGTGCTGCGACGGTTCGGATTCCGCAACAGCCTGATCGTCGGCGGCCTGTGTTCGAGCGGCGGCTATGCGGTGTGCGGGCTGTTCCGCCCCGACTGGCCCATCCCCGTCATCTTCGGCGTCCTGATGCTCTCCGGCTTCTTCATGTCGTTCCAGTTCTCCGCCTACAACACGATCGCATATGACGAGATTCCCTCGTCACGGATGAGCAGCGCGACCAGTTTCTACGCGACGTTCCAGCAACTCATGCTCTCGCTCGGCATCTGCGTCGGCGCGGCCGCGTTGCATGTCGGCATGCTCGGATCGGGCACGACACGCCCGGTGCTCGCCGATTTCACCCTCGCCTTCCTGGTCGTGACGGCGGTGTCGGCGGCCGCGACGATCTGGAACCGCCGCTTTGCCGTCGATGCCGGATCCGATCTCAGCGGTCACCGGCAGACGCCTGCGCGACCCGGGATGGCCGCGGACCAATAGCCTCTCCCGGCACACCGGCGCGACGATCACCCCCGGAGGCGTTCCGCGAGAAAGTCGACGAACACCCGCACGCGGGCCGGCGTGTTGGTGCCGCCGACGAACAGCGCGTGGATATGTTCGACGTCGCCCGGATTATACGCCTCGAAGAGCGGGACGAGACGGCCCGCGGCGATATCGTCGACGACGCTGAACGCACCGACGCGCGCGATCCCGACGCCCGCGGCGGCCAGCTGCCCCAATGTTTCGCCGTTATTGGCTTCGATATTGCCGGTCACGACGAGCGCCATGTCTACCCCATCGACAAGGAACGGCCAGACGGGTTCGACCCGCCGGAAGTTGAAGTTCAGGCAGTTGTGCCGGTGCAGCTCCTCGGGCCGGGTCGGGGTACCACGCCGCGCCAGATAGTCGGGTGCCGCGACGATTACCCGCCGGCTCTCGCCGAGTTTTCTGGCGGTCAACAGGCTGTCGACCAGCGGACCGAAGCGGATCGCGACGTCCGCCTGCCCCGCCGCAACGTCGACGATCGTGTCGGTCAACGCGATATCGACGAGGATATGCGGATAGGCCTCGGCAAATGCGCCGAGCAGCGGGACGACGCACAACCGCCCGTGCGACAGAGCGGCACTGATCCGCAGCCGTCCCCGGGGCGCGCCCTGATCGGCGATCTGCTGTTCGGCATCATCGAGGTCGGCGAGGATCCGACGCGCCGTCTGGAGATAGGCCTGCCCTTCGGCCGTCGGGGTCAGCGCACGGGTCGACCGCAGGAGCAGCCGGACGCCGAGCCGAGCCTCGATCCGGTCGATCGCCCGCGCCACCGCGGATGGCGTCAGTCCGAGCACGCGGCCGGCTCCAGAGAAGCTTCCCTCGCGCATGACCGCCGCGAAGATCTCAAGCGCGCGGGCCCGATCAGCCCCCATTCCCGTCTTTGCGTTCAAGTCAAAGGTCCTTCGTGGCGATACAGCCTAATCGGTCCGTACACTTCGCCCTATCTATGCGTCTAAATCGCAGCCGGGTACACCGCGATCGGGATCAAAATTATGGACTATCGCCAATTGGGATCGTCGGGCCTGCGGGTGCCGGCATTGAGCTTCGGAACTGGCACCTTTGGCGGAACGGGTCCGCTGTTCGGCGCATGGGGATGCAGCGACGCCGTCGAAGCCCGACGACTGGTTGACCTGTGCATCGATGCCGGGATCACCCTGTTCGACACCGCCGATGTCTATTCGCACGGCGCGTCCGAAACGGTGCTCGGCAGCGCGATCAAGGGGCGGCGTGATCACGTGCTGATCTCGACCAAGACCGGCCTGCCGATGGGGGACGGGCCGCAGGACTGGGGCACGTCGCGCGCCCGGCTGATCCGTGCGGTCGAGGAGTCGCTGCAACGCCTCGGCACCGACCATATCGACCTGTTGCAGCTTCACGCCTTCGACGCGTCGACCCCGACCGAGGAAGTGATGGCGACGCTCGACCAGCTGATCGCGGCGGGCAAGGTTCGTTATGCCGGGATATCCAATTATCCCGGGTGGCAGGTGATGAAGGCGCAGAACCTGGCCGACCGCCATGGCTGGTCCCGGCTCGTCGCGCACCAGGTCTATTATTCGCTCGTCGGTCGTGCGTACGAAGCAGACCTCATGCCGGTCGGCGCCGACCAGGGCATCGGCGCGCTCGTCTGGAGCCCGCTCGGCTGGGGCAGGCTGACCGGCAAGATCGGCCGGGATCGACCGGTGCCCGCTCGCAGCCGGCTTCACGACACGGAGCAATTCGCGCCGCCCGTCGACGCCGAACTGCTCTACCGCGTGGTCGATGCACTCGAGGTGATCGCGGACGAAACGGGCAAGACCGTGCCGCAGATCGCGATCAACTGGCTGCTCCGTCGGCCGACCGTCGCGTCGGTCATCATCGGCGCACGTACCGAGGCGCAGCTACGCGACAATATCGGTGCGGTCGGCTGGGCGTTGTCGGTCGAACAGGTCGCCGCGCTCGATGCCGCCAGCGCGGTTCTGCCGCCTTACCCGCACACCCCCTATCGTCAGCAGGAGGGTTTCGCCCGGCTGAACCCGGCGATGGTCTGACCCGCCCAAGTCATCAGGAATAGAGCGATGAAATTGAACCCCGGGCTTCTGGCCCTGTCCGTCGGCGCGTTCGGCATCGGCGTGACCGAATTCGCCCCCATGGGCCTGCTCCCCGTCATCGCCGGCGATCTTGGCGTTTCGATCCCGACAGCGGGCCTGCTCATCAGTGCCTATGCGCTCGGCGTGGTCATCGGCGCGCCGCTGATGACGCTGACGACCGGGCGCGTGCCGCGCCGGACGCTGCTGATCGTGCTCGCGGGCATCTTCACGATCGGCAACCTGCTCGCCGCGATGTCCACGGGGTACGGCATGCTGATGGCCGCGCGGATCCTGACGTCGTTCAACCACGGCGCGTTCTTTGGGGTCGGGGCGATCGTCGCCGCCAGCCTCGTCGCGCCCGAACGCCGGGCCGGCGCGGTCGCGGCGATGTTCATGGGGCTGACCATCGCCAATGTCGTCGGCGTTCCGCTCGCGACATGGGCGGGCGATCACCTCGGCTGGCGCGCGTCGTTCTGGGGTATTTCGGTGCTGGGCTTAGCGACGATGGCGGCGCTGCGGCTGACGCTTCCCGTGCTGCCCGCGCCGACAGGCACCGACCCGAAGGCGGAACTGCGCGTCCTCACGCGCGGGCCCGTGCTGGGTGCGCTCGGCCTGACGGTCGTCGGCGCCAGCGCGATGTTCACCGTCTTCACCTATATCACGCCGATCCTGCGCGAGGTGACGCAGGCGTCGCTCGGCTATGTCACCGCGATGCTGGTGACCTACGGCGTGGGGCTGACGGTCGGCAACTGGCTCGGCGGGCGGTTCGCCGATCGCTCGGTCGACCGGACGCTGATCGTGACGCTTGCGCTGCTGACCGCGATCCTGGTCGGCTTCGCCGTGCTGATGCCGTTCAAGGTGCCGACCGCGATCCTCATCTTCCTGTGGGGCGTCGCCAGCTTCGCGCTCGTCCCCCCGCTTCAGGTCCGCGTCATGCACGCCGCCGCCGACGCGCCGAACCTCGCTTCGGCGATGAACATCGGTGCGTTCAACCTGGGCAACGCGATCGGCGCGGCGGTTGGCGGCGGCGTCATCGCGACAGGCCTCGGCTATCCGATGATCGCGCTTGCGGGTGCCGGGGCGTCGGCACTGGGGCTGGTCGCGGTCCTGATCAGCGTCCGGCGCCGCGCGACAGCCCCCGCGCCGTCCGCTATTTCCCCCGGCTGTCGAGCGTCTGCGCCGGCAGATGCACGGTGACCGTCTGCGCGATGCTCGCCGCCGAGTCGGCCAGCATGACCTGATAGTCGCCCTCCGCGATCTTCCACGTCGCGGTCGCCGTGTCGAAGGTCGCGAGCAGGCGCGGGTCGATCATCGTCGCCACCGACTGGCTCGCCCCCGCTGCCAGATCGACCTTCTGGAACGCGCCGAGCCGTTTGGGCGCTTCCCAGCCCGGCGCCGCGACATAGACCTGCGCGACGGTCTTGCCCGCGACCGGCCCGGTATTGCGGACCGCGAACGTCGCGGCGATGCCCTTGCCCTTCGCTTCAGCCTTCAGACCGTCGAGCGCGAACCGGGTATAGGACAGGCCGTAGCCGAACGGGAACAGCGGCTTGCGGCCGGTCTTGTCGAACCACTTGTAGCCGATGGCGGCGCCTTCGATGTCGTAATTGCCCATCGGATGTGCGTCGCGGTCGAGCTTCGGGTCGCCTTCCAGCACCGGGCGCGGCAGCTGCGACAGCGATGCGGGGAAGGTCGCAGGAAGGTGACCTGACGGATTGACCTCGCCGGTGAGGATGCGCGCAATCGCCTCGCCGCCTGCCGTGCCCGGATACCAGGCCTCGATCACCGCGCCGACCTTCGACAGCCACGGCATGACGACCGGCCCGCCCGTCTCGAGCACCACGACGGTCTTGCGGTTGGCGCGGGCGACCGCGTCGATCAGGGCATTCTGCGCATCGGGCAACGCCAGATCGGGGACGTCGATCGACTCACCGGTCCACTGTTCGCCAAAGACTATCACGATATCGGCCTTGCGCGCCGCCGCTGCGGCCGCGCGCGGATCCTTGCCGTCGAGATAGGTGACGCGGGCACCGGTGCGGGCCTGCAGCGCGGTCATGGGCGACGATGCGTGATAGGTCTTGGGGCCGGGAAAGCCCTTGTTGAACTCGTCCGGCACGATCAGGCCGCTGGTCGGCGCGTTGGGCGAATAGACCTGTGACGATCCGCCGCCCGACAAAACGCCGACATCGGCATGCGCACCAATGAGCAGGATCGACTTCGCCGTTTTCGCCAGGGGCAGCAGATTAGCGTCGTTCTTCAGCAGGACGATACCCTCCTCGGCATCGCTGCGCGTGACCGCCGCGTGTGCGGCATAGTCGATCGTCGCCGCGCGATCGCCGCGGACCGGCGTGTCGAATGCGCCCACCGAGAACATCCCCCACAGCACGCGCCGGGCCATGTCATCGGCACGCGCCGTGCTGACATGGCCGTTATTGACCGCCTCGCGCAGCGCTTCGGAGAAATAGGGCGACCGGTCGAACGCCCAGCCCGACTGCTGGTCGAGCCCGGCATTGGCGGCTTCCGTCGTCGAATGGGCGGCCCCCCAGTCCGACATCACATAGCCCTTGAAGCCCCAGTCCTTCTTCAGCACCGTGTTCAGCAGCCAGTCGTTCTCGCATGCATAGTGACCGTTGACGCGGTTGTACGAGCACATCACCGAACCCGGCTGGCCGATCTCGTTGGCGATCTGGAACGCCAGCAGATCCGACTGGCGCGCCGCCTGTTCGCCGATGCGGTGATCGATCGTGAAGCGGTTGGTTTCCTGCCCGTTGAACGCGTAATGCTTCATCGTCGAGACGACGTGCTCGGACTGGATTCCCTTGATAGCATGCCCCGTCATGACGCCCGCGAGCAGCGGATCCTCGCCGCCATATTCGAAATTGCGGCCGTTACGGGGTTCGCGCAGCAGATTCATGCCGCCCGCCAGCTGCACGTTGAAGCCCGACAGGAACGCCTCGTTGCCGATCATCGCGCCACCGGCTTCGGCGAGCGCCGGGTTCCACGTCGCCGCCGTCAATATTCCCGATGGCAGCGACGTCCGCAGCCGCGGGGTGGCGCTGCGCTGGCTGGCGACACCGACGCCCGCATCCGTCTGCCACTGGCTCGGGATACCCAGCCGCGCGATGCCCGGAACGATCCCCGCGGATCCCGGCAAGCCGTCCTTCGGGAACTCCCAGTTCTTGGTCGGCGTCTTGAGCCAGGCGGCATCGGTCGAGAAATAGCCGAAGGTCAGCTGCAGCTTCTCGTCGAGCGTCATCTCCTTGAGGATGAGATCGGCGCGGGCGGACGGATCGAGGCTCGCATCCATCCACGGCCGCGCGACCGGCGCATCGGTCTTCGCCGCTGCAGCCGCGGGCGCGTTGTTCGTCGTTTGCGCCAGCGCGGGCGAAACCCCGATTACACCGACCAGCACCGCGCTGCGCAGCAAGACGTTCAGGAGCGATCGAGTACCGCGCGTCATCATCACATTTCTCTCTCTACATGCCGTCTCTAGACGGGCGGCGCATGCCGTCCCGCCTAGTCTCGTTTCGCCCGATCTAGCCCGGCATTCGTCGCGGCGTCCAGATGTCCGCCGCGACTGTTCAGCCCCGAAGGGATTTCGCGTCCGTGCCCCCTCGCGCGGCCATCAACGCGGGCGCTGCACCGTGATCGCCTTGCCCGCATAGGTCACCGTCGCATCGGCGGTATCGGCGTCGGTCACCGGCTTGCCGGGCGTGATCCAGCGCACATTGATCGTGCGGGACTCCGACATGCCCTTGAAGCCCTTGCCCTCGCGCGCACCGAGCGACAGCGTGCCGGTTGCATCGTCATACCGCATCGGAATGCGGGCAAACGCACCGCCGCGATATTGCTCGCTGCGACCGTCATCCTCGTACAGGCTGAACTGCCCGTTGGCGCCGGTATAGACGGTCACCGTCACGGGTGCGTCGGGCAGGTCATCGACATGCTGGCGGACAGGCCCCATCGGTACGATCGCCCCCGCCTTCACGAACAGCGGCATGCGTGTGTAGAGCGCGGGCGCGTCAATCGTCTGGCCGCCGCGATACGTCTGGCCGGACTGGAAATCATACCAAAGCGTCGCCGCGCCCGGCAGATAGACCGACCGCGACCGAGCCTTGTAGTCGGTGACCGGCGCGACCAGAAACGCATGGCCGAACATATACTGGTCGTTGATCCGGCGCGCCTTCACGTCGTCGGGATAATCCATCACCATGCCCCGCATGATGCTGCCGTCCTTGAACCACGTCTCCGCGGCGAGCGTGTAGATATAGGGCATCAGACGATAGCGCAGCTGATCATACCATAGCATCGACGCGCGCATCGGCGTGCCTTCGGGCGCGATCTCGTAGATCTCGCGGTACGGGCTCTCGCCATGGCTGCGGAACAACGGGCTGAACGCGCCGAACTGGAACCAGCGCAGGTTGAGCTCGCGCCATTCGTCGAGATCGGCAGGCTTGGGCGTCTTGCTCGCATAGCGATCCTCGAGCGCGAAGCCGCCGATATCGTGCGTCCAGTTGGGTATGCCCGACATCGACGCATTGACGCCCGCGGACACCTGCGCGCGCAGGTCATACCAGCGGCTGGCGACATCGCCCGACCAGATCGCGGCCCCCTCGCGCTGCAGTCCGCCAAAGCCCGAACGGGTCAGGATGAACGGCCGGACATCGGGCTTGTACTGGCGCCAGCCGTCATAGACCGCCCCGGCATGGACCAGCGAGAAGCTGTTGAAGAATTCCTCCGCCGGCCCGCGCGCGGTCGGCCCCATCGCGGCGATCCGCTCGGGGATCGACAGGTTCGAATGGATGTCCGGCTCCGACGCATCGAGCCACCAGGCGTCGACCCCGAACTTGGCGAGGCTGTCGCGCATCTGCCGCCAGAAGATCGTCCGTGCCTCGGGCGCATAGGGATCATAGTCGGTATTGGCATAGCCGGGCCCGACCCAGTCCTTGTTCGCCATCTTCAGATTGCCGTCATAGACGAAACCCTTAGCCGCCAGCTCCTTGTAATTGTCGGTGGTCGGGTAGAATTTCGGCCAGACGGAGATCATGAAGTTCGCGTTAAGAGCGTGGAGCTGGTCGACCATCTTCTGCGGCTCCGGAAAGCGCGTCTTGTCGAACTGGTGGCTGCCCCAGGCGTTTTCGGGCCAGTAGAACCAGTCCTGGACGATGTTGTCGAGCGGGATGCGGAGGTCGCGATACTTGCGGACCACGTCGACGACCTCGTCCTGCGTGTTGTAGCGCTGGCGCGACTGCCAGAAGCCATAGGCCCATTTGGGCATCATGACGGCCTTGCCGGTCAGCTTGCGATAGCCCGCAATCACATCGTCCATGTCGCTGCCGGGCACGTACCAGTAATTGACCGACCGTGCGACGTCGCTGGTGAACCATGCCGAGTGGCGGTCGGCCTGGGGCAGCGGATCATTGTGCAGCAGCGCGATGTATCCGGCGTTCGGATCCCATTCGATACGGATCTCCGCGGCCTTGCCCTTGGTCATCGGCAGGTCGAAATTGGCGTACCAGGGATTCCAGTTCTGCCGCCAGCGGTTGAGCACTTCGCGCCCGTCGACGAACACCTTGAAATAGCTCGAGCCATAGAGCTGGAATTTATGATCACCCGTCTGGTCGGGCGTCACGCGGCCGGTCCATACGACCCGCTGCGTCTGGGCCGCGTTGCCCGCCGTATTCTGGCCGCCGGTCGCCGCCACCGTGCGCGCCTTGGCCGCCTCGGGCCAGTTCGCTTGGTCCTTGATATACTGATAGTTGATCGTGGCTTCCTGGCGCGTGACCGCCAGCTTGCCGTCGAGATAATAGTTGGCGGTGAAGCCCGGCTTGCCGTTGCTCGTCACGCGCAGGCCCGTGTCGGTTCCCGCGCCGACCAGGTCATAGGGCTCGGGATTGCCGAACCGGGTGATCCCGTCATTGTCCCACAGGATGCCGTACTTGCCGGTCGAAACCAGGAAGGGGACGGCGATGTCCATGTTGTGCTGCGCGAGTTCGACGTCCTCGCCGTTATAATCCATCTGCGCATTCTGGTGCTGGCCAAGCCCGTAAAAGGCCTCGCTGGTGCCGCGGTTGAACTGCTGCGACGCCGTGACATATTGCCGTCCGTCGACCGTCTTCGGCAGGAAGCGGCGTGTATTGGCCTCGTCGAGCACCGTCTTGCCGGCAGCGTCGAGGAACCGGACATGCCCGGTCGCGAGGTCGACGTCCGCCGTATCCCGCGCCGTCTTGATGAGGACATGCCCTGCCCGCTCCGTCACCGTATACGCGCCCGCCTTTGGGGGGCTCGGCACCATCAGGCTCGTGGTGCGGGTCACGCCGATCGAACTCGTCGGGGCGGCGACGACGTGGATGATCCCGTCGCCGTGAACCGTGACCTCTACGCGCGCGGTCGCGCCACCTGCGGGGGTCACGGCGACGCCGCCGTCGATCTTCTCGTACCCGCCGGGTGCAGCGGCGTGCGCGGAGGCGATCGCGCCGCTCGCCAGCAACAGGGTCAGGAATGGCTTGGTCATCTTACTCTCCAACAGTGCCGACGCAGCCCGCGGCGCGTCGATCGGTAATGTTTCAGCGATATGCGCCCATCGTGACGCGAAGCAGCACGGGCTCGATCAGGTTAATCCCGTAATCGGTCTGATCGCCGTTCCAGATCCGGTCGCGCACCCAGACACCGTCCCGAAAATGCCCCTCCTCCACGCGCAGGATGAGGCCGTTTGCAGGCCCCCCCGATCGCGCGCCGAAGTTGAGACGGACATGGTCGCCCGCGACCAGGAAGACATTGGCGGACAGGTGCGCGATCGCCGCGCCGCCGACGGGCTCGTTGCCCCATGGCGCGGGCTCGGTCTTGATCCAGGTCCAGTCCTTCTGACCGAACTGCCATTCGCCCCAGGTCGCAGCGATCGTCCATTCGCCCATCACGGTCGACCGGGGCGTATTGTCGTCGGGTTTGAAGACGCCCCAGGTCGGACGCTCGAACGCGATCTTCGCCCACTCGCGCGCCATGCCGGCAAACAGGGCATAGGGCTTGGCGATCGCATCGAGCGTCGCCTCGTCGAGAGACCGCGCGCCGAGCGGATAGTTGACGTAGCCGGTATCATCCATCCCGAACGGCGCGTAGCCGATCGCGCCACGACCCAGCGCACCGTAGAAATAGCGCGCGAATTCACGCGCATTGCCGATTTCCGGGACCATCAGCGCATTGTCGGCCCGCGCATATTTATCGAGATATTGCGCGACGTTCTCGCTCGCACGGTCATAGATGTCTGGCGCGGCGAAATCGATCGACGGCGCTGCCGCCTTCCAGATATCGAGCACGTCCTGCTGCGGCCCGCCACTGGCAACGCCGGTCGGATCGGGCACGTTGGATGGTCCGGCCAGCGACGCGTTGACGTACATCGGGATCGGCTTGACCGCCTTGCCCGCGGCAGCGATCTCGTTGACATATCGTGCGGTGTGCCAGGTGTTGAACGCACGGTCGGCCTGCGCGCCGAACAGCGCGGTCCAGCTTCCGGCGGGCTTGCCGAGCTTGCGCGTCAGCGCCGCGGGCACGGGCTTCGCGAACAGCGCGTCCGCCGCCGGGCTATAGTCGCGCGGGACGCGGTAGCTGCCAACCTCGTTTTCGGGCTGGACGAGGATGACCGTGTTCTGCGGATCATGCTCCTTGAGATAACCGATCAGGCGTACAAAGGCGCGCTTGTCGGCCTCGAGCGTCGACCGGGCGAGCGGCGTATGGACGGAATGATCCTGCCCCGCCTTGTCCTTCATCCGGGGAAAGCGGCGATTGTCGAGCTTGACCCAGTCGGGCGTGTACCCCGGCGCGGTGTTCTTCCACGTTCCGAACCAGAGCAGGACGACGCGCCTGTCATGCGTGCGCGCCTCGTCGAGCAGCGTCTGGACGAACGAGAAATCGAACTGCCCCTCGATCGGTTCGATCTGTTGCCAGGCAACGGGGACCTCGACGGTGTTCGCATGGATCCGCTCGAGCATCGGCCAGACCTTCGGCAGCGCGGAGGCGTAGTTGCTCGAATTGTTGACCTGCGCTCCGAGCATCAGGAAGGGCGCGCCGTCGACGATCAGCGCATGTCGGCCGTTCTTCGTCTCGACATGCGGAACTGGCGTCGCCTGTTGCGCATGTGCGGCGGTCACCAGCGTAGACATCGTCCACGCAAGCAGCAGAGCCTGTCGTTTCATCATCATCCCCTCAGCTCTTCTTGTTCCGGGCGACCGGGTCGCCATAGACGACGCCGCGGCCGTCGGTACCGATATAGACCCGGCCAAATATCCGCGGATCGCCGCTGATCACGCGGAAGCGCAGTCCCCATTGATGCCGGTCGTCGTTGATCCGCTGCCACGTCGTCGCGCCGTCGATCGATCGCCACACCGCATCCTGTCCGGCCTGCTGGCCGATCGCGTAGAGTGCCGGCCAGCGGGCGCCGGCTGCCGCCTTGCCCAGACCGAATTGCGCGACGCGCAACCCTGCCCCGACCCGCGCCCAGTGCACGCCGCCATCGACCGAGCGATACAGGTCGCCGCCGAGATTGAGCCATAGCAGGCCCGCAGTGCCCGGCGTCGCGAGCAGCGGGCTCTGCGCCTCCCGGTTGCGGCCCCGCGCGCTCGAAAGGTCAGCGGGGAGGCCCTGTGCAGCGACGGGCATGAAATGCGCGCCGCCGTCCGTGCTGCGCAGGACGCGATTGTTCAGCGTGTCGACGACGTAGAACCGGGATGGGTCGGCCTTGTCGGCGACCGGCCGCAGCCCCGCCGGAAGACCTTGGATCCGGACCCAGGTCCGCCCGCGATCGCGGGTCAGGACTGGCTGTTCTGTCTCGACGAGAAAGGTCGCCCCATCGGCCGACACGATAATCGGCGCATCGCCGGTCCGTTCGGACGCGAGCCTGCCCGGCGTGACGAGCGGTTGCCAGCTCCGGGCCCCATCCTGCGACCAGGCCAGGCTCGCGCCCGCGACCTCGCGACTATGACTGCTGCCACTGCGGACGACCACCGCCGGCGCCAGTCCCGCATAATCGAGCGTGTTCGTGTTGGTCAGATAGGGATTACGGTGGCTGTTGGGCGGTGAAACCGTCAGATCGTCGTGACGGAACCCCGCAATATCGCCGAACCCCGAGATCAACGGTGCGCCCCCCGTCGGGCTGATCAGCGTGATGATCGCGGTCTGCTCGATACCCCGTGTCCAGGGCTTCCACGGCACGGCACCGGGTCGGTCGAAAGCGCGTGTCTCGTACAGCGTCGCGCCGGTCACATAGGCGGCGTGGCCCGGGTCGAACGGACCGATCGCAAGCCCAGCGATCCAGTGCCCGAAATCCGCCGGGCCGTCGAACGCGAGGAACGGAGTCTGTGTCACATCCCGCGTGCTGCGCTGGTAGAGCTGGTCCCAATGTGCGCCAGCGTCGCTCGATCGCCACACGGTGTCGACGGGGCGATAGCGATTGACGGTACTGACGGCGATGACGCGCGGATCCTGCGCCGACACCGCCACGCCCATATAGCCCCCCGGCGGTGCATCCGGGCGCCTGTCGGGGGTCACGTCGGTCCAGACATTGGTCGCGGGATCATATCGCCAGACACCGCCTCGCGTGATCCCGTTCGGCCCGATCGCGTCGGAAAAGGTCATCGTCAGGACGCCGTCCGCGCCGAGCACGGCCTTCACCGCGCACATGCTGTCATCCGGCCCTCCGGACACGGTGCGCCACGACCCACCACCGTCATCGGACCGGAAGAGATGCGCGCCCGGGTCCGCCCGGCCGACGAAGATCCGCCCGCGATGCGCGCGATCGAACAAGACGAAACTCAGCCCGCCATGCGTTGCGCGGGACTGTACCGGTTTGCCGAGCCCCGCGACCGGAAAGCTGTCGACCTTTCGCCAATGCGCACCCGAATCGTCGCTGCGCCACAGGCCGTCATGGCGTGACCCGAACATCAGCGTCGCCGGGCGATGCGGGTCGATCGCAAGCCGTTCGCCAAGGCCGCCGCCATCCTCGTTGCCGCCCATCGCGAACGGTACCGGCGTGATCCGCCACCGCGCGCCACGGTCGTCCGATCGCCAGATCGCCGCTTCGCCCCGCGCCGACATGCCCGCCGCGAGATACACGACATCCGCATCGACCGGATCCGCGGCAATGCTCTCGATCCCCATATAGCTGCTGACGGCATTGCCATCCTGCAACGGCAGCCAGGCACGCGCGGCCGCGTCCCAGCGATAGGCTCCGCCCATGTCGGTACGCAGATAGGCGAGCCCACGCTCGACGGTACTGAAGATGATGCCGGGCGCGAAGCCGCCGCCACCGACCCGGACGTTGCGCCACGCATAGGGCGCACGAGCCGGAGAAACCTCGGCGTGCGACGCGGCGGGACGGGAAGGCGCCGACAGGGCGAGCAACGCGATCGCGCTCGTCAAGACCACCCTCTTCCCCACCAGTCCCGTCCCCTCTAGCCTCGCAACCGGTAAGCTCCGGTCGCGTAGCGCCGCTGTATTGCCTGATCCGATAGCGGTAACAAGGTTTGTATGATAAATTGCGGTAATTATATAATCGCGCCGGTCTAGGGCGACGTAGGACACAGTAAAGGATCCACCGCATGGCGATGAAACACTGGATTTTGCCACTCGCACTCGGGGTGTTGCCGGCCTCCGTGCCCGCGCAGACCAGGGACGCAGACACGCCCTATGCCAGCGATCCGGTGGGTATCGTCGCCGACCCCTGCCCGCAACATCCAGCACCGGCCGATGCAGCCGGCTGGGCAACGTGGAAACGGCATATGCTGACCCGCGACTTTGGCCAGTTGTGCCGTTACGCTGCGGATAATCGCGCACTCGCCGGCAAGACGGTCCGCGTCGTCTTTATGGGCGATTCTATCACCGACAACTGGATCCATGCCGACGCGGCATTGTTCTCGAACGGCGTGGTCGATCGCGGGATCAGCGGGCAGACGACCCCGCAGATGCTCGTCCGGTTTCGCAGCGATGTCATCGCGCTCAAACCGCGGGCAGTCCACATCATGGCCGGGACCAACGACATCGCCGGCAACACCGGCGCCGCAACGATCGAGACGGTCGAAGGCAATATCCGGAGCATGGCCGAACTCGCGCGCGCGCACGGGATCAAGGTGATCCTCGCCTCGGTTCCCCCCGCCGCCGCCTTTCCCTGGAGCCCCGACAAACGCCCGGTCCCGCAGATCGCCGCGCTCAACGACTGGCTGCGCGGCTTTGCCAAAGCCAATGGCTTCACCTATGTCGATTATCACGCCGCACTTTCGACGCCGGCGGGGGCGATGAAGCCCGGCTACGCAACCGACGGCGTCCACCCGACCCCGCAGGGCTATGCCGCCATGCGCCCCCTCGCGACCGCGGCGATCGCCCAAGCGCTCGGCAGGTGACATTCCGAATTTCCGGTCCCAGCGAACACGACCCGGTCTAAGGTTCCCAGTGGCGAACCTTAGACCGGTGGCGCCAAGTGCGCGCGTCATGATCAAGCAATGATGGG
This sequence comes from Sphingomonas sp. CFBP 13706, assembly GCF_014842355.1. Lineage (NCBI taxonomy): Bacteria > Pseudomonadati > Pseudomonadota > Alphaproteobacteria > Sphingomonadales > Sphingomonadaceae > Sphingomonas > Sphingomonas sp. CFBP 13706. The sequence continues at coordinate 752,659 of NZ_JACYVM010000001.1, forward strand.
ATGCAAAGATTTTCCATACTCAGCGCCACTACAGTGCTGGCACCAAATCAGGCGTCCGGGCTTTGGAACTGCTTACATCGGAATGACGCGCTGAGCCGTCGCGCTCGCGGTTTCGAGCAGCACTTCCACCGCTGCATCGCTAATACGCCTAGCCGTTTCGAGCGCGGCGGCCGGGGTAAGCACAAAGTCCACGTCTGCAGGACCGCGTACATGGACGACGGACCCTTCTGGGCTAGCATCGCTCGGCTCGTTGCCTGACGTCATACTGAGGCTTTCCCCGGGCTTGTTCGTCACCCAATCCCTTGCCTGAACGATCGACGTAAAAATCCGTGTATTTGGGTCGGGAATGCGTCCGGCTTGCAAATCTGCAAATCCCAACGACGACACGACGGCGGTTCTGTCCGCGTTGAGATGTCCAAGTCGCGCAACCATTGCGCGCAGCGCCTTGGTGACAAGAAGATCCCTGGGCACCGTGGCTCTGATTTCGATAATCAGCGATGTCGGCCGCCCCGAGACCAGAAGCCGTTTCAGCTCTTGCCGAAATGCCGGCTCAAACGTCGCCACCGTCGCGGCTGTCCAAACGCCTTTCTGGGTGACCGTCAGAAGCGGTATCGCAGGCTCTAGCTCGAAACAAAACATTGGTCACTCCCCCAGATAAGCGGGAGCACTCCAGCGTCTCTCAGCCAACGGAACGCCGTTGATGGTAGCTTTCGTAGACTTAAGTTAGGAAGTTCGCACCAACAATCTATATCCTTTGAGTCAGCCGCCCCCGTTCCGCCTCATACGGCAGGAGAGCTTCCCGACTGGTCCGGTAATCCGAAGCGCACCCGGAAGGCCCGCAGCGGAAAGCCTGGATGCCCAGAGCTGCAATATTTCAAGGGAACAATGTCCACATGGCTAGAATCTATCTCGCGTTTCTTGCGTCGGCAATGTCCGGTTTAAATGAGCTCGTCTGACGGCGGTAAAAGCAAAAATTGGCCACTTTGTGGGCCTTCTACTTTTCCGACTACCTTACGGACTAAGGACGCTAAACCGGGATATCGTTGATTGAAAAGCATCGGCCTATAGATACTCAACGAACTCGCAGCTTAGCTAACTCGCAAGGATATTTTATAGATCGGATTTAGCGCCTCGTTGATCAATTCCGATCAGGCGTGTCTGTTGTCGGATGCATAAGCCGCGCCCGCGCTGGACCGGTACGCATCGAATCTCTATATTGACGATGCGCCAGCTTCTGATCGGATGAAGCCATGGTCTTGTTGACCCTATCTCATCTCGTGAATGTTATCGTTGTGACGGTCATTCCAGCGTTGATCGCGCGCGACGTGCCCGCGATGACTGTGTGCTACGGCGTCGACAGTGCTGCGCGGCGTATCCTTGCATGCCTTTACGCGACCATCGCAATGGCCAGCGCCGTCGCGCTGATCGGTCAGGCTTCGGGCAATACGACGCTGTCGATCGCCATCGCCGGCGTCTTGTTTCCGATGCAGATAACCTACAAGCTGATGACCATACCCGCGGTCGGCTGGCGCAATCCGGTGGCAAAGAGCAACCTGGCCATCGCTCTGCTGCACACGGCAACCTTAGCTGCGATTTGGCACGAAGGCCTCTTGAACGCGCGGGGAGAATAGCATTTTCGAACGACTGATGGCAGGATCGTCGGCCAGGCGCCTGATCGCAAACATTTGCGGCGGTCAGCTGCTCCGCCTCTCTGCACGTTAGTCTGATGTTCGCCGAGGTAGGAAATTGGAACGGCGGTTTTCGGGACGGCGGGCGGCAATAGCCGACATCGCGGCGATGCCGCTTCAAAAAAAGATAAAATATTGGGAAAGCCTTAGCAACGAGGCGCAATCTAGCGGCTCTCTAGCTTGCCCTCGAAGTCATGTTGGCCGAAGCGCGGGTGCGGTTCCTTACGCCCCACTCACACAGGGGCAGCAGAGCCTCGATCAGCGTCATGCCGAATGGCGTGACGGTGTAATCGACCTTGGGCGGCACCTCGCCATAATCGTGACGAACCAATACGTCTGCCGAAGCGAGTTCACGCAATTGCTGGATCAGCACCTTTTCGCTGATGCCGGCAACCGCCCGCTTGAGATCGCCGAACCGCCTCGGACCCGAGCGGAGATGATACAGGATCAGCGGCTTCCATTTGCCGCCCATGATGGCCAGCGCGACATCGAGTCCACAGTCACTTGCAGGGTCAGATCGGGGAACGTTCATCAAGCCTCTTCGGTACTTACCTTTAGGTAGGTTCTACCCTCAGCACCAGTGCCAGTCCATATCCCGGAAACGTGCGGGACGGGATCGATCGTCTTTTCCGTCGCCACAATGGAGCTTGGACATGACCGACACCCCGACCATCCTGATCTATGCAACATATCGCATTCAGCTCAGCGACGTGGAGGCGTTCCGGGGTATCGCTTCGCGCATGGCGAGCGCAGCCAAGCTACGGGACGGCTGTGTATTTCTCGACGTTACGGAGGAAGTAGGTGCCGCCGGCACGTTCCGCCTGATTGAAGCCTGGCGAGATCAGGCGGCGTTGAACGCGCACCTCTCCACGCCCGATTTTCAAACGGTGTTCGAGGAAGCCGGGAAACTCGGCATCATCGACCGTCAGGCGGACGCCTATTCGATTTCGGGCAGAGCGGCGCTTGATATGCCGTCCTGAGCTGAAAGAACGCGGCATCCGCGTGAACGTCGTCTCGTCCTGGAGGCACTGAAACACGTCTTATTCGGTACAATTTTGGCGCAACGCCGGGAGCTGACGAAGAGCTGATCACAGGCGTTCCACTCCGGCGCCTGGGGCGGCTTGAACTTGTCGCGAGTGCCGTCCTGTTGCTGGCGTCGAGCGAGAGCGGCAAGGGCGCTACGCGAGACTTGGGGATTCTCCACAACGAGATTACGCGGCAGGCCCCGCCCCCACGGCGAGGCCTGCCGAGGATCAGAACTGCCCGCGAACGCCTAGGCTGATGCGGCTGCCCGAGGATTCGTAGATCGCCGGAAAGGACGGATCCATCGTGTAGCCGGTGGTCTTCGCATTGCCGACGTTGATGCCCTGCAGCTCGACACGGACGTTGCGCGTCACTTGATAGCTGGCGGCGACGTCGAACTGGCCATAGGCATCGCGGTAAACCGGATACATGTTGCGCTCGATCCGCTCCACATAGGCACCCTTGCGGTTGTACGAGACGCGCAGCGACACCGGCCCCTTGTCGTAGAAGACCGTGGCATTGTAGGTCTTGTCGGCAAGGCCGATCGGCGAGGTATCGATGCCGAGGTCGGACTGACCCGTCAGCGAACTGTCGAGGAAGGTGGCGTTGGCGTTGGCGCCGAAGCCGTCCGCCCAGTCCGCAATCATGCCGAACGGGATCACCGCGTTCACCTCGACGCCGCTGACCTTGTACGCGCCCTTGGCGTTGACGGGCTGGTAGACGTCGAAGTCATAGACGCCGTTGACCGTGCCGTTGGCGTTGTAGACCGTCACGCCGGGTACCTCACCGGTCAACTGGCTCTGCACCACACCCTTAATCTTCTTCCAGAAATAGGACGCTGCCAGAATACCGCCGCGCGGGAGATATTGCTCGAGGCCGACTTCCCACTGATCGGCAAGCGTAGGCTTCAGGCCGGGATTGCCATCGGTGTACCGGAAATTGCCGATGCTCGCGATCCGCTTGTACGCCAGATCGGTCAACGCCGGGCGGATCAGCGTCTTCGACGCGGCAGCGCGCAGGAACAGGCTGTCGGTCAGCTCGGCATGCGCGTTGAACGAGGGCAGGAATTTCTCATATTTGCCGTCGCTTGACACCGGCGCGGGGGTCAGGCCGATCGAGCCGCTCGGGTTCTGGACCTGCTGGTACCCTTCCGAATTGATCGTGGTGCGCAGATAGCGGCCACCCAGATTGACGAACAGCGGCACGGCCACGTCGAATTCGAAATCGACCATCGCATAGCCGGCGATCGTCTCTTCCTTGACCTTGTAATAGTTCGCATCGCTGAACGGCGTGACGAAACCGTCGGGCCGGAAGAAGTCGCGCGCATAGGCGTTCGAGACCTGCGCCCAGCTCAGGTCGCGTGCCTGGTAGTTTTTCCCGCCGACGATGTCGGTGACGGTCTCGAGCGGGCTATCGCCCAGCTTGCGGGTGTTGACATAGGCGGTGCTGCCGCGGGTCGGACCCTGGATCTTCTCCTCGCCATATTGACGCTCGTTGGTCTTGTCGGTGTAGCGACCACCCAAATTGAAACGCTTGAGCACCGACGATTCGAACTGATAGCTCAGATCGATCTGAGCGGCATATTTGTCGTCCTTGATCTGTTCGCGCGTGGTCTCATAGGCTTCGAACAGATACGAATTCGGCGCATCGTACATGTCGATCGTCTTCGGATTGCCGCTCGGGATCGTTTCGCCGCCATTCTCGGTATAGCGCGTGCGCGAGGGCGCGTAGGCGACGTGCTTCAGATTGGCATAGTCAAGCGTCTTCCTGGCGCCGGAATAGCCGCCCAGTGCATTGATCTTCCAGTTGCCCGTCGTCCAGTTCATCTCCCCGCCGAACTGACGATAGTCGGTCTCGTTGATATATTCCTTGCTCAAGAATTCATGCTGCGTGTTGGTGTAGGAGACGTCGCGCAGCACGACGATGCCGCTATCGGCGAGCGTCTTGGCGTCATATTCGTGGATCGTCTCGAGCGTCGAATTGCTCGATGCCGAATAGCCGGCAGCGTCATATTCGTCCTCGGTCGTGTCGTATGATCCGAGAAAGGCATCGAACGCGAGGCTAAAATCGTCACTCGGCTTGTACTGCACCGAGCCCGACAGCCCGAGGCGGTTCTGATCGTTCTGATAGACGCGGTCGCCGACCTTATCGAGGAACACGATTTTGTTCTTGTTGGCTTCGGTGAACGTCACGCCAGCGTCGCGCTGCAATACCGCGATCGCCTGGTTGCGGTAGACGGTGTTGGCACGATCGGTCCAGCGCGCGATCGGGCGGAAGTTGATACCCGAGTTGGAATCGGTGCGGTTCGTGCGCCGCTGCTTGGCGACCGAAACCAGCACGCCAAAATCGCCAAAGGTCTTGCTGGCGAGAAACGAGAAGTTGGGATCGATCTTTTCGGAGATCGAATTATACGCGCCATCAACGCTGCCGACCACGCGAAGCCCGGGGTTGTCGAACGGCCGCGCGGTACGGATCAGCACGGAGCCGGCGATGCCGCCCTCCTCGTCCGCCGCCACCGGCGACTTCTGCACGGTGACCGACTGGATCAGTTCGGACGCGAAGATGTCGAACTCGACGTCGCGGCCGCCCGAGCCCGAGGCAGTCGCCAGCTTGTTGATGGACACGAAGGTGAATTCGCTCGGCAAGCCGCGGACGTTGACGCGCGTGCCGAGGCCGCGTTCGCGTTCGATCGTCACGCCGGGCACGCGCTGCAGCGCTTCGGAGAGATTCTGCTCGGGGAAGTCCGCGATATCGGTGGCGATGATCGAGTCCGAAAAGCCGATCGTGTTGCGCTTCATGTCGATCGCTTCTTCGAGGCTGCGGCGATACCCCGAGACGAGGATCTCGTCGCCCGTATCGGCCTCCTGGCTGACGGGCGCCGCGACGGTTTGGGCAGCGGCCGGCGCCACGGACAGTGCTGCGGTCGCGGCTCCCAGGAGCAGGGACGCCATGCGGTCGACATGCTTCAAACTACGGATCATTGTTCGGTTTCCCCCGGTGCTGATATGCCAGTGACACCTCGCGAGGTGATCGCTGGACGTGCGACTTCGCGCCCCGAACGTGTGCGTTCGAGATTATGACAGATTTCATTTAATGGAACGGCAGTCCGCCGGCGGTGATACGTTGGCTCTAGTGCACGCGACGACTATTGATCGGGCAGACCAGACAATTCTTCATGCCGTCACGTTGCAGCAGAAAGCGTACGCGTCGCCCGACTTTATCGCTTACATCGGCTTGTCAAAATGACGAACGCCAGCAACCAGCCAAGATCTAAAACATCGCGCCCCCAATTACCGCATCCGGCTCCAGGCTGAATGCGGTAAACTTGTGACGTGCATGTTACGATGCGGCATGACTTGATCGTCACGTCGATGGCTTTGGCATATATTCGGATCAGCACAGCCAATGGCTGGACGTGATTTTCGCGTCAGGGCCCGAAGCTCCGGAAAGCATTTCCATACCGCTAGGTGTTTGAAAACACCGCGCCTGTCATTCTGGTGCCATCAAACGCAGCTAGGGAAAGTGCTTGCAGTAGAGGGTATTCCCGATGTCCAGCGCTACCTCGCTCGTTCCCCATCAAATAGTCGATTGCATGTCGACGGGCCGGTCCCCGACCGCAGCGGACCTGGACAATGTCGCTGCGCGGATGTGGCGCGAAGGCGCGCGTGACCGTTCGGCATTCTCTTGGGGCGAGCTTTCGCCCACAACTGCCGATCGCATCGTGGCAATGCGGGCCGCGGTCCTCGCGTTGGAGGGCAGCGGTCTACGCTGAACCGCGCCCGTGCGATGCTCCGGATCGACGACGCGTAGCCTCAAGTTGCGTGCAGCGTCTCGAAGAAGCGCAACAGGGCGGCGTCGATTGACGATGCACCGTTTTCGACCAACCGTGACTCCATGCGGACCTTGGCTGCCATCCCCGTCGTGCTTTGCGTCGCGACGGATACATGCGTCACCAGACGCCCGATCAGATCCAGGTCTGTCGCGGTTCCATCCACGTTCCGGCTGATGGCCTGGCCGCTCTGCGCCTGTTCGCCAATGCTCGACGCGAGATCATCGGTACCGCGAGCCATGTCCTCGACCATTGCGCGGATATGTAGCAGACCAGCATAGGCTGCCGCGGTGCCGCGTTGCATACCAGCTATCTGCTCGGCAATTTCGCCCGTAGCGTCCGCGGTCTGCGCGGCCAGAGATTTCACGGCGTCGGCAACGACCGCAAACCCCTTTCCGGCCTCGCCGACACGGGCCGCCTCCATGGCGGCGTTCAACGCGAGGAGCTTGGTTCGTGCAGCAATGGTCCTGATGACTCCGACGATTGCACCAATTGCGCGGGCGTCATTCTGGACGTCCGTCATATCCTGTGCGAGCCGTGCCGCGCAGTCCGCAGCCTCTGCGCTGAGATCGGCAGACAGACGTGTACTCTGGCTGGACTGACTTATCGCGCCCATAAACTGGTTCGTTGCCGCGGCAATATCCGTTGCTCCGTCGATCGCTCGCCTGACGGCTACGCCGACACTACCAAGCTCGCGGGTCGCGTCGGTCGAATGATCCTCGAGTTCGCCCGATGTCGTGGACAATTGTCCGGCTGCTCCGCGAAGCTCGGCAAGCACGTTCGCTATCTCGCCTTCCAACGTGGTTGCGGCCTGTCGGACGATGCGGTCACGTTCCGCCTCGGCTGTCTGTGCCGTGCGCCGCGCATCTTCGATTTGACGTTCGCGCTGAACCTCTGCCAACCGCTGCCGGCCATTATCGGCTTCCAACCGTCCGCGCTCCACGACCGAGGCCCGAAAGACTTCGATCGCGCGTGACATCCGACCGATCTCATCGGTTCGTTCTGCATGCGGCGTGCGACCTTCTGCATTCCCTCCGGCGATCACCGCCAATGTGTGTTCGATGTCCAGCAACGGGCGGACAATGGTCCGTTGGACGATCACCACCGTGCCGTATGCGGACAGTGCGAACAGGATGATGCCTGCCGCGACACTGATTGCGACCTCTTGCCGCTCCAGATCATGGGCGTTCCGGAACAGACGCTCGACCTCGTCTTCCTGGGACGCGATGAGGGTATCGGCGATTTTGGATGCCATCCGCTCGTTGGGACGGACGTCATCGCGAAAGACGGTCCAAGCCCGATCCTGGCGATTCCTCGTGGCGTTGTTAGCCATGATCGCCAACTGACGTAATACGATGATCTGACTGGCGATATATGGGCTCCGTGCACTCAACCCTGCGATGGGGTTTCGCACCAGCTGGGCAAGCTGCGTCCGCATCTGGTTTGACCGTTTCGCGAATTTCCGATGGATAATCGCAAGTGCGCGAGGATCGCGTTCGAGCAGTAGGTTCAGCGCGTCACGCTGCAACGAGCGACTGATCGACCGCACCTCGATCAGGTTGATCCGAACGGTCTGGCCGGCATTCGCCGCATCGCGCGCCGTCTGAACACGGTCTCTGGTACCGTGCCCGATCAGGCCCAGCAGGCACACCAGCCCCAGCATGATGGCGACGGGTACCATCAGCCGTGCGACCATGCTCCGCGACCAGAGTCTTAACGTTCGATTTGTCATAGGCGGCCGCTACGGCGCGCATCTTAATCCTGTGTGACAGATGCTGAACAACGCAGGTCTGAAAGACCTGTTGTCAAAAAAACGGTGACGCCTGCAGTGAAGCAGCAAGCAGTCGCGCATCTCCGGACGGTGCTGGGGATGAGCGAGCGGCGGGCGTATGCTGTCGTCGAAGCGGATCGCACGAGAATGCGCTATCGCTCGTGCCGGGGGATGAAGGCGACCGGCGGTCGCGTCCCAAGCGCGCGCTCGAGGCCGCTACGCTTGCGCACCGTCACCTGCTCGTCGCGATACAACCGATACACGTTCTTCAGGTTCATGCCTCTCCTCTCGCGCCTGAGCGGGATCGCCAGCCGCCGGTAGCCGAACCAACGACGCTCGTTCGCGATCTCGCGCATCCGGACGCGGGCAGCATCGTCCTGCCCGCGAAGCGGCTCATAATGCCATGCCGACCGATTGACCCCGATAAGCCCGCAGGCACGCCCCTCGGAGAAACCGTGGTCAGCCATCAGCTCCTCCACTGCAGCGTAGCGCTTCGCAGACCGGATCAGTTTATTTCCAGCAGATCCTTCAGCCGACGGTTCTTGTCCTCGAGCGCCCGCAACCGCGCCGCCTCCGACACGGTCATCCCGCCGTATTTCGCCTTCCAGTTGTAGAACGTCGCGTCACTAATCCCGTGCTTCCGGCACAACTCGGCGGTTTTCACGCCGGCCTCATACTCGCGCAGCACGCCAATGATCCAATCCCCGGTAAATCGGCCTCGCCGCATCACTCGTTTCAACTGACGAGCAAATTTCCCAATGGCATGATTTTGGGGAGCAGATCCGACCTCGTCGCATTTTCCAAGAAACGGGGACAGCCGCGACGCTTTCCCGCGGTGTCGAGGATGCCGAGGTAGCGCTGGATGCTTGCATCGACCTGATCCATCCGGCGCCGGATCGTGAGCGGCGTGAAGTTACGGTCGCGCGCATTCATCGCGCGAAAGCGGCTCCCGTCCACCGCGACCGTGCCGCCCGCGATGAGGCCGAGCTGCCGACACAACAGCACGAAGCGGTGACAGGCCGCCTGGATCGCAGCCCGTGTTCGCGTCGGAAGTCGGCGATGGTCTTGATATCCAGTGCGAGCTTGCCCGTCAGCCACATCAGCTCGACGTTGCGGCCCGCCTTGCGCTCCAGGCGTCGGCTCGACTGAACCTGATTCAGATAGCCGTAGACCTAGAGCTTGACTAACGTCGCCGGATGATAGCCTGGCCGACCCGTCGCAGCGGCGCCGGCAAACCCCAGCGTCGCCAGATCCAGTTCGTCGACGAACACATCGACAATGCGCACGGTGCTGTCTTCCGCAGCGTCATCGTCTACGCAGGGCGGCAGAAAAAGCTGCTCCCGGCGGTCACACCCCTCGATGAAACGACCCATCCGACGTCTCCAGATGACGCAGCCAAGCATAGCCTAACAAGACGTTTTCACACAGCCTCGGTGGTAAGCGTGCGGTCGCTTTTGAGTGACTATCGTCGCAAGTGGACCTTCGTTCAGGCGGTCGGGTAAGGGGCCAACCGGCCGCTTTCTGGTCGGACGCGGACCGTCCTGTTCCGGCACGAAGAGCAACGTTTCTGCCGCGTGTTCATGCTCGCGAGGGTGAGCGGAATTGGCTTATCGTCTCGCGCTGATTGCTGGCAACGTTAACGAGGCGTCGGCCCGTGTGCACGTTGAGGACCGCTCATCCAGGACTGGACTGTATCGCCATGCGAAGTTGCGATTGAACCATTTCCTGCCGGAAAGACACTAACGGGCGAACAGGAGGACCGGAGTGGCAGGGGTCGGGTCTGCGGCGCCGCGCGCCAAGGACGGACACGGTATCGGCGAGGCCGCGCTGATCGATCGCATCCGTGCGCGCGATCGGCGGGCGTTCGAGATGCTCTATCGCGCGTGGGACGCCCGATTGTCACGCTTCCTCCTCAATTTGTTACGCCGCCCGCATCTCGTGGAGGAGGTGCGGAACGATACCATGATGGTCGTGTGGAACCGGATCGGAGGCTTTAATGGTGAGAGCCGGCTGTCGACCTGGATGTTCGGAATTGCCTATCGCCAGGGCCTTGCGGCGCTGCGCAAGCTGGACGAACCGGTCGATGACGACCGCTCGGAAGCACTCGCCAGCGACGCCGCGACACCCGAGGAGAACAGCCGGGCGGTCCGCGTGAAGCTGGCGCTGGCCGAAGCCATCGAAGGCTTGTCCGTGTCGCACCGTGCCGTCGTCAACCTGACCTATTACCAGGACTTCAGCTACCGCGAGATTGCCGAAATCATGGATTGCCCCGTCGATACCGTGAAGACGCGGATGTTTCACGCCCGCCGCCACCTCAAGCAAAGCCTTCCCGGCGATCTGTCGGACTGGCTCTAGAACAGGACAATGACCCAGATCCTTCCCTTCCCCACCGACCGGCATGCCGAGGTGCACCTGCTGCTGCCTTGGTACGTTACCGGGCAGCTGGATGCCGTGGAGACCGCGTTCGTCGCCGAGCATCTCGCCGAGTGCGGTGCATGCCGCGCGGATCTGGTGCAGGAGCGGCATCTGGCGGATGCGGTCGCGCGGGATACGGGTGAAACCGGCGATAGCTGGGCGGCGATGGCGGCGCGGCTCGACGCGACGAGCAGCGTGTCGGTCGCGACGGCTGCGCAGCGACGCCGCACACGCGATCCGTTGCGCGCGGCACGTCGCGCCGTCATGCGCCCCCGGACGCTACGCTGGGTGGTCGCAGCGCAATTCGTCGCCGTACTCGCGCTCGGCGCGCAGACGCTGACGCAGCGATCCGATGGGCGGCCGGGCGCGTATCATGTGCTGGGCGACGCGGGTGCAACACACAGCGGCAACGTGCTGGCGATGTTTCGGCCCGAGGCGAGCGAAGCGGCGTTCCGTCGGGCACTCCAGGCAAGCGGCGCGAGACTGGTCGACGGGCCGACCGCGTCCGGCGCCTATGTCCTCGCGGTACCGGGCGACGCGGCGCTTGCACGGCTGCGGCGCGACGCGGACGTGACGATGGCGGAACCGATCGAACAGGCGCCCGCAAAATGAATCGCGCGCTTTTGCTCCTCGCGCTCGCGATCACGGCCACGCCGTCGATGGCGACCGCGCAACGCCCGGCAGGCGCGGCGGCCGCACCATCGCCGAGCCCCGACGCGATGGCGGATCGCCGCATCCTGGTGATGCTCAGGCTCGCCCCGGAGCACTATCGCCCGGGCACCGACTATGGCGGCGGCTACGGTGATCCAACGAGCGCACAGGCGCGACGCGGACTGGCGGCGCGGATCGCGCGCAAGGAAGGGTTGCGGCTGGAGACCGGCTGGCCGATGCCGATCCTTGGGATCGACTGCATGGTAATGATCGTCCCCGAAGGCCGATCACTCGAGGGAACCGCCGAGCGGATTTCGCACCTGTCAGGCGTCGCCTGGTCACAGCCGCTCCACCGCTACGCGACGCAGGGCCAGGCGCCGGCCTTCTACAATGATCGCCTGTTCCGTGCCCAGCCCGCGACGCGCGGCTGGCAGCTCGCGGCGCTCCACCGGATGGCGACCGGCAACGGCATCACGGTGGCGATCATCGACAGCGGGATCGATGCCGGCCACCCCGATCTTCGCGGGCAATTGATGATCAATCGCGATTTTGTCGCCGATGCCGCGACCGTGGGGGCAGAAACCCATGGGACCGGCGTCGCAGGGATCATCGGCGCGCGGGCGAACAACGCGGTCGGAATCGCGGGTATTGCGCCTGGTGCGCGCCTCATGGGGCTGCGCGCATGCTGGCAACCCGGCGGCACCGCAGGAACGATCTGCGACACGCTGAGCCTCGCCAAGGCGCTGACCTTCGCGATCGAGCGCAAGGCGCGCGTCGTCAATCTCAGCCTGACAGGGCCGTTCGATCAGCTGCTCGCCCGGCTTGTCCAGGTCGGCATCGCGCGCGGCGTCGCGTTCGTCGCGGCGGTCGATCCGGAGACGGGCTCGGGCTTCCCGGCGGCGCTGCCCGGCGTTGTCGCGGTCGCAGACGATGGAGTGGCGGGAACGCGAACCGGGGTTTACATTGCCCCCGGGCGGGACGTGCCGACCACGGAGCCGGGCGGTCGATGGTATCTGGTCAGTGGAAATTCCTATGCGGCAGCACATGTCAGCGGGCTGATGGCGCTCATGCAGGAATTGCGCCCCGGCAAGACGGGCCAGTCTTTTGTGTCCGCGCGCAGCGGCGGCGGCGTCATTGATGCGTGCGACACGCTCCAACATTTGGCGCGGTCCGGCAGCGCGCGCTGTTCCGTGCCGAATTAGGCGGCGGCGGGCGCGCGGTCTGCACGGTCTTGCAATATGCTCGATCGGCCTCGTCCCCGTGCCTGCGATGGCGCAAACCGGGTTCGAGATTTCCGTCGCATCGGATGACCGCTTTCGCGGACAGACGGTCAGCGGCGATCGACCGATCGGCACCGCGACGCTGGCCTATGACGATGTCCGTGGGCTTTATGCCGGTATTTCGGCGACGGTCGTTGCGACGCGAGACAGCGGCGTCCGGCCGCACCGTTCGGTACAGTATGTCGGTTACGCCAGACGTCTCAGCGGCGCGCTGACCTTCGACATCGGCATCACCAATCGGGTCTATAGCCGGTTCTTTACCGGCGACTATGCACGCCGTTTGACCGAAGCCTATGTCGGACTGATCGGGCGGCGCGTGCAGTCGCATCTCTACCTGACGCCCGATTATGACGGCCGCGGCGGCGAAGCGGCCTATGTGGACGTCAACGCGACGCTGGTCGAGCACGGCCCTTGGTCCCTGGCGGGCCATGGCGGGGTCCTGACGCCACCATGCGATCCCGGCAGGCCGCGATTCATCGAGCTCGACTGGCGACTGGGTGTCGCGCGCCGGTTCGATAGACTCGCCATCACCGTGCAATGGGCAGGCAATGGCCCAAACCATGACAGCGGACGCTGGCAGAGCGGTCTCATCCTTGGTGCGCGACGCAGTTTCTAAAAAAGTTCCAATGGTTTGAACCGTTTTTTGCGCGCGCGACACTAACGCATGTCACCGCCTGCAGCGGTGATGGGATGCGGTCGGAACAACCTTCGAGCGACGCAAGAACGCCCAATTTCGACAGGATCCGACACACCGAAACCCGCCGCGGAGTCTTGCTGCGCGGCATGTCAGGAGAAGAAGCATGAAGATCCAGACCGATCTGCACGCCGGCAAACGCGGCGCCGATGATCCCGCCGGCCACATCCGTCGCGGTCGTGGCAGGGACGATCCCAAGCCGCACGCCTGACCCGCTGCGGTTGCGATCTCAGATGATCGTTTCCAGACGAGATGGCCGGACTTGTTCCGGCCATCTCCGCGTCCGGCACGCAATCCCCCTTCTCGTCGCCAGCGTGCTCGGCATCGCGGCGGGCGCTGACGCAGCGGACGTGCCCGTGACCTATGCCGAGGCACAGCGCATCGCGAGCCCGCTGCCTTGGCGCGCGGACTGGTGGACGATCTTCGGCTCCCCAGAGCTCGACGCGCTCGTCGCGCGGGGCAATATCGATAACGCGGACATCGCGATCATCGCGGCGCGGCTTTCGATCGCACGGGCCGCCGTCCGCACGATATCAGCCGAACGTCTGCCGCGGGTTGCCGCGATCGCCGGCGTCGCCGACCAGTCAGGCAATCTTGCCACCGCCAGCGGCGAAAACGGCCGTCTGTTTGAGCTTGGCCTCCGTGCGGCGTGGGAGCCCGACCTATTTGGCGGCCTTGGCAAGGCCGCGCGCGCGGCGCGGCTGGATGCGCGCGCCGCAGAGGCAAGGTTGGCCGGTGCGCGGCTCGCGGTGCAGGCGGAGATTGCGCAGACCTATTTCACGTTGCGCGCGCTCGATGGCGAGCGCGACGTCCTGGCCAGCGCGATCGACCGGGCGGCGCGGGCGCTGGCGATCGTTGCGGCGCAGGCCGCGCGCGGCAATGCCGCGGCGCGCGATGTCAATCGGCGACAGGTGGAACTTGCCATGCTGCGCGCCGACCTGCTCGCGCGCGACCGCGACCGCGCACTGACCCGGCATGCACTGGCACTGCTGGTCGGTGCCGCAGAAATCCCCGACCGTCGCGCCGCACCGGAACTCCTCACGGTTCCCACGATCCCGGCCGGACTGCCGAGCGAGATGCTGCTGCGACGACCGGACGTTGCGGCGGTCGCGGATGCGGTGGAGGCGGCGCGGTTGCGGCATTGGGCCGCGAAGACCGCATGGTTTCCGGGCTTTGCGCTCACGGGCAATGGCGGGCAGGCCTCGCCGACGCTCGGCGAGCTCCTGTCCCAAACCGCGCAGACGTTCGGCTTCAACCTGATCCTTTCGCTGCCGATCTTCGACGGCGGGCGTACCGCCGCGCGCGTCCGCCGGGCGGCGGCCGAGGATGAGCTGGCCCAGGCGCAGCAGCGCGACACGATCCTGCGCGCGTTTCGCGACGTGGAGGACCAGCTCGCAGCCACGCGCCTGCTTGCGGCGGAGGAGGCGGTGGCGCGCGAAGCGGCAGATGCGAGCCTTCGCAGCGAGCAGCTGGCTGCCCGACGCCTCGCCCGCGGCGCGATCAGCCTGCTCGAGTCACTCGACACGGCACGCGCGGATCTTGGCGCACAAACCCGGCTGGTCCGGCTGACTCATGCGCGGGCGATCGCCACCGTCGGCCTTGTTCGCGCGCTCGGCGGTGGATGGCGGACGACGTCTTCGCCGCCATCCCCCGTCACTCCGGCGGGGCAGTGATCGCGGCATGGCCACACCATTCGCCCGGACGCATAACGCGCTGGCTCGCGAGACGCCGCGCCTCGCACTGTTCGCGCTAGCCGTCGCAGCAGCCCTGCTCGCGGTCTGGCTGCTGTGGTTCACGCTGGCGTCGGTGACGCTGTACGAGGTGTCGACCAGTGCGCGGCTCGAGGTCGGCACTGTCCCGCGAGCCGTGTCGCCCGCGCAATCGGGGCGGATGATCGCGACGCGGCTCTCGATTGGGCGCCGCGTGACGGCCGGGGACGCGCTGGTCTCGCTCGATGCCGAACCCCAGCGGCTCCGGCTCGCAGAGGCGGAGCGGCGAATGCGCGACTATCCGCGACGTCTGGCGTCGCTCGACCGTGAGATGGCGCTGCTTGGGGAGGCCGACAGCGCGGATCGATCGAGCGCGGCGGCGGCAACACGCGCGGCGCGCGCCCGCGCGACCGAAGCCGATGCAGCTTCGCGCCTTGCCGCGGATATCGCGCGACGTCACGTCGAGGATAGCGAGGCGGGTGGCGTGTCGCAGGCCGACGCCATCCGCACCCGCGCCGATGCGCGCCGTGCCGCTGCTTCGCGCGATGCACTCGCCGAGGACGCACGCCGCATCGCAACCGAAGCACAGTCCCGCGGCGGCCGGAACAGCGCGCACCGCGAGGAGCTCGAACGCATGCGCCTCGCCCTGGCCGACGACCTAGCATCGACCGCGGCGCTGGCCACGCAACTGCGTATCGAGATTGCCGGTCGCGTGGTTCGCGCGCCGGTGTCGGGGGTCGTCGCGGATGTCCAGGCGGTCGCCCCAGGCGCGATCGTCGTGGCAGGTCAGCGGCTCGCGACGATCCTCCCGGCCGGCGACCTGATCGTTGTCGCGGCGTTCGATCCGGCAAACGGACTGGGCCGGATCCGTCCGGGTCAGCGCGCGACGCTTCGCCTCGCGGGGTATCCCTGGACCGAATATGGCGTCGTGCCGGCACGGGTCGAGCGTGTCGCCGGCGAGCTGCGCGACGGCCGGATGCGGGTCGAGCTGTCCGCGGCACGCGGCGCCATCCGCGGCGTCGCGCTGGTGCACGGGCTTGCGGGGTCCGTCGAGGTCGCGGTCGAGCATGTCTCGCCCGCGCGGTTGCTGATGCGGACCGCAGGCGGGGCGCTGCGATGAGCGGTCCGCGGCGATGGCTCGCCCCCGAAGTCGTCCAGACATCGAGCATGGATTGCGGCCCGGCGGCACTCAAGTGCCTGCTCGAGGGGCATGGTATCCCGGTCAGCTACGGGCGGCTGCGCGAGGCGTGCCAGACCAGCGTCGACGGCACGTCGATCGACACTATCGAAGCCGTCGCCAACCATCTCGGCCTGGCGGCGGAGCAGGTGCTGGTTCCCGCCGACCATGTGATGCTCGCCAGCACAACGCTGCCCGCGATCGTCGTGGTTCGCCATGCCGATGAGGCGACGCATTTCGTCGTGCTGTGGCGGCGCGTCCGCGGCTGGGTGCAGGTGATGGACCCGGCAATCGGACGACGCTGGCTGCGCGAGGCGACGTTCCGCGCCGCGATCTACCGGCATGGCACGCGCGTCCCCGCGGCGGCCTGGCACGGATGGGCACGCTCGGCGGAGGCAGCGACGGCGTGGCGCGAACGCCTTGCCGCGATCGGCGTCGCGGGCGGAACGGCGGATCGGCTGCTCGCTACCGTCACTGCTGCGGAGTGGCAGCACGCCGCCGCGATCGATGCAGCGATACGGCTGGTGACGGCACTGGTCGACGCGCGCGCGCTGCCGCCCGGATCGGATGCCGCACGACTGATCGCGGCGCTCGCCGATCGTGCTGCGGCCGATCCGTTCACGGCGATCCCCGAAACCTATTGGAGCGCGGTCCCCGCCGGGGACGACGCGGTGGTGCGCGGGGCGGTGCTGGTGACCATCGCCGGCAGGCATACCGCCGCCGCACCCGCCAGCGATCTTCCGCCCGAACTCGCCGCCGCGCTCGCCGAGCCGCCCGCCACGCCGCTCCGGACGCTGGTTGCGATGCTGCGGGCCGACGGCCTGGTCGCGCCGGTAGCGCTGATGTTCGCCACGGCGCTCGCGGCGGGCGCGCTGATACTCGAGGCGCTGCTGTTCCGCGGACTGATCGATGTCGCACAGCGGCTGCCGACGGGGCTGGACCGGCTGACCGCTGGAGTCGCGCTGCTCATGTTCATCGCGGTGCTGCTCACGATCGAACTGGCGACGGGATCGGCTGCGCTGCGGATGGGACGGACGCTGGAAGTGCGGCTCCGGATAGCGCTGCTCGCAAAGCTGCCGCGGCTGGCCGATCGCTATTTTCAAAGCCGCCCGATCAGCGACATGGCGGACCGGAGCCACAATATCCACGGGATCCGCAGTGTTCCCAGCATCGGTCTGCGCTTCGTCGAGACCGTGTTCGAACTTGCCCTGACCGCGCTTGCGATTGCGCTGATCGCCCCGGACAGCGGTCTCGCCGCAGTTGGCGTCGCGCTGCTGACGATCGCGATGCCGCTCGCGATCCAGCCGTTGCTCAACGAACGCGACCTGCGCGTCCGCAATCACGCAGGCGCGCTCCACGGCTTCTATCTCGACGCGATCCTCGGCCTCGCGCCGATTCGCGCGCACGGCGCGCAGCGTGCGGTGGCGCGCCAGCATGAGGGGCTCCTCGTCGAATGGGCGCATGCGATGCGCAGTCTCGCGCGCACCGCAGTGACGGCGGACGGCGCACAGGCTTTGATCGGCACCCTGGCGGCGGCGGCGCTGGTCGCGAGCCATCTGTCGCGCGGGTCCGGTGTCGGCGGTGCGGACCTGTTGCTGGTGTTCTGGGCGCTGAAGCTTCCGGGCCTGGGATCGCGGCTTGCCGGGCTCGCACAAAGCTATCCGGGCCAGCGCAACGTCCTGCTCCGCCTCGTCGAGCCGCTCGATGCCCGGGAAGAGCCGATCGCCGGCCCGGCGCCGACCGGCGAGGGTCCTGCCGCGATCGCGTTCGATGCGGTCGATGTCGTCGCGGGCGGGCATCCGATCCTGACCGGGCTTAGCGTCCGCATCGCGCCAGGCGAGCATGTCGCGATCGTCGGCACGTCGGGGGCGGGCAAGTCGACGCTGCTGGGCGTCCTGCTCGGCTGGCATGTGCCCGCGGCAGGAACTGTCACGATCGATGGGGCACCGCTCTGCGCGGTGGCGTTGCGCGCGACGACGGCCTGGGTCGATCCGGCGATCCAGCTGTGGAACTGCTCGCTGCTCGACAACCTGCTCTACGCCGCGACCGACGACGCGATCGGCCAGGTCGGGCCCGTGATGGCGGCGGCGCGGCTGCGCGGGATCGCGCGCGCCCTGCCCGAAGGACTGCAGACGATGCTCGGCGAAGGCGGCGGACTGCTGTCGGGCGGCGAGGGACAGCGCGTCCGGTTCGGGCGGGCGCTGATGGTCGCCGATCCCCGGCTGGTGCTGCTCGACGAGCCATTTCGCGGACTCGATCGTGGTCAGCGCGAGACGCTGCTCGCCGAAGCACGCGTGTGGTGGGCCGAGACGACGTTGCTGTGCGTCACCCATGATCTCGCGGAAACGCGGGCGTTCGATCGCGTCCTTGTGATCGAGGACGGGCGGCTGGTCGAGGACGGTGCGCCGGCGGTGCTCGCCGCGGCCCCGTCGCGCTACCGCGACCTGCTCGACGCGGAAGCAGCGGTGCAGAGTGCGCTGCGTGAGGGCATGGCGTGGCGGCAACTGACAATGGTCGATGGCCTGGTCGTGGAGCGCGCACGATGACCGATCTCGCCCCCAATTGGTGGCCGCTTGCCCGGCTCGGCGAAGCGATCGAGGCGCTGGCGCTGGATGCCGGGCTGATCCGCGACCCGCCGACCGATCCGCTGGTCGTCCCCGCCGCCTTCGCGCTCGAGGACGTGCCAAGGTGGACAGAATGGGCGGCGGCGCGGCTGGGAGTGGAGGTGGTCGACGTCGAGACACCGGCCTCCGCGATCGACGCTGTGCTGGCAAGCGGCGGGCCCGCGATCCTGCTGGATGACACGGCGGAAGGCCCGGGTTTCTTCGCGCTCGCCGGCCGACGACTCGGCGGCGTGCTGCTGCTCGATCGGCATGCGTACCGTCGCCGCGTACCCTTCGGGATGCTGCGCGATCGCCTCGTCGAGCCGGTCGCCGCAGAACACCGCGCGGCGGTCGACGAGCTGCTCGATCGCGCGCTGATCGAGCCACGCCGTCGTCCGCGCGCCGCGGCCGCGCTGCTCCACGGACGGCTGCAAGCCGAACGGATCGGCGGGATCAGCCTGCTCCGTGTGCCGGCCTCCGCGCCGGTCTGGCGGCAGATGCGGCTGGACGGCGGCCTGCGTACGCTCGCGCTGATCGTTGTGGCATTCGTCGCACTCTACGTGCTGGAAATCGCAGGGTGGAAGGTGATCGGCGAAGGCGTTCTGGCGGGCAAGGTCGATTCCGGCTGGCTGCTCGGCTGGATGGTGATCCTGCTCACCGCCGTCGTTGCGCAGACCGCGAGCGCGTGGTGCGAGGCGAGCCTCGCGGTCGACCTCGGACGGATCATGAAGGCGCGGCTGCTCGCCGGCGCGCTCGCGTTGCGACCCGACGCGATCAAGCGCAGCGGTGTCGGCCAGATGATCGGTCGCGTGATCGAGGCGCAGGCGCTCGAAGCGCTCACCTTCAACGGCGGTATCGGGGTGCTGCTCGCGGGGATCGAACTCGTCTTCACCGCATGGGTCCTTGCCCATGGCGCGGCGCCGGCCGCGCATCTGACCCTACTGGTCGGCTGGGTCGTGCTGACCGGGTTGCTTGGCTGGCGGTATTTCGTGCGGATGCGTCAGTGGTCGGGGGAACGTCTGGACATGACCAACGCGCTTATCGAGGCGATGGTCGGACATCGGACCCGGTTGGCCCAGGACCGCGCTGCGCGCCGGGACGCGCAGGACGACGCGGTGGTGCAGCGCTATCTCACGACATCGGCGGCGATGGATGGCGCGAGCATTGTCGGCGTCACCGCGCTGCCATCGATCTGGCTGCTGGCGGGCATCGCCGCCCTCGTCCCGGCCTTCGCGGGACAGCCGGTGCCGTCGCCCGTGACGCTGGCGATAAGTCTGGGCGGGCTGCTTCTCGGCCAGCGCGCTTTTGGCGGGATCGCCGGCGGTTCGGCTGGACTTGCACGCGCCGCGATCGCCTGGTCGCGGGTGCGCGAGCTCTTTGCCGCGTCGCGCGGCGGGGCGGTCACCGTGACCCGGCGAACCGAAGGGATTGCGGACGAGGACCGGCCGGTGATCGAGGCCGAGGGACTTATGTTTCGCTATCCCGGTGCCGATCGCCGAGTCGTCGATCGCGCGAACCTGATGATCAGGCACGGTGAGAAGATCCTGCTCGACGGCGCATCGGGCGGCGGAAAGTCCACGCTGGCAGCATTGCTGACCGGACTGGAGACGCCGACATCGGGCCTGCTGCTGCTCGACGGGCTCGACAAGGCGACGCGGGGCGACGCCTGGCACCGTCTGGCCGCCGCCGCGCCGCAGTTTCACGACAACCACATCCTGTCGGGATCGCTCGCCTTCAACCTGCTGATGGCCCGCAGCTGGCCGCCCACGTCCACCGATCTCGCCGATGCGACAGAGTTATGCGAGGAGCTTGGTCTGGGGGATCTGCTGTCGCGGATGCCAGGCGGGATCGAGCAGCAGGTGGGCGAGACCGGCTGGCAGTTGTCGCATGGCGAGCGGAGCCGCATCTTCCTCGCGCGTGCGTTGCTGCAGCGCGCATCGCTCACGATCCTCGACGAGAGCTTCGCGTCGCTGGATCCACAGCGTCTTGGTCAATGCCTGGCTGCGGCGACCAGCCGGTCGCAGGCCCTGGTCGTCATCACGCATCGATGACCGCGCATATTCGACTATGCCAGCATCGCGCTCAGCGTGTTGATTGGAGCCTCAGGGTATCCTCAGATCTCGGACAGAATCCTGCGGAAGCCAAACTTTTACAAGCCGCTTGGCAGTGACCCGTCTGCGGTTCTAGGCACCTGGCGCCTTAGATGCCTTTCGAAAAATTGGTATCCAAGTCGTTGGTACGCATATCGGTCAATGCTGCTTACTTCGTCCGGTAGACTGGCCAACACGCTCCGACTGCTCTTTTCCCATGAGAGCGCCCCCTACGCTGAAGCGCGGGAGGCGTGACTGGCCGAGAAGATCGCAAAGCGTCGCGGCAGCCTCTGCGTAAACTACGTAAATCTAGCCCATGATCCTTGACCTAAACTGGCCCGATACAACGAGGTGGCCATGATCAAGACAATTCTCGCAATCGTGGAGGGCCCCGTCCGCGGTGGCAGCTTTATTGACGCGGTCCTTGGCTTAGCCGACCACCGGCAGGCGCATATGATCTTCGATGTCCTGACCGCGGCACCCATGCTGTCGCCTCATCTTGCCCCGTTCGGCACGGTGTACACATTGTCCAGCGAACTTCGGCAACTGGTCCGCGACCATGCCAGCAGCCTGCGCGCGCTCCTGCCGCCCGACAGCCAAGCAGAGATCGTGTCGCAATGCGACGATGTCGGGTGGATCCCGGGCGACGTCCGCGCCAGCGCGCCTCTCGCGGATCTCGTCATGATCGGTCCGCATGAGACCTGGTCGATCGATTGGCTCCGCCGCCGGACAATCGAGACCGTATTAATGGCCTCGGGCACGCCCTTGTTGCTGCTGCCGCCGGGCCGCTCGATCCGCAACGTCGATCACGCCGTGCTCGGCTGGAAGCCCGGGCCGACTGCGATGCGCGCCTTGCAGAATCTCGTCCGGCTCGCCGCGTCCGGTGCGCGGATCGATGTCGTTGCGATTAAACACGGTCTGGCCGATCAGCCGGAAACCGCGCTCGAACCGGTCGTCGCGCTGTTGCACCGCCACGGTTTCGGCGTTGAGGGGCATGCGCTCGACCGGAGCGGGAAAGCGCAGGACGGGCTGACCAGCTTCGCGCTCGATCGCGGTGCCGACCTTCTCGTTGTCGGCGGCTTTGCGCATTCACGGATGCGCGAGATCGTGCTCGGTGGCGTCACGCGCAGTCTGATCGACGATCCGCGTTTGCCCGTTCTCATGGCGCACTGAATGTCCGGCACGGCCACGCTGTCCGTCGACGCCGATCGCAGCGGACTGTCCAGTGCGGTCGCCGCCGATCGGCTTTTACGCGACGGCCCCAATGAATTGCCGCGCGCCGACCGGCATTCGGTGTTGCGGCTCGCGCTGGACGTGCTGCGCGAGCCGATGCTGGCGCTGCTGCTCGCCGGCGGTGTCGCCTATATGCTGCTCGGCGATCTTACCGAAGCGCTGATCCTGCTCGCCTTCGCGACGTTTTCGATCGTTGTGACGGTGGTCCAGGAAAGCCGCACCGAGCATGTGCTCGATGCGCTACGCGATCTCTCCGCACCGCGTGCGCAGGTCATCCGCGATGGTGCGCGGCAGCACATCGCCGCGCGCGAGGTGGTGTGTGGCGATATCCTCGTGCTTGAACAGGGGGACCGGATCGCCGCCGATGCGCTGCTGTTCGACGCCGACGATCTCCAGACCGACGAGTCGCTCCTCACCGGCGAATCGCTGCCCGTGGGCAAGCTCCCGGCCGCGGATGCCGCCGTCGCGGAGCCCCGCCGCCCCGGTGGCGAAGGCCAGCCCTTCGTCTATTCGGGCTCGCTCGTCGCACGCGGCAATGGGCTTGCACGCGTTCTCGCGATCGGGCCTCGCACCGAGGTGGGACGGATCGGCCAGTCGCTGGCGAGGCTGGAGACCGAGGCACCGCGTTTGCGCCGCGAGACGACCCGGATCGTGACCTGGTGCGGGATCGGCGGCGGCGTGGTCGCGCTACTGGTCGTTTTGTTGTTCGGGCTGCTGCGCGGCGGCTGGATCGAGGCGCTGCTGGCCGGGATCGCGATCGGCATGGCGATGTTGCCGGAGGAGTTTCCCGTCGTCCTGACGGTGTTTCTGGCGATGGGAGCGTGGCGGATCGGCAAGGTCGGCGTGTTCACCCGCCGCGCGGCCGCGATCGAGACGCTGGGATCGGCCACGATCCTGTGCACCGACAAGACGGGCACGCTGACTGAAAACCGCATGTCGGTCGGCGAGCTTTGGTTGCCCTCTTCCGCGACGCTCGTGCTCGCGGGGAATAGGCCGGTGACGCCTGGCTATCACGCGCTGCTCGCCACCGCCGCGCGCGCCAGTGCGATTGCTCCGAGCGACCCGATGGAAATCGCGCTGCACGACGCGTGGTCCGCGGTCGTGGCGCGGTCGCCATCCACCGGGACGCTCGTCCACACCTATGCGCTGCGTCCCGAATTGCTGGCGATGTCGAACGTGTGGGACGACGGCGACGCGCTGCGCATCGCGGCCAAGGGCGCGCCCGAGGCGATCGCCGGCCTGTGCGCGCTTGCCCCGGATCAACATGCAGCGATGACCGCCGCGGTCGACGCCATGGCGGTGCGCGGCATTCGCGTCCTCGCCGTCGCGAGCGCGGCACCGCCGGATCGCGACTGGGCGCAAACGCAGCACGGCTATCGCTATCAACTGGTCGGGCTGGTCGGACTGGCCGATCCGATCCGCGCCAGTGTTCCGGGTGCAGTCGCCGAGTGTCGTCGCGCAGGAATTCGTGTCGTGATGATCACCGGCGATTATGCCGCGACCGCGCGCTCGATCGCACGGCAGGCGGGGATCGCCGAGGGCGAGGTCCTGACCGGCGCGGACCTCACGACGCTCGACGATGCCCATCTCGCGGCACAGCTGCCATCTGTGACGGTGTTCGCGCGGATAATGCCCGAGCAGAAGCTGCGTGTCGTTGACGCGTTCAGGGCCGCGGGCGAGATCGTCGCGATGACGGGTGACGGCGTCAACGACGCGCCCTCTCTCAAGGCCGCGCATATCGGTGTGGCGATGGGCAAGCGCGGGACGGACGTCGCGCGCGAAGCCGCCGCGATCATACTGATCGATGACGACTTCGGCGCGATCGTCCAATCGGTGCGGCTGGGCCGACGGATCTACGACAATATCCGCAAGGCGATGGCGTTCATCTTTGCGGTGCACGTGCCGATCGCCGGGCTCGCGCTGCTGCCGCTGTTCTTCGGCATGCCGATCCTGTTCGGGCCGATCCATATCGCCCTGCTCGAAATGGTGATCGATCCGGTCTGCACCCTCGTGTTCGAAGCCGAGCGGGACGAGGAAGACGTCATGCGCCGCCCGCCACGCGCGCCGTCCGAGGCGCTGTTCTCCGTGCCGATGATTGTCTGGAGCGTGTTCCAGGGCGGGCTTGCCTTCGCCATGCTGGCGGCAGTTTTTATAATCGAGCAAGCAGCCGGGATGCCGGAGCGCGAGCTTCGCGCATTAATCTTCTTTGCGCTGATCGCCGAAATCCTCGCGCTGATCCTGGTCAACCGGTCGTTCAGCGCGTCGATGCGCGATGCGCTGGTCCGCCACAATGCAGCACTCCGCTATGTCGTCGCAGCGATTGTCTGCGTAACCGGTCTGATCCTGTTTCTGCCCCGTGCGCAGATGCTGCTGAAGTTCGGGCTGATCGCCTGGAGCGATATGACGCTGGCGCTCGGCATGGGGATCGGGCTGCTCGCCATACTCGAAGCGTGCAAGCCGCTGATCCGCAAGGCGACGCCGCGCAGGCGGAGCGATCTGGGCAGCCGCGCCCTTGTCGTGCAATGATCGACGCTCTTTCAGGGACTAGCTGTTTAGTCCCGGCATCTGGTGGATCGGATCGACGATGAACCTGTCAGGC